>NZ_JBIWMV010000006.1:0-302431 GCF_044766845.1 Streptomyces sp. NPDC101776 | reverse complement strand
GGGGGGGGGATGGGGGGGGGGGGGTGTTATTTGCCCGCGCGCCCCCCCGCCGGGGATATGTCCCTAAAAACCGCGGGGGCGGCGCATCACAATTCGGCGCCCCCCCCGCCTCAGTTTTTTAGGGGCGCGGGGAACTGCGCGACCAGCCACATACGGCCGGCACTCAACGACCAAGCGCAGCAAGCTCTTTGGCGGCTTCGGTCAGATCCTTCGCGGTATCGATAGCCCGCCAGTAGGCCCCTTGAGGAATCGGGAACCCAGCAAGCCTCAACTCCCGCGCAAGGTGGGGAAACGTAGTCCGCTCATGATCCCCCCGCTCCGGCAACAACCCCGCGAACTCAGGCGAGAAGACATACACACCCGCATTGATCGCGTACTGCGTCGGCGGCGACTCGATGAAGTCCGTGACATGCCCGAACCCGTCCGTCTGCACGGCCCCCCAGGGAATCCGGGGCCGAGCCAGCGCGAGCGTGGCGACGGCATCGCGCTCGGCGTGGAAGTCCGCCATGTCGCGCAGCGAGAACCGCGTCCAGATGTCGCCGTTGGTGGCGTACCACGCCTTGTCCGGGTGGGGCAGACGCGCGGCGGCGTACTTGAGGCCGCCGCCGCGGCCCAGCGGCTCCGTCTCGACGACCGTGGTCACATCGACCGGCAGATCGGCTGTTTTCAGCCAGTCCTGCAGCACCTCGGCGAGATGCCCGCAGCTGACCACCACGTCGGTCACGCCCTCCTCGGCGAGCCAGACGAGCTGATGGCCGATGATCGGCGTCCCCGTGCCGGGGATCTCGACCATCGGCTTGGGCCGGTCGTCGGTGTACGGGCGCAGCCGGGATCCCTGGCCACCGGCCAGGATCACGGCTTGGGTGGGGCGCGACGCGGCGTTCGGATCGGTCATGACCCGAACTGTACGTGGCGGCCCCACCGTGTCTTTCGGCTGCAACCGTTCCTTAATCAGCCGTTACCGACCTCCTACTCCGGGCGCCGGCTCCGGGTCAGCTGTGCGCGGCCATGACCCCGGAGGCGAACGCGGTGTCGCACACGGGGCGGGCGTAGGACTGGGCGCGTGCGGCGCCGTAGATACGGACGGCGGCGCGGCCCAGTGCGCGGGCGATGGAGGTGCAGTGGCCGGCGAGCGAGGGCCGGCCGTTCACCGCCTCCTGGAGGTGGGTCAGGACGACGCCGGGGTTCTTGTCCTGGAGCTCGGTCAGGAGCTGGTCGCGCAGGATGTCCTGCGGGGCGCGTGCGGCGGCCCGAGAGGAGGCTCCGCGTGCCGCCGTGACGTCCGTCGCGGTGAGCATCGAGCTGGAGGGGCTCCCCGACCAGTTGACCCGGGTGACCGCGAGGGTCCCGGAGAGCACCATGACGACGGGCAGGACGAGGGCGAGCGTGCGGCCGACCCGGCGGGCGGGGCCGCCCCGGCCGCGTCGCGGCTGTTGGTTATTGGAGTGCTTCACGCGTGTGAGGGTAGCGCCCGGTAATGATTTGGCGACATTTAGTCACCAATTTGGGGGATGGATTGGTGCCTCGAATTGGGTAAGGCGTTGACGAACGCTGCTCGAAATGACCGTTCTGCCGGGGTATTTGTCGACACGGTCGGCCGCCTCCGGCCAACGGGAAGGGCCCCGCGGCGAACCGCGGGGCCCTCTCGTCGAACCTTTGATCAGTCGGTGAGGCGCTCGCCCGTGGAGGTCGAGAACACGTGGATCTCACCCGGACGCGGGACCACGTGGAGCGTGGCGCCCTTGTCCGGCACGGCGCGACCGCTGACGCGGACGACCAGGTCCTTGAGGTCGTCGCCGACCTTGGCGCTGCCGTAGACGTAACCGTCGGCGCCCAGCTCCTCGACGACGTTCACGGAGACCGCGAGACCGGCGGGGGCGTCCTCGGTGTCCTTGGTGAGGGACTTCGCGGCCTCGCCGTTGTGCTCCTCGATGTCGAAGTGCTCGGGGCGGACGCCGACGGTGACCGTGCGGTCACCCTTGTCGGAGGCGGCCTTGAGGGCCTCGCGGTTGACCGGGACGACCGAGTTGCCGAACTTCACGCCGCCGTCGGTGATCGGGACCTCGATCAGGTTCATGGCGGGGGAGCCGATGAAGCCGGCCACGAAGAGGTTCTTGGGGCGGTCGTACATGTTGCGCGGGCTGTCGACCTGCTGGAGCAGACCGTCCTTGAGTACGGCCACCCGGTCGCCCATCGTCATGGCCTCGACCTGGTCGTGGGTGACGTAGACGGTGGTGATGCCGAGGCGGCGCTGCAGCGAGGCGATCTGCGTACGGGTGGAGACACGGAGCTTGGCGTCGAGGTTCGACAGCGGCTCGTCCATGAGGAAGACCTGGGGCTCACGCACGATGGCGCGGCCCATCGCGACACGCTGGCGCTGACCGCCGGAGAGGGCTTTCGGCTTGCGGCCCAGGTAGTCGGTCAGGTCGAGGATCTTCGCGGCGTCCTCCACCTTCTGGCGGATCTCGGCCTTGTTGACGCCGGCGATCTTGAGCGCGAAGCCCATGTTGTCGGCGACCGTCATGTGCGGGTACAGCGCGTAGTTCTGGAACACCATGGCGATGTCCCGGTCCTTCGGCGGCAGGTGCGTGACGTCGCGGTCACCGATGCGGATGGCGCCGGCGTTGACGTCCTCGAGCCCCGCGAGCATCCGGAGCGAGGTGGACTTGCCACAGCCGGACGGACCGACGAGGACGAGGAACTCGCCGTCCCCGACCTCGATCTCCAGACCGTCAACGGCGGGCTTCTCGGTGCCCGGGTAGATCCGGGTCGCCTTGTCGAACGAAACAGTGGCCATGGTGAAGGCCCCCTTCTACCGGCAGGAACGTGCCGGACGATCCGTTGTAGGAAGGTGGTGTAGTCCACACGAGTGAACTGGGTACGGACGGTACCTGGCGTTTGCCCGGTCTGTCAGTACCCGAGGGCATGTGAACTTCGCGGAAATTTTCGACAGGGCGCGACGGGGACCTGGGTACACTGCACCAGGCACGTGATCGCGCACGCCTCGCCCGCGTCCCGCACACACGCAGGCCTCCTTAGCTCAGTTGGCCAGAGCAACGCACTTGTAATGCGTAGGTCGTCGGTTCGAATCCGACAGGGGGCTCAGTCAAGGTCCAGGTCGGACATCATCTGACCTGGACCTTTTTGCATTCCGTGACCTTGTTTGTGGTGGTGTGTCAGCTCAGAGGTGTTGCCGTGCGTCTCCCGGTGGCCGAGTGGTGGCCAACCGTGCGGTCGGCAGGCAGCGGTGTGCCGCTGTTGGTGGTGTCCGCTTCCCTTGGGAGAGCTTGCGTCGACGTCGATGAGGCCGTGAGAGTCCGGTGCCTCAGGCTCCGCTGCCTTACTCGACGGATGACATGGGGTGTCTATGGGTGTCTATGGGGCGTCTTCAGCGGCCGTCCAGCAACGGCCGGCGCGGATCCCACGTCGTGCCGTCGCGGGCGTCCTTGCGTCGGCGGGCGATGCCGGTGAGTGCCTCCAGGACCACACGGTCGGCGAGGAACGACGTGATCTCGGTGTTGTCGTAGGGCGGCGCGACCTCGACGACGTTGACACCGAGGACGGGGGCTTCGTAGGCGACCCGGCGTACGGCGTCGAGGAGTTGACGGGCTGTCAGGCCGTCGGGCTCGGGGGTGCCGGTGCCCGGAGCGTGTCCGGGGTCGCAGACGTCGATGTCCACCGACAGGAAGACACCGTCGCAGTCGTCCGTGGCGATGGCGAGCGCTTCGGTGAGGCACTCGCCCAGGCCCCGTGCCTCGATCTCGGTCATCTCCCCACGGCCATGGTCACGATGACGACGGCCACGCCTCGGCGTAAGAACTCCTGCCGCCGTGACGTCGAGTTCCCGTCCCGCCCACCTAGGACCGCACGACCCCAGGGCACCCGTTGCCGTCGCTGATCTTCGCGCCCCTCGCCGGCTCACTGCGCGGATCGCGGTGCTGCCAGCCTCACCGGCCCTCGCGCTGAGCAGCGCGACGCCCGGCACCTACGACAACCCATCGCCCACGCATCTGTGGATGGACCAGGGCGAGGATGACTGCCCTTGCGGCCTGTGGTCGAGAGACCCGGCCCGGGGGCGACCGGGCCAGGTCCTCCACGCGATTCACCAGCCCGGTCGGGTGCGAGGCGGCCGGGCTCGCTGCATTCCGCAGCGGGAGCACGGACCGATTCCGGCCGGTCGTGGGGCGGACCGCGTGGTGTGGAAGACCTGCTCGATCACCAGGTGGATACGTTCGCTGGACGGCGAACCGGTCGACGCGCGCGACATTGGAGTGCGTCATGACGGCACCCCACTCGTCCGGTGAGGCGCGAGGGCTGACGGGCGACGAGGTCGGTGGCGGAAATGAGCGCCACGGTTCGGCCGCGTGGAGGCGTTTGAGGAACGGTGGTTGGCGGGACGGCGGTATCAGGGCGGCAACGTCTGCACGGCTGCGCGCGAAGTGGCGCCGATGCTCGGTCGACTGTCCACGCCGAGGCTCTCACTTGGACGGGCCGGTGCGGACGGCCGTACCCCTGACTCACTCACCGCCACCTGCGGCGCGGGCGGTGAAAAATTGGCCGCACTCCGACGGGGCCACGGGGAACGGGGCGTGGCGGCGGAGTTGAAGACCGCTCCTGCGCAACCGCGCAGCAGCGGCAGCTCTACCACAGCGCGCGGTCCGCTGAGGCGTCACTTGCTCCGGTCACCCGGTTGAGGGGTGTCGGGCGACAGGGCCGCAGGGCCGCGGCATGTCGGGCAGCATGCGGAGGTGCTCTCAGGTTCTTCCCGGCGCCCTCGGGGCCGCTTCGTCCGTGACCTCTCCCTCGGCGGTCTGGGGCTGGTGTCCGTCGGCCTCGCGGTGTGGATGACGCTCGACCGACCAGGTGCGGGCAACGTTGCCACGATCGCGAGCCTGTTCTTCGGCATCGCCTCCCTCCTGCTGGCGCTGGTCGACTTCTTCAGACAGGAACCGGCCCGGCCCGATCCGGCCGCATACGCCGACGACCTGGCCCGCACGCTCAGAGCCCAGTGGCTGGAGGAGGCGGAGGCCCGGCGCCTGCGGGACCCGAGGGTGCTGCCACTCGCCTGGGCGACGACATCCCGGCCGGTCGCCGACGATCCCGGCCGGTCGGCCTCCGGCGCACGCGTGCTCCGGGTCCGGATGGACGGCCGGCTCGACGGACGCTTCGACGAGGCGGTTGCCCAACTGGCCGCCGGGCACGCCCAGTTGCCGGACGGCCGACTGGTGATCATCGGTGAGCCGGGGGCCGGGAAGACGGTCCTCGCGATGCTGCTCACGCTGGGACTGCTGAGCACCCGCGAGGCGGGCGGCCCGGTACCCGTCCTGCTTCCCGCGTCGTCGTGGGACCCGGCCCGTGAATCCCTGGACGACTGGATCGTGCGCACGCTCGCGCTGCCGTACTACAGCGGTCGTGAGGAGATTCCGCGCACGCTGCTGACCCACGGCCTCCTGCTCCCCGTACTCGACGGGCTGGACGAGATCCCGGAGTCGGCGCGGCGCAGCGCGATCCGCGGCATCAACCACGCGATCGGCGGCGAACGGCCCGTGGTCGTCACCTGCCGTGCCAACGAGTACGAGGACCTGATCCGGGGCGGGGCGCCCACGCTGCGCCGGGCGCCGGTGGTGGAGATGTCGCGCGTCGCGGCCGAGGACGTCGTCGCCTACCTCGGGGACGTCGACTGGCCGGCGGGTACCGACTGGGATCAGGTCCTCGCCCATCTGCGGGCCCGTACCGAGAGCCCCTTGGCACTGGCACTGTCGACGCCGCTGATGGTGACGTCGGCGCGGCTGGTCTATCAGCGCGGAGGCGGTGCTCCGGGGGAACTCCTGGACGAGGAGGACTTCGACTGCCGGTACGCGGTCGAGGACCACTTGATGCAGCAACTCGTGGATGCCGCGTACGCGCCCGATCCGGCCAGACCCGACGACGCACCGGAACGCGGCCGGGACCGTTGGAGCCCCGCCCAGGCTCGCAAGTGGCTCACGTTCCTGGCCTGTTACCTGCACGACCACCGCGAACGCGACCTGGCTTGGTGGCAGATGAGCGAGCGGCTCCTGTCGCGTTGGACGGGGCCCGTGGTCGGCCTCGGGGTGGGTGGCGCGGTGGCCTTGGCGGGCATCCTCGTGGTCGTGATCTGGGGTTCCGGCACACACACCGGCCGCAGTCTGGCACTCGGGGCACTGGCATTCGGCGCCGGATGCGCGGTCCTGTGCATGATCGTCTGGTACGCGACGGCGGGCCGTCCGCCCGGGCGGCTCTCCTTCTCGCTCTCGGGTTCCCTGGGACGGCTGGGGCGTGGATTCGGCACCGGGGCGGCACTCGCCGCACTGTCCATCGTGCCGGTCCTGTACTGCGCGGCCGTCGTCTACTCCCTTTCCCTTCGCGGGTTCGCGGTCGTCGAGCTGTACTGCGAGATGCTCCTTGCCGCCGTGTGCTTGGCCGTCGTGATGGGGCTCGCGCTGGCCGTACACAACTGGCTGAACGCACCACCGGCGCGGGCCGCGCAGACGGGCCCGGACACCGCGCTCGCCCAGGACCGGCGATCCGCGACAACAGGGGCCCTGCTCGCCGGCCTGGTTGTCGGCCTGACCGGGCTGCCCGGGTGGTATGCGGGGATGCTGTCCGGTGCCCTCCTGGCGAGGCTCTTCACGGGCGGAATCGGCTGGCCCGGCAGGGGGCGTGTCCTGCCTCTCGCCGAACGAGAACTGATCACACTGCGCCAGCTGTTCGGCGTCGACCTGCTGGTCCTCTCGGGCCTCGCTGTCCTGTCGGGAACCATTTTCGCGGTGCTGGTCCTGCTCACTCGCGCGTGGCCCAGGTTCCTCCTGGTCCGGGCCGTATTCGCCCTTCGCGGCCAACTGCCCTGGTCACTCATGGCCTTTCTGGCCGACGCCCGCCGCCGGGAGCTGCTCCGCCAGGTGGGCGGCAGCTACCAGTTCCGCCACATCCGGCTGCAGGAGGCGCTGGCGGGAGTGCCGGCGTACGCAGACCGGTCGCCGGCCCCGCGGCCGACCGATGTGCGACGGCGTACGGTGCTCGCGGTCGCGGCGGTCACAGCGATCGGTGCGGTCACGGCCGGGACCCGGTTCGTGTCGCGGGACATGAGCCTCCGTGTATTCGACGGTCCCGGAGTCGCCATGGCAGGAGTGGCATTCCAACCGGAGAGCCGCTCGCTGGTCTGCACGGCGGCCAATGCCATGTCATGGCAGTGGGACCCGAGCGGCGATCGTCACTCGCTCAAGGGGCTGACCGTGCCGACCCCCGTGACGTTCCACCCGGACGGCCGTCTCCTGACGATGGACCCAAGCCACGTGAGCGGCGATCTGTGGCTGTCAGACATGAGACACCTGCCCAACGGGACGCCTGACTTTCCCGAGAGCACGTACTCATCGCTCGCCCTGGACGTCCACAGCGGCTTGGTCCTCAGGGCCTTCGCACCTGAGTCCGATTTTGGATCTGACAGCTACAGCAGGGGGGCCATAGCAGTCGTGAACGTATGGCGGATACAACCCGATGGGAGCTTTACTCGGCCGATGTCGGATGGACCGGAGCAGGACCTGTGTCCCCCCGCGTCGGTCGCTCTGATCGATGAAGGGGTCGTGGCCATTCTCACCATGGGCAAGGAGGTGTGGCGTTACGAACTGCCCGGATTCACGCACGGTACCTGCCTCCTGCCCGTCGGCAACCAGCCGGACGGCCTGGACGGCACGGCCCGGGCCATCGCTGTCAGCCGCCACGACGGCAGCGTCGCCCTCGCGGGCTCCGCGGGCAGTGCGCTCTGGCGGCGGCACGGCGACGACCGCGCCTGGAGTCCCACACCTCTTCCCGCCGCGTCGGCCCTGGCCTTCAGCCCCAACGCACCGCGTCTCGCGACCGGCGACGACTCGGGGCGCGTACGAGTGTGGCGCACCGATGTCCCCGGCGCTCCGTACGAACTGGTCGGCCACACCGATGCCATCACGGCCATGGACTTCAGCTACGACGGAGCAGTGCTGGCCACCGCCAGTTCCGACGGCACCGTGCGCCTGTGGGACGTTCCACGCTTCGGTTCCTGATCCTCCGTCACCTGGGTTACCCCATCTGTTCATCGTGGACATCCCGCCAGGGCTTTTCTTGTGGATCTGGGCAAATGACGGGACTGGGGTGTGCTGGGGACAGTTAGCTGGACTGTGTGACCGAGACCGAACCACCGTTGCTTGCGGACGTCTATCCCGCGCTGGTGTCGTTCCTCGATGCGGCGCTGGTCTCTGAAGGTGAGCCCACCCTGGCTCAGGCCGTTGCGGGCCTGCGCTTCCACGGGTGGTGCGGATGCAGCCAGACCTGCGCCTACCTTCGAACGGCTCCGGTCGGCCGCGCCGACAGTGCCTGGATCGTTCTCGACGACGAGGAGCCTCGCGTGTGGCTTCAATTGGACCGGGATCACGCTTCGTTCGCCGGGATGGAGATCTGGGAGTTCGACCTGGGACCGGACCTGGTGCTCGACCTCGACCGGCCTTCAGAGACGGGATGATTCAGGGAATGGGTGACGTGAACGAAGCAGCGCTCAAGCGGAAGTTGGGTATCCCGAACTGGCGGAACCTGTCCAAGGACAAGGTGCTCAAGTTCGCGGCGGCGATGCCCGAGATGGCCACCGAGGTGCGGCTCAAGCTCATCGAGCAGTTCCCGGCCTTCAAGGACCTGGGCAAGGCCGACATCGATGCGGTCACGGAGGCCCACAAGTCCACTCTCGCAGCCAACGAGAACAGCCAGAACCACTTCTACCAGGCTTCGCAGGACCAGCGGGACGCCCTGCGGGCCGACCTCGGTCGGGACGACCTCAGCGAGGTGCAGCGGGAGGCCCTCCACGACCGCCTCGACCGAAACGTGCGGCAGGTGTACGAGAAGGACAGCGAGAGCAAGCAGTTCCTGGGGGCGGGGATGAAGGTGGTGGCAGCCGCCGGCGCAGCCGCCCTCGGACTGGGCGTGGTATTCGTCGGCGGCAAGCTCGCCGCAGCGAGCGAGGGCGGTTCCGAGGAATCCCAGTAGGACAGTTGTTGATCGGAAACTCATGGGGTTCTCGTCCGGGCAGTTGACCGAAGCCCTCTGCGACATATCGCTCGATATGTGACGCGGCAGGGGACGGGAACGCCGGAACAGGGCCACGGCGACGGGCCGGAAACCTGAACGGAGTCCGGCGCTACGGGGTCCGGGGCGTCGCGGTACTCCTGGCGCCGGCCCATCACGGCGGTGCGTTGGTCGCGGGGTGGGCCGGGGTGGACGTGTTCTTCGTGCTCTCCGGCTTCCTCGTCACCGCGCCGCTGTGCCAGGAGCGGGACCGGACCGGGCGCATCGATCTACGGACGTTCTACGAGCGCCGCGCCCGCCCCCCCCGCATCGGCCCGTGCCGGGACGACGTACACCCTCTGCCCACCACCCTCAACGCCCAACGCGTCCTCGGCCGGGGCCAGTTCACGGTCCCGCTCGGCGGCTGCGCGGCCGGTGTCGCCGTGGTCCTCGCGCATCTGGTCACCGGGGCGGGTCCCGGCATCCTCGACTGGGTGCGCTGGTCGCTGTGCACGATCCTCGCCCTGGACGTACTGGACGTACTGGACGTACTGGACGCCCTGGACGCCCTGGACGCCCTGGATGTAGTGGACGCCCTGGACGTACTGGTCGCCGCCAGGCAGGCGCTCTTCGTACTGGGCGCATGGCGAGCACCGGTCCTGCGCCCCGCCCCCCGGTGCCGTACCTGACGCTCAACTCCCCACCCACAGCGACCTGGTGCCCCCCTATCAGGAACACCGGGTCCTGCCCGACCGACTGCACCAAGCGGCCCGCCCTGATCGCGGATCACAAGGGCGCGCACCCGCCCGCTCCGGTGACGCCTTCTAACAAAATTATCATCGAAATTGTTAACAATCCTGGCTCTCGACCGACAGTCTGGGACGCGACCGAGCCGCACAACCCCAATCTGCCCGCGGTGTCGCCGAGGCGGTGGGTGCGTACGGCTGTGACCACGCAACCAGCTGTACAAGGAGGTCCACGGGTGGACATCAACCGTAGAACTGTGATCCGGAGCGCCACGGGCGTCGCGGCCATGACCGCGTTCGGAGTCGCCGAGGGCACGGCGGGTACGGCCTTCGCCGGGACCTCGTCGGCGGGCGGTTCGTCGAGCGGTTCGGGGAGTTCGTCCTCGGCGTACTCGCTGGAGTTCGATTCCACCGCCTGGTCCTACGACGCGACCAACGACGTCTACTACCAACTCGGGAAGGTGTACGTCGCGAACCCGGCCGCGGCGGACTACGAGAACCTCTCGATCTACGTACCGGGCGCCTATCTGACGGCCACCGCGAACAGCGACGGGACGACGTACACCGCGAAGCTCAACCGCAAGGGCACCGTCGGGCAGTACTCGGGAGGCACGGCGCCGATCGTGATCCCGGTCAACACCCCCGGCTACGCCCAGCAGGCGCCGGCCACGTCGTACAGCTACAGCAGCGTGTCGCAGTACCTCGCGGCCGGGCTCGTCTACGTGTGGCCGGGCCTGCGCGGCCGGGACAGCTCGACCAGTACCCGCTCCGACGCGGCGCCCTGGGGCGTGACCGACCTGAAGGCCGCGGTCCGCTTCCTCCGGTACAACGAGGGCGTCCTGCCCGGCAGTTCGGACGACATCGTCCTGTTCGGCATGAGCGGCGGCGGCGCCCAGGACACCGTGGCGGGCACGTCCGGCGACAGCCCCCTGTACCACCCCTACCTGCGGACGATCGGCGCCGCGATGGAGGACGCCCAGGGCCGCCCCCTCAGCGACGCGGTCGCCGGTGTCATGGCCTGGTGCCCGATCACCAACCTGGCCGAGGCCAACCTGTCGTACGAGTGGAACATGGGCCAGTTCGCCTCGACCGGCACGCGCGCGTCCGGCACCTGGACCAGCGCCTACTCGGCCGACCTCGCCAAGGCCTGGCCCAAGTACGTCAACCGCCTGGGCCTGCGCGACGAGCACGGCAGGCGCCTGGAGCTGACCGCGTCCAGCAACGGCGTTCACCTGGCGGGCAGTTACCACGACCACCTGATCGAGGTGATCACCACCTCGCTGAACCACTTCCTGTCGGACAACACCTTCCCGTACACCATCACCACGCAGGGCGGCCCGCCCGGATCGGGCCAGACGGGGACCTCGACCACGTACGCGACGGTCGCCGACTACATCGCCTATCTCAACTCCAGTAGCACGTGGGTCAGTTACGACGCCACGACCAACACCGCCACGGTGTCCGGCCTCGAAGGCTTCGTCACCAGCCAGAAGAACGCGAACAAGCCGGTCGGCGCGTTCGACGGGTACGCCCGCGGGCAGGGCGAGAACAGCGTCTTCGCGATGGGTCTTGGCGTCCCCTCGCACTTCGCGCCCCTCACCCGTGATGTCGTCAAGGCGAACGAGACGACGTACGCCACGTACTCCGACTGGAACTCCGCCTACGGCGCCGCCGCCTACGACGGCGACTTCGCGAAGAAGGACAGCGTCGGCAAGGGCATCGCCTGGCGGGCCGAGGCGTACAACCCGCTGTACTTCCTCTCGCCCGCCTTCGCCGGCTACCGGCAGTCGAAGGTGGCGCGGCACTGGCGCATCCGCACCGGCATCATGCAGGGCGACACGGCCAACACCACTGAGATCAACCTCCAGTTGGCCCTGCGGAACTACGGCATCCGCGACGTGGACTTCGCCACGGTGTGGGCCCAGGCGCACACCATGGCCGAGCGCACCGGCAACGCGACGACGAACTTCATCAGTTGGGTGGAGTCCGTCGTCAAGAAGTGACCGCCGGTCCTGACACCCCGGGTGCCTGACCGACGAACCTCGATCAGGCACCCGGTACCGACAGTCACCTGACGTGGCGCGCGGGCCGGGTCGCCAAGTGCAGCAACTGCTCCAGGGGCCCGCGCCTGAAGTGCCGCCTCCACACGATGGCCAGCAGCATCGCGGTCGCGATGAAGCCGAGCAGCACCGGCAGCCCGGCCATCGTCTCGTCCTCGACGACGGCCACGTACCGGACATCGGTCAGGAGCCAGAGGGCGACGATGTGCAGGACGTAGACGGTCAGGGCCATCGTGCCGACCGCGGAGACGGGCGCCAGTGACCGGGTGAGGCGGGGCATCCGGTCGGCGACCGTCAGGCACCCGGCGAGCACCGCGAACGCGACGCCCGTGTTGCCGACGACGGAGAAGGTCGTCTGGCTGTGCGGTGCGGCCACCAGGAGCCAGGCGAGCGGTGTGCCGTTCCGGGGTTCGCCGACCGTGTCGGACCACCAGGCCGACGAGGCCGAACTGCCGCCGGTGGCCGTCGAGATGACGGTCAGCGCGTGCGGGACGAGGCGCAGGGCCAGCCAGGAACCGCCGTAGCCGAGGACGGCGAGCGCGCCGCCGGTCAGGGCGAGCCGGATCCGGATCCCGGGCCGAGTGAGGTCGAGCCGGGCCACCGCCATGCCCGCGATCAGGAACGGCGCCCAGGTCAGGGCCGGGTAGTCGCCGGTGAACAGCAGCTCTACGACGCCGTCCGTACCGCTGATCCGGGCCAGCGGGTCCGCCTGGACGACGGCGTCCGCCCACCCGCCCTCCTCGATCAACTTCCGTACGGTGTAAAGGATTTGGGGCAGGACCAGGGCGCCTGCGGCGGCGACGAGCGCGAGCGTCGCGGCGCGCAGCCGGTGCAGCGGGAGCACGGTCAGGAAGAGCAGGCCGTAGCAGCTGAGGATCACGTCGACCTCGGTGCCCAGGGCGGTCAGCGCGTAGCCGAGGGCCAGCAGGACCACGGCGCGGATCGCGACCCGGGTCATCGCCTGGCGGCCGGCGCGGCCGGTCCGGGGGTGGGGGCGGCCGGTGATGATGATCAGCGAGAATCCGGCGAGCACGGCGAACAGGGCGGAGGAGCGGCCTCGTGCGGTCTCCAGCAGGAAGCCGACGGGTCCGCCGACCGTGACGTCGGGGCCGACGTGCGCGGAGTACATGCCGAGGACGGCGAGTCCGCGCGCCAGGTCGACACCGATGAGGCGTCCGGTCGTTGGAGCGTCGGTGGGGACCGTCTGCCGCTCGGGTAACGCGGCGGCCGGCGCGGCCGGCGATACGTCGTGTGTCATGCCCTCAGGATTCGCGGGCCGCGAGGAACAGCCCACCCGGCAACCTTCCGGAGCCGCCCCGCCGACCGGCCGGAACCGCACCGGCCGACCGGACGGTCCCAGTCGACGAACGGCAGGCGGGACTAGGGGCAGTTGACGAACGGCAGTCAGGAATACGGGCAGTTCACGAACAGCGAGCGGCAGTACGGGCAGTTGAGGAGCGCAGCGCACATGATCCGTGTCCTGGTGGTCGACGACGAGGCTCTCGTCCGTACCGGCTTCACCCACATCCTCAACGCCTCGGACGGCATCGGAGCCGTGGCGGCGGTTCCCGGCGGCCAAGCAGTGCAGGCGGTAAGGGAGTTGAGCCCCGACGTCGTCCTGCTCGACATCCGGATGCCCGACGTGGACGGACTGACCGTCCTGGCCGAACTCCGCCGGCTGTCGAACCCTCCCGTGGTGGCGATGCTGACGACCTTCGACACCGACGAGTACGTCGAGGCGGCGCTGCGTTCCGGCGCCGCCGGTTTCCTCCTCAAGGACACCGACCCCGAGCAACTGCCGTATCTGATCCGCACCTTGGCCGAGGGCGGAACCGTACTGTCGTCGCAGGTCATACGCACGGTGGTGGACAGCTTCCTCGACCAGGGCGGGCGCGAGCCCTACGCCGTTCGGCTCGTCGACCGGCTGAGCGGGCGCGAGCGTGCCGTTCTCGCGCTGATGGCCGAGGGCCTCTCCAACACCGACATCGGCGACCGGCTCCATCTGAGCACCGGCACCGTCAAAGGCCATGTCAGCGTCGTCTTCGAGAAGTTACGGGTCGACAACCGGGTGCAGGCCGCACTGGTCGCCGAACGGGCCGGACTGCTCAGGCCGCCCGAGGACGGAGCCGTCCGATGAACTCCCGCCGCCCGCCTGCCCTGTTGGTGGACGCGCTGCTGGTCTGTGCCGCGCTGCTGGACCTGTGGGTGAACCTCGACAGCGACAACCACCCGGCCACCGCCTACGGCCTCCTCGCCGCCCTGGCTCTCACGCTGCGCCGCCACCGCCCGCTGCTGGCCTTCGTCCTCACGCTCCCCTCCGCCCTGATCGGCGACGCGGCGATCGCCACGATGGCCGCGCTGTACACCCTCTCCTCGCTCTGCCGGCACCGCGCGCTGCTCGTGGCCTGCGCCCTGGCCTTCGCCGTCGTCGACTTCATGCCCTGGCCGTGGACGTCCCTCGACGTCGACGAACTCGACGAGACCTACAGCCTGGTGCACCTCACCTACACCCTCGCCACGGCCGCCGCTCCGGTCTTCCTCGGCCAACTCGTCCAGGCCCGGCGCGAGTTGACGCTTCGGCTCGCCGAGATCTCCGAGGCCCGTGAGCAGGAGCAACTGCTCAGCGCCCAGGCCGTGTTGGCGAAGGAGCGCGCCCAACTCGCCCGTGAGATGCACGACGTGGTCTCCCACCAGGTCAGCCTCATCGCCGTGACCGCCGGCGCACTTCAGGTCGGCAGCCCGGACGCCGAGGCGAGAGCGGCCGGGGCCACGATCCGCCGGCTCAGCGTGCAGACCCTGGAGGAGCTACGGCACATGGTCGGCGTCCTGCGCGCCTCCGGCAGCCGTCCCACCGAACTCACGCCCCAACCCTCCCTCGCCGATCTGCACCAGCTGATCGACGCCAGCGGCATCGAGACCCGACTGGAGACGGACCTGCCCGACGGGCTCCCGCCCACTCTCCAGCGCGCCGTCTACCGCACGGTCCAGGAAGCGCTCACCAACGTCCGCAAACACGCCCCCGGCGCCACCGCGACCGTCCGCATCCACCACAGGGACGGCGCCCTCCGCACCACCATCACCAACACCGCCGCCACCCGCTCCGCACTCCCGCTGCCCGGCGCCCACCACGGTCTCGTCGGCCTGCGCCAGCGCGCCGAACTCCTCGGCGGCACCATCACCTCCGGTCCGACGACCGACGGCGGCTACGAACTCCACCTGGAACTCCAGGCCGACGACTCCGCCTGACCTTCGTACGTCCGGCATGCCAGTAGCGCGGCAGCCCTCCGGCACGTGTGCTGCCGATATCTGTCGAGGGCGCTATCGGCGGGCCGAGTGGGCCGGCCCGCGGGCTGGAGCACCCGAGCGCGCAACGGCGAACGAGGCGAAGCCGATCGCCAGCGCCCCGATCACCGCTCCCAGCGTGTTGAAGGTGAGGTCGTCGACGTCCGCCGTTCTCCCCGCACGCTCCAGCCATTGCGTGAATTCAATGACGAAGCTGAATGCCACGCACGATCCCAGGGCGATATACAGGGAAGGTCTGCGTGCGCTGTAGTAGGCCAGCACGCACAGCGGAATGAACATCAGGGCGTTCGCGGCCTCCTGCTTGAAGATCATTGAGATCTCGCTCGCATCCAGACCGGACGTTCCGTACAGAAGACCTTCGCCCGGAAGCCAGTAGATCTTTCCGTCATCCGTTCCCAGTGTGCCCTCAGGAATTACCGTCACGGCGAGAACGAGAAATGACCAGAGCGACAGGAAAACCCGCGCTGCCGACCGCACACTGTCGGGGTGCCGAGAGTACAGGCGTTCGACGGCCAGGCAGGCGAGTACGGTTGCCGCGATCGCGGCAAGACACGTGGCCGGAGTTACGTAGAAGACGACTCGCCACACGGCTTGCCCTCCCTGACTCTTGGGCATGAAAACCAAGGCTGCGGGTGCGAGAGTAGCACTCCAGGGCTCCCAAACTCGCGGCCCCCATTTACATGCAGTACCACTTGCCGATATAGGTTTCACCGGATTTGGTCTTCATGGCGGCCCGAATGCACCAGCCCTTGTCCATCGTGAGATACCGGGTCTTCGAGACGGTGCGTCCGGCCTTCGCCGTCAGCCAGGTCGAGTCATAGTCTTTCGGCTGAACATTTCCGTCCGGGGTCTTGGCCTGTTCCCCCAGCATGACAACGACATCGGGGCCGCCGTTCTTGAAATACCGGGTCTCGTAGTCCCCGCTCGGCCCGGCCGGGTGATAGATGCAGAGCTGTCCGTTGTCGAGGTCGCCGCAACCGTCGCTGGTCGCGCCGGCCGCGGGCGCCATCGCGATGGAAAGAGCGGCGACAACGGCCATGGCGGACGCCAGAACTCCCGCTTTACGCACGGGATCCCCCTGATTACTGAGTGTGATTGGTCGTGGTCACGCTAGCACCGGCGTTGATCGTTGTGCGCATTCCCGCCACGACAGAGGCAGGGGCAGCGGCAGAGACGGAGACGGAGGCTGAGGCTGAACCGGACGGTTGTCAGTGCCCGTTCGTAGGATCACGGACATGCCTGATGCCTTCACCGTCCTGTGGACCCACGGCACCTGTCACGCCCTGCGGAAGGCCGGTCGCGCGGGTGAGCGTCCTCCGGTCGCCTTCAGCGGCGTCCACAGCTCGCTGCCCGCCTGGTCCGGCGCCCAGGCCGAGGACGAGGTGTACGCGCTGCACGTCAACCGGGGCACGGTGTTCGTGGTCAGCCGGATGCGGGTGACCGACCGGGAGCGGCGCGAGTGCTGCGGTACGGCCCCCGCGACCTGGCAGGATCCGGCGTTCCCCGGTCACGGCGACTGGTCGATGCTCGGCGCGGGCGGCTGCGGTGCCGCGGCCGTGCACGTGGACGCGACCCCCGTACGCTTCGACCTGCCCCTCCCCGGCGAACTCCTGGCACGGCTCATGTGGCGCAACCGCCGGGGCCAGACCCGCGGTCTCAAGCACCTCGTGGACGGCCGCCTGGAGCGTGCCGTCGGTCTTCAGGGGTTCTACCGACTGACCCCCGAGTCGGCCGACGAACTGTCGGAGGTGTCGGCAGGGCTTTCCCGCGAGGTCGACCGCCACCTGGTGTGAACAGTTTCTGGCAGCCGCTCCCCGGAGCGGTACGAGGGCTCCGGCAAAACCATTTGAGACGTCCGGCACGCGCTGGCACGGTAGCCCCTTGTGCCTGCAACAGACGCCCCAGGAAACCGAGATCGTGAACCACCGGACAGGGACGCGTCACCGGTAACCAGTACCGGCCTCGCCTCCGGGCGACCGCTCCGCTCCGCCGCCTTCCGCTGGTTCCTGGCCGGCCAGTCGATCTCCATGGCGGGCAGTGCCATGGCGCCGGTCGCCCTGGCCTTCGGCGTCCTGGAGGCCACCGGCAGCGCGAGCTGGCTGTCCGCGGTCACCACCGCGGCTCTGGTCCCGATGCTCGCGGCGCTCCTCCTCGGCGGCGGAATCGCCGACCGCTACCGGCGCGACACCGTCCTGCGCCTCACCAGTCTGGGTGCCGGCCTCACTCAGGCCGGTGTCGCGCTCGTCCTCCTGACGCACCAGCACCCGGCGTACCTGCTGCCGCTCTCCGGCCTCAACGGCATCTTCCAGGGACTGACCAGGCCCGCGCTGCGCGGCATCGTCGCGAACCTGGCGGCGGGACGCGGCATCCAGCGGGCCAGCTCCCTGCTGGCGTCCGCGAGGAACGCCGCGCAGATCCTCGGTCCGACAGCGGCCGGCCTGTTGACCGCTTCCGTGGGCGGAGGCTGGGCGATCGCCGCGGATGCGGTCTCGTTCCTCCTGGCGGCCGCGTGCTTCGCCCGGGTGTCGTTGCCGGACCGGCTGCCGCGTACCGAGGGTGACCCGACGATGCTCGGTGAACTCCGGGAAGGCTGGAGCTACTTCAGCTCACAGCCCTGGATCTGGACGGTGACGCCGGCGTTCGCGGTCTTCAACGCCCTCAACAGGGGTGTCTTTCAGATCCTGGGCCCGGTGATCGCCAACGGCACGATCGGTGCCGGGGGTTGGGGGCTGGTGCTGAGCGCCCGCGGTGTCGGGGCGCTGACGGCCGGCGTGGTGATGGTGAAGGTGACGGTGCGGCGGCCGATGGGACCGGCGCTGGCCTCGATGTCGCTGGGCGCGCTGCCGCTGATCCTGCTCGGCGTCGGCGCGAACACCCTCTGGCTGGCGGCGGCGGCCTTCGTGGCGGGCGTGGTCGCCGAGTTCTTCACCGTCGTGTGGGAGACCGTCCACAACACCCACATCCCGGAACGGCTGCTGTCCCGGGTCGGCGCCCACGACGAGTTCTGGTCCTTCGTGCCCGTCCCGGTCGGCCAGTTGTCCACGCCTTTCCTCGCCGCGGCGTTCGGAACGGCGACGGTCGCCGTCACCGGCGGCGGGGTGGCGGCGGTGGCGATGCTCTTGCCGTTGCTGGTGGCCGCACTCCGGCGGATCGAGATCAACCGGATCGGCGATTGAGCCCCGGCGGCGGACGGTCTGTGTTTTCAGCATGTCGTCTATAGCCGGATCGAAGGATCGACCGCCCTTGCCACATGGCCATCCTCAAGTCCCCCGCCGCATTTCCAGACCGCGGTGTCCTGAAAATAATCTACGTGCATACCGAGGGAGTGGCGGCTACAGACAGGCCAGACCATGACGTAATAATCCATGACAAATTCCTGCACCCCTTCCGCCACGGTACCCAAAACCTCCGCCCAATCCGGCGTCGAGACCTCCACCGAATTGAAGCGAACTACACCGACCGGCCCAAAATCAGGGTCGCGAAAGTAGTTGACGTAGCAGAATTCCTCCCCGGCGATCCTCTTCTCTGTGTCGTCGAACACCGAATTCCGGATCACCTCGAAGGCCGATCTCGCCATGGAGAAGGTGCGCGTGGTCCAGAGTTCGCAGAATTCGCCTTCGGGCAGCTCTCCGAATTCGTCATACGTCTCGGACATCCACGCCAGCACCTCCTCCGGGAGATCCTCGTCCTGTCGCCAGACGGCTCGCAGCATCCTGTTTCGCCAGTCCGGAAAGTCCGACATCCGCGCTGCCCTTCCGATTGGATTCACGCGTTGACATTGCGCCCGGCGAAATAGCATATCGCCTGGGTCGACCTGAAGATCATCAGGTGAGCGGTGCGTATATGCCCTTGTTTGTCCGCTGCCTGCCCATGCCAGGGGCAGGCAGCGCACACTCCCCTGGCGGATACTCGGGGCATGGACAGGAAGCCGCGGTTGGGGGAGTTCCTCAGGACACGTCGGGCTCAGTTGCAGCCGGTGGATGTAGGGATACCGGAGTACGGAGAGCGGCGCCGGGTGCCCGGGCTGCGCCGGGACGAGTTGGCGCGGCTCGCCGGGGTGGGGCTGTCCTACTACACGCGACTTGAG
Organism: Streptomyces sp. NPDC101776; assembly: GCF_044766845.1. NCBI lineage: Bacteria > Bacillati > Actinomycetota > Actinomycetes > Kitasatosporales > Streptomycetaceae > Streptomyces > Streptomyces sp. NPDC101776. The sequence continues at coordinate 283,190 of NZ_JBIWMV010000006.1, read as the reverse complement.
CAGGGCAGCTCGCTCAACGCGTCCCCCGAGGTGCTGGACGCGCTGGCCCGTGCCCTCGGTCTCGACGAGGTGGAGCGCGCCCATCTGCACGATCTGGCCGGCGCGGCACGCCGCGTCACCACTCCGCGCAGACCCGCTCCGGAGCGGACCGGCGAGACGACCCGGCAACTCCTCGCCGCGTTCGGTGACACACCCGCGATCGTCCTCGGTCGCCGTAGCGACGTACTGGCCTGGAACCGCACCGGACACGCCCTGTTCGCCGGGCACTTGGAGGCGCGGATACCCGAACAGGCCGACCGGCGGCCGAACATGGCGCGGCTGGTGTTCCTGGACGCGCACACCCGGGACCTGTTCGTGGACTGGCCGAAGAAGGCCAGGAACGTGGTCGGCAAGCTCCGGCTCGCCGCCGGGCAGCACCCCGACGATCCCCGGCTGGCCTCGCTCATCGGTGAACTGACCATGAGGAGCGAGGAGTTCGCCACGATGTGGGCCGAGCACGGGGTCCGTAAGTGGGCTCTCGCCGCGTACCGCATGCACCATCCGCTCGTCGGGCGCATGGAGCTCAACCTCCAGTCCCTGGGCGTCCCCCAGGAAGAGGGGCAACGCATCGTCGTGGCCACGGCCGGCTCCGACAGCGCGTCCGCGGCGGCGCTCTCCCTCCTTGCCCGGCTCGACATGCCGACTCCCGCAGATCTGAGCGAGCCCGCCGGCCGCCGCTGACCGTCCCTCTTCCTCCCGCTGCCCCTGCCCCTGACGACACCGTCCTCCGGGTGCGCTCCCAGCGTGCCCGCACGCCTGGAACAAACGCCCGCTACCTGATGCCACGAGCCGACCACGACTTCTGGCACCCGGGGAACAACCACCGCCCCCGCACCGCCGCGGCCAACGCCAACGTCTTCGACGACAGCGTCGCACCCGTCGTGGACGCGGGCCAGGCCGTGCTGTGGGAGGACGTCCACGACATCGACGCCGTCCGCTTCGCCGCGCCCGCCCCGGCCCCACGGTGGGACGGGATACGGGACGCGACCGCACCCGGCGGAACCGCGCCCGCCCGGACCCGTTCCGGCTTCGGCGGCCTGGACCTCTCCCCGGTGCTGGGCCCCGGCTGGGCCCCGGCCACCTCACCGTGACCGTCGCCGCCCCCGAACACCCCTCCGGCGGGCTGCCGTTGCTGGTCTTCGTGCACGGCGGAGGACTCATCTCGGGAATGGGCCAGGCCCCGCTCTACGAAGGCTCGTCCTTCGCCCGCGCCGGAATCGTCACCGTCACCCTCAACTACCGCCTGGGGGTGGCCGGTTGGCTCGACATCCCCGGCGCGCCGGCCAACCGCGGGCTGCTCGACGTCGTCGCCGCGCTGCGCTGGGTGGCCGAGAACGCCGTGGCCTTCGGCGGCGACCCGGGGAAGGCGACCGTCGCGGGCCAGTCCGCCGGGGCGATGATCGTCGCCGCGCTGCTGGCCCGTCCCGACGCCCGGCGCGAGCGGCTGTTCAGCCGGGCGATCAGCCAGAGCGGCAGCGGTACGGCGGCGATCAGCGCGGAGCAGGCGGCGCTGACCACCCGGGCGGTGGCCGAGGCGCTGAAGGTCCGGGCAACTCCCGTTGAACTGGGCGCGGTTGACGACCGGCGGCTGACGGAGGCACTCGGCGCGGTCGGCCCGGTCGTCGTCATACCGGACAGTCCGCTCGACACCTCGCTCGGCGAGAGCCCCGTGAAATGCGTCATCGACGGCGGGTCGCTGGACCGCCAGCCCGCCGAGGCCGTGTACGGCGGCCGGGGCGCCGACGTGGATCTGCTCATCGGGACGAACCGCGAGGAGGCCAACCTCTACACCGTGCCCTCGGGCATCCCCAAGACCGAGCCCCGCCCGCTCGCCCTCGCCGAACGGCGCGTGGCCAACCCCCGGGAAGCGCTCACCGCGTACCGGACCACCCAACCGACTGCCAAACCAACCGAGTTGGCAAGTCGGCTCATCACGGACACCTTCACCCGGGGCGGTCGGCGCCTCGCCGCATCCCACGCCCACGTCAGCCACCACCGCACCCGCACCTTCGCCTACGAGTTCGCCTGGCGCTCACCCGCGTTCGGCGGCGCGCTCGGCGCCTGCCACTGCGTGGAACTGCCGTTCGTCTTCCACCGCACCGACCTGCCCGCCCTCTACGGCGACACAGCCCTGCTCGGCCCCTACCGGCCGCCGCCCGGCCTGGCGGACCGCACCCACGCGGCCTGGACCGCGTTCGTCCGCGACGGCGACCCGGGCTGCCCCCGTACGACCTCGCGACGCGCGCCACCGCCGTCATCGACGAGCGCTGGACCATGATCAGCGACGTCGATCGGAGGGACCGCGACGTGAACACGTGGTGAGAGAAGCCGAGTTCAGAAATCGTCGGGCAACTGTCTCAACGACGGGTCCGAGACGCGCGCGAGCAGGGCCCTCGTGAAGCGTTCGGCGTGCAGGACGCGGAACGGTCCGGAGCGGTACGGGCGGGTGGCCGGGTCGACGCGGTCGGTCAGGTTCAGTTGGTTGTGGATGCCCGCCACCGCTTCGTAGGCGTAGGACAGGTGCTTCTCGCGGGTGTGCCAGTCCGTGGCGGCGAGGGCGGCCGTGAGCACCGGGGTGAGGCGGTGACCGGCCGTCGTACGGGCGAAGGCGCTGCCGAGCCATTTGTCGTACGGCGGGTAGCGGCGGTCCATGAGGAGGCACAGGCGCATCAGACGGCGGGTCAGATGGGCCGCGATCATGGCGGAGCCCAGCTCGTCGCCGACCTCGCCGCAGCGGCCCACGAAGGCTTCCCGCTCGGCGACGCGCTGCCACTGGCGGGCCATGACGTGCAGCCAGACGTCGCGGGGATACCAGCGCAAGGTGTGGCGCAGCGGGCCGAGTTGGTGCAGGCCGTCGTGGAAGACGGCGCCCGCGGTGACTTCGGCGAGGAGCTGGGTGGGGGTGGTCAGCCAGTCCGCCGGGGTGATGCCCTGCGTCGGGTCGAAGCCGAGGGTCGCGGTGAACCAGGCCGTGGTGTGGGTGACTTCGACGCAGTGGTGGGTGGGGTGACCGTGGAAGGTTCTCGGGAGATGCTCGGCGAGGTGGTGTCTGATGCGGCCCGCGTGCCCGGGCAAGTCCCTTGCACGGAGGAAGAGTTGGAGACGCGGGCCCCATTCCGGGCCTCGCGAGCGGGGGGTGTCGTAGCCGAGGACCTCGGAGCCGCCGCCGATACGGGCGGCGGAGTGCGGGAGGCCGGGGGCGGCCTCTTCGAGGAGGGGGCGGACGGTTTCTGTGTAGAAGCGGCGGGAAAGTTCGAGGCCCGGTAAGAAAGTTGGCATATTCGTGAAGCTCATGCGGGGACCCTGCCCAGTCCGGGCATGATCGTGTGCGCGAGTTTGCGCCGTCGGAAATCAGCTCCGGGCTACCGCGTTCAGCGCCCCGTCCGTCAGCCGGTACACCGTCCACTCGTCCTGGGGCCGGGCGCCCAGCGACTCGTAGAAGTCGATCGAGGGGCGGTTCCAGTTGAGGACGGACCACTCCAGGCGCTCGTAGCCGCGTTCGACGCAGATGCGGGCCAGGGTGGTGAGGAGGGACTTCCCGTGGCCGGATCGGCGGGCGGTGGGGCGGACGTAGAGGTCCTCCAGGTAGATGCCGTGGACTCCGCGCCAGGTCGAGAAGTTGAGGAACCACAGGGCGAAGCCGACCGGTTCGCCGGTGGTGTCGTCGGTGGCGATGTGGGCGTAGGCGCCGGGGTGTTGGCCGAAGAGGGCCTCGTGGAGCTGTTCCGGGGTGGCCCTCGCTGCCTCGGGTTCCTTTTCGTAGGCGGCGAGTTCGCGGATCAGGGCGTGGATGACGGGGATGTCGGTGGGAGTCGCGGTGCGGATCATGCGGAGAGGGTAGAAGACGGGCTCGGGTCCATGTCGCGCTCGGGGGGCTCGCGGCGGGGGAGCAGGAGGGGGCTCGCCAGGAGCAGGACCCCCGCGAGCGCGATCGCCGTGCGGGGAGTCGTGGCCGCAGCCACCAGCCCCCACGCGGCCGTCAGCGCCGCGATCGCCGCGCTGGTGCTGACCGACCACGCGGTGAGGGTGCGGGCGATCCGGTCGGGGGCGGTGTCGGTGAGCCGGGCGGTGGCCAGCAGCGGGTTGAAGACGCCGATGCAGGTGACCATGCCCAGTTGGACGGCGGTGACGAGGAGCATCCCGGGGACTCCGGGGCGGACGAAGGCCAGGCCGATCGGCCAGCACGCGCGCAGCACCCCGGAAGTGAGCATCACCTTGCGCTGTCCGAACCGGGCCGCGAGCGGGCGCGCGAGGCGTGAGCCGACGAAGCCGCCGACGCCGGAGGAGGCCGCGAGCGCGAGGGCGTACTGCCAGGGCGCGAATCCGAGGCGACCCAGCAGGAGTACGGCGAGCAACGGCTCGGACGCCATGATCAGGCCGTTGACCATCATCGCGTTGAGGAGCAGCGGGCGCAGGGTGGGGTGGGCGAGGAGGTAGCGCCAGCCGTCGAGCAGATCGCCGGCTCGCAGTCGTGGCGCACCGGTTCGTTCGGGGTGCGGTTCCGTCCCGCCGATGGCGCGGATGCCGAGGGCCGAGAGCAGATAGCTCGTGGCATCGGCGATCACGGTCGTCACCGGGCCCAACAGTCCGATCGCGGCGCCGCCGAGCGGGGGTCCGAGCATGGTCGAGGTCCAGGTCGTGGACTCGAAGCGGGCATTCGCGACGAGCAGGTCCTCAGGCGGGAGGAGCGACTTCAGGAACGCCCCGCTCGCCGCGTTGAACGCGATGTTCGCGGCGGCGACCACGACGGAGACCACGAGGAGCTGGGCGAAGGTGAGCCCGCCGAGCGCGTACACGACGGGGATGCTCAACAGGGCCGCGAACCGGGTCAGGTCCATCGCGATCATCACCGGCCGCTTACGGCGGAACTCCACCCACGGGCCGAGCGGCACCGCGAGCAGCGAGCCCACCGCCCGCCCCGAGGCGGCCAGCACGGCCACCTGGGTCGGGCCGGAGTGCAGCACGAGGATCGCGAGCACGGAGAACGCGCCGAACCCGAGCCCGGTGCCGTACGAACTGACCGCGAACGCCGCCCACAACCACCCGAACCGGTGCCCCAGCGCCCGTCTGCCCACCCGCACTTCCGTTGCCCTCCGCTGCCGAACCACCCCGTGTTGACCCCGGGATCCAACCGAGCGGCACCCCCACCGGTCAAACAACCGACCCACCAGACAACCACAACTGGTGGTTGTATCGGCTGGTGAGATGGCCTTTATGCCGGCATTGTCAGTGGCCGCCAGTAGGGTCGGCGGCGTGGATCTCGACGCTGTGCGCACCTTCGTGGCCATCGTGGACGCGGGCCGCTTCCAGGATGCCGCCACGGAGTTGTCGATCACCCAGCAGGCCGTCTCCAAGCGGATCGCCGCGCTGGAGCGGGCAGTAGGAGTGCGGCTGTTCGTCCGCACCCCGCGCGGGGCGGAACCGACCGTCGACGGCCGGGCGTTCCTGCCGCACGCCCGCGAACTCCTGCGCGCCGAGGCACGGGCGTACGCCTCCGTCCGCCCCGGCCACCGCGCGTTGCGCGTCGACGTGATCGGCCGCGGCCTCGCCCCGGCCGCGCTGCTCCGCGACTTCCACCACGCCCACCCCGAGATCGAGCTGGACGTCGTGACCCTCTTCGACGCGGACGCGGCGATGGAGGCCATCCGCTCGGGCACGGTCGACGCGTCCTTCCGCGCCATCACCACAACCGATCGCCGTCTCCCCGCCGACATCGAGGTCACCCGAGCCTTCGACGAGCCGATCCAGCTCCTCACCGGCCCGGCCCACGCGCTCGCCGCCGCCCGCGCGCTCACCCCGGCCGATCTCGTCGGGCACCGGATCTGGATGCCCGGGCTTGTCGCCGGTACCGAGTGGGCCGCGTACTACGACGCGCTCGCCGCCGCGTTCGGGCTCGCCATCGAGTCCACCGGACCCGACTTCGGCGTGGAGCCGTTGCTGGACACCATCGCGGGGTCCCGTTCGCTGGCGACCTTCGTCGGGGAGCAGACCCGGCTGGTCTGGCCCGCCGGTCACGACCTGCGCCGCATCGACCTGTGCGATCCGACCCCGGTCTACCCGCACTCCCTGGTCCGTCACCGCGACAACCGCCATCCCGGGCTCGCGGCGCTCAGGAACCACCTCGACTCGATACGGCCCGAGCCCTCGGACGGGGGGACGTGGACACCGGCGTGGGCGTGAAGGGCGGCCCGGAATGTCGATCACGCCCCGGACCCCGCTCGCGTGCGTGAATCGGCTCATGCGAATCACCCGGGGCCTCCACAAGGTGTGGGCGTACGTCCGCTGCGCCCCCGGCACCTACGTCTGGCTGGGGATCCTCTTCGTCACCACGGTCGCCGTGCACCACATGTCGCCGGAGTTCGAGCAGGAGTTCCTGCGACAGCGGTCCACCAACATCCACGAGTTGTCGAACAACCCGGTCCGCGTGCTGTTCGCGAGCGCGATGTGGATGGACGGGGGCCGCTGGCTGCCGTACGTCGCGCTGTACACGGTGTTCCACGCGCAGGCGGAGCGGTGGCTCGGTACCGCGCGCTGGCTGCTGGTGTGCGTGGCCGCGCACGTGCTGGCGACGCTGATCAGCGAGGGCGCGCTGCTGTGGGCGATCAAGCGGGACATGGCACCCCAGTCGGCCGTCGACACCCTTGACATCGGGGTGAGTTACGCGCTGGCCGGGGTGGTCGGCGTGCTGGCGTACCGGATCGCGGCGCCGTGGCGGTACCCGTATCTGCTGATCGTCCTCGCGGTCTACGGGGTGCCGCTGGAGACCCACCGCACCTTCACCGATCTCGGACATTTCACCTCCGTCCTGATCGGCCTGGCGTGCTATCCGCTGGTCAGAGGCCGCGGAAAAGCATGGAATCCGAAGGAGACAGTGGCCGCCCTCAGGGGTTAGCGTCCCGGTATGAGCAGTTCGGCAAGCGGTGTCGTGAACGGTGGCGTCTCCTTCTGGTACGCGGACGACGGCCTCCCGGCGCGCCGCGAACCCCTCGCGGGAGACGCCACCGCCGACGTCGTGATCGTCGGCGGCGGCTACACGGGACTGTGGACCGCGTACTACCTGAAGAAGGCGGACCCCTCCCTCCAAGTCACCGTCCTGGAGCAGAAGTTCTGCGGCTACGGCGCCTCGGGCCGCAACGGCGGCTGGCTCTACAACGGCATCGCGGGCCGCGACCGGTACGCGAAGCTCCACGGCAGGGAAGCCGCCGTACGCCTCCAGCAGGCCATGAACGACACCGTCGCCGAGGTCGTCGAGGTCGCCGACGACGAGGGGATCGAGGCGGACATCCATCGCGGTGGCGTCCTCGAAGTCGCTTGCACCCCAGCCCAGTTGGCGCGGCTGAAGGCCTTCCACGAGCACGAGCTGTCGTACGGCGAGAGCGACCGCGAGCTGTACGGCGCGCGCGGGACCGCCGCGCGGATCCGGGTCGCGGACGCGGTCGGTTCGACGTGGACGCCGCACGGCGCGCGACTGCATCCGGTGAAGCTGGTGAAGGGACTCGCGGCCGCGGCGGAAGCCCTGGGGGTGGTCATCCACGAGTCGACACCCGTCACCGAGATCCGGCCCCGGCACGCCGTCACGCCGTACGGCACCGTCCGCGCGCCCTACGTCCTGCGCTGCACCGAGGGTTTCACCGCGAGCCTCAAGGGCCAGCGGCGGACCTGGCTGCCCATGAACTCCTCGATGATCGCGACCGAACCGCTCACCGACGAGCAGTGGGAGTCGGTCGGCTGGACCGGTCTGGAGACCCTCGGCGACATGGCGCACGCGTACATGTACGCGCAGCGCACCGCCGACGGCCGGATCGCGTTGGGCGGGCGCGGAGTGCCGTACCGCTTCGGGTCGAGGACCGACAACGACGGGCGCACGCAGCCGGCGACGGTCGAGGCGCTGCGCGAGATCCTCGTCCGCTTCTTCCCCTCGCTCGCCGGGCTGCGGATCGAGCACGCTTGGTCGGGAGTGCTCGGGGTGCCGCGCGACTGGTGCGCGACGGTGACCCTGGACCGCTCGACGGGGCTCGGATGGGCGGGCGGTTACGTCGGCTCGGGGGTCGCGACCACCAACCTCGCCGGGCGGACGCTGCGGGACCTGGTCCGGCTGGACTCCGGGCAGGCGGGCGCCACCGACCTCACCACCCTCCCCTGGGTCGACCACAAGGTGCGCAAGTGGGAGCCGGAGCCGTTCCGTTGGCTGGGCGTGCAGGGGATGTACGCGACCTACCGCGCGGCGGACCGGCGTGAACTCACCGCGCACAGTGCGGAGTCGTCGCGGCTGGCGCGGGTGGCGGACCGGGTCGCGGGACGGCACTGAGGAAGGCGCCAGTGGTTGTCCACAGGGGTGGGCACTGAGGCACCAGGAGTTGTCCACAGTCGCCCGAAACTCATGAGTGCCGTGTCAGACCTGTGTGCGAGCATTCCCTCAACGATCGCTGAATCCGGGGGAATTCATGACCGACGCCCACTCCTGTCCGAGAACCGCCCGCTCCTGTCCGAGAACAGGGCACAAGCGCCCGACCGCGCTCACCGTCCTCGTCGCCCTGCTCGCCGCACTGCTCTCACTGACCACGGCGGGCACCGCCCGGGCCGACGACCCCACCTGCGCGCCCCTCGCGCTCGCGCCCTTCGGCGACCCGGGGTCCGCCGTCGGCAGGGCGACCCTCGTGCCCGGCGCGAGCGTCTGCTACACCGTCACCGCCGACGCGGCGGGCCTGTACCTGCCCGCGCTGAGCGACAGCAACAACGCGGCGTACACCCAGCTGCTGGCCGAGGACGGCAGCCAGATCGACTGCCGGGGCGACGACGCCTACACGACCTACGGCATGTGCCCCCTGTCCGCCGGCGGCACCTACACCCTGAAGGTCGGCAACAACAACTCCACCGACACCGAAACGGCCGTCTCCCTCGTCCCGCTCGGCTCGACGGACGGCTGCGCGGACCCCGTCGGCACCGACTGGGACCAGCCGGACGCCGTCCGCACCTCCACGAGCCCGGTCGAGGTGTACTGCCAGCCGTTCACGGCCACCCCCGGCGACCGCATCCGCCTCACCTACGGCACGAAGGCCTACGGCACCTCGCTCGCCTGGATCACCGACGCGACCGGCGCCCGGATCTGCCCGCACTTCCCGGAGGACGGCGAGGAAAGCTGCGTCCTGCCCGCCGACGGCACGGGCCCCTACCGGGTGGTCTCCCGGGTGTCGTACGCCGAGAGCGGCTTCCCCGCCGACTACACGGTGAAGACCCGCCGGCTGAACGACCCCCAGGGCTGCACCACCGTGCCCGTCCGCTCCTACGGCCCCCTGGCCGGCCAGGACCTGACGACGAACCCCTGCTACACCTTCACGGTCGGCGCGGCGGGACCGTACACCGTCCACTACGTGAGCGAGACCGGCGAGAGCGGCCCCGCGCGCGTGCACGACGCCTCGGGCAAGACCGTGTGCCGGTCCTCCACCGACCCGTGCAAGGTGCCCGGCGCGGGCACGTACACCGCGGTCCTCGACGGTACGTACCCCTTCGACGACACCAAGGACGGCCTGATCGTCCTCGACCGCGCCTCCTCCGCCGGCTGTGTACCGGTCCAACTGGGCCTGTACAAGGGTGAGTTCAGCACGGTCGGGCAGTACGACTGCCTCACGCTGGACGCTCCGCGGGGCGCCTCGATCGCCGCGCTCACCCCGCTCGTCGCGCCCGGCGTCGACGCCGACGTCGAGGTCCTCGACCGCAACGGCACCGCGCAGTGCGACGCGTCCGCCCTGTCCGCGGGCACCTGCGCCCTGACCGGTACGGCGCCCTACCGCGCGCTGGTCCACGCCTCCGACGGCGAGACCGGCCCGTACGGGGTCGCCTTCTACCGCACGGACGCGGCGAACGACTGCCCGGTGCTGCCCGCCGGCAGCTTCTCCGCCGGCGGCGCGAAGGCCACGCTCACCACCGGCGACGGCGTCTTCGCGCAGTGCCTGGGCATCCCGGCGGACGCGCACACGAACGCCGAGGTCGTCCAACTGGTCGCCACCTCCGGCACGACCCCGGCGAAGTTCACGGTGCTGGACTCCACCGGCAAGCAGGTCTGCGACCACACCCCCACCACCAACGGCTGGACGGCCTGCTCCCTGACCCCCGGCAAGGCCCACACAGTCCTGTTCACCGGCCGCGACCTGACCGCCGGCTACACCCTGACCCGGCGCGACATCACCGCGACCGCCGCCTCGGCGGGCTGCACGCCGACACCGGCGCAGAAGGTCGGCGGCCCGTCCGTCAAGGGGTCCTACGACGCCCCCGGCACCCTGCGCTGCCACCAGATCACCACCGACGCGGCCACGGACGTCGTGCACGTGGACGTACGGGACGCGCTGGGCACCGCCAACATCGCCGTCGCGCGCGGTGACGGCACCATGGAGTGCTCCTTCCGCAACCGCTCCTGCGCGGTCACCGGGTCCACCACGCACCAGGTCCTCGTGCAGACCCCGGCCACCCTCCAGGCCGCGCCCGAGTACCACCTGGACGCCCTGCGCATCGCGACGGCGGCCGGTCCGGCGCCCGAGTGCACCAGGATCCCGTCGGTGGCCTACGGCTTCGGCCCGCTCACCGGCACGCTCGACGAGTCGCACAGCGCGGTGTGCGCGGTGCTGCCGACCGCCGGGCTCGACCGCTTCGACACGGCGATCACCGACACCGCGGGCGGTACGGGCACGGCGGTACCCGCCCTCTACAACAGCGCCTGGAACAACGGCTGTCTGCTGTACATCCCCAGCGGATACCAGTGCGCGGCGGGTGGTTCGTCCTCGGCGGCGAGCCCGAGCCTGCTCGTGCTCGGCCTGCCGGAGAAGACCTCCAACACCTCCTACAGCGCCAAGTTCACCTGCCGGTCCGTGTTGTGCGGCCCGGACAAGGTGAGTGTCACCGGCGTCAGCCCCACCAGCGGCGTCGCGGGCAGCAAGGTCCGGCTGACCGTCACCGGCACCGCGCTCGGCGCCGACGCCACGGTCCAACTGGCCATCCCCGGAGAGACGTTGACGGCCACGACGGACTCGGTCTCGGCGGACAACCGGACCCTGACGGCGACCGTCGACCTGACCGGCGCGGCCGTCGGCACCTGGACCGTGAGCGTGATCGAGCGCGCCCAGTACCAGTTCGGCATCTTCACCGTCACCCAGCCCACCCTGGTCAACACGACCGCCCCGAAGATCACCGGCACGGCCCAGGTCGGCGCCAAGGTCACGGCGGGGAACGGGAGTTGGTCGGCGGCCCCGTCCTCGTACACCTACCAGTGGAAGGCCGACGGCAAGGCGATCTCCGGGGCGACCGCCTCGACGTACACGATCGCGGCGGCCCAGCTCGGCAAGAAGCTCACCGTGACGGTCACCGCGGCCAAGAGCGGCTGGACGGGCGGGACGGGCACCTCACCGGCGGTCACGGTCGCCAAGGGCGTCGCGCCCAAGGCCTCCAAGTCCCCGGTGATCAGCGGGACTTCGAAGGTCGGCAAGACGCTGAAGACGTCCACCGGGACCTGGAGTCCGACGGCGACGTCGTACGGCTACCAGTGGTACGCCAACGGCAAGGTGATCAGCGGTGCGACCAAGTCCTCGCTGGTGCTGAAGTCGGCGCAGAAGGGCAAGAAGATCACCGTGAAGGTGATCGCGCACCGCACGGGGCACACGGACGGCTCGGCGCTGAGCAAGGCGACGAAGCCGGTGACGTGAAGTCGGTGACGTGATCGGGTAGTTGGCCTGACCGGGACCGTTGGCCTGACCGGGACCGGGACTGCTGGCGAGACCGTTGGCCTGGTCGGGCCAGTTGTCGTGGTCGGGCCCGTGTCTCTGTCGACTCGGTGAGTGACGCCCTGCGCCTCCAGGCTCCGGGGCGTCACTCATGTCGCGGACCTCGACTGCGCCGCCGCCCCCTCCGGCACCGGCGCCCCCGCACCGGCCCCGTGCTTGGGCGCCCGAGCCGTCACCATCAGCCCCGCGACCAGTCCCGCCAGCAGCATCACGGCGACGGCCCACCAGATGGCGACCGTGTAACCGTGCACGATGCCCTTGCTGGTGATCAGCGCCTTCTCGGCCGGGCTGTGCAGATGGGCGACGATATAGGCCGTACTGCTGGTGGTGGCGATCGTGTTGAGGAGCGCCGTACCGATCGAACCGCCCACCTGCTGGGCGGTGTTGACGGTCGCGGAGGTCACGCCCGAGTCGCGCGGGGCGACCCCGGCGGTGGCGGTGGCGAACACCGGCATGAAGATCAGGCCCATGCCGAGGCCCATCAGCAGCAGCCCCGGCAGGAGTTCGGTCGCGTACTCCGAGTTGACGGTCAGCCGGGTGAAGAAGGACATGCCGCCCGCCGCGAGGAGCGCGCCCGGCACCATCAGGGTGCGCGGCGGCACATGCTGCATCAGCCGGGCCGAGATCTGCGTCGAACCGATGATGATCGCGACCGTGAGCGGCAGGAAGGCCATGCCGGTCTTCACGGGCGAGTAGCCGAGGATGACCTGGAGGTAGTAGGTCAAGAACAGGAACATGCCGAACATGCCGATCACGGCGAGGCCCATGGTGAGGAAGCAGCCGGCCCGGTTGCGCTCCTTGACGATGTGCAGGGGGAGCAGCGGGCTGGGTGCCCGGTGCTGCCACCACACGAAGGACACGAGCAGCACGACACCTGCCGCGAACAGGCCGAGCACCAGCGGGTCCGTCCAGCCGCGCGGCTCCGCCTCGCTGAAGCCGTAGACGATCGCGACGAGCCCGCCGCAGCCCAGCAGCACACCCGGCACGTCGAGCCGGGCGCCGGTGTGGCCGGGCCGGTCGTGCAACAGGGCGAACGCGCCGAAGACGGCGACGACCGCGATGGGGATGTTGACGTACAGACACCAGCGCCAGTTCAGGTACTCGGTGAGCAGCCCGCCCGCGATGAAGCCGATCGCCGAACCGCTGCCCGCGAGCGCGCCGTAGATCCCGAAGGCCTTTCCGCGCTCCTTCGGGTCGGTGAACGTCGTCGTCAGCAGCGAGAGCGCGGACGGGGCGAGTACGGCGGCGAAGACGCCCTGGAGGGCGCGGGCGCCGAACAGCATTCCGGAGGTGGTGGCCGCGCCGCCGAGCGCGGACGCGCCCGCGAAGCCGATCAGCCCGATGACGAACGTCCGCTTGCGCCCCACCAGGTCGGCGATCCGCCCGCCGAGCAGCAGCAGCCCGCCGAAGGCGAGGGTGTACGCGGTGATGACCCACTGCCGGTTGCCGTCGGACATGCCCAGGTCGCGCTGTGCGGAGGGGAGCGCGATGTTCACGATCGTCGCGTCGAGGACGACCATCAATTGCGCGAGCGCGATGATCACCAGCCCCCACCAGCGGCGGGGATCGGCACCCTCGGCCGTCGTTCCGGCTTCACCTGTTCGGGTGACACTCATCTGGTCAGAAGACCATGAATCAGCATGAATCGCATCCCCGGCCCCGCCGCGCCCGCTCACGGCTCCAGCACTACCTTCCCGGTCGTCCCGCGCGTCTCCAGTGCCCGGTGCGCGTCCGCCGCCCCGGCCAGCGGAAACCGCCGTACGGCAGGCACGAGCCGCCCCGCCGCGGCCTCGGCGAGCGCGCGCAACTCCAGCGTCCGGACCGGACTGGGCCCGCCGGCCTTCCGCATCATCACGGGCCCGAGCACCTGCTCGGACACCCCTTCGAGGGCATACGGCTCCCCGCTCGACCACCCGAAGACGACATGCCGCCCACCGTCCCCGAGCAGCCCGACCGCCTCCCGCGCCACATCGCCGCCCACCCCGTCGAACACGAGGGTCGCGTGCCGCCCGCCCAGCCGGGCCCGGACCTTCCCCGGCCACTCCGGGTCCGTGTAGTCGACGGCGAGATCGGCGCCGTTCGCCCGCACGAGGGCGACCTTCTCCGCCCCGCCCGCGAGCCCGATCACGGTGGCACCGGCATGCCGGGCGTGCTGCACGAGCAGCGTCCCGAGCCCACCGGCGGCGGCCGGGACGACGACCACGGAGTCCGCGCCCAGCTCGCCGAACTGCACGATCCCCATCGCCGTACGCCCCGTCCCGATCATCGCGACGGCCTGCGCGAAGTCGAGGTTCGCCGGGATCTCGTGCACCCGGTCGACATCGACCACGGCCAACTCGGCGTATCCGCCCGGCGCGAACCCGAGATGCGCGACCACCCGCTTCCCGAGCCACAGCCCGGCGACCCCGTCCCCGAGCGACTCGACGACACCGGCGACCTCGCGGCCCGGGACGGTGGGCAGCGCGGGCAGTTCGGGCAACGGGCCCCGCTCGCCCGCCCGCAGCACGGTGTCCAGGAGATGGACCCCGGCCGCGGCGACGGCGATCCGGACCTGACCGGGGCCGGGGGAGGGGTCGTCGACGGATTCGTGGATGAGGTTCTCGGCCGGACCGAAGGTGTGCAGGCGTATGGCGCGCATGGGTCCCACCCTTCAACCTCAAGCCTGCTTGAGGTCAAGTGCCCCTCCTTTCCCGCCTGATCCAGGTCTCAAAGAAGCGGTGCAGCAGAAAGGGACCCTTCGCGGCCATAGGGGGACGGGAAAGGAGGGGCGGCGTGGCTCTGGCAGCGAAATGGAACGCACTGCTCTCCGAGGCGGGCCGAACCGGCCGAACCGGCCGAACCGGCTGGCCTCCGGGGGAGGATTTCCAGTCCTTCGTCACGACCCGCTCGGGGGCGTTGTTCCGCGGGGCCCTGGTCCTGACCGGCAGCCGCGAGGCCGCCGAGGACCTGGTCCAGGAAACCCTGGAACGCGCCTGCCGCCGTTGGCACACGATCGCCGGCATCCAACTCGCTTTCTTCGAACAGGAACTGGTGACCGCCATGAACGACTTCGCCCACACCTCGCCCGCGCCGCACTTCGACGCCGTCGGCATCAAGAGCCGTACCCGCCGCCGGCGCGCCGGTCTCATCGCCACGTTCTCCGCGGTCATCGTCGTGGCCACGGTCGGCACCGCCCTGGCCACCGGCGGTACCGGCTCGCACTCCGTGCCCGCCGCCCGGACCACCACGACCAAGGCCACGGAGAAGGGGAACGTCACCACCGTCCCCTACGTCAAGCCGTTCGACCTGAAGGGCTTTTGACCTGGCGTCGGCCAAGGAGGCACTGGCGCGGGGCGGCCTCAAGGTCGGCAAGGTCACCCACGGAGTGGTCGACAACTGCAGGCCGGGCTCGGTCATCGAGGTCTCCCCGCTCGCCCCCACGGTCCTCCACGGCGGCGAGTCGGTCGACCTGCCCCTCTGCGGCTGACCCTCCCGCCCGCCCCGGTGGCCCCCGCGACCGCCGGGGCACCGGCCGGCACCCCGGAATGTCAGTGGCGGGGTGCAGGATGGAGGGCATGGCGAGGAGAGCGACGGGCGACACGGGTAGGACGCGCGGGACGCGCGGGACGGGTGGGGTCAAGGGGGCACGGCGGCCGGAGGTGCGGCTGCCGACTCTGGAGGCGTACGGCGGCGGGGAGTTGGAGCCGGACGGGGACTACGACGGGGTGCAGTTCCGGGACGAGGACTTCGTCGGGCAGGACGGCGGGGGCGCCCGCTTCATGGACTGCGCCCTGACGGACTGCGCGCTGGACGAGACGCGACTGCATCACGCCCGCGTCCTCGACTCGGTCCTCACCGGCCTACGGGGTGTCGGCACCGACCTCGCGGAGTCGACCCTCCGCGACGTCGAGGTGATCGACCCCAGGATGGGCGGTGTCCAACTCCACGGCGCGGTTCTGGAACGGGTGGTGATCCGCGGCGGCAAGATCGACTACCTGAACCTCCGCAAGGCGAGACTCCGCGACGTCGTCTTCGAGAGCTGCGTCCTTGTCGAACCGGACTTCCTGGACGCCCACCTGGAGCGCGTCGAGTTCGTGGACTGCGCGCTGAAGGGGGTGGACTTCACGGGGGTGACGTTCAAGGACGTGGATCTGCGCGGGGTGGCGGAGCTGGAGATCGCGCGGGGGGTGGAGCGGTTGTCCGGGGCGGTGATCAGCATGGGGCAACTGCTGGATCTGGCGCCGGTGTTGGCTGTGCAGATGGGGATTCGGGTGGAGGGGTGACGGGACTTTTCAGCGCAGGGTGTGGATCCAGCCCGTCCGGCGTTCGAGGACGAGGCCGTTCAGGCCGAAGGGGGGTCTGGGGGCGCAGCCCCCAGACGCTCACTGAACCCGGGGAAACCTCGCCTGCAACGTCCAGATCGCCGGGTTCTCACCCAACTCCTCGTGCAGATCGACGAGGTCGGCGATCAGATCGTGCAGGAAATCCCGCCCCTCACGGCGAAGTTCGGCGTGCGAGAAGGTCAACGCCTCCTCATCCTGCCGCATCCAGTCCGCCTCGACGTCGACCCACCCGAACCGGCGCTCGAACAGCATCCGGTCGGTCGACTCCGTGAAGTCCAGTTCCGCCCGCTGCGGCCGGGACGCCCGCGACCCCGCCGGGTCCTGGTCGATCCGCTCCACGATGTCGCACAAGGCCCACGCGAAGTCGAGCACCGGCACCCATCCCCAGGCCGTGGACACCTCCCGGTCCGCCTTGGTGTCGGCGAGATACACGTCACCGCAGAACAGGTCGTGCCGCAGCGCGTGGACGTCCGCACGCCGGTAGTCGGTCTGCGGGGGGTCGGGGAAGCGGTTGGAGAGGGCGTAGCCGATGTCGAGCACGTAGGAGATGGTGTCACGGCCGGTGAGGGTGACCGTGACGGCGAGAACGATCGGGGTGGGGCCGGGGTTCACGCCTTGTCGTGGTGGGTGAGCCGGCCGTCGGCGAGCCGCCAGTAGTGCTGGTGAGGAGTCAGCCGCCAGGTCTCGTCGGCGGAGATCGCCCGCGTGATCCAGTCATGGAGTTGAGGGAGGGCGCGCGCACGGAGGACAGCGCGGGTGGCGGCACGCTCAGGGGCGTCGACCGGGTGGACGTCCATCCGGAAGCCGACCGAGTCCGGGTGGATGCCGCGGCCGTAGGCGCGGGGTCCGGGAGCGACCCAGGCCGCTCCCAGGACGATGCTCCCGCAGTCCTGCCCGGTGAGAAACCGCAGGTCCGTGACACGGGTCAGTAACGGGCCCAGGCACTCGGCGATGTCGGTGGTGGTCAGTGGCCAGGCACGGTGCCTGGGCAGTCTTCGATTCCGTGCGGACATGGCAAGCACAATGGCAGGGGACGACCTCCGACTCCCACGGGTTTTCCGTGCGGAACCCGCGCAGCGCGTCCCGTACGTCATGGAGCCGAGCCGGGGCGGCGACATGGGGAACTCATAGGATCGCGCACGTGCCCCGACACGTGCCCCGACCCTCGCCCCGCGTCCCCACGGCCACCGCCTGCGCACTGACGGCCCTCCTCCTGACGGCGTGCAGCGGGACGGCAGGCGTACAGGGCACCGCCAGCAGCGCGGGCGTACACGACCCGTACTTCCCGAAGGCGGGTAACGGCGGCTACGACGTGACCCACTACGACCTGACCCTCGCCTACACCCCTACCACCCACCACCTCACCGCCACGACGACGATCACGGCCCGGGCCACCGCCGCCCTCTCCGCCTTCGACCTGGACCTCAAGGGCATGAAGGTCGACTCGCTGACGGTGGAGGGCAAGAAGGCCTCCTGGACCCGCACCGGCCAGGAACTGAAGGTCCGCCCACCCACCACCCTCCCCAAGGGCGAGACATTCAGGACGACGGTCCGCTACTCCGGCACCCCCGAGACGCTCACCGATCCCGACGGCTCGGAGGAGGGCTGGCTGCGTACGGCGGACGGCGCGCTGGCACTCGGCGAACCGACCGGCGCGATGGCATGGTTCCCGAGCGACAACCACCCCTCCGACAAGGCGACGTACGCCATCACGATCACCGTCCCGAAGGGCCTACAGGCGGTCTCCAACGGCGAGTTGAGCTCGGAGACGACGACGGGAGACGGCCGTACGACGACCACCTGGCGCACCGCACACCCCATGGCGACGTACCTGGCCACGGTCGTGATCGGCCACTACGACATCACCCGCACCACCACCGGCAACGGCCTCCCCGTGTACACGGCGGTGGACCCGCACGAGGCGGCGGCGAGCCGCAAGGTACTGGCACAGCTCCCGGAGATCATGGAGTGGGAGGAGTACAACTTCGGCCCGTACCCCTTCGCCTCCACCGGCGCGATCGTCGACCGCCGGGGCGACGCGGGCTACGCCCTGGAGACCCAGAACCGCCCGTTCTTCCCCGGCGCCCCCGACACCGCCACCCTCGTCCACGAACTCGCCCACCAGTGGTACGGCGACTCCGTCACCCCGAAGACCTGGCGCGACATGTGGCTCAACGAGGGCTTCGCGACCTACGCGGAGTGGCTCTGGTCCGAGGACCACGACGGCGACACCGCCCAGCAGACCTTCGACGCGCTCTACAAGGGCGACAAGGGCGACAGCGACGACATCTGGGCCTTCCCCCCGGCCCGCCCCACCTCCGCCGCCCACATCTCCGACAGCCCCGTCTACGAACGCGGCGCGATGGTCCTCCACAAGATCCGCCGCACGGTCGGCGACGCGCGCTTCTACGACATCGTCCAGGGCTGGGCGGCGGCGCACCGCTACGGCAACGCGAACACGGCGGACTTCACGGCGTACGTGGAACGGATGGCGCCGGGACGGGACTTCAGCGGAATCTGGAAGACCTGGCTGTACGGAAATGGAAAGCCGCCCCGCCCCTGATAGATCCGCCGTTCCCGATCTCCTGTTCCCGTCCTCCTGTTCCCGTCCTCCCGCTCCCGATCCGTCAGCCCTGCTGCTCCAACTCGTCCAGCAGCCGGGCGAGTTCGGCCGGCCACACGGTCTCCGTCGCCCCGCGCAGCTCCTCCCGTGTCCACCACCGCCAGCCGAGAATGCCCTCCTCGGTGTGGGCGGCGGCGAGGTGGGGGCCGGTGGGTTCGCGGTGTGGGCCGTGGGTGACGTAGACGCGTTCGTGTTGATGCACCGGTGTGCCGGAGACGGCGAAGTCGACCTCCCTGGTGGACAGCAGAGGTCCGGGCTCCAGGTCGGTCCAGCCGGTCTCCTCGCGCAACTCCCGCAGGGCGCCCTCGCGCGGGGTCTCGTCCCCTTCGAGGCCGCCGCCGGGCAGGGCCCAGAAGGCGCCGGTCGCGGCATCGTCGTAGCGGAAGAGGAAGACGGAGCCGTCGGGGTCGAGTACGGCGACGCGGGCGGAGTGGCGGATCGTGCGGAGCTCCTTGCGCAACACGGCGCAGGGACGGCCGAGTTGGCGGTCGGGGCGGTGGTCGATGACGTCGTAGCCGAGGGTGTTCCAGAAGGCGAGGGCGCCGGGATTGTTGTCAAGGACGGCCAGACGTACGGCGGTTCGGCCGGCCGCGCGGAAACGCTCCTCGACGAGGGACGCCAACTGCCGCCCCTGCCCGCGCTGTTGCTGCGCGGCGTCGATCATCAGCAGCCCGATCCAGGGGTCGTCGTCCTCCGGGTCGGGATGCGCCCCGAGGGTGATCGCGATCCCGACGAGCCGCCCGGCACTGCGCGCGAGCAGCACCTCCACGTCCGGGTCGGCCAACTCGTCGGCCAGCGCGGTCGCCACCTGCTCGGGCCGGATGTCCTCCGGGTCCGGGAAGTCGCCGCTGAGCGCGTGGAACGCGTGGTTGGAGGCGTAGAGGGCGGTCAGCTCGGTGAGCAGCTCACCGGGGAGCGCGCCGGCCTCGGTGGGCGTGAGCGGTTCGAGGAACATGGGGGGCACGCTAGTGCTGCGCGGATCCGGCGCGAGGCGACACCTGCGTGATCCATACTCTGTGTCGGCGTCTTCGGGGAGGGCATGTCCATGCGGCACAGGTATGGGGTGGGCGCGGTCTTACAGGCGGCGGCCGTTGTCGTCGCGGCGGTCCTGATGAGCGGCTGTTCGTCGG
Organism: Streptomyces sp. NPDC101776; assembly: GCF_044766845.1. Classification (NCBI taxonomy): domain Bacteria; kingdom Bacillati; phylum Actinomycetota; class Actinomycetes; order Kitasatosporales; family Streptomycetaceae; genus Streptomyces; species Streptomyces sp. NPDC101776. Next base: position 263,305 of record NZ_JBIWMV010000006.1, on the reverse strand, counting down.
GCGATTCGGCGCAGGACAAGGCGTGGCAGGAGGAGTACTGCGCCAAGCTGGGGGCCTGGCAGCACGAGGTGCGCGCGAGGACGGCCAACGTCGAATCGGCGGGGAACGCGGTCCTCTACGCCGCGAAGAAGCTGGACAAGGCGGGCCTGGAACACGGCGGCACCCGCATCCTCGACGACACGGTCAACGCGATCGGCGGCGACACCGGGGCCGAGGGGCGGGCGGTGGCATATTGCGACAGCGCGGGCTTCGAGGGCCCGGTGGACTCGGTCGGCTGACGCCGCGGGCTCATAGACCGACCGCCCCGCCGAGTTCGAACCAGATCCGTTTGCCGGGGATGCCGTGCGTGGTGACGCCGCGCTGCACACCCCAGTCCTGGGCGAGCCCGGTGAGCAGCCTCAGCCCTCGACCGTTCTCGTCGTACGCGTCGCCCGGTTTCTGGTGAGGGTCGGCGTCGAGGGCGTCGTCATGGACCGAGACGCGTAACCGGTCGTGGCGCAGATCGACTTCGAGGCGTACGGACAGGGAGTCGGTGTGCAGATTGACGTTCGTGACGATCTCGGAGACCAGGAGTCTGGCGGTGTCGACGTGGTGGGGGTGGCCGGTGACCTGGAGGAGGAGGGCGACGAGGTCTCGGCAGATCTTGGGGCTGGTGGGGGAGTTGGGGGTGCGGAGGCGGTAGATCTGTGGGGGTGTGGGGCGGGGTTGGGGTCCATGGGGGCTCCTTCTTGTTCGCTCGTGCCGGTACGGGGCGTTCGCGGCGACACCTCCATGGCTCGGCCGGGCCAACTGGCATGGCTGCACTGTGGGTTCACTGGTGTGTGTTGCCGAGAACGACAGTAGGGCACATCTATGTACCGTCGCATTCATGTGACGGAATTGCCACTCGTCCGAGTGGACCCGTCGCCTGCCTGCCCGGCAGACTTGGACCGCTCGACCAGGAGGAAAGTGATGCCACCCAGGAGTAGCCCGACGGTTCGTCAGGCCCGGCTCGGCGCGGAGTTGCGCAAGCTTCGCGAGGCGGCGGGGATGGCGGCCCGTGAGGCGGGGGCGTTCCTCGGCGGCAACCAGGCTCAGATCAGCCATATCGAGGCCGGGCGTTGGGGCGTGAGCGCGGAGCGCGTGCGGCGGCTGGCCACGCTCTACTCCGCGTCCGACGGGAAGCTCGTCGAGACGCTGTGCGCGATGGCCGAGGAGCGGGGGAAGGGGTGGTGGGAGGACTACCGCGGAATGCTTGCCCCCGGCTTTCTCGACCTCGCCGAACTGGAGCACCACGCAACGTACTTGCGCTGCGTCAACGTGATCAATGTGCCGGGCATCTTGCAGACCGAGGAGTACATCCGGGCGATCCATCACAGCTACAGGCATGTACTGCCCGCCGAGAACATCGAGGCGCGGGTCGATTTCCGCCTGCGGCGACAGAGCGTCCTGAAGCGGGACGTGCCGCTCCCACTCGAGGTCATCGTTCATGAGGCGGCGCTGCGTATGCGCTTCGGAGGCCGCAAAGTTACCCGGGGGCAGTTGGAGTACCTGCTCGAAGCGTCGGAGCAGCCGTCCGTCACACTGCGCGTACTCCCCTTCACCTGCGAGGAGTTCATCGAGGCGACGGACGCCCCTACGTATGCCGGGGGAGTCGTACCACAGCTCGACACGGTCCAGTTGGACAGCCCTATGGGGATTTCCTACCTGGGGGCCGAGGCACAGCTGAACAGGTACCGGATGCTGCTCGACTTCGCTGAGCGTTTGTCGCTGAGCGAAGTGAAGTCCCGGCAACTCATCAATCACATCGCCCGAGAACTCTGAGAGGCCCCCGTTGTCCGTGCAGTGGCAGAAGTCGTCCTTCTCCGGCATCGAGGGCGGCAACTGCCTCGAACTCGCTCACCACGAGGGCCGAATACTCCTCCGCGAGAGCGACACCCCAAACATGGTCGTGACTGCCGCGCCCGCCCGCCTCCACGCCCTGCTCCTCACGATCAAGACCGGTCAAGACCCAAGGCGTACCCCATAGTCACGCGATTTCCCGTTCCGTCAATCGTGATCGCTTGACCTGTCTGCCCCGCCCTCGGGAGCATCAACTCAGACGCCATGGCAGAGGGGGAACCCGGAGCATGAAGGTCACCAAGCTGGTCAGCACGTGTGACATCAAGGACTGCCCGACGATCTACGCAACGGATCGAGGCACTTTTCTGGTGCAGGGTGAGACACCAACCGATCACGGGCTGAGCATTCCCGCCCACGAGACCCTCGTCGAGATTCCGATGGAACTGATCCAGAAGGCCATCCGTGACAACCTCATCTAGGACCCTCGGGGAACTTTTCGACACCTTCGAGCGCGAGGCCTTTCGTCTCGAAACCCTGGACGACTACAGCAAGTCCGGGAACGTCGACGCCTATCACGCCTTTCTGGCGGGGGAGCCACAGCCGGACGACTACAACTCGGGCTGGATCGAAGAGCTCCGATCACACACCGGTAGGGGGAAGAGGGTCTACCGGGTTCACATGGTGTCGCGCCCGCTCTCGGACTATCTCAGGTTCGAACTCGGGTGGGGGTACCAGAAGAACATGTCGGGAGGCGAGGAGTTCTTCATCCTCGACATCACTGAGAGGGCCAACCCCCTGGAGGGCGTGCCGGACTTCTGGTTCTTCGACTCCGAGTCCGTGGCCGCGATGGACTACGACGGAACCGGAAAGTTCCTGGGCGTGGAGGTCGTGCCACCAGAGCGCGCGGCAGAATTCACGCGGTTCCGGGACATGGCCCTTGCCCAGGCGGAGCCGTTCACCGAATGGTGGGCCAAGTACGGGGAGTGAACAGAGCACAGCTGGGAGCCGCGCTGCGGGCGCTGCGAGTGGCATCCGGAAAGGAAGCCAAGGCAGTTGCCCGCAGTGCCCTCATGTCTCCGTCCAAGCTGTCCAAGATCGAGAATGCGAAACTCGCGGTCGGTGCGACCGACGTGGAGCGCATCCTGACCGCCATAGGCGTATCCGATGAGGTCAAGGCGGAGTACACCGAGGCAGCGAGGGCGTCCGCCACGGAGGCGACGGCATGGCGTCTCCTCAAGCGGATCGGAGTTCACAAGGGCCAGCAGGACGTCAAGGCCCTGGCAGCGCAGATGTCGACACTGCGGCTTTTCCAACCGGCCCTGGTTCCTGGCCTGCTCCAGACACCGGAGTACATCTGGTCCATTCTGCAACGCCACAATCTCAGTGAGGACGCGCTCACCAGGACGATCGCCGGACGACTTGAACGCCAATCGGTCCTTTACGAAAACACGAAGTCACTGCGATTCATCATCACGGAACCCGTCCTGCGGTGGCGAATTGTCCGACCCCAGATGATGGCCGCGCAGATCGACCGCATTGCTTCCATTTCGCGGCTCTCTCATGTGGACATCCGCGTGGTCCCCCTACGGTCTCAGCAGCAAGACATCGCGGATCATGCCTTCGTCATCCGCGACGACCGCATGGTCACCATAGAAACGGTCCACGCTGAGGTGATCGTCACGGACCCCAGAGATATTGGCCTCTACATCGAGAAGTTCGAGGGATTCGCGCGCGTTGCGTTGTCCGGTGACGACATGCGAAGCCTGATCGAGGGCATCCGTGACGACTTCTTGCGGGAACAGGAAACAGGCTAGAGGCGTATCCGTGGCCCGCCGAAGATGAAGGCATGGAGAGCAAAGAGCCTTCGCCGGTGCCTGGTTGTTCCGCCTGCCTGTCCTTGTCAGTGACCCGCGAGAACGCCCGGTCCGCAGGCGACCACGGCGCTGTGGCCGACGCGAATGTCAGGATGCGCCGGCACCAGACAGAAGCGCACGCGTCGTGAGCGGGAGATCGTGCCAGTGCCCGTGTTGCGCCGGGCGCGGTAAGCGCTCCGATCTCTGAGGCTGTTGTCTCCCGCCCCCCCCAAGAACTCCCGCCCAATACGGGCGGCGGCGGTCAGCCACGGCCGCGATCAGCCGAACAGGAAGGTGCAGCGATGCAGAACGGAACTGACCTGTACGCACTCGACCTCAGCGGAGCCTCATTCGTGAAGGCCTGCGGCGGCCCCTGCACCGAAGGGTGCGTGACCCTGGCCCGGATCGCCGAGGGCATCTGGGCGTTGGGCGACAGCAAGCGTCCGGGTGTGCAGCCGTTGCGGTTCACCACGGAGGAGTTGGACGCGGCCGGGATCGATCCGGCGCGGTTCGGACTGGAGGTCTGATCCTCCGGCTCTCCGACCGGTCCCGGCCCGCCTTTCCACAGGGCCGGGACCGTCCACACCGAAGAGGAACGACACGTGCACCACCACGCCTATCTGTGGACCGGCCCCAAACAACGCTTCGATCAAGAAGCCCTACGTCGGCCCCCGCACCCGGAGCCCCCGCCCGCCGGAAGCAGACCCGAGCTGATCCAGCGCTACCGCGAGGTGGCCGCAGAGTTCCCCACGTCCGATCTGCCACCCCTGGAAACGGCGTACTGGCTCATCAAGCCCCGTCCCCTCGTGCGAGGCACATGGGGTGAGGCGAAAGAGGCGGCGACCTGGCTCGGCGAGCAACTCGCCCAGCACGGACCGCGGTTCGCCTCCCACGCGGAGCGGGACATCGCCCGCCTCGCCCGGCTCGTCGACTCCGCGGTGGAGCACCTGGCGGCGGGGGTCGATGTGTCGTACGGCTTCTACCTCGAACGGCCCTCGTACCTGTCCATCGCCCTCGTCACCTGTTCCCCGAACGCTGCGGCACCCCAACTGCCTTGCCCTGTGGGGGAGTAGCCTCGCTGCCCTGCCCTGCCCGGTCAAGGACGCAGCAGCGTACCGGCGGCCTCCTCCAGGAGGGCTACGGCAAGGAGTTCGCCGTCCACAGGGCCGAAGCGCTCCAGGGCCAGCCGGTGGATGCGCAACACCGTGTCGGCCAACTCGTGCGGGGTGCCGAGGGCTTGGGCCTCGTCGGTGATGACCTGGAGCTGGTCGTGGATGCGGTCGAGGCCGTAGGAGCGGAGGTAGTCCCCGGCGAACAGCGCCGACAGGTCCCGGCGGATGAAGTCGCTGCCCGCAGCGCTGTCGGCCAGCGTGTCCCGCAGGGCCGCGAGGTCGATGCCGGACCGGCGTCCGAGCAGCAGGGCCTCGGCGGTTGCCGTGGCCTGCCCGAACCAGAGGAGGTTGATGAGGAGTTTCGTCGTGTAGCCGGTTCCGGGGCCGCCCATGTGGCGGATCCGGTCCGATGTCGTCACGGCCTCCAGCAGCGGCCCGCACCGGTCGAGAACTTCAGCGGAACCGCCCACGAACAGCCGCACGCGCCCGTGTTCGGCGTCCTCGGGGCTGCCGCCCATCGGCGCTTCTAGGACATCGACGCCGTGGGCACCGGCGCGTTCGCGCAACTCCCGCGCGACTGAAGGGGAGTTGCTCGTCATGTCGATCCACACCGCCCCAGGGGCCAGGGCGGCGAACACGGCATCCGGAAGAGCCGCCGCCGCCTCGTCGGGGCCGGGAACCACGGTGACCAGGACGTCCGCCCCGGCCGCGGCCGTCGTGACGGACGGCGCCCAGTCCGCGCCCAACGAGCGCACCGCTTCTTCCCGTTCGGGACGCAGATCGGCGACGGTCACCGTGTGGCCCGCCGAAACGAAGCGTCCGCACAGAGGTGTCCCCATTCGGCCGGCACCGACGAGGGTTACGCGCAAGGGCGAGGGCAAGAGCAAGGGCACAGAATCACCGCCGTGGCAGGTAGTCGTGTCTGTCGTCTCCCTCCGGCGCTTGCGAACGACCGCCGCCGTCGGGTCACTTGGAGACACTATGGATCACCCGGGAGACGAAGACGTCGTGGGTGATCAGCCCAGTCCGGCCGTCAGTCGCCGACCGGGCCGGTGTAGGTGCCGGGGTGCGTGGCGCCGTCCTGGAGCAGGACGCTGCCGCCCGGCCAGGTCAGGGTGGCCGAGGTGGTCTCGTTCGGCGGCGTGACGACGACGGACGTGGCCTTGAACTCGGTGCCGCTGCCCTCGTTCCACGGCAGGAAGCTGATGGTGAACGTCGCGCTGCTGCCGGCGGCCAGGGTGACCTTCTTGGGCGTCGCACCGCTGCGGGTCAGTGACCAGCTTCCCCCGGAGGACTTCAGGTCGACCCCGGGGAAGCCCTGGACGGTACACGCGGCGGACGTCTTGTTCTTCAGTACGACGGCCAGGTGCTGCTGGTCGTCCGAGCTGCTGACCGTGCCGTCGCCGGAGCCGAACGAGAAGCCCAGCCCGGCGGTGTGACAGCGGCTCGCGCCGGTGCCGGTGCCCGTACCGCCGCCGGTGCTGCCGCCCGTGGCACTGCTGCCGCCTCCACCGGTGCTGCTGCCCGTGTCCTTGGTGTCACCCGCGTTCTCGGCCGAGGCGCCGCCGGTCGCGGTGGCCGAGGACGAGGAGGTCGGTGCGGACGACTGGTCGCTCGCGGTGTCGTTGCCACTGCCGTTGCCGCAGGCGGTGAGCGCCAGGGCGAGCGCGGACGTGGCGGCGAGTGCGGTGGCGGCGTGGAGCAGACGCATCGTGGTGCTTCTCCGTTGGATAAGAGGCGCCGACGAGCGCCGTGTTGATCACCACAGTAGAAGCCGGTTCTCAACAGACCTGTAACCGAGGTGTTCTGACGTCGCATCAGCATTCGAGCCACGGGCCCTCGTTCGGAAGGACGCCGCGCTCAGTGCGCGTGCACCGACCTCCAGCCGAAGTTCTGCCCGAACCCCGTGCCCGAACCCCCCATGTCCACCTGGTCCGTGGTGCTCCAGATCACCCACGGGCTGCGGGTCAGCGCGTTCGAACCCGCCGCCGTGCCCCGTAACTCGCGTTGTACAACTCCCGCTGGGTCTCGACGTGTTGACCGATGATCGTCATCGGGTGCGCCCGTCAGTGTCGGGGCTATGAGCGGGGTGGCGGCCCGCGCCACTCCCGGTACGGCGGACGCGGCGACGGTGGCGCCGAGGGCGGTGACGAACGTACGTCTTCGCAAGACTCAACCTCCAAGACAGAAGCGGATCTTGGCCAGGTTGGGGCGCTTCTACCGAAAGGGGATGTTGAGCCAGGGGCTCCCGGGGTCGGACATCAGGATCCGGTGCGCGGAGACCATGTCCTGGTACCAGTCGCCGAACTCCTCCTCGTCGAAGTGGAGGCAGCGGCCGAGGATGTAGCCGGTGGAGAAGTCGGCCCAGGAGCGGTACGCGAGGGCGGCGGAGCGGCCCGCCCGGACGACGGCGGACTCCGTCTCCGGGAGGGTGGCGAAGCGGGCGCCCAGGCCCCAGCGGGCCATCTTCGAGGCCCGGCCCAGGTCCCAGGCCTCGACGGAGGTGACATAGCGGTTCTCGGCGAGGATGCCGTCGGCCCGCATCCGGGCCTCGTAGCGGGTGATACGGCCGATCAGGCGCTGTACGCCCTCGACGCGTGCCTCCGTCTCCGACGCGGGGCGCGGGTCGGTCTTCGTGACGCCGTCCTCCGTGATCACCGTGGAGCCCTCGGAGTTGGCGCGGATGACGGTGGCCACCGCCTGCCGCCAGTACCCGGTGTCGACGTGCCCGCCGAAGTCGCGGGAGATCGTACGGCGCAGGCTCAGCGCGAACTCCCATACGGAGCTGGAGGCTTCGCAGGCGAGCAGGTTGTTCTGATGGTGCTGCCACTCGGCGCGGGTGGTGATGCCCCACCACTCGCGCAGCCGCCGGCGCTCACCGTCGTAGCCGTGCCCGTGCCAGGCCAGCGCGTTCCACAGGGAGCCGTTGCTGACGCAGAGGAGGGCTCCGCAGGCCAGGCCGTGGGCGACGGGACCGTGCAGCGGGCCGCCGACGTGGAGGGCGCGCAGCCGCATGGCGGTGGCGGGGGCGCCCCCGAGGCGCTCCGCCGCGCGGGACCAGTCCGTCGTGCCCGGTGGGCCGTAGGGGAGGGGCAGTTCGCAGGGGGTGCCGGGGTTGATGACGAGGGCGGGCGGGCAGCGCGGGTTCCAGGCGTCGGCTATCCAGCGCAGGGTGGCGCGCGAGTACACCAGGTCGGGGCGGGGCGCGGGCAGCATGCCGTCCGTGAAGAGTTCCCAGCGCTCGGCGCCGGTGCGGGGGTCGCGGGTGAACGTGCGGTGGACGCGGTCGGGTTGGGCGTCGTAGGCGTCGCGCGACATCACGTAGTAGAGGCGGACCCGGGCCAGTACGTCGTAGTACGCGGTCCAGTCGCCGCGTGCTCTGGCCTCGGCCAGGGCGCGCTCCGTGTCCGTCGGCGGGGTCCAGACGGGCGGTGAGGGAGGCCCGAAACCGGCGGGGGACGGTCCGAACGACATAGGGCTCGCTGTCCTTCCAGGTGCCACAACCGCTGTTGATCCCGGCACAGTGCCATACGGGGCTGAGACACCCCTGTGCGGCCCCGTGCCGTGTTTCCTCAACTCCCGGCCCACCGCCCAGGGTTCCCGCACATGCCGAAGCCCCCGGCCACAATCGCGGCCAGGGGCCTCACACACGGCACTACGACAAACGAGGCGAACCTCAGACGTTGACGCCGAAGTCCTGCGCGATGCCGACCAGGCCCGAGGCGTAACCCTGGCCCACCGCGCGGAACTTCCACTCCGCGCCGTTGCGGTACAGCTCGCCGAAGACCATCGCCGTCTCCGTCGCCGCGTCCTCGGAGAGGTCGTAGCGGGCGATCTCGGCGCCGCCGGCCTGGTTCACGATGCGGATGTACGCGTTGCGGACCTGGCCGAAGTTCTGCGAGCGGTTCTCGGCGTCGTAGATCGAGACCGGGAAGACGATCTTCTCGACGTCCGCCGGGAGGCCGGCCAGGTTGACGTTGATCGCCTCGTCGTCGCCCGCGCCCTCGCCCGTGCGGTTGTCGCCGGTGTGGACGATCGTCTGGTCCGGGGTCGACTTGTTGTTGAAGAAGATGAAGTGTCCGTCCGAGTAGACCTTGCCCTCGGGGTTGACCGCGATCGCCGAGGCGTCGAGGTCGAAGTCCGTGCCGGTGGTGGTGCGGACGTCCCAGCCGAGGCCTACGGTGACGGCGGTCAGGCCCGGGGCCTCCTTGGTGAGCGAGACGTTGCCACCCTTGGACAGGCTTACAGCCATTGTTGGGAGTCCTTCCCTCGTTGCGGTGCGGGCTTCGTGCTGAGGACGAAGCTACCGGTACCTGTATGAACGCCAAGAGGGGTACCGAAGGTTCCAGGCGACTTTACTTTCTTTACCTGGACCGTCCGAGGTAATTGGCGTGACGTGGACCGGACAGACACGCGACCATGGGGACATGTCCGGTCCCTATCTCATCCGCGGCTCCGTCTCCCTGCCCGAGGCCGAGCTCATGTGGCGTTTCTCGCGGTCGTCAGGGCCGGGCGGGCAGCACGTCAACACCAGCGACTCCCAGGTGGAGCTCCGGTTCGACCTGGCCAAGACCGAGGCGCTGCCCGAGGTCTGGAAGGCGCGCGCCCTGGAACGGCTCGCCTCCCGGCTCGTCGACGGCGTCGTCACCGTACGGTCCTCCGAGCACCGCTCCCAGTGGCGCAACCGCGAGACCGCGGCGGTACGCCTCGCGGCGCTGCTCGCCGAGGCCACGGCACCGCCACCGAAGCCGCGCCGGGCCACGCGTATTCCGCGCGGTATCAATGAACGCCGGTTGCGGGAGAAGAAGCAGCGGTCCGACACGAAGCGGGGGCGGAACGGGCGGGACTGGGGATAGTTCCCCGACGTCGGGTGCTTGTTGTCACATGGGTGGCCGCGCTGAATTCCTTGAGAACGGCCCCGGTGAATGCAACGGCACGCAAAACGCCGGTGAATTCCCCGCCGCCCGCCCCGAACACACCCCACCCCTATGCCAGTTCCAGCACCCCCACCGTCTCGCCCCCGCTCAGCTCCCCGTTGGGCCGGAACCCCAGCCCCGCGTAGAACCCGGCCGGCCCGGACGCGCCCTCGTGCCACGTGACGTACAGCTCCTTGCCGCCCCGGCGGCGGATCTCCGCGGCGACCGACTCCACCGCGAACCGGCCGTAGCCCCGGCCCTGTTGGTCCGCCGCGATGTTCAGGCGCCAGAGGCCGGAGCGGATGACGGAGGCATCCAGGTTCCAGTCGATGTCGAAGAAGGCCATGACGAAGCCGACGGGACGGTCCGCGTCGATGATCAGGCGGGGCCAGGCGGTGCCGGGGTGGACGTAGGCCTCGGCGAGGGACTTCATGACGGGGGAGACCGCGAACTCCTGGTCGGGGCGGACCCGAATGCCCACCGCGGCCTCGAAGTTGCCCGGGGTGATCTCTTCGAGGCGGGGGCCGGAACCGGAACGCGAACCGGCGGCGGTGATCGTCGTCATGCGTGCACGGTAGGCGGTCGGATCAGCGGGGGGCGAGAGAATTAGCCGCCGCCGCCGCCACCGCCGCCACCGTCACGCCAACCACCGCCGCCGTCAGGCCACCTGCCGCAGTCATCCCGTCAACCACCGCCGCCGTCAGGCCAACTGCCGCAGCCATCCCGCCAACCATGGCCGCCGTCACACCAGTTGCCACCGCCCTCACCCCAACTGCCGGTACCTGCCCCGGAAGTACGACAACGGACCCCCCTCCGCACTCCCCACCTCCGCCGTCAGCACCCGTCCGATCACCAGCGTGTGGTCCCCGGCCGGAATCCGCTGTTCCGTGCGGCACTCCAGGGTGGCGAGGGCGCCGCGGACCAAGGGGGCGCCGGACGCCGCACCGTGGACGTACGGAATGTCGTCGAAGAGCAGCCGGTCGCTGATGCGGCCCTTCATCGCGAAGCGGCCCGCGATGTGGCGCTGGCTCTCGGAGAGGACGGAGACGGCCCACAGGGGCTGTTCGTCGAGGAGGTCGTCCATGCGGGAGCCGTTGCGGAGGCTGACCAGGACCAGGGGCGGGTCCAGGGAGACCGACATGAAGGCGGTCGCGGTCATGCCGACGTCCTCGCCGACCGGGGCATGCGGGTCGTCCGGGTCGTACGGCTCCTCGTGCGCGGTCACCAGGACCACGCCCGCGGCCAGCCGTGAGAGGGCGGCGCGGAACTCGTCGTTGCTCACCCCCACAGCATGCCCGGAGGGATCGACCTTGGTTGGTGACACGGTGTTCAGCACGCCCGAAACGCTAGTCGCCGACACCGGTCCACCGCATCGGACCTGCGGCCCAGTCGGGTCCTAGGACCAACGGCCCACGCGACGGAACATCGTCGTGCATCATGTCCACACACCCACAAAGTTTGCGTTCAGTAAACGCACAGGGAAAATGCAGAAACTCCACTCAATTGTTCATCTTCTGCTGTGACTTGAGTCACAAGGGGTAGTAATTGTTGACCCTGTGTACCGAGTGGGCAGCGCGCTGTGATTCAGTGGCGGGGAAGATGACCCTTGATTCACTGCGAGGTCTCGGGGGGAGGGCGAGTATGGAGACCGAGTCGGAACCCTACGTCCGTCTTGCGACCCTGCGACAACTGCACACGGTCATGGCGGACATGAACACCGCCCGCAGTCTGGCGGACACTCTGCAGACCGTCGCCGACGGCGTGGTCAACGGGCTCGGATACGAGCTGGCATGCGTCAACCTCGTCCGCCCCGACGGCGACCTCGTGGTCGCCGCCTTCGCGGGCAACTCCGCCGCCGAGGCACTCATCACCGGCCGTGTCGGCTCGCGCACCTCCTGGGAGCGCCGTCTCGGCATGGGCGAGTCCTGGGGCGACCTGCGGTTCATCCCGCACACCGAGGGCTGGGTCCTCGACGAGGACGACGTACCGCAGTGGTACACCGACGGCCCCGCACCCCGCTTCGAGGACGAGTGGCACCCGTCCGACCGGCTCTTCGCGCCGATGTACACGCCGGGTGTCTCCGGCGGTTCCTGCGGCGAGCTGATCGGCGTCCTGTCCGTGGACCGCCCGCGCAACGGCCGGCGACCGGGCGCGTGGGGCAAGGAAGCGCTCCAGATGTACGCGTTCCAGGCCGCCATAGCGATCAGCAACGCGCGTCTACGTGCGAATATGCAGCGCGCACTTGTCAGGCTCGAGCGCGAGCAACAGGCCCTGCGCGCAAGCGAGGAGAGCTTCCGGCAGGCCTTCGAGTACGCCCCCTCCGGCATGGCGATAGCCGAGATGGGCGGCGACCAGCACGGCCGAATACTGCGGAGCAACGACGCCCTGTGCCGCCTGCTCGGCCGCCCCGCGTCCGCGATGCGCCGCTACTCCTTCTCGGACCTCGTCCACCCCGAGGACATAGGCACTCTGCTGAGAACCTCGGCGGAGGGCGGACGCGCGGAGCTCCGTCTGGGCCGCCGGGACGGCACGTACGTCTGGGTCTCGCTCCGCAACTCCGTCGTCGCGGACGCCGCCGACGGGCCGCGCTTCCTCCTCTCCCACGTCGAGGACATAGAGGACCGCAAGCGCCGCGAGCTCCAGCTCGCCCACCGCGCCGCGCACGACGCGCTGACCGGCCTGCCGAACTCGGCGGAGCTGCGCACCCGCCTCTCCGCCCGCCTCTGCCAGCGCCCGCAGTCCACGTTCCCCGGCGAGATCGAGTCCATCGACGCCGCGTACGGACATCCGACCCCGGCCTACGACGCGAACGGCCACGGCTTCGACTTCCGCCCCGGCGCCGACCTCCTCGACGCCTACGACCACCACGTCCACACCATCGCCCCCGAGGGCGAGCGGGACGACGGCACCAAGGGGCTCGCGGTCCTCTTCTGCGACCTCGACGGCTTCAAGTCGATCAACGACCGGTTCGGGCACAACGCGGGTGACGCGGTTCTCATCGAGGTCGCCCGGCGGCTCGGCCGGGCCGTGCGCGACGGCGACACGGTGGCCCGGCTCGGCGGCGACGAGTTCGTCGTCCTGGCCGACGGACTCGGCAAGGCCGACGCCGCCGACCTCGCCGTACGCCTGCGGAACGAGATCATCCAGCCCATCCGGGTGGACGGCCGGGCCGTGCGGGTCGGGGCCAGTTTCGGTATCGGCTGGGCCCACTGCGGCATGACGGCGGACGAGGTCCTGAAGTCCGCTGACGAACGGATGTACATCGAGAAACGATCTCGTCCCAAACAGCACAGACGCGCGGGATGATCTCCAGGTCAGTGGGCTGATGCGGCCGGAGTCACCCGTTTGGACGACGCGGAGCGGGTAGGCTCGCAGTTCTCCAGATGTATCGAAGACATGTCTGAAGACGCATCTGAAGACGTATGAAGAAGACGTTTCCGAAGCTGACGTATCTGCACCCGCACCTGTTGAGGAGTACCTAGGGATGACGCCCGGCAACAACGGCGCGAGCACGCCCGAGGACGACGACCCGTTCGGCTACCTGTACGAGGACGGCCAGGCCGCCGGCGCCCAGCCGCCGTCCGGCGGTGGCTACGGCTACCCGGGTTCGGTCAACCGAGTGCGCCCGGTCGGCGAGCGCCAGTACGGCGCCCAGCAGCAGGCCGCGGCCACGGCGCAGTACCAGCAGCAGTACGGCCAGACCGTCCCGCAGCAGCAGTCCTACGGCGCCCAGCCGAACACGCACTACCAGGCCCCGGAGACCTTCCCCGGCGGCCCGCCCGCAGGCCAGCAGCCCCCGTCGTACAACAACGGCGGTGGCGGCCGGGGCCGCGGCCCCAACACCAAGGGCCTGCTGATCGGCGCGATCGCGGTCGTTGCCGCGGTGGTCATCGGCATCAGCGTCGCGATGATGAACGGCAACGGCGACGACAAGACCGACGACCAGGCGGGGTCGACCCCGTCGACGTCGCAGAGCGCCTCGTCGAGCCCGTCGCCGAGCACCAGCGCGTCCAGCGGCCTGGAGACCCAGACCATCGACGCCAAGGCGCTGAAGCTGGACGGCGGCGCCGCCCTGGCGTCCGACGTCAAGGGCGCGGACGCCGACGGCGGCGTCTATGTGACGGGGCTGAACGCGGCCGGAGCCTCGGTCACCTGGACGGTGAACGGCATCCCCTCGGACGGCACTTACACGGTCTTCGCGCACTACAGCTCCACCAGCGACGACCAGCAGATGACGCTCAGCGTCAACGGCAAGAAGTTCGGCAGCCCGTTCAACCTGAAGAACTACGCGGGGGCCCCGGACGGCAACTTCGAGAAGGGCTGGACGACGAGTTTCGCCTGGCCCACCCTCACCAAGGGCACCAACTCGATAAGCCTGTCCTGCGAGGACGCCGCCAAGTGCAATGTCCTGCTGGACCAGTTGTGGGTGAAGCAGGGCCAGGTCAAGAAGTAGGTGGGGCGACAGCCCGGGAAGTGACCGGCTCGCGTCAGGCCGCGGAGGCGTCTCCTGTCACCGCGACCCGCCCCAGCAGTTCCTCGTAGGCCGCCCGGTCGAACTCGCCCGCCACCGGCGCCAGTACGGTCGCCGCCGACAGGGCCACGGCACGGGCCAGGCGGTCCGGCCACGGCAGTCGCTCCACCAGACCCGACAGCAGGCCCGCGACCGCCGAGTCGCCGGCGCCGGTCGGATTGCCGTGGACGCGGGCCGGAGGCGTCGCGTGCCACTCGCCCTCCGGGGTCGCCGCCAGCAGGCCCTGTGCGCCGAGGGAGGCCACCACCGCGTGGGCACCCCGTCGCCGCGCGTCCCGCGCCCCGCCCAACGGCTCGTGGGAGCCGGTGAGTTCGGCCAGTTCCTCGGCGTTGGGCTTGACCAGGTCGGGGCGGGCGGCGACGCCCCGGCGCAGCGGTTCGCCGCTGGTGTCGAGGAGCACCGGGACACCGGCCGCCCGTGCCGTCCGGACCAGCCCCGCGTACGCGCCCACCGGCACCCCCGGCGGCAGACTCCCGCACAGGGCCACCGCCGACGCCCCGCCCAGCAACCCCTCGTACGCCTCCTGGAACGCGGACCACTCCGCCGAAGTGACCGTCGGGCCGGGCTCGTTGAGTTGAGTCGTGTCACCGGTCAGCTCGTCCACCACGGCGATCGTGCGCCGGGTCGGTCCGGCGACCGGGACGAGCGCGTCCAGCACACCCGGCGTACCCGCGAGTCGATCCCGTACGACCCGTCCGGTGGCGCCGCCCGTGAAGCCGGTGACCGTCACCTCGTGGCCGAGGGCGGCCAGTACGCGGGCCACGTTCAGGCCCTTGCCGCCGGGCCGTTCGGTCACCTCGGACACACGGTGCGAACCGTGCGGTCGCAACTCCCGTACCCGATAGGTGATGTCGAGAGCGGTGTTCAGCGTCACCGTGAGGATCACCGGGCCGGCCTCCCCCGAAGTATGTGTATCTGGCGTCCAGTTCGGGCCCGATCATGCCAAAGAGACGGCGGTCGGCCCAGACCCGGACCGATCGCCGTCTCCTGTGAATCCACGCGATGCGCTGTGCGTCACTCCAGTTGGGGTTCGACCACCCAAGTGCCGCGCCGCATCACGCCCTTGAGGTCGAACGCGGAGTCCAGCAGTACGAGGTCCGCGTACTTGCCCGGCTCCAGCGAGCCGATCTCGTCGTAACTGCCCAGCAGCCGGGCCGGGTTGGCCGAGATCGCGGTGACCACGTCCTCGACCGGCAGCCGGTCGACCGTCACCGCGCGCTTGAAGGCCCGGTCCAGGGTCAGCGTCGACCCCGCGATCGACCCGCCCTCCACCAGCCGCGCCACGCCCTCGCTGACCTCGACCTCCAACGGGCCGAGCATGTACCGGCCGTCACCGAAGCCCGCCGCGTCCATCGCGTCCGTGATGAACGCGACCCGCTCCGCACCGGCATGGTGGAACGCCAACTCCAGCGCCGCCGGGTGCAGATGCGTACCGTCGTTGATCAACTCGACCGTGATGCGCCCGTCTTCGAGCAGCGCCGCGATCGGACCGGGCTCGCGGTGCCCGAGCGGCGGCATCGCGTTGAACAGGTGCGTGGCGACCGTCGCGCCCGCGTCGATCGCCTCCACCGTCTGCTCGTACGACGCGTCGGTGTGCCCGATCGCCGCGATGACGCCGTGTTCGGCGAGGAGGCGTACCGAGTCGAGCCCGCCCGGGAGTTCGGTCGCGAGGGTGACCATCCTGGCCGTGCCGCGGGCCGCGTCGACCAGCTTGCGGACGTCCGCGGGGTCGGGGTCGCGGAGCAGGGCCTCGGAGTGGGCGCCCTTGCGGCACGGGGAGATGAACGGGCCCTCGAAGTGGATGCCGGCGAGGTCGCCCTGTTCGGCCAGTTCGGAGAGGAGGCCGGCGCGGTGGGCGAGGAAGTCCATGTCGCCGGTGACCGTCGAGGCGACCAGGGTGGTGGTGCCGTGCCGGCGGTGGGTGTGGATGCCCTTGAGGACGTCCTCGATGGTGCCGGAGGTGAAGGAGGCGCCGCCGCCGCCGTGGTTGTGGATGTCCACGAATCCCGGTACCAGCCAGTGGCCGGTGACGTCGATGACCTGGGCGTTCTCGGGGGCTGCGCCGGTGATGCGGGTGCCGTCGATGATTACTCGGCCGTCTTTGACCGTTCCGGTGGGTAGGACCACTGTGGCGCCGGACAGGATGAGGGGCCTTGTGCCGGTCGCGGGCTGCGGGTGCGTCGTAGCTTGTCGCGCAGTTCCCCGCGCCCCTGGGTCGGCTGCCATCAGGCGGTTACCTCCGTACGGTCGGTGTGGTTGAGGAGATCCCAGGCCAGTAGGCCTGCACCTAGACATCCGGCGGTGTCTCCGAGGGCCGCAGGGACCACCGACGGCAGCTTCTGGAAGGTGACCCGGGCCCGGACCGCCTCCCGTAGCGGTGTGAACAACGTTTCCCCCGCCTCCGCCAGGCCGCCACCGATGATGATCGTTCGGGGGTCCAGGAGGGTGAGAGCGGTGACCAGGCCGTCGGCGAGGGCGTCGACGGCTTCCTGCCAGACCTTTTCCGCGCGCGGGTCCCCGGCGGCGACCGCCTTCGCGCAGTCCGCCGCGTCCGCCCCGGGGTCGCCGGAGACGGCCGCCCACGCCTCGGTCACCGCCGCCGCGGACGCGTACCGCTCCAGACAGCCGACCTGGCCGCAGGGGCAGGGCGTGCCGCCCGGTCGTACGACGATGTGGCCGATCTCGCCCGCGAAGCCGTGCGCGCCCGCCTCCACCCGGCCGTCGATGCCGATCGCGCCCGCTATGCCGGTGCCCAGCGGTACGAACAGGAAGCGGTCGGCGCCCTTGCCCGCGCCGATGCGGCCCTCGGCGAGGCCGCCGGTGCGCACGTCGTGGCCGAGGGCGACCGGGACACCGCCGAGCCTCGCGGCGAGCAGATCGCGCAGCGGTACGTCCCGCCAGCCGAGGTTGGCCGAGTAGGCGGCGATGCCCCGCTCGGCGTCGACGATGCCGGGGACGGCGACACCGGCCGCGGCCGCGGGCTCGCCGTAGTGCTCCTCGCCGTACGCGCGCAGCTCGGCGGCGAAGCCGAGGATGTGCTCGACGACCGCGTCAGGACCGCGCTCTCGGCCGGTCGCCCGGCGGGCGCGGTGGAGCAGTACGGGGGGTCTGGGGGGTGTCCCCCCAGAAGGAGGTGTGTCCGCCCCAACGAGGGCGGCCTTCATCCCGGTGCCGCCCACGTCGAGGGCGATGACATGTCTCACGGGGGACAGTGTGGCCCGTCTACCCGCGAGAGGTCTAGTCCACTTACGTGGTGTAGACCTTATGGGTTCGCAGAGCGAACGTCACGACAGCAAAGGTTGGGGATTCGGCAGTGCAGCGGCGCAGGACAGGAATGATCGCGGTGACCTCCGCACTGGGTATGACGGCGGTCCTCGGGGGCTGTGGCCTCGGCGGGGACTCCGGTGAGGTCACGCTGCGGCTCGTCGCCGCGGACTACGGCGACTCCGCGTCCAACAGTTCGCGGAAATACTGGGACGGACTCGTCAAGGAGTACGAGGCGAAGCACGCGGACGTCAAGGTCGAGGTCAGCGTCTACTCCTGGAACGACGTCGACCGCAAGGTCAAGGAGATGGTCGCCGCAGGCAAGGCGCCCGACATGGCGCAGATCGGCGCGTACGCGGACTACGCCGACGCGGGCAGGCTGTACTCCACCGCCGACCTGCTCTCCATCCCCGTGGAGGCGGACTTCCTGGAGCCGCTCATGGACGCGGGGCAGGTGAACCACCTGCAGTACGGCATACCGTTCGCCGCGTCTACGCGCGTCCTCTTCTACAACAAGACGCTCTTCCGCGAGGCCGGGCTGACCCCGCCGAAGGACTGGAGCGAGCTGGCGGCCGACGCGGAGGCGCTGAAGGAGCGGGGCGTGAAGTATCCGTTCGCGCTGCCGCTCGGCTCGGAGGAGGCGCAGGCCGAGACCATGCAGTGGCTGCTCGGTGGGGGCGGTGGCTACACCGACGACATCGGCACCTACACCATCGACTCCACGGAGAACGTCTCCACCTTCACCTGGCTCCGCGACAACCTTGTCGACAAGGGGCTGACCGGGCCCGTGGCACCGGCCGAGCTGAACCGCGCGGACGCGTTCACCGCCTTCGCCGACGGTGACGTCGGCATGCTCAACGGGCATCCGACCCTGATGCAGCAGGCCGCCAAGAAGGGCGTGAAGTTCGGCACGGTCGCGATGCCGGGGCGTACCGGCAAGGCCAAGACCACGATGGGCGTCGCCGACTGGATGACCGCCTTCAAGCAGAACGGCCACCGCGAGCAGATCGGCGACTTCCTCGACTTCGTCTACAGCGAGAAGAACGTCCTCTCCTTCTCCCGAGAGTACGACCTGCTGCCCGTGACCAACTCCGCGTCCGAGGCGATGGAGGAGTCGACGCGGGACAAGGCGCTACGGCCCTTCCTGGAGGAACTCCCGCTGTCCACGCTCTACCCGGTCGGCAACACCTCCTGGGCCACGGTCAGCGCCGACATCAAGAAGCGGATAGGGCAGGCGGTGGCCGCGAACGGCAACCCGGGGGCGCTGCTGGGGCAGTTGCAGGCGGCGGCGACGCTGGCGGAGAGCGGGAAGTAGGCGTACGTGGCAGTGAGCGGGGGCGTTGTCAGTGGCGGGAGCTACGGTGCAAGGCATGGACACGGACCCGCCGCCCCCACCACCCCCACCACCCCCGCGGGTTCCCTCGCTGAACCGGAGGGAACAGGACATCCTCGCGCTGGAGCGCCGCGGCTTCCCCGGCCCCGGCGTGAAGGAGCGCGCGATACGCGAGGAACTGGGCCTGGCCCCCGTGCGCTACTACCAACTGCTCAACGCCCTGCTGGACGACGAGCGGGCACTGGCCCACGACCCGGTGACGGTGAACAGGCTGAGACGGGTCCGCGAGACGCGGCGCGCGGAGCGGTGAGGAGCGGCCGGGACAGGCCGGGAGTGGCCGGGAGTGGCCGGGCGGTGTGCGGGTCCCGGCCGTGCGCCGGTGAGCGAGGGGTGAGCGGGGGCCCGCCCGGATAGGGTCGATGTATGGGCAGCCCTCAGGACTCCACCGATCCCGACCCCGATCGCCAGGTCTCCAGCGGTCCCGATTCCCAGGTTCGCCACGATTCCCGGAACTCCAACGGCTCCGATCCCCAGGCTCTGAGCGATCCCCAGGTCTCCGGCGACCCCGATCCCCGGGCTCCACGCGATCCCCGGAACTCCACTGGCCCGGCCCCCCGGGTCTCCGCCGATCCCGTCGCCGCTCCCACGTCCCTCGTCCTACCGACCCCCGTCACCCGTGCCGGGCGCGAAGGTCTGGAGGCGATCCTCGCCAAGCCGGCCGCCGCGGTGATCGGGCTCGACTTCGACGGCACGCTCGCGCCGATCGTCGCGGACCCCGAGCAGGCCCGCGCGCACCCGGGCGCGGTACCGGCGCTGGCCGCGCTCGCCCCGAAGGTGGCGTCCGTGGCCGTGATCACCGGCCGCCCGGCAGGCGTGGCGGTCCGCAACGGCGGCTTCGCGGGCGTACGCGGCCTGGAACACCTGGTCGTGCTGGGCCACTACGGCACGGAACGCTGGGACGCGGTGACCAGTACCGTCAGCGCTCCCGCCCCGCACCCCGGGGTGGCAGCCGTCCGCGCCGAACTCCCCGGCTTCCTCGACCGGATCGGAGCCTGGCGGGGCACCTGGATCGAGGAGAAGGGCCGCGCCCTCGCCGTCCACACCCGCCGCGCCGACGACCCCGAGGCCGCGTACGAGGCCCTGCGCGCCCCCCTCACCGACCTCGCCGCCCGCCACGGCCTGATCGTCGAACCCGGCCGCATGGTCCTGGAGCTGCGACCGCCCGGCATGGACAAGGGCGTAGCGCTCATCGAGTACCTCCGCGAGACCGGCGCCGAGTCCGTCCTCTACGCCGGCGACGACCTCGGCGACCTCCCCGCCTTCGCCGCAGTCGAGAAACTCCGCTCGGACGGCGTCCCCGGCCTGCTCGTATGCAGCGGCAACGACGAGGTCACGGAACTGAGGGAGCGGGCGGACCTGGTGGTGGACGGCGCGGCGGGGGTCGTGGGCCTGTTGTCCGCGCTCGCGGCTCAACTCCCCTGATCCCGCAGCGCGTTCAGCTGCTCCAGGAACCACTGGGCCGGCGGCAGAGCCGTAGCCGCCGCCGCGAGGCGCTTGGTCCGTTCGGCGCGTTCCTCGGTCGGCATGGTCAGGGCCTCGTGGAGTGCGGTGGCCGTGGCGATGACGTCGTACGGGTTGACGGCGATCGCGTCCTTGCCCAGTTCCTGGAACGCCCCCGCCTCCCGGGAGAGGACCAGCGCGCACCCCTCGTCGGAGACGACGGGCACCTCCTTGGCGACGAGGTTCATGCCGTCCCGGATCGGGTTGACGAGCGCCACGTCGGCGAGCCGGTACGCGGCCAGCGAGCGCGCGAAGTCGTCCTTGACGTGGAGCACCACCGGGGTCCAACCAGGCGTCCCGTACCGCGAGTTGATCTCGTCCGCGAGGCGCTGCACCTCGGCGGTGTAGTCCCGGTACACGGCGAGGTCCTGCCGGGACGGGTAGGCGAAGGCGACGTGCACGACCCGCTCCCGCCACTCGGGGTGGTCGTCGAGCAACTGCCGATACGCGAGCAGCCCGCGCACGATGTTCTTCGACAACTCGGTCCGGTCCACCCGGACGATGGTCCTGCGGCCTTCGCCGATCTCCTCGCGCAGCGCGGCCATGCGCTCCTCGACGTCCGCCTCGTGGGAGCGGGCGTGCAGGAACTCGGCGTCGGCACCGAGGCTGTGGACACCGATGAACGTCTTCCGGGTGATCCGCTCGCGCCGGGTGTCGGGATCGCGCCGCACGTGCTCGATGGCCCGCGGGGCGCCCGACGGCCAGGTCGAGAGCCAGCGGTAGGTGTCGACCCCGCCCGCGCAGTTCTGGAACGCCGTCGCCCAGCGCCAGGTCAGGAACCCCACCCGGTCCGCCCCGAGCAGGCCCTCCATCAGCCGTACCTGAATGTCGTCCGGCAGCATCCCGAAGTACTCCACCGGCGCCCATGGCGTGTGCGAGAAGTGCCCGATCCGCAGGTCGGGGCGGAGTTCGCGGAGCATCCCGGGGACCAGGCACAGGTGGTAGTCCTGCACCAGCACCGCCGCGCCCTCGGCCGCCTCCTGGGCCAGCGCCTCCGCGAACGCCCGGTTGTACAGCTCGTAGGACGCCCACTGGCGCCGGAACTCCGCGTCGAAGACCGGCTCCAGCGGGGTCTGGTACAGCATGTGGTGGACGAACCACAGCACGGAGTTGGCGATGCCGTTGTACGCGTCGGCGTGCACGTCGGCCGGGATGGCGAGCATGCGCACACCGTCCTCGCCGACCCCCCGCCGTACCGCCTCCCGGTCACCCTCCGACAGCGCCGAGCACACCCACAGCGCCCCCGCGTCCGGCCCGATCGCCGACAGCCCGGACACCAGCCCGCCGCCACCCCGCCGGGCACGCAGCGAACCGTCGTCGCCCACCTCGTACGAGACCGGGCCACGATTGGACGCGACGAGCACCTGAGCGGCACCGGACGGGGACGAGGGGGACGACGTAGAAGCCATACGGCACAACCTAGCCCGGCCCGGAAACGCTCAAACGTACGGACGGGTCACAACGGACCGGATGGATCCGTATACGGCCAGGCCGCGACCGGACCGCGACCGGGGCGCGGCCTGGGCATGGCCTGGGCATGGCCGGCCCACGGCCCGACCGGGGCCTGACCGGCCGTGCTGCTACGCCACCTTGCGGGACTGGTACTCGGTGATGTCCGCCATCGGCGGCCTCTCCTCCGTGTCCACGGAGTACGTGCGCGGCTCGAAACCGTCCGGACCCCGTTCGAACTGGGTCAGGGAGGGCCGGATCAGATGCCCGCGGGCCAGCCTCAGCTGAGCCGTGCGGTAGATCTGCGCGGCCATCCGCCCCAGCGCCTGCCCGTCCTGGTGCCGGTGCTTGCGCACCCCGACGTCCACCTGGGCGAGCGCGTCCAGACCCACCAGGTGCAGCGCGTCGACGAGCATGCCCAGCTCGACGCCGTACCCGACGGGGAAGGGGAGTTGCTCAAGGAGAGAGCGGCGGGCCGCGTACTCACCGCCCAACGGCTGCACGAATCCGGCCAGTTGAGGCCAGTGCATGTTCAGCAGCGGGCGGGCCATCAGCTCGGTGACGCGTCCGCCCTGGCCGGCCGCGCCGCCGAGCGGGCGGTCGTACATCGCCTTGACGAGGTCGACGCCGGGGTCGGTGAGCAGCGGGCCTACGATCCCGGTGACGAAGTCCGAGGAGAACTCCTTCAGGTCCGCGTCGATGAAGCAGACGATGTCGCCGCTCGTCACCAGCAGCGAGCGCCACAGCACCTCGCCCTTGCCGGGCACGGCGGGGATGCGGGGCAGGATGTCGTCCCGGTGCACGACCCGGGCGCCCGCCGCGGCGGCCACCTCGGAGGTGCGGTCGGTGGACCCGGAGTCGACGACGACGATCTCGTCGACGAGCGGGACCTGCTGCATGAGGTCATGACGGATGATCGCGACGATGTCGCCGACCGTCGCTTCCTCGTTGAGCGCGGGCAGCACGACACTGACCGACTGGCCCGTGCGGTGCTTGGCGGCAAGAATCTTGTGGAGCGGCCGATCGGTCATGGACCAGGAGCGGGTGCTCAGCCAGTGCTCGACTTCCTTCAGCACGTTGCGCGGCTCCTCTGCGTTCTCTCGGCGAGGGCTGGTCACAGACAGTGAGTGTCTGGTCCATCTCGCGGTTCGGACGGCTCACTCAACTGTCCTGGCCTTCGGTTACAGTCTTGAACAACGCTGATGACCATCGCATGTCGGGGGCCGTCGGCGAGACAATCGCGTACACAACTGAACACCGCTCATCCAGAGGGGCAGAGGGATACGGCCCGTTGAAGCCCCGGCAACCCTCCAGCCGGTCTTGTCGCATGTGGTGAAAGAACCGCCATGCGCCGAGGCTCCCGGCTCGGGAAGGTGCCAAATCCGTCTCATGGCGAAATGCGTCGTGAGGAAGATGAGGAAAGGGCCTCGCCTCCATGGCTGCGCAGACTGTTGCAAGCACCACGAACCCCGCGAAGACGGACACGACCGCCGCGGACCCCACCCCCACGAACACCGTCGACCTCGGCCCCGCCACCGCGCTCTCCTGCCGCGAGTGCGGCCACCGCGTCCCGCTCGGCCCGGTCTTCGCCTGCGAGGAGTGTTTCGGCCCGCTGGAGATCGCCTACGACTTCTCGGCCTACGACACCGAAGAGCTCCGCAAGCGGATCGAGGCGGGCCCCGCGAACATCTGGCGTTACGCGCCCCTGCTGCCCGTCCCCGCCGACGTGGCGACCAAGCCGAACATCAACCCCGGCTGGACCAAGCTCGTCCAGGCCGACAACCTCGCCCGCGAACTCGGCGTCGACGCCGGCAAGCTGTTCGTGAAGGACGACTCCGGCAACCCGACGCACTCCTTCAAGGACCGCGTCGTGGCGCAGGCCATCGAAGCGGCGCGCGCCTTCGACTTCACCACCCTCTCCTGCTCCTCCACCGGCAACCTCGCCGGCGCCGTCGGCGCCGCCGCCGCCCGGGCGGGCTTCCGCTCCTGCGTGTTCATCCCGCACGACCTGGAGCAGGGCAAGGTCGTCATGGCCGCGATCTACGGCGGCGAGCTCGTCGGCATCGAGGGCAACTACGACGACGTGAACCGCTTCTGCTCCGAGCTGATCGGCGACCCGGCCGGCGAGGGCTGGGGCTTCGTCAACGTCAACCTGCGGCCGTACTACGCAGAGGGCTCCAAGACCCTGGCGTACGAGATCTGCGAGCAGCTCGGCTGGCGGCTCCCGGACCAGCTGGTCGTGCCGATCGCCTCCGGCTCGCAACTCACGAAGATCGACAAGGGGCTCCAGGAGCTGATCAAGCTCGGGCTCGTCGAGGACAAGCCGTACAAGATCTTCGGTGCGCAGGCGGAAGGATGCTCGCCGGTGTCCGTCGCGTACAAGGCGGGGCATGACGTCGTACGGCCGCAGAAGCCGAACACGATCGCGAAGTCGCTGGCGATCGGGAACCCCGCGGACGGTCCCTATGTGCTGGATATCGCCCGGCGCACCGGTGGGGCTGTCGAGGACGTCACCGATGAGCAGTGTGTGGACGCGATCAAGCTGCTGGCGCGGACGGAGGGCATCTTCGCGGAGACCGCCGGTGGGGTGACCGTCGGTGTGGCGAAGAAGCTGATCGAGAGCGGGTTGCTGGATCCGACGTTGACCACGGTTGTGCTGAACACCGGCGACGGTCTCAAGACCCTGGACGCGGTCGCCGGTACTGGGCTCACCGCGACGATTCGGCCCAGCCTCGAGTCGTTCAGGGAAGCTGGGCTCGCGTCCTAGTCGTTCTTCGTCTGCGGGCCGGTGGGGGCTGGTCGCGCCCACGCGCCGGTAGCCGCAAATCGATACAGCCCCGCGCCCCTGAAAGACAAAAGCCGTACCTGACCGGAGGTCTTGAGCATGAGCGTTTCCGTCCGTATCCCCACCATCCTGCGCACCTACACCGGCGGCAAGGCCGAGGTCTCCGCCGAAGGCGCCACCCTCGCCGAGGTCATCAGCGACCTGGAGAAGAACCACAGCGGTATCTCCGCCCGCGTCCTCGACGACCAGGGCAAGCTGCGCCGGTTCGTCAACGTCTACGTCAACGATGACGATGTGCGGTTCGAGCAGGGGCTGGAGACGGCCACTCCGGACGGGGCCGGCGTCTCGATCATTCCGGCCGTCGCGGGCGGCTGATAATTACCCTTGGTAACGCCGGTTACCGAGAGTTCATCGAATTGCCCCCTCCGTGAGAGAAACGGAGGGGGCAATTCTGTATGGTTGAGCGCGGTAGAGTTGGGGAACGCGCACCACTCCGCATGCCGGACGCATATGAGTACCGGCTCCGCGTGCGATGAGAAGTAGCCAAAGTGTGTAGGCATTTTGCGCGTTATGTGCCCTTTATCGGGCCCGACTTGCCCTGAAGTCGGACGAATTCTCCGTAAATTCCCGACCGATCCTGCCCGGAATTCTCGTCGGATTGACCTGTTGCAGACGGCAGTTGGACGGATACATTCGGCCGCGGTCGACGCGTTCCGGCGCACGCCCCCAATCCTGTGGGGGGTGAGGTCTGACCCGGATCCGCGAAGTGTGGGTCCGTGCAAGGGCCAGTAATAGGGGAGTTAGGCATGGCTCAGGGCACCGTCAAATGGTTCAACGCGGAGAAGGGGTACGGCTTCATCGCGGTCGACGGTGGTGCGGATGTTTTCGTCCACTACAGCGCGATTCAGATGGACGGCTACCGCACCCTGGAAGAGGGTCAGCGGGTCGATTTCGAGATCTCGCAGGGTCAGAAGGGGCCGCAGGCGGACATGGTCCGGCTCGCGACCACCTGAAGCACGCGCCGACGAACAGCAGCGACGTTCTTCGTTCCTCATCGAAGGGCTCGTACTCCTGGGGGGTCACCTCCTGGGGTACGGGCCCTTCGGCATGCCCGGAGCCGGGGGTCGGACTCGGGGGCCGCAGCAGGGGCCGGAGTGGGTGCCAGAACGTGGGAGCCGCTTGCACTCGACCATGCCGAGTGCTAATCATTGGCGTTAGCACTCTGAAGGTGAGAGTGATAACGAAGGACCGGGTCGGTGAGGCCCGCAGGCCAGGTGGTGCAAGGAACCATCGGGGCAGGCAGGCCGTCCGTCGCGGGCGCCAGCGCGGTCCGGAGCAATCCACCCCAGTCCGGGAGGACCACTTCACATGGCCAAGATCATCGCGTTCGACGAGGAGGCACGGCGCGGTCTCGAGCGCGGGATGAACCAGCTCGCCGACGCCGTCAAGGTCACCCTTGGCCCCAAGGGCCGCAACGTCGTCCTCGAGAAGAAGTGGGGCGCCCCCACGATCACCAACGATGGTGTTTCCATCGCCAAGGAGATCGAGCTCGAGGACCCGTACGAGAAGATCGGCGCAGAGCTGGTCAAGGAAGTCGCCAAGAAGACGGACGACGTCGCCGGTGACGGTACGACCACCGCGACCGTCCTCGCCCAGGCCCTCGTCAAGGAGGGTCTGCGCAACGTAGCCGCGGGCGCCAACCCGATGGCCCTCAAGCGCGGTATCGAGAAGGCCGTCGAGGCCGTCTCCGGTGCCCTGCTGGAGCAGGCCAAGGACGTGGAGACCAAGGAGCAGATCGCTTCTACGGCCTCCATCTCCGCCGCCGACACCCAGATCGGCGAGCTCATCGCCGAGGCGATGGACAAGGTCGGCAAGGAAGGCGTCATCACCGTCGAGGAGTCGCAGACCTTCGGTCTCGAGCTCGAGCTCACCGAGGGCATGCGCTTCGACAAGGGCTACATCTCGGCGTACTTCGCCACCGACATGGAGCGTATGGAGGCCGTCCTCGACGACCCGTACATCCTGATCGCCAACTCGAAGATCGCCAACGTCAAGGACCTGCTCCCGCTCCTGGAGAAGGTCATGCAGTCGGGCAAGCCGCTGCTGATCATCGCCGAGGACGTCGAGGGCGAGGCCCTGTCCACGCTGGTCGTCAACAAGATCCGCGGCACCTTCAAGTCCGTCGCCGTCAAGGCTCCGGGCTTCGGTGACCGTCGCAAGGCCATGCTCGGCGACATCGCCATCCTCACGGGCGGCGAGGTCATCTCCGAGGAGGTCGGTCTCAAGCTGGAGAACGCGACCGTGGACCTGCTGGGTCGCGCTCGCAAGGTCGTCATCACCAAGGACGAGACGACGATCGTCGACGGCTCGGGCTCGGCGGACCAGGTTGCCGGTCGCGTCAACCAGATCCGCGCCGAGATCGAGAACAGCGACTCGGACTACGACCGCGAGAAGCTCCAGGAGCGCCTCGCCAAGCTCGCCGGTGGCGTCGCCGTCATCAAGGCGGGCGCGGCCACCGAGGTCGAGCTCAAGGAGCGCAAGCACCGCATCGAGGACGCCGTTCGCAACGCGAAGGCGGCCGTCGAGGAGGGCATCGTCGCCGGTGGCGGCGTCGCGCTCATCCAGGCGGGTCACGTCTTCGAGAAGCTCGAGCTCGAAGGTGACGAGGCCACCGGTGCCGCGATCGTCAAGCTCGCGCTCGAGGCCCCGCTGAAGCAGATCGCCGTCAACGGTGGTCTCGAAGGCGGAGTCGTCGTCGAGAAGGTCCGCAACCTGCCCATCGGTCACGGCCTCAACGCCGCCACCGGTGAGTACGTGGACATGATCGCCGAGGGCATCATCGACCCGGCGAAGGTCACGCGCTCTGCCCTGCAGAACGCCGCGTCCATCGCCGCGCTCTTCCTCACCACCGAGGCCGTCATCGCCGACAAGCCCGAGAAGGCCGGTGCCGGCGCGGGTGCCGGCGGCGGCATGCCGGGCGGTGACATGGACTTCTGATCGACCCCTCCGGGTTGGTCAACGGTCTTGCCGAGGGCGGTACTTCCTGTTCCGACAGGGGGTACCGCCCTCGGGCGTTTCCGGTTTCATGTCCAGGATCATGTTCGGGATCGTGTCCGGTATCACAGGGCGCGGCGCCGACCGGTCGGAATGCGGGGCTTGGCCGGACGGTTGTCGTTGACGCATGATCAATGCATACGCACATACCAACTGGTACCTGATATTCGATGTCTGGTGCCTGGTGTCCCGAGGAGCCCCCACACGTGTCTACGACCGCCCCCGCCTCCCGAGCGGCCGAAGTTCTCGCCCGTCCGATCACCCTCAACGGCCTGACCGTCCCGAACCGGATCGTGATGGCGCCGATGACCCGGCAGTTCTCGCCGGGCGGGGTGCCCGGTGAGGACGTGGTCGGCTACTACTCCCGGCGGGCCGCCGCGGGCGTGGGCCTGATCGTCACCGAGGGGACCTACGTCGGTCACGACTCGGCCGGGCAGAGCGACCGCGTCCCGCGCTTCCACGGCGAGGAGCAGCTCGCGGGCTGGGCGAAGGTCGCCGAGGGCGTGCACGCGGCGGGCGGCACGATCGTTCCCCAGCTCTGGCACATCGGCATGGTCCGCGAGCAGGGCCAGCCGCCGTACGCGGACGCCCCCGCCGTCGGCCCCTCCGGGCTGCGCATCGGCAGCGACGAGGTCACCGGTACGGCCATGACCCAGCGGGACCTGGACGACGTCATCGGCGCCTTCGCCGAGGCCGCGGCGGCGGCGGAGCGGATCGGCTTCGACGGCGTCGAACTCCACGGCGCGCACGGCTATCTCCTCGACCAGTTCCTGTACGCGGGCACCAACCGCCGTACGGACGCCTACGGCGGTGACGCGGTCGCCCGCACCAAGTTCGCGGCGGAGATCGTGGCGGCGGTCCGCGAGACGGTCTCTTCGGAGTTCCCGATCATCTTCCGTTACTCGCAGTGGAAGCAGGATGTCTACGGTGCCCGTCTCGCCGAGACCCCGGAGGAGCTGGAGGCGATCCTGACCCCGCTCGCGGCGGCCGGCGTCGATGTGTTCCACGCCTCCACCCGCCGTTACTGGCTCCCCGAGTTCGAGGAGACCGGCTCCGATCTCAACCTCGCGGGCTGGACCAAGAAGCTCACCGGCAAGCAGACCATCACCGTCGGCTCGGTTGGCCTCGACGGGGACTTCCTCAAGGGCTTCCGCGGCGAGGGCGCCCCCGTCAAGGGCATCGACGACCTCCTCGACAGCCTGGAGCGCGACGAGTTCGACATGGTCGCGGTCGGCCGTGCGCTGCTCCAGGATCCGGAGTGGGCCGTGAAGGTGCTCGCGGGGCGGGTGGAGGAGCTGGCGCCGTACGACGCGGTGGCGCTGCGCTCGCTGAGCTGAGCTGAGCCGGGCTGAGCTTGGCTTTTGTTGTGCGGCCGGTGGGAGCGCGCCATCCCTGGGGGCTGCGCCCCCAGACCCCCATCGGCCCTGAAGGGGCCTCGTCCTCAAACGCCGGACGGGCTGGATAGTGGCGGCCTGTGGCGGAAGGCACCGGACGGGCTGGGTGGTGTGGCTCGGGCTGGGGGGCGCGGTCGGAGTGGGTGGTGCCGGTCAGGGTGGGGAGTGATGCGTACCGTGAGTCGCATGACCTCTGCCTCTCGGGTGGCGACCGTCGCCGATCTGGACGCCATCGTCGCGACCTTCACCAGCGCCTTTCTCCATGACCCGATCTGGGGGCCCGCGTTTCCGGACGAGCGGCGGCGGGCTGTGCAGGCGGCCGTGATGTGGCACGTCTACGCCGGTTCCGCGCTGCGTTATCCCTGGACGCTGGTGACGCCGGAGACGGAGGCCGCGGCGGTCTTCATTCCGCCGGGCGGGGTCGAGTTGACCGAGGAGGAGGCCGCCGGGCTGGAGGGGCGGCTGGCCGGGGTCACGGATGCGGGGACCGCCCGCGCGATCACGGTGCTGGGGGAGCAGTTCGAGGCGGCGCACCCCGCCGAGCCGTACTTCTACCTCACGATCCTCGGCACGCACGCCGACCATCGGGGCAAGGGGCTGGGCATGGGGCTGCTGGCCGACGGGCTCGCCCGGATCGATGCGCTCGGTCCGCTCGGCGCTCCCGTGTACCTGGAGTCGACCAACCCGGCCAACAACAAGCGGTACGAGAGCGTCGGCTTCGTGGCGCGCGACGAGATCGTCACCGCCGGCGGTCAGGTGGTCACGACGATGTGGCGGGCGGCGGCCACGCGTTGAGCCGTGGCTCTTGGTAGGGGTCCCAACTCGGGCTAGCGTGCCGGAACATGAGAATTCTCCACCTGTCCGACACCCACCTGGAACGCACCGACGCCCCCAACCGCAACGGCGTCAACGCGACCGACTCCCTGCGGCTGATGCTGGCCGAACTGCGGCACCAGCGCGAAGTGGACGCCATCGTCGTCACCGGGGACCTCGCCAACGACGGGGCGGTGGAGGCGTATACGGCCGTGCGGGAGCTGGTCGGGGGCTTCGCGCAGCGGATGGGCGGGGTGCCGGTCTTCTACACGACCGGGAACCATGACGAACGCGAGGTGTTCGGGAAGGTGTTGGGGAGCGGACACCTGGCCGCCGACGGCACGGATCGGGTCGTGTCCGCCGTGTTTCCGGTCGAGTTCGCGTGCGCGGCCGTGAGCGACGTGGGCGGCTATCGGTTCATCACGCTCGACTCACTGGTGCCGGGAAAGGTGTACGGGCGGCTGAGCGGGGCCCAACTGGACTGGCTGAAAGAGGAGTTGAGCACGCCGTTCGGGAACGGGACCGTCCTCGCCTTCCATCACCCGCCCATCGCCCTCGACGTACCGTCCCAGCGGGCCTTCGGGCTGCTGAACCCGGGGGAGTTGGCGGACGCGATCCGGGGGAGCGACGTACGGGTGGTCCTCACCGGGCACTTCCACCTCCAGCTCTTCGGCTTCCTGGAGGCGACGCCGGTGTGGGTCACGCCGGGGGTCGTCAACCGGATCGACCTGACGACGGCGTACGGCACGGAGCGGGCGGTGCGCGGCGCCTCGGCCTCGCGGGTCGAACTGGGCGGTGGGACCGGGCCGATGTTCCACACGCTCCACGCACGGGACCCACGGGCACACGAGACGGTGTACCAACTGGACGAGGAACGGACCCGGTTGGTCATCGAACGGGAACGGGAACGGGAACGGGAACAGCAGGGCGGCTAGCGGGACTTGAACCAGGCGACCGAGACGACCAGGGCCGCGCCGATCGCGGCGCCGACGACCTGGTAGGCCGCGTTGAAGGCCAGTTTGGAGCGGTCGGTCAGGGCCCAGTCGCGGCCGGCGAAGAGCCGTATGCCCGTCACCTGTTCCTCGTCGTACTCGAAGGACAACCCGTCTATCTTCCCGTGCCCTTGCTGTCCGCCGGGCAGGCCCCAGGTGCCCTTGCACAGGTCGTTCCCGTCGCAGTGGACGTAGCCTTCCGTGCTCGTCCACTCACCGTCGACGAACCGGTGGACGTTCTTCGCGGCGAACCACAACGGCAGCGCGAGCGCGCACAGGCACGCGACCAGCACCAGCCGCTGCCACCACTTGAGCCCGCTCACCACATCCGTACTCCACGACAACGGGCCCATGTCAGAGATTCCCCAGGGGCTCGATGTCCACGTGCACGGGCGTGCCCCACACGCGCAGCACCTCGTAGTCGGTGAACTCGTGCACGAGGCGGTACGCCATGGCCGGGCGGGAGCCGCGCCGCTGGGCGGCGAGATACAGCTCGGCCTCGTGCCGGTCGCGGCGCGGGGTGCCGCAGAGCTGCCAGGCCTGGCCGTTCCACAGCTCGGGGAGCCAGCGCTGCTGGGCCTGCGGGCGGTCCTCGCGGACGCCGTAGCGGGAGGGTGTGGTGTCGGTGGGCCGGGGTGCGCCGGGGCCGTTGATCTCGGAACGGCGGGCCGCGCGGCGGCGGGTCTCGCAGAGCAGACAGAGGTCCGGGGCGTCCGCGTCGACCGGGCCGTTCGGATGCTCCGGGCAGCGGGTGGTCGGCGCGCCGCCGCTGACGGTGTCGTCCAGCAGGTCCAGGGCGCGCCTGAGATCCGCCTTGACCTCGTGCAGCCGGGCGTCGGGGGTGTCGGAGGTGAGCGCCTCACCGTGCTCGCCGAGGAGACGGAGGGCGCGGCCTAGGGCGGTCTGCTGGGCGTGGTTCATGGTTCGCTCGACGATAGTCGGGTTTGGCGGGGCGTGCGGTTCCCTCCCCGTCAGGTGGCCGGGTGCAGGTCCCGCGTCTGGAGCCGGTGGGCGAGCCGGCCGAGCAGTACGGCGTTGCCCAGCCCGCACAGGGCCGTGGCGGCGGTGAAGAGCAGCGGGTTCAGCCAGGCGAGAGAGGTGAACTCCGCCGGGATCGACACGAAGAAGGCGAGCATGCCGAGGGGTGCCGTCGCCATGACCGGCCAGATGGCGGCGAAACCCGGGTCCGGCGACACGTACGCGGCGTACAGGAAGAACGTCAACGCCGCGGCGACCAGGGCGAGATACCCACGCGCGAGCCAGTTGTCCACGGCGGGTGCGAGCAGGGCGCGAGCGCGGGCGGGAGACGCCTGGGCCGCTTTCCTCGGCGCGGTGCTCGTCGCGGATCTCTCCACCAGGGCGCCGACCACGGCCGCGTTCACGAGGGCGCACAGCAGGAGCCAGACGGCCCAGAAGCCGACCGCCAGCGCCTGGGTCGGCCCCTCGGTGCCCGGGCCGAAGGGGAGGACCACGCCCAGGAACGAGAGGGGCGCGGTGAGGATCAACGGGCTTGCGGCGACCGGGCTTTCCGGGACGACGAACATCGCCACGACCGAGAGACCCACGACGGCCAGGTAGGCCCGGGCCGGCCGGTTGTCCGTGGCGAGTACGAGGAGGCGGCGCGGGCGGGAGAGCGAGGGCTGCGGCATCGAGGCGTCGTCCTTCGGTTCGGTCCGGTGTGGTGTGTGGTGTCACAACGGTGGACCGAAGGGGGCGGCCGGGCATGAGTACCGGTACTCAGCGGGAGGGGCTGAAGGGCCTAACTCGGCTTGCTAGCTGGGGTGCTTGAGGTCTTCGACGAACGTGGACCATGTGGTGGCCCGGAAGATGAGTTTGGGGCCGTGGGGGTTCTTGGAGTCGCGGACGGGGACGAGGGCGGGGTGGCCGTCGGCGACTTCGAGGCAGTCGCCGCCGTCGCCTCCGCTGTACGTTGACTTACGCCAGCGGGCGACCTCCAAGCAGTCGCCGCCGCTGCCTCCGCTGTAGCTGGACTTGTGCCAAGTGACCGCCGCGTCCAGGTCATACTCAGGGTTGCTCCGCATGGGCGTAATCCTGCGCCATCTCCTCGATCAAGACCAGGGACTTCTCGGGGGAGAGCGCACAAGCCGCGAGGAGTTCGTATGTGAGGCGGTGGTGCCGGACGGTGCTCGGGTCGTCCTCCAGGCGTCCGGTGCCGACTCCCTCGAAGTAGACCAGCGGCGGGGCGTCCTTGAAGTCCATGAGCTTGATGGAGCCCTGCATGGCTGGGTGTGCCCCTGCTTCGAACGGCAGCACCTGCACGATGACCCGGTTCCGGCGCATCAGGCCGGTGATGCGGTGCAGGGCCGCTGCCATGACCGCAGGGCCGCCCGCCACCCGGCGCAACGCGGCCTCGTCGACAATCGCCCACAACAGCGGTGCTGTTGGGTCGTCGAGGAGCTGAGTCCGCTCGATGCGGGCCGTCACGAGTTCCTCGATCACGTCATCCGTTGCCGTGGGCTGGTAGGCGCGGCATACGGCCCGTGCGTACTCGGGCGTCTGGAGCAACCCGGGGATGAGCATCGTCGAGTATTGGCGGATCTCCGTAGCCGACGCTTCCGCCTCCGCCGCCTCCGCGAAGTGCTCGGGATACTTCGACTTCGCCGCCGCCCCGCAGTTCCGGGTGAAGAAGTCCCCCGTCCCCAACTCCACATCCAGCATCCGCGCGTACTCCGGCAACATCCGCCGCGTCCCCGACTCCAACTGCCCGATGAACGACCCGCTCACGAACAGCCGCTGCCCCAACTCCTCCTGGCTGAGCCCCGCCTTCTCACGGGCGTGACGGAGTTCGGCGCCCAGGAGCGCACGCGGTGACGACGACGGGTCGAGGTCCTTCTGTCCTGCCACAGCAACTCCCTGTCCTAACACCCGAGTTTGTTGGGACTCCCCGTATGGCCAGGTTAGACACGTTGCCGCCACGCTGTGTTGCGAACAGTAAACTCTGTGTGGAGGTGTAAGGAATGCTGCGATCGACGGAAGAGGTCGTCACCTCGCTCCGGGACGCGCTCACCGGCGTCGGTGTGGCCCTGCCGTCCCTGTGCGTGGACCCGGTGACCGGCGCGAGCGACGAGAAGTTCGCGCTCGTCGCGCTGGGGCGGTGCAACGTCCGTACCGCCGAGAAACTCGCGTCCGTACTGCGCGGGGAACGGCCCCCGATCGGCGCGCACGTCGTGGACGTACGGGACGGGCGGGTCGGCGAAGTGATGGGACACGTGGGCGGGAACGTCCAGTTGCGGCCGGTCGCCGGGGGCCGGGAGTGGGACTGCCCGCCGGAGTCGACGGGCCCCGCGGGGCAGGAGGAGGTGCTGCGGGCACGGGTACGGGAGTTGAACCGCGAGGGCCGCCTGCCCTGAGCCGGCCGCCGTTTCGACTGACCCCATTGCCCCCCCGCGCCCGGTACGCAGACCCCGTCGACCACCTCCTCGGCCCGGCCTCCGTCCCCCTGACCCCGCCAGAACCTCCCACCCCAAGTAGCGCAACGGCGCCGGGAGTTCCCGTGGGGGGAGCTTCCGGCGCCGGTGTGGGTGTGGGGCGGGTCAGGACATCAGCGTCCGGAATGGTCGATGACGTTGCCGTTGGAGCAGTTGTTGGCGTGGTCGCCGACCCAGTCGCCGAGGACGGGGACCACGGCCACCTCCTGGAGACATACAGCCGCGGCGGTGAAGTTCCAGTTGTTCGCCGCGTTCAGCGCCGAGCCGAAGTTGGAGTCGTTGTCCGCGTGCGCGGGCGTGGCCAGGGCGAGAGCGGCGGCGGCGCAGGCCACGGCCATCAGGGTCTTCTTCATGACCGGGGAAACGATCACACCCGGGAAGCGTCACCCGGCCTACTCCGTACATCGCCAGGCTTACTACGTACGTCACCAGGCATTACGCCGCTCAGCCCCACCGCGTACGTCGCCACGAACCCCACCGCGTAGCCCGTCAGCAGCCCGCCCCCATAGATCGCCACCGTCGTCCCCAGCCCCCGGTTCCCCGCCAGCAACGGGAACAGGGCCCACCCCGACGGCCCGATCGCCGTCGCCCCCACCTTGTCGCCCAGCATCCCGAAGAAGCCAATGAACGCCCCGCCCGCCGCCCCGCCCGCACAGGCGGTCAGGAACGGTCGGCCCAGCGGCAGCGAGACGCCGTAGATGAGGGGTTCGCCGATGCCCAACAGCCCTGCGGGGAGCGCCGACTTGATGGTCGTGCGGAGCGAAGTGTCGTGGCGCAGGCGGAAGTAGACCGCCACGGCCGCACCCACCTGGCCCGCGCCCGCCATCGCGAGGAGGGGCAACAGGACGGTGTAGCCCTGCTGTTCGATGAGGGTGGTGTGGATGGGGATGAGGGCCTGGTGCAGGCCGAGCATCACCAGGGGGAGGAAGAGGCCGCCCAGGATCAGACCCGCGAAGGGACCGGTCGTGGAGAGGAGCCAGTTCGCCGCCGTGCCGATCGCCGTGGAGATCTCGCCGGCCGCGTACATGAGGCCGTAGAGCGTCGCGAGGCCCGCGGTCAGGACCGTCAGGGTGGGGGTGACGAGGACGTCGAGGGTCGCGGGGACCCAGGTGCGGCACCACTTCTCGACGTACGTGCCGAGCAGCGCGGCGGCCAGTGCGCCCAGTACCCCGCCCTGGCCGGGGGAGAGGGCGACCCCGAACGCGGTCACCTTCGCGACCCCGGGATACACCACGACCGCCGCCACCGCACCGCCCAGCACAGGTGTCCCGCCGAACTCCTTCGCCGTGTTGTAGCCGACGAAGACCGCGATGAGGGCGAGGAACGCGGAGGCGATGGCGGAGAGAGAGGGGGTCAGGCCCGGCAGCCAACCCAGGTTGAGGAGAAGGCCGTTGAGGCCTGCCAGTACTCCGCAGCCGATCAGGGCGGGGATCAGCGGGACGAAGATGTTGGCGACCCGGCGCAGGAGCAGCTTCCCGGGGGTCGCGTTGCGAGCCCGCTGCTCCTCCTTCAACTCGGCACCCCGGGCGGCCAGTTCACCGGCCGCCCCCACCAACTTCTCGAACTCCGGGGTCACTCGGGCCACCACCCCCGGCCCCAGCACGATCTGGTACGTGTCGTCGTCCACCACCCCGAGCACGCCGGGCAGCGCCCGCAGCGCCTCCTCGTCCACCAGCGAACGGTCGGCCAGGCCGAGCCGTAGGCGGGTCATGCAGTGGGCCACGGAGGTGACGTTCGCGGGGCCGCCGACCAGGGGGAGGAGGGCGGCGGCGGTGGTGGCGGGAGAGGTGTTCACCCCCTGAGCGTGCTGGTCAGCCGGCCGCCGCGGTCAGCGCCGCGCGCAGCCGGCCCCCGGACTCCTCCAGAAGGCGGGCGGCCGTCGGGCCGTCGACCCCGGCCAGGACCACCAGGATCGCGTTCTTCACCTCGCCGTCGGTGGCCGCGAGGGCCCGTTCGATCTCCGTGTCCTCCGCGCCGGTGGCGAGCGCGACGATCCGCCGGGAGCGGGCGCGCAGCTTCTCGTTCGACGCGCGTACGTCGACCATGAGGTTCCCGTAGGTCTTGCCCAGCCGGATCATCGTGATCGTGGACAGCATGTTCAGCACGAGCTTCTGGGCCGTGCCCGCCTTCAACCTCGTTGATCCGGTGAGGAGTTCGGGGCCCACGACGACCTCGATGCCGTGCTCGGCGGCCGCGGCGAGCGCGCTGTGCTCGTTGCAGGACAGGCCGATCGTCAACGCGCCGAGTCCGCGCGCGTGCTCCACCGCGGCGATCGCGTACGGCGTCCGTCCGGACGCGGAGATGCCGACCACCGTGTCGTCGGCGGTGAGCGCGAGGGCGTCGAGGTCGGCCTCGGCCAGGTCGCGGGAGTCCTCGGCGCCCTCGATGGACGTGACCAGGGCGTCCGGGCCGCCGGCGATCAGGCCGACGACCTCGGAGGGGTCCGTGTTGAAGGTCGGGGGGCACTCGGACGCGTCCAGCACGCCCAGCCTGCCGGCGGTACCGGCGCCCATGTAGATCAGGCGGCCTCCTCTTTCCATGCGGTGCGCCACGGCGTCGATCGCGGCGGAGATCTCGGGGAGGCGGTGGGCGACTGCGGTGGCGACGGTGGCGTCCTCGGTGTTCATGAGGTGGGCGATGTCGAGGGTGGGGAGTTGGTCGATGCCGGCGAGTTCGGGGCGGAAGGCCTCGGTGGTGAGTGACTCCAACTCGGTGCGGAGGTCACGGGGGTTGGACGTTGAGGTCATGGATCAGCGGTTCTTTCTGTCGTTCTTTGTCCGGGGACCAGCCACGACGCACCCGCAGACGGCCACGAACCGTCAGCGCCTGTGCCGATGCGCCAGCGCCTCGTAAGACGCCGACAACGCCGGCGCAGCCTGCTCGTACGTCCGTTGCGCGACCCCGATGAACAAACAGTCCACCACCAGCAGCTGACTCGTACGCGACGACATCGCCGCGGGCCGAAGCTCACTCTCCCGAGCCGTGGACGTCGTAAGAATGTGATCGGCGTACTGCGTCACAGCCCCGTCCGGCCGCCCGGTGATCGCCACGGTCGTGGCCCCGTGTTCGAAGGCCACCCGCAGCGGTTCGATGACGTCACCGGTGGACCCGGAGTGGGTGATCGCGATCGCCACATCGCCCGCTCTCAACTGCACGGCGTTCGTGACGGCGAGATGCGGGTCGCTGTGGGCGTGGGCTATGAGCCCTATCCGCAGCAGCTTCTGGGTGAGGTCCTGGGCGACGAGCCCGGACGCCCCGACGCCGTAGATGTCGGTACGGCGGGCCGCGGCGAGCGCGGCGACGGCGGCGCCGAGCTGGACGGTGTCGAGCGCGGCGGCCGTGTCGGCGAGGGTCTGCTGCTCGTCGTAGGCGAGTTTCGCGACGACGTCGGCGATCGGGTCGTCGACCGCGATGTCGGTGGTGAGGGCGGGCGCCCGCCCGGACTGCTGCTGCGCGGCGAGCCCGGCGAGGGCGAGGCGCAGGTCGCGGTAGCCGGGGTAGCCGAGGATGCGGGCGGTGCGGACGACCGTGGCCTCGCTGGTGCCGGTGAGCTCGGCGAGGCCGGTGACCGTGAGGGCCGCGCAGCCGGCCGGGTCGGCGGCGACGGTCTCGGCGACCCGCTGCATGGAGCGGGTCATGGAGGGGGCGAGGGTGCGCACCTTGGCGGCCAGGGCCGCGGGTGGCGTACTCCCGGAGGCGCTGGAGAAAATTTCCTTCACGTCCTGGGTCACCTTTGAAAGATATTTTCGTTCCGGTGACCGGGTCAAGAGTGCGCACAATGGGTGCATGGACCCCAGCAGTGATCCCGACCCCGGCCCCAGCCCCGACCCCACCGGCGCTCCCGTCAGCCCCCTGGAGCAGGCGCTGCACGCCGCCCGCGCGCTCGTGCTCGCCGACCTGGCCGCGCGCGAGGTCGTCGCGGCGGACGTGGTGTCCATGGTGGAGGAGTCCATCGTGGAGCGGCGCTGGTGGGTGGAGCAGTGGCCGGAGGGCGTCGAGTACGTCGCCGGGCTTGTCGCGCAGGACGTACAGGACGCGCTGCTGGAGGCGTACGGACGCTGGCCGCTCTGCCCGGTCTGCGCGTCCGGCGACCCGCACGCCCTGGAGATCGAGCCGGAACTCGGACCCGACCCGCACTGGGTGTGCCACCAGGCGGGCGTGAAGGTCGCCGCGGTCGGAAACCTGGGTTCCGCGTGACCGTCTACATCGACCCGCCCACCTGGCCCGGCCACGGACGCCTCTGGTCCCACCTCGTCAGCGATGTCTCGTACGACGAACTCCACGTGTTCGCCGAGGAGTTGGGCGTACCGCGCCGGGCCTTCGAGCGTGATCACTACGACATTCCGTCGCATCGCTACGCGTCCGCGGTGGCCGCCGGCGCGGTGGAGGTCAGGAGCCGGGAGGTGGTCCGGCTGCTGACGGCGGCGGGGCTGCGCCGGCCCAAGGGGCGGGCGCAGTAACCGAGTTGTCCTCAGTGGTGACGGGCGACTGTCGGTGACTCGCTTGCTCAGCGGGTGAGTTCGTAGGCGAACTCGTCTCCGTCTCCCTCCCCGTCCTCGCTCACCTTCCGGAAGCCCGCGCGGGTGACCACCGCCTGGGAGGCCAGGTTGTCGCGTTCGACCGTGGCGAAGAGGGTGCGTACGTCGTCGCGGGCCAGCGCCCACTCCGCGAGCGCGCGCAGTGCCTCCGTCGCGTAGCCCTGGCCGCGGGCGCCCTCCACCAGGTCGTAGCCGATCTCGGTACGGCCCTCCTCGTCGGGGACGCCGTGGAAGCCCATGCCGCCGATCGCCCGGCCGTCCTCGCGGCGGACCAGGGCGAACACGCCGAACTCCGGGCGGTGCACGCCCGATACGTAGGCCTTGAGGAGGAAGGTGGCGGACTCCCGGGTGCCCACGTACGGGCCGCCCTCGATCCACTCGAACCCGCCGTCGCCGCCGGAGACCAGATCGCCCGCGGCCCCGGGGGTGATGCCCTGGAGGGTGAGGCGGTCGGTGGTGTGGACGAGGTTGTTGTGCCAGCGCCAGTCGGTGACGGGGGCGCGGTCGGGGAGTTCGCCGCGACCGGTCGCCCACAGCAGCGTGCGCCAGTGGTCGGCGGCGGGGCGGACGTCCGGGAAGATCCGGCCGAGGACGAACTCGGTGAGTTCGGGGGCGGGTTGGTACTCCAGGCCCAGGCCCTCGGCGATGTCGTGGGTGTGCAGCAGCACCTCGGCGACGCCCATCGCGGCGAAGCCCTCGCGGTTCGCACTGCGGAACGGGTACGGGTGGAAGGCCCGCACCTCGCGGGGGGCGGTACGGACGGCGGCGGCGAGCAGGGCGCCCATCGCCTCGATCACGTCCAGGACACCGGAGTTGTCGGCGTCGTCGTCGAGCATGAGCTCGAAGGGGAGGTACGTGTGCTGCGCGCGGCCGGCCAACTGGCCCGCGTACGCGATGAGATCACCGGCGATGTGCTCGGCGGTGTACCGGCAGCTCCACTCCAGCCGGCCGGCCTTCACCTTCTCCCAGTCCTGACCGGTCGCCGTTCGCAGCAGCGAGACACAGCCCGCTACGGCCTCTTCCACCTGGTGTGCGCCTGTTTTTCCGCCCGTGGTCCCCATGCGGGGGAGCATACGGGCGGCGACCGACGCCCGCCGTGATTTAAAGTGCCGGCAGATCCAGCTCCGCCGACAGGTTGTAGCGTGCCGTCGCCTCCCATTCCGCGACCCCGTGCGGCGTCCTGAACAGGCGTGGCAGGTCCAGGAGTTGGCGCAGGATCGTCGAACGGCCCTCCCGGAACGCGTCGTTGGGGACGAAGTGGTACTCCTCGCGGACGGCCGCGGTGTAGGCGGCGTACGCCGACGGTGGCGCGGCCAGGATCGCGAGGTCCGCGTCGCACAGGACCTGGCCGTCGCGGTCGTCGTCGGCGGGGGCGTGGGTGACGGTGAGGCGGACGAGCCGGGCGACCTCGGCGGTCCGCGCGTCCGGTACGCCCGCCTCGGTCAGGGCCCGCTCGGCGAGCCTTGCCGACCGTTCCTCGTTCTCGGAACGGTCCGGGAGGTAGACCGCGTCATGGAACCAGGCCGCCAGCCGTACGACGTCCGGGTCGTCGGCGTGCTTCTCCAGCACGTCGATGTGGTCGAGGACCGAGGTGAGGTGCGTGAGCGTGTGATAGTGCCGCTGCGGCTCCTGCCAGCGGGCGAGGAGATTCTCGGCGTACGGCCCCGGGGCGGGTCCGGTGGCGGGGGTGCGGGCCCCTTCGAGGGCGTGGGTCCAGCGGGCGCGGAGGGCGTCGAGATCGGCCATGCTCCTTATTTTCCTCCCGCGCGCCCGCCCCTAGCGTGGAACGCATGACTTACGCCGACACGACACACGACGTACGCGACCCCGAACTGCCCGGCCGGCTCCTGACGACCGAGCGCGACGCGCTGATCCCGCTGCTCCGGGCCCGCCCGGACGACGACTTCGCGCTCGCGACCCTCGCGTGTCCGGGGTGGACCGTGCGGGATGTCCTCGCGCACTGTGCGGCCGCGCTGACGCGGGTGGTGGAGGGCCGGTTCGAGCAGGGCGGGTTCTCGCCCGAGGCCAACGACCGGGACATCGCGGAGCGGGCCGACTGGACCAACGCGCGGGTCCTCGACGAACTGGAGCGGGGCATGACCGAGGCCGGTGCGGCGATCGCCCGCGCGGGCGGCGCGCTGGACGGGGTCGCGCTCGGTGAATGGGTGCACTCCGGCGACGTACGGGACGCTCTCGGAGCGCCCGGAGCCTATGGGGGCCAGGGGCTGGGGTCCGCTCTAACCCTTCTCGCCCGCGTGACCGGTCAGAAAGGCCACCAGCTTCTCCATGCCGACCTCGACGACCGGGACGATCCGCTGCGGCTGGGCGACGCGTCGGGCGGGCTGACCCCGGCGCGGTACATCGGCGACGCGGCCATGCTCGTGCGGCTGTACGCGGGGCGGCCGGTGCCGGGCGGGGTGACTTACGAGCTGGCGGGCGCGAAGGCGGAGGACCTGAACATCTTCGGCTGACGGCTGACGGCTGACGGCTGACGGCCATCCGCCATCCGCCATCCGCCATCCACCGTTCTCTGTTCTCTGTTCGCCGCTCAGTGTTCGCCGCTCAGCGTTCGCCGTTCGCGGGGGCGATCTCGCGGCCCCCTGACCTCCCGCGTACCCTGAGATTGGACTAGACCTGTAGCCGCTCCAGGGAACACGACGGAAGGGGTCCTATGAGCACGCGTGCAGTCCTGGAGGTGATCGCCCTCGGCGCCGAGGACGCGATCGCCGCCCAGGCCGGAGGCGCGGACCGTCTCGAACTGGTCACCGACATGGCGGCCGACGGACTCACCCCGCCGGTGGAGACCTTCGCCGCGATCCGCGCCGCCGTCGACATCGACCTGCGCGTGATGCTGCGCCTCGCGGACGGCTTCGCCGCCGGTGACGTGGACCGGCTCGTCCGGGTCGCCGGGGAGCTGCGGACCGCCGGCGCCGACCAGTTCGTGCTCGGCTTCCTCGACCCCGACGGCCGCGTCGACCTGGACGCCGTGGAACGGGTCGTCGCCGAACTGGACGGCTGCGCCTGGACGTTCCACCGCGCGATCGACCGCGCCGCCGACCGCGACGCCCTGCGCAAACAACTCGCCGACCTGCCCGGCCTGGACGCCTACCTCACCGCCGGTTCGGCGGACGGCGTCGACGACGGCCTCTCCACGCTGCTCCGCGAGGCGGCACTGCGCGGTGAACCGGGGTACGAGCAGCGCATCCTGGTCGGCGGCGGTCTGCGCCTCGACCACGTACCGACCTTGCGCGCGGCCGGAGTCGACGCCTTCCACATCGGCGGGGCCGCTCGGCCGGAGGGCTGGGAGCGGCCGGTGTCGGCGGCGGCGGTGGGGGAGTGGCGGGCGGTCCTGGACCGGGCCTGAACAGGTCCTGAAAGGCCCTCAATCACCCCTTCCGCTCAGGCGAGTTGGGGCGGCAGTGGCGCCGTGTGCGTGACGATCAGGCCCGACACCGCTCGGGTCAGCGCCACGTACAGGCGGCGCAGGCCGGTGCGTTCGTCCGGTTCGCCGTCGACCACGGCCTGCGGCTCGTCGAGGACCACGTAGTCGTACTCCAGCCCCTTCGCGAGCGACGCGGGCACCAGCGTCAGACGCGTGTCCACGGTCGTCTCCTCACCGGGGTCGATGAAGCCGATGCCCGCCGCCGTCAGCGCCGCCGCCAGTTCGGGGATGCGGGTGTCGGCCGCGATCAGGCCCGTCGACCCCTCGTTGCGCAGCAACTCCTCGCAGGCGGCGACCACTTCGGCCGTACCGGAGATGGAGCGGAGGTCGAAGAAGCCGGGGTTCTCACGGACCGAGGCGACGGGGGTGAGCCCCGGGGCGATGTGGGGGAGGAGCCGGGAGGCGTACGTGATGACGTCCGTCGGGACGCGGAAGCCGGCCGTCAACTCCTCGATCACGCCCTCCGATTTGCCGAGGTGGGCCAGTGCCTCGTCCCAACTCCGCGTCGCCCAGGGCGTGGTGCCCTGCGCCAGGTCGCCGAGGACGGTCGCGGAACCGGTGGTGCAGCGGCGGCCCACGGCCCGGTACTGCATCGGGGAGAGGTCCTGCGCCTCGTCGAGCACGACATGCCCGAGCGAGTGCGTCCGCTGCACGAGGTCGGTCGCCTCGTCGATCAACACGGCGTCCGCCGCTGACCACTTGGCGGCCTTCACGCTCCGTACCGCCTTTGCCCAGAGGATCGTCTTCTGCTCGTCCTCGTCGAGGATCCCGTCCGCGTGCTCGGCGAGGAAGTCCGCGTCGGTGAGCAGCCGCAGTACGAGTTTCGCGGGTTCGACCGGCGGCCAGACCGCCTTGACGGCCGCCTTCACCGCCGCGTTGCGCGCCACGGCGTCCTGCACCCGGTCGTCCGGCGCCTCCCCGGACCGCTCCATCTGCACCAGCACGGCATGCGAGATGCGCTGCGGAAGCGCCTCGCGGGCGGCGCCGTAGCGGATGTCGCGGTCGAGCAACTCCCGCACGATGCCTTCGAGTTCGTACGCCGGGACCCGCCAGCGGCGCGAGCCGCGCACCACCATCACCGGCTCGGTCGGCAGGGTCACGTGCGCGTAGATCGCCCTCCGCAGGATCTCGGCCATACGGGCGTCGCCCTTGATGACGGCGGCCGGAGCCTCGTCCGTGCCGTGCACCTCGACGTGCGCGACCAGGTCGTCCACGGTGCCCTGGCGGACCGTCAACTCGCCCAGCGCGGGCAGGACTTGCTCGATGTAGTGCAGGAAGGACTTGTTTGGCCCGATGACGAGGGTGCCGGTGCGGGCGAGCCGCTCGCGATGGGCGTAGAGGAGGTAGGCGACCCGGTGCAGACCGACAGCCGTCTTTCCGGTGCCCGGGCCGCCCTGCACGCACACCGTCCCGCCGAGGCCGGACCGTACGATCTCGTCCTGCTCGGGCTGGATGGTGGCGACGATGTCGCGCATCGGGCCGACGCGGGGCCGCTCGATCTCCTGCTGGAGCAGCTTGCTGGTGGCGGCGGCCTCGGCCGGGTCCATGAGGTGCTCGTCCTCGTACGCCGTGAGGTCGCCGCCCGTGTACCCGAAGCGGCGGCGCAGCGAGACGTCCAGCGGGTCCTTCTTGGATGCCCGGTAGAACGGCTGCGAGACCGGCGCGCGCCAGTCGATGACCATCGGGTCGCCGCCCGCGTCGTGCACATGCCGGCGCCCGATGTAGAACTGCGCGCCCTCCGCGCCCTCGGCCTGCTCGGCGCCATGG
This sequence comes from Streptomyces sp. NPDC101776, assembly GCF_044766845.1. Taxonomy (NCBI): domain Bacteria; kingdom Bacillati; phylum Actinomycetota; class Actinomycetes; order Kitasatosporales; family Streptomycetaceae; genus Streptomyces; species Streptomyces sp. NPDC101776. The sequence goes on along the minus strand of NZ_JBIWMV010000006.1, from coordinate 219,232 downwards.
GGGTCCCCCCGCTCGAGCGAAGCCGAGAGTGGGGGAGCGTGCAGGTAGTTGAGGCGGCCGAAGAAGAGCGGGGTGTCGCTCAGGTCGGCCAGGGCCTTGATGCGCTCGTCGATCTGGCGGGCGAGGACCTCGGCGTTGACCCAGTTCGCGGTGACGTCCTTGATGTCGAGCGACTCGACGTCCTCGCGCATGGCGCGGAGCGCGGAACGGGAGGAGGCGAGATGGGAGCGTTCGCGGGCGAGAGGGTCGTCGAGGGGGTCGGCGGCGGGCGTGGACAAGGGGGTGCCTCCGGAAGACCTGAGAAGAGCCGAGTGGGATACCGGCCGGTTTCCGTCCGGACGGCGGCACTCCCTGCGGGGAGGCGGGCAAGAGCGGAGATTCTAGGTCAGGGGGAGTGGCGGGGGCGAATGGTTTTACGGCCGCGTTGACGCCGGCGAGCGTGTCCCCTAGGGGAGACCCCTCCACCCAGGAGGGGAACGGGTCAGCCCGGAGGCGTACACGGGCGGCGTGAAGGTTGGCTCTCTGGACCGATGCCGACCTTATGTCCCAAGACGCACCATGGATTCATGAGCGCAGCAACCATTCATCCGGCCCCCGTCCGCCCGTCCGGCGCCACACCGGTCACCGGCGGCACCCGCCCCCATCGCCTGGGCAATGCCCTCCGCGCCATAAAAGTCTTCGCGGGCGCCGCGTTCAGCGTGGTCGTCCTCGGTGAGTACGGCGAGGAAGCGGGCATACGCCGTAAGTGACCCCGCGATCACTCACGGCCGCCCCGCGCCTCAGCTCTCCCCGCGCCTCGGTGCTCCCCGCGCCTCAGTTCTCCGCGAGGATCTCGTCCGCGTCCATGATCCGGTACGCGTACCCCTGTTCCGCCAGGAAGCGCTGGCGGTGGGCCGCGAAGTCCTGGTCGATCGTGTCCCGGGCGACGACGGAGTAGAAGTGGGCCTGGTGTCCGTCGGCCTTCGGCCGCAGCACCCGCCCGAGCCGCTGCGCCTCCTCCTGGCGTGAACCGAACGTGCCCGACACCTGGATGGCCACGGTCGCCTCCGGCAGGTCGATCGAGAAGTTCGCGACCTTGGACACGACGAGGACACTGATCTCACCCTCACGGAAGGCGCCGAAGAGCTTCTCCCGCTGGGCGTTGGAGGTCTCGCCCTTGATCACCGGTGCGTTCAAGTGCTCGCCCAGTTCGTCGAGTTGGTCGATGTACTGCCCGATGACGAGGATCTGCTGACCCGCGAAGCGCCGCACGATCGCCTCCGTGACCTTCCGCTTCGTGGCGGTGGTCGCACAGAAGCGGTACTTCTCCTCGGCCTCGGCGGTGGCGTACGCGAGCCGCTCGGACTCGGTGAGATTGACGCGGACCTCGACACAGTCGGCGGGCGCGATGTACCCCTGCGCCTCGATCTCCTTCCAGGGCGCGTCGAACCGCTTCGGCCCGATGAGGGAGAACACGTCCGACTCCCGGCCGTCCTCACGCACGAGCGTCGCGGTCAGTCCCAGCCGCCGCCGCGCCTGCAGATCCGCGGTGAACTTGAAGACGGGCGCGGGCAGCAGATGCACCTCGTCGTAGAGGATGAGCCCCCAGTCACGGGAGTCGAAGAGCTCCAGGTGGGGGTAGATCCCCTTCCGCCTGGTCGTCAGCACCTGGTACGTGGCGATGGTGACGGGCCGGATCTCCTTGCGCGTCCCGCTGTACTCGCCGATCTCCTCCTCCGTCAGCGAGGTCCGCTTGATCAGCTCGTGCTTCCACTGCCGGGCGGAGACGGTGTTCGTGACGAGGATGAGCGTGGTCGACTTGGCCTGCGCCATCGCCCCCGCGCCGACCAGGGTCTTGCCGGCCCCGCAGGGCAGCACGACGACACCGCTGCCGCCGTGCCAGAAGTTCTCCACGGCCTGCTTCTGGTACGGCCGCAGCGCCCACCCGTTCTCGTCCAGCTCGATCGGGTGCGCCTCGCCGTCGACGTACCCGGCGAGGTCCTCGGCCGGCCAGCCCAGCTTCAGCAGCACCTGCTTGATCTGGCCGCGCTCGGAGGGGTGCACGGCCACGGTGTCGGGGTCGAGCCGGTTGCCGACGAGCGGGGCGACCCGCTTCGACCGCAGGATCTCCTCCAGCACGGGCCGGTCGGTGGTGGTGAGGACGAGCCCGTGTGCGGGGTGCTTGGAGAGCGTGAGCCGACCGTACCGGTCCATGGTCTCGGCGATGTCCACGAGCAGCGCGTGCGGCACGGGATACCGGCTGTACTCCACCAGCGCGTCCACGACCTGCTCGGCGTCGTGCCCGGCGGCCCGCGCGTTCCACAGCCCCAGCGGGGTCACCCGATATGTGTGGATGTGCTCGGGCGCCCGCTCCAACTCGGCGAACGGGGCGATCGCGCGCCGGCACTCGTCGGCTCGCTCGTGATCGACCTCAAGGAGCAGGGTCTTGTCGGACTGGACGATGAGGGGGCCATTCACGTACGTACACATCCCTTCCGCACGGCCAAACGTCCAGTGTGCACTACCGGCCGATGATCACGGCGGGCTCTGCGAGGCTCAGCCCATGGGAGAGCTCGTGGAACGGGTAGACGAACAGGACCGGGTGCTCGGGACGGTGGACCGGGGCGAGGCCATCGCGAACCACTGGCTGCACCGGGTCGCGACGACCGTCTGCCGGGACCGGGAGGGCCGCGTCCTGGTGCACCGGCGGGCGGCGGACATGTCCCGGTTCCCCGGACAGTACAACTGGCTGATCGGCGGTGCCGCGGGGATCGGGGAGTCCTACGAGGAGGCGGCGGCCCGTGAACTCACCGAGGAACTCGGGGTGGTGGTGCCGATGCGGTTCGCCTTCAAGTTCCTGTGCCGGGGCGTGATCAGCCCGTACTGGCTCGGCGTCCACGAGGCGGTCGTCCGTACGGACATCACCCCCGACCCGGGCGAGATCGCCTGGCACGCGTGGGTCACGGAGGCCGAGCTGCGGGAGATGTCCCGGCGCCCGACGTTCGTGGCCGACGCGGTGGAGGCGCTGGACCGCTATCTGAACCGAGCCGGGTTGTGGCGAACTGGGGCGAGTTGAGCTGAGGCGGGCCCGTCCGCGCCGCCCCTTCGCCGACCGGCGCCCTACCCCTCCGCCAACTCCGCCACCCCCGTCACCCGGTGCAGCGGGTATGTCCGTACCTCGTCCGCCGTGTGGTCGTACGCCGTGACGAAGCCGCCCTCCACGCGCATCGGGGCGATGACGCGCTGGCTGGCGGAGCCCTCGGCGTTGACGTAGCCGATCCAGACGGTGTCGCCGGTGAGGACGGCGGCCTGCATGGTGGCGAGGGTCTCGGCGGAGCTGGTGCGGGGGAGTTCGCCGGTCGGTGAAGGGGTCGTCTTGAGGGGGGTCGTGGAGGCGCGGTCGCCCGCCCTGATCGCGCGGATCGCGGCCGACAGGAGGGTGGTGTCCGGGGTCGGCGGGCCGTCCGGTACCGGTTCCGGGGCCGTGCGGGGCGGGGTGCGGTGGGCGTGGGCGCGGGTGATGACGACATCGCCCTCCGCGGACTCGGCGGCCGGCGCGAAGCCCATCGCGCGCAGCCCGTCGAGGAGCGCCGCCGGATCGGCCTGCGCGGCCAGCACGGTCGGCGCGAGGCGGCGCAGCCGCAGGCCCGCCGACCGTTTGTCCGCGAGGATCTCGCTGAGCACCGAGTCGTCGTCGCAGCGCACATACGCCGAGGCCGTACCGATCCGCAGATGGCCGTGCCTGCGGGCCACGTCGTCGATCAGATAGGCGAGGGGCTGCGGGACCGGCGTACGGGAGTGCGCGGTGAGGAAGTCGTGCAGGTCGGAGGCGGAACGGCCCGCGTCCAGCGCGCGGCGCACCGAGCCCGGCGTGAAGCGGTAGACGGTCGCCCCGCCCTTCGACTCCACGTCCGCGAGCACGTCCAGCGTGTCCGCCAGCGGCCGTTGCAGCGGGCCGGGCGCGACCGCCGTCAGGTCCGCCTGGAGGAGTACGTGGTCCAAGGGCTCGGGCAACAACGGCGCGAGCAGCCGAGCCGCGGCGGCACTCGCCGTGGCCTGTTCGGCGGGGGAGAGGGGCTCGGGGGGAGCGGGGGTGCGGTGGTGGACGGGGAGCTTGTCGCCGGGGCCGGAGGGAGCCGCGGAACGAGGACCGACGGAAGCCGGGGATCCTGCCCCTGCCCCTGCCCCGGACCCTGCCCCGGACCCTGCCCCGGACCCGGACCCGGACCCGGACCCGGACCCGGACCCGGACCCTGACCCGGACCCTGCCCCGGACCCTGACCCGGACCCTGCCCCGGACCCGGACCCTGCCCCGGACCCGGACCCGGACCCCGACCTGGACCCTGACCCCGACCCTGACCCCGACCTGGACCCCGACCCGGGTCCAGTGGCAGACGCGGGATCGGCGTGGCCGACCGCCGCACCCCGGCGCCCCAGCAACGCCCGCCCCTGCGCCGACAGAGCCCCCCGCCCCGTCACCCCCAACATCTCCGCCTCGCCCAACGTCCACCGCGCAAGGCGACTGCGCAGATCGTCGCCCTCCTGAGGACTCCCCGGAGTGCCCCCTTGAGCACCTCCCTGAGAGACCGCCTGCGCACCCCCCGCCCCCCGCAACGGCCGCTCCCACCGCAACCGGGCCAGCACCGACTCGACCGACGGCGAGGCGCCCTCGGGCAACCCGGCGAGCAGCCCGAGCACCCGGTGTCGTACTTCCGGAGCGGCCGAGCGATCCAGGCCGGGGCCGAGCGCCGACAGCGTCCGGTCCTTCCCGTCCCGTCCGCCCACCAGGCCCGACGTCCGGGTGGCCGTCAGCCAGGCCTCCGCGAGCCGGGACCAGCGCTGCGCGGCGGGCTGCTCCAGCCACTCGTCGAGGGCCGGGGTCGCCGCGTACCGCTCGTCGGCCTCGCCGTCGGACGCCAACAGGCCTGCCGCATAGGCGAGTTCGACCCAGAAGGCCGCGACGGGCTCCGCCACGTCCAGCGCAACCGCCGTCCGCTTCAGATCGCGGACGCTGAGGCCGCCCGCCCGCATCACCGTCGGCCCGCCCTCGTCCCAGTCCTTCAGCAACTCCTCGACCGTCGCCAGCGCGGTGTACGCCTGCCCGGCCGCCGTCGTGTCCACCACCTGTGGACGGTGCGTGGCCTTCGCCTCGACCGGCGGCGCCACCGGTTCCGTCGCGCGGTGCGCGCGCCCGGCCCGCAGATGCAGGGCCACTTCACGGGGGAGTACGACCGTGCCGGGCGCGGTGGGCAGCAGCAGCCCCCGGTCGAGCAGCCAGCGCAGCCGGGCCGCCGGGTCGGCGGTCACCTGCCCGTAGGGCGGCCCCCAGACCAGCCGGTTGAGCACCTCCAGGGACTCCTCGGGGGCGCCGGCGAGCAGCGCCTTCATCCGCCTCCGGGCCGTGAACAGCTTGGTGAGCGCGGCCACCGCGGACACCGAGTCATGGGTGGAGGGCAGCCCCGCCGCCGTCACGATCTCCTGGATCCGGCCCGGCGACATGCCCGCCGTGGCCTCCGCGACCGTAGGCCCGAGCCCGGTCGGCGACGGATGCTGCGGCGACGGCGCCAGCAGCTCACGCGCCGTCCGCACCAGCCGCAGCCGGTCGTCCGCGCCCCACACCAGCGCCTGCTCGCGCAGGGTCGCGAGGGCGCGCGGCAGGGCGTGCGTGACGGCCGCGTCGCGCGCGTCGCCCGCCATGAGCCCGAGCAGCGCGTCGTACGGCGCCGGGTCCGCCGCCACGGCCAACGCCTCCGCCGTCTGCAGCGCGAACCGGTCCAGCCGCTCCAGCGCCCGCACGACCGATCCGCGCGTACCGGCCCGGGTCGCGAGCTGCGTGAGGTCGGTGGGAACGGGCGTGATGAGGTCGGGACGGCTGCGCAGCAGCGCGGCCATGGACGCGTCGTCCCTGCTTCGAAGTGCCTCCGCGAGCGAACGGGGCGGCGTGGCCGAGGTGCTCATCCGACCCACGGTAGCGGGTGGGGGTGACGGCGGGGGAGCGCGTACGACGTGAGGTTCCCGGCAGCGGGCCTGCTGGCGGTAACGTCTGTCACCGAGGGGTATCCAACGCACCCGCCCCTGAGGGGACTTCGTGGGTATCGAGAGCGACCAGGTCGTCTACGAGTATCTGAGCCGCGTCGGCGACGTCGCGCACCAGCGGCAGCTGCCCTCGGTCACGCGGATGCGGCTCGTGTCCGAGCTGCGCAACGAGATCGACCGTCGGCGGGCCGGGGCCACCGTCGACACACCGGCCGCCGTCCAGCGCATCCTCAAGGGCCTCGGCAGCCCGGACGAGGTCGTCGCCGCGGCCGGCACCGGCGCCGGCGTCCCCCGGGCGCCGAGCACCTCCGTGCCCGTACAACGGGACCACGAGGACGATCTACGGCCGAAGGGCCTGCGCCGGGTCGTACCGCTGCCGCGTCCGCGCCCCACGCGGGCGGCGCCCGAGCCCGACAACTCCGCCTCCGCACCGCACCTCGCGAGCGCGTCCGACCTTGGCGCCGGCGTCATGCAGCCCGACTGGTGGCGAGGGGAGGGCAACGGCTTCGCGCTGGGCGACAGCGTGCCCGGGTTCACCGGCGGGATCGAGATCCCGGACCTGCTCAAGCCCCCGCCGTCGAAGGAGCCCCCGAAGGAGCCGGCGAAGGAACCGGAGCCGGTGGCCGTACCGGTGATCGAGCAGGCACCGGTAGTCCCCGCCCGCCGACGCCGCATGGTCCCCCGCCTCCCCGCCGGACGCTGGTCCAACCCCCTGCTGCTGATCGCCGCCGCGCTCCTCGTCGGGGGCGCCGCACTCGGCAACTGGTTCGCGCTGCTGCTGGGTTGGCTCATCGCGTACGCCTCCCGGCGGCTGACCGACGCCGAGACGAAGGCGGCGGTGATCGGCCTGCCGACGGCGGCCGTCGCGGCCGGCATCGTCTGGCTCTGGGGCCGCAACACCGGCCGCTGGGGCACCCCCATCGCCCAGGGCCACATGAACGACGCGATCTCCGAGACCTGGCCGTGGGTGGTGCGGGGCGCGGCGGTGGCGTCGGCGCTGTACCTGGTGTGGCGGTCGCAGCGACAGCGCTGAGGCGATGGGTGGGCCTGGTGGGATAGTCGTAGCGACTGGGCACAATGGCCCATATGACTTCTTACTCCTCGCCCGGCCCGACCGTCGGCTTCGACCTCGACATGACCCTCATCGACTCCCGGCCCGGCATCCGTGCCAGCATGCTGGCGCTGGCGGAGCGGACGGGGACGTACATCGACGCCGATCTCGCGATCACCCGGCTCGGGCCGCCGCTCGCCGACGAGTTGATCAACTGGTTCCCGGCGGAGGAGGTGCCCGCCGTGGCGGACCTGTACCGCGAGATGTACCCGTCGTTCGCCATCGCCGCGACCCTCGCGATGCCCGGCGCCCCCGAGGCGATCGAGGCGGTACGGGCGGCGGGTGGCCGGGCGGTCGTCGTCACGGCGAAGTACGAGCCCAACGCGAAGCTGCACCTCGCGCATCTCGGCATCGACGCGGACGCCGTGATCGGCGATCTGTGGGCCGAGCAGAAGGCGGAGGCGCTGCGCGCGGAGGGCGCGAGCGTGTACGTCGGCGACCACGTCGGGGACGTGCGCGGAGCCCGCGTCGCCGAGGCCCTGTCGGTCGCGGTCGCGACCGGCCCGTGCGACGCGGACGAACTGCGCGCGGCCGGGGCGGACGTCGTGCTCGGCGACCTCACCGAGTTCCCGCGATGGCTTTCGGACTACCTCGCCGCACGCGCCTGACGGCGGCCCGCGGCGACCGACTGGAGCACTCCCGCGGCGGCCAGCAGGAATCCGACGCCCATGAGCATGCTCAAGAGGTACATGTACGTCGGAAAAGGCGTCGTGTGGAGCAACAGCGGTACCACGGTGACGAGTGTGGCCACCGCACCGAGGAAAAAGACGATGGCACCGGCACGGATCAGTCGGTCACCGGCCGCGGCGGAATTCGTTTGGGTTTTGTCACGCACCGGACCAGGGTAGTTCCCAGCGCGAAGGAACAAGCGGGCGACGTCTTGTCAGCCGCCTGAAGACCATTAGCCTTGGTACCGGCGGGTCCCGACGACCCGCCGGTCTGCTATCCGAAGCAGTTTTCCGACGAGTACGAGGACGAGGACAGACGTGCCTACCGGCAAGGTCAAGTGGTTCAACAGCGAGAAGGGCTTCGGCTTTCTCTCCCGTGACGACGGCGGTGACGTCTTCGTCCATTCCTCGGTTCTGCCCGCCGGAGTTGATGCCCTGAAGCCCGGACAGCGCGTGGAGTTCGGGGTCGTCGCCGGTCAGCGCGGCGACCAGGCCCTCTCGGTGGCCCTGCTCGACCCGACCCCGTCGGTCGCGGCGGCCCAACGCAAGAAGCCGGACGAACTGGCCTCCATCGTCCAGGACTTGACGACCCTCCTCGAGAACATCACCCCGATGCTGGAGAAGGGCCGCTACCCCGACAAGGCCTCCGGCGGAAAGATCGCGGGGCTGCTGCGGGCGGTGGCGGACCAGTTGGACGTGTAGATATCCGGCAGATCTAGGGGAAGTCGAGTGCGTTCGGGCCGAGGGGCGGCACCAGCCCCTCGGCCGCCGCGCGCGTCAACAGCCCCCGGATCGCGGCATATCCGTCCTCGCCGAGGTCGGCGGTGAACTCGTTGACGTACAGCCCGATGTGCTGGTCGGCGACGGCCGGGTCCATCTCCTGGGCGTGCTCCATGACGTACGGCCGGGAGACCTCGGGTTCGGCCCACGCGGCCCGCACGGAGGACCGGATCGAGTCGGCGAGCAGGGTCAACCGCCCCTCGCCCAGGGACCGTTTGGCGATGATCGCGCCCAGCGGGATCGGCAGGCCGGTCGTGGCCTCCCAGTGCTCGCCCATGTCCGCGAGCTTGTGCAGACCGTAGTTCTGGTACGTGAAGCGCGCCTCGTGGATGACGAGCCCCGCGTCGACCTTCCCGTCCTGCACGGCCGGCATGATCTCGTGGAACGGCATGACGACGATCTCGCCCACCCCGCCCGGCACCGTGTCCGCCGCCCAGAGCCGGAACAGCAGATACGCCGTCGACCGCTCGCTCGGCACCGCGACCGTACGACCGGTCAGGTCCACGCCCGCGTCCCGGGTGAGCACCAGCGGCCCGCACCCCCGCCCCAGCGCACCCCCGCAGGGCAGCAGCGCGTACTCGTCGAGAACGTACGGCAGCACGGCGTACGACACCTTCAGGACGTCCAACTCACCGCGCTCGGCCATGCCGTTGGTGATGTCGATGTCCGCGAAGGTCACGTCCGGCGCGGGCGCGCCCGGCACCCGGCCGTGCGCCCAGGCGTCGAAGACGAAGGTGTCGTTGGGGCAGGGCGAGTAGGCGATCCGCAGAGGCTGCTCACTGGTGGTCATACGTACGTCCAACTCTCCAGTACGGGCGCGCACTTCCCGAATCCCTCGGTCAGGGCCGCGAGCGCGTCGCCGATGCGCCAGGCGGCGCGGTCGCGCGGGCCGACGGGGTTGGAGACCGCGCGCAGTTCCAGGACGGGGATGCCGTGCGCGGCGGCGGCCTCGGCGACGCCGAAACCCTCCATCGCCTCGGCGAGGGCCCGGGGGTGACGGGCGCGAAGTTCCGTGGCGCGGGCGGCCGTTCCGGTCACCGTGGAGACGGTGAGGACGGCTCCGGTGCGGGCGCCGGTCGCCGCCGCGAGCTCTCGTACGAGTGCATTCGGCGGACGGTGGGTGACGGTGCCGAAGCCGAGTTCGGTGACCGGCACGAACCCGTCGGCGGTCTCGGCGCCCAGGTCGGCCGCGGTGATCTCGTCGGCGATCACGAGGGAACCGATGGGCGCCCCGGGCTGGAAGCCGCCGGCGATCCCGGCCGAGACGACGAGGTCGTACGGGGTGCGGGCGAGAGCCGTGGCGGTGACGGCGGCAGCGGCGGCCGGACCCACCCCGGCGGCGACGACCTCCCACGTGAAACCGGTGGTCCCGGTCAACGCCCGTGCCACCGCGTCCCGTTCGGCCGGGACGGCGGTGGCGACGAGGATGCGAGGGGCGTCCGTGGTCAGGAGTCCTTCTTGAACTTGAAGGACCACAGGCCCTTGACCGTCTTGTCGCCCTCCTTGATGGAGACGACGGTCGAGTTGCCGGTCGCGCCGTACTGGGTGTTGAAGAACACGCTGCCGGGGATCGTGCGGTACGTCTTCTTGCTGGAGTCGGTCAGCGGCTGACCGTTCATCAGGATCGTCCAGCCGTTGTCGGCGATCTTCGGGTCGACACCGAAACGTACGGTCTCGTCCGGGTCGACCGAGATCGACGTGGAGGCCTTCAGGCACTTCGCCAGCTCCGCGGTCTTCACCGCGTCGCCGTCGTTGTAGCAGGTGGCCTCGGTGTGGACCGAATTCCTCCCGACGGTGATCGTCGCGATCGGCGTCGGCTTGTCGCACGCCGACAGGACGAGCAGTCCGGCGGAAACGGCGCCGGCGGCGGCGACGGCGCGGCGGCGTCGCACAGCGGATTGCATGGTCATGGGGCGAAGGCTATCGGGCCCGTCCAGTACTCCCCCCACGTGGGGTGCGGCGTGCCGGGCCGGAGGTCGAGGGTTAGGCCACTCGCGGGCGTCCGCGGCCGCTGTGCCGGGGTGGTGCGGGGTGGAAGACGCGTGGGTGTCGGCCGCGCCTGTGCCGGGGTGGGCGGGGCAGGGGACGCGCGGGTGTCCGCCGCTGTGCAGGGTGCTGCGGGTCAGGCGACTCGCGGGTGTCCGCCGCCACTGTGTCGGGGTGGGAGTGGGAGGGGCAGGCCGCTCGCGGGTGTCCGCCGCCGTGCCAGGTGCCGCGGGTCAGGCGACTCGCGGGCGTCCGCCGGTCCCGTGTCGGGCCGAGGCGAGCAGGCCGCGCAGGGTGGTGAGCCAGCCCAGGGCGATGACCGCGGCGGCCAGGGTGAACCCGAGCGCGCCGTTCAGCGGCATCACGATGCCGATCGCGCCGCCGAACACCCAGGCCATCTGGAGCATGGTCTCCGAGCGGGCGAACGCCGAGGTGCGGACCAGCTCGGGCACGTCCCGCTGGATCAGCGCGTCCAGGGACAGCTTGGCCAGTGCCTGGCAGAACCCGGCGGTGGCGGCGAGACAGGCCACCAGCACGGCCCCGAAGAAGATCGCCGCCGTGATGGCCGCGCCCAGGACCAGCGCGACGACGGTCACGATGATGATCTCCGGCGCCCGCTGCCGCAGCCAGGACCCCACCGCCGTACCGAGCGCGTTCCCGACGCCCGCCGAGACGGCAACGATGCCCAGCGACACGGCCGCGCTCTGCCCGGTCATCGGATGCTCGCGCAGCAGGAACGCGAGGAAGAAGGTCAGGAAGCCGGACAGCCAGCGCAGCGCCGCGTTGGCGCCCAGCGCGTGGGTGACGGCGAGGCCGACCGTGCGCAGCCCCGGCCGCTTGACCTCCTTGGGATGCGGGCCGTGCAGATGGTTCTCGTCGGCCGCGAGCAGCGCCGTGTCCTCGCCCTTGGCCGAGTCGACCTTGGGGTCCAGGAAGAAACACAGGACCGTACCCGCGACGAAGATCACGAAGGCGCCGTAGAGCGGCCAGGGATCGCCGATGGCGTGCAGCCCGCCCGCGATCGGGGCGGCCACACCGGTGGCCAGAAGCCCGGCCAGGGTCACTCTGGAGTTCGCCTTCACCAGCGAGATGCGGGGTGGCAGCAGCCGGGGCACCACGGCGCTTCTGACGACGCCGTACGCCTTCGAGGCGACCAGGGCGCCCAGGGCCGCCGGATACAGCTCCAGGCTGCCGCTGGCGACCGCGCCGGAGATGATCAGCGCGAGGAGGGCGCGGGCCAGCATCGCGGCGGCCATGGCGGCGCGGCGGCCGTGCGGAAGCTTGTCGAGAAGAGGCCCGATCACCGGCGCGAGAACAGTGAAAGGCGCCATGGTGATCGCGAGATACAGCGCGACCCGGCCCCGCGCCTCGTCGGTCGGCACGGAGAAGAAGACGGTCGACGCGAGGGCGACGGTGATCATGACATCGCCGGCGCCGTTCACCGCGTGCAGCTCGATCAGCCGGCCGAGGCCCGACTCGCCCGCGCCGTGCGCGTGGGTCGCCTTGCGGATGCCGCGGGCGGTACCGGTGACGGGGAAGTGCAGGGCACGACCCATCGCGCGGACGGAACCGCCGACCCGGCCCGAACCGCCACCTCGGATGCTCCCCTTCGTCCCACCGATCCCGGTGGCACCTTGGGGCGACCTCGCGGCTGCCACTCCGTCATAGTGCCCCGAGAAAGGCGCGAGTAGTGCGGTTACCGCGCGTATGGCGGCTAGTGGGGGTGGATTCAGTGCCGTTGCACAGGTCTTCGGATGACGGCGTACGGGTCTTCGGGCGGGCGGGTACGGGTCTTCGGGCGGGCGGGTACGGGTCTTCGGGCGGGCGGGTAGCGGGTCTTCGGATGCCCGCTCACGGGCTCTCGGACGGGCGGGCACGGGCCTTCGGGTGACGGTCGCGGAGGTCTCGGTTCGATCGCCGCGCGCCGTCCGAGGGGCCGTCGGTGTGGGCGCATGGCGCGGGAGAAGGTAGCGTGCGTAGCGCGCCGTGGCGATTGTTCTCGGCCGCGCGCCTCTCAGCCATCCCGCAGAATGGATGGCGTAGGCGTGCCCGAGCGCGATCGGGCGCGGACGTCGACGCGGCCCTCCACCAGTGCCCCCAAGGGCCTGGTACATGTCTTTCAGCCGCTCCGTCCGCTCCCTTCGCCGCAACAGGCGCACCCGTGAGACGGCGTAGGAGAGAAGCGATACCTGTGAGCGCAGCGACCACGCGAAGCCGCACCCCCGACCGCCTGTGTGCCGAGGCCGTCGACCTCGCCCGTGCCGCAGCCGAGGAGGCCGCCGCGCCAGGCGTGGTCGGCGAGCACGCGGGCTTCGAATCCGAGGGCGACCGTGTGGTCACGCACTTCTTCGAGTGCAAGGAGTTCGGCTACCGGGGCTGGCGCTGGGCGGTGACGGTAGCGAGGGCGTCCCGCGCGAAGCTGGTGACGCTGGACGAGGTCGTCCTGCTCCCCGGCCCCGACTCGCTCCTGGCCCCCGAATGGGTCCCGTGGAGCGAACGCCTGCGCCCCGGCGACATGGGCCCCGGCGACCTGCTCCCCACGGACGCGGAGGACCTCCGTCTGGAGCCCGGTTACACGGGCGAGGACGAGCCCCCGCCGAACTCCGCGGTCTCGGAGGAGATGGCGGAACTGGTCGAGGCGGAGGACGCGGAGGTGACCGCGGGCACCCCCGCGACCCTCCCCATGGCCCCCACCCGGGGCTCGATCGCGGCGGTCGCCGAGGAACTGGGCATCCGCCGGGCCCGAGTCCTCTCCCGCTACGGCCTCCACGTGGCCGCGGACCGCTGGGAGGACGGCTTCGGCCCGAAAACCCCCATGGCCCAGGCGGCCCCCGCGGCCTGCGTCAGCTGCGGCTTCCTGGTCGCGGTCGGCGGCTCCCTGGGCCAGGCCTTCGGAGTCTGCGCGAACGAGTTCTCCCCGGCGGACGGCCACGTCGTGTCCCTGTCCTACGGCTGCGGCGGCCACTCGGAAGCAGCCGTCATGCCCAAACCGCCCCAGCCGCCGCCGCATGTGATCGACGAGACGATGGTGGACCCGTTCCCGTTGCGGCCCGCGGCGGATTCGGGGTCGGTGTCGGTGGGGGCGGACGAGGAATCGGCTGAGCTGGGGCACTCGTAGCTCTGTATTCTGGCGGCATACGGGAGAGGAGCAGCGCCATGAGCATCGACTCGACGATTGCGCGTACCGAGTTCCCCGAAGGGCACGTGGCTTTCTTCGGAATCGATGGGAAGATCATCTTGACGCCGCAGAGTTTCGAGCACTCCAGCACCATCAAGGTGATGCAGTACAACACGATCTTGTCCCTCGGGCTTGAAGCGAAGACCTCCTCCGACGTGTACATCGACTTCCCTGCGGACGAGAACTCCGCCCCCGACCTCGCCATCCTGCGCGAGGACGCCCGCCGGGAGGGCAAGCGCTACGGCTTCGAAGACGTTCTGCTGATCTCCGAGGTCGTCTCGACCTCGTCCGTCCGCAAGGACTACGACGACTGCACCGCGAAGTACGGCCGCCACGGCATCCCTGTCTACCTCGTCGTGGACCCCTACGCGCGGGAAGTCGTCCTCCACACTCAGCCGACCGGCACGGGGTACATCGCGGCCCACACCCACAAATACGGCACCGGCAAGCTCCCCATCCCTTTGGCTGATGGCCGCACCTTCACCCTCGACCTCGACCAACTCCCGCTGCCGGAGCCCGAGGTCGACGTTCACTGACGAACGGCGGAACCGGGGAAGCGACGACGGCACGGGCGGATCCCGGGTTCGTTGCGCGCCCCCGCCCCCCATGCTTGGCTCGCCCGATGAACCTTCTGCTGACGGCAAGCGGCCTGCGCAACGACACCCTGCGGGACGCGCTCCGGGACATGCTGGGCAAGCCGTTCGGGTCGGCGAACCTCGTCTACATCCCCACGGCGTCCATCGCCGAGCCCGGGGACCACAGCTGGATGATCGCGGACATGAACCGGCTGCACAGCCTCGGCTGGCGGGAGTTCGACGTCCTCGAACTGAACGGCCTGCCCAGCCAGTTGGTACTCGACCGCCTCCTCCACGCCGACGTCATCTACGTCGGGGGCGGCAACCACTACCACCTGGCCCGCAGCATCACCGGCAACAACCTGGCCGACGGTTTCCTGGAAGCTCTGCAGGACCGGGTCTACGTCGGCCTGAGCGCCGGATCAATGATCTTCAGCCGCAACCTCACCGAGCACTCCGCCGAAGTCATCGGAGACACCTCCGACCTCCACCTCCTCGGCGCGACGACCATCGACCCACCCTTCGCCCTCTTCGACTGGTACCTCAAGCCCCACCTCTACTCACCGGACTTCCCCGAACGCGACGACGCCTGGGCCGACCGCATCACCGCCCGCGCCGACTTCCCGATCTACTTCATCGACGACGACACAGCCCTCCGCGTCACGGACGACAGGACCCCGGACGTCATCTCCGAAGGCCGCTGGCGATTCCAGCCGTAGGCCGCCGACGAAACGGGAGCGGGTCGTGGCGGTACGGCGAGCCCGCCGTGTACCTGGTCCCCGCCCCGCCCACTGCGGCAGCGGGCAGAGGGGCCCGACCGGCGGCGGGCTCGCCGTACCTGCGCGACCCGGCACCCCCACCGGCCGTACGCGCAGGCACCGCAACCCCCACCTCCCTCCGCGCGGTACCTTCATCGCGACGTCGATGAGGAGAGTGAACGTACGTGAGTAAGTTCGTGCGGCCCGCCGCCGAGGGTGCCGACCCGTTCGGTACCGCCCGTCTGCGGCGTGGGGTGCTCGACGCCTGGGCGACCAGCCCGGCCCGCTTCCGGGAGGACGCCAACGCCGAGGAGGACCTCGTCCTCGGCGGCTACCGGGACCGGCTCGTCGTAGAGCTCGCGCAGAACGCCGCCGATGCCGCAGCCCGCGCCGGCGTGGCAGGCCGCCTCCGCCTCACCCTCCGCGACGGCGTCCTCTGCGCCGCCAACACCGGCGCCCCCCTCGACGCGACCGGCGTCGAATCCCTCTCCACCCTCCGCGCCTCCGCGAAGCGCGACGCGGGCGACAGCGCGGTAGGCCGATTCGGCGTCGGCTTCGCCGCCGTCGTCGCCGTGACCGACGAACCCGCCGTCGTAGGACGGCACGGCGGCGTCCGCTGGTCCCTCGCCGAGTCCCGCGCCCTCGCCGACGACACCGCCCGGCACAGCCCCGGCCTCGGCACCGAGATCCGCCGCCGCGACGGACAGGTCCCGGTCCTCCGCCTCCCGTTCGCGGCCGAGGGCACCGCCCCGGACTCCTACGACACGGTCGTCATCCTCCCCCTCCGCGACACCGCCGCCGAGGACCTCGCCGAACGCCTCCTCACCGCGGTCGACGACGCGCTCCTGCTCGCCCTCCCCGGCCTGGTCGAGGTCGTGATCGAGGTGGGCGACGAAACACCCCGCATCCTCAGCCGCCGCACCGCCGGCGCCGACACGGTCGTGGACGACACCCGCGACGGAACGACCCGCTGGCGTACGACCGCCGCACACGGCGAGCTCGACAAGGACCTCCTCACCGACCGCCCCGTGGAGGAACGGCTGCGCCCGTACTGGTCCGTCACCTGGGCCGTCCCGGTCGCCGACGACGGCACCCCCGCCCACCCCCGCACCAACCCCGTCGTACACGCCCCCACCCCCAGCGACGAACCCCTCGGCGTCCCGGCGCTCCTCATCGCGTCCCTCCCGCTCGACACCACCCGCAGGCACGCCGCCCCCGGCCCGCTGACCGACTTCGTGGTGGAGCGCGCGGCGGACGCGTACGTCGAACTCCTCGCCGCCTGGCGCCCGGTGACCACCGGCATCATCGACCTCGTACCGGGCCCGCTGGCCAAGGGAGAACTGGACGGCACCCTGCGCCAGTCGATCCTGCGACGCCTGCCGCGAACCCCCTTCCTCCCGCCCGCCGTCGAACCCCCCACCGCCGACCCCACCAGGGATCCGGCCACCGATCCGGCCACCGAACCCCTCACCGACGAACCGGAGTTGCCCGAGTCCCTGCGACCCCGAGACGCCGAGGTCATCGAGGGCGCGGGCGCCGACACCGTGCGGGTCCTCGCCGAAGTGCTCCCCACCCTCCTCCCCGCCGGCCTCGAACGCCGCGTGGAACTAAGGACGTTGGGCGTGGCCCGCGTCCCCCTCGCCGACGCGGTCGACCGCCTGGCCGGCCTGGAGAAGGACCCCGCCTGGTGGCGGCGGCTCTACGACAGCCTCGCGGGCGTGGACCCCGACAGGCTCTCCGGACTGCCCGTACCCCTCGCTGGGGGCACCTCCCAGGCTTTTGGCTCTGGGGGAGGCAGGACGACGATCGGCCCTCGCCAAGTCCTCCTCCCCACCCCCGACTCGGCCCAGGTCGAACCCGAGATCCTCGCCCGCCTGGGCCTCAAGGTCGCCCACCCGGACGCCGCGCACCCCCTCCTGGAGAAGCTCGGCGCGCTCCCGGCCACACCCCGCGCGGTGCTCACCACCCCCCAGGTCCGGGCCGCCGTGGCCGCCTCCATCGACGACGAGGGCGGCGCCGTATGGGACGAACCCGCCCCCGACGCCGAGGAGTTGGCCGACACGGTCCTCGCCCTCGTCCGGGACGCGGATCTCCAGCCCGGTGACGAACCCTGGCTCGGCGCCCTGGCCCTCCCCGACGAGGAGGGCGAACTGGCGCCCGCCGGTGAACTGGTGCTCCCCGGAAGCCCGTTCGCCCAGGTGATGCGCGAGGACGAACTGGCCTTCGTCGACGCGGAGTTGGCGGACCGTTGGGGCGAACAACCCCTCGCTGCCTGCGGAGTCCTCGCCACCTTCGCCCTCGTCCGCGCCACCGACGTGGTCCTCGACCCGGACGAACTGGAGCCCCGGGACAGCGACTTCGCGGAACCGGACGACCCCGGCCTGCTGGACTCCGTGGACGTGTGGTCGGAAGACGTCCTGGACCGCTTCCCCGACACCCCCGTACCCCCCGTGGCCACGGAACTCGTAGCCGTCCGCGACCTCGACCTCGTCGACGACGACCGCTGGCCCCAGGCCCTCGCCCTCCTCGCCCAGCCCCCGCTCCGCGACGCGATCACCCAGCAGGTCCGCGTCCTCCTGCCGGACGGCACCCACGAGCTCGTACGCCCGTACACGGCCTGGTGGTTGCGCGGCCACCCGGTACTGGACGGCCGCCGCCCGGCCGGCCTCCTGGCGGCAGGCGGCGACCCGCTCCTGCGCGGCCTCTACGACGAGGCGGACGCGACCGGCTTCGACGACGAGCAGGTACTCCGAGCACTCGGCGTACGCACCTCCGTCGCCGCCCTCCTCGACGAGCCCGGCGGAGCCGCCGAACTCCTCGACCGCCTCGCCGACCCGGACCGCGAGGTCACTGGCACCCAACTGCACGCCCTGTACAGCGCGCTGGCCGACCTGGACCCGGACCAGGTGACCCTCCCGGACGACCTGCGCGCCGTGGTCAACGGCGAGGTCACCGTCGTGGACGCCACCGAAGCCATGGTCGTCGACTCACCCGACCTGCTCCCCTTCACCGCCGACATCCCGCTCCTCCCCGTACGCCCGTCCAGGGCGGCCGAGTTGGCCGACCTCTTCCAGGTCCGGCGTCTGAGCGAGTCGGTGACGGGTTCGGTGGACTCGGAGGGCGCCGAGCACGAGGTACCCGAATCCGTCCGGATCCTCCTCGGCCCGCTCACCCCCGCCACCTACGTCGAACACGACGAACTCGTCGTGGACGGCGTGGAGATCGACTGGCGCCGCACCCGCGACGGCGTACTGCACGCCTCGACCCTGGAGGGCGTCGCCGCCGGCCTCGCCTGGGCGGCAGGCCAGTGGCCCCGCCGCTTCGAGGTCGCGGCCCTCCTCGAAGACCCGTCCCGCACCGAGGAGTTGGCCCGGGACCGTTGGTTCGACTGAGACCGGCACGCACGGGAAGGGCCGCCCCACCGGCGAGTTTCCGATGGGGCGGCCCTTCCCGGCTGGCCCTGCCCCGTCTCCGCCCCGGTCCCGTGCCGGTGTCGGCGATCTTCACGCGGCCGGGTCCCGGCGCGGGCACCACGACCACCCCGGCCGTCAACGCCGCGGGTGATTTCGTCGACGTGAAGTAATCAGTTCGCAATCCCCGTACAAAAACCTGATTCCGGCGTACAACCCTCTCCACCCGCCGCGCATCACACCACGTGAGCCAACAGGCTCCGCCATCACTTGGGCACCCGGCGCCGACGACGAGCCGTACGGAACGACCAGCGCGCCGGGGCCCCCTTTCTCCACTTGGGGAACGCATGCGCATACGCGCCACCGTGGCCGCCGTCTCCGGCGCCCTGGTTCTCTCCGCCTTCGCCGTACCGGCCGCACAGGCCGCGGGCTCCGACGCCGGCTCGTACCGCTCGGACATCGCGAAGATCCGTGAGGCCGCCCACGCCGCCTCCGGCAAGGCCGCTCTCTCCGGCTCCACCGTCGCCACACCCGCGGACGCCGAGCCGTACGCCCTGAACGTCACCTTCTCCAACATCAAGGTGCACAGCAGCAAGCCGATCGTGGTCGGCGCCGCCGCCCACGTCTCCGTGCCGGTCACGTACACGCTGACGCACGGCGCGGACGTCGACATCACCGCGGCCGACTTCTGGACCGATCTGTACCTCTACAAGGGCTCGTCGGCCGAGCCGGCGAACATGATCTTCGGCAACGACCTGGCCACCTGCACGGCCACCTCGACGACCGTCGCCGCCTGCAAGGGCACGCTCGACATCTACCCGGGCGAGGGCGACCTGTCGAACACCGACGCCGGCGCGTGGAAGGCCGGTGTCGAGGCCGTCGCGTGGAACGGCCAGGACCCCACCAGCAGCACCTTCGACGTCACCAAGGTCGGGTACGCCGACAAGGACGGCTTCGCCTCCCCGAACGTGACGCGCCTGTCCAAGCTGACGGTCAACGCCGCCCCGGAGCCGGTGAAGAAGGGCAAGACCATCACGGTCACCGGCAAGCTGACCCGCGCGAACTGGGACGCCAACAACTACACCGGCTACTCCACCCAGCCGGTGAAGCTCCAGTTCCGCAAGAAGAACGCCACCACGTACACCACGGTCAAGACCATCAAGACCACCTCCAACGGCAGCCTGAAGACCACCGTCAAGGCCACGGTCGACGGCTACTTCCGCTACAGCTTCGCGGGCACGCCGACCACCGCCCCGATCAACGCGACGGGCGACTACGTCGACGTGAAGTAGGAGTGCCGTAGTGAAGTAGCGGCAGTACGGTCCCAGACCCGCGCCCCGTTCCTCAGGGGCGCGGGTCTGCGTCGTTCCGCGACAGCCACTCGCCGACCGAAGGAGCGCGTTCCAGGATCTGGCCGACCTCCAAGCCCTCCTCGCGCGAGGTCACTCGCAGCAGCGGGGCGAAATCGTCGGGAAGCACATCCAGCAGGCTCCGCACACGGTCCCCCGCGCGCAGCGTGATCAGCAGCTCGCACCGCAACTGACGTGGAACGTGCGGCAGATGGGACAGGGAGTGCCACAGCGCCGGCCACAGATAGTGCGTGCCGTCGGGCGCCGCGTTGGCCCGCACCCACGTCGGCTCCAACCGCTGGCTCAGACCGAGATCACCGGCCCGCTCCTCCAGCCTGAACAGCGAGGCCGAGTCGATGGCTTTCAGCTCGCGCGGCAGAGGCTCCTCGCGAGGCAGGGGCTGATCGCGCGGCAGGGGCTGATCGAAGGGCATCGCCCCATACTGCACTGCCCTACGCCCCACCCCAGGAGTCGGTCTCCTCAGACCGAGACCCGCCGGTCGACCACCCGCCACGCCACCTCCAGCAGAACCCCCGCCACCCCCGAAATCCCCACCGCCACCCACGGCATGGTCACCCCCACCAACTTCAGCGCGAAGAAGTGCTGAAGCCACGGCACGATCAGCACGACCACGAAAGCCGCCCCCATCGAAGCCACCAGGGTGATCCGCCACCACGTGTAGGGCCGTGCGATGATCGCCAGCACCCACATCGAGATCAGGAACAGGGTCAGCGTCGCCGCACTCGTCTCCGCCCCCAACGCCCCCTTCCCCGTGTAGTAGTGACGGGCGATCAGATACGTCACGAAGGTCGCCGCCCCGGCGATCACCCCGCCCGGGATCGAGTACCGCATCACCCGCCGCACGAAGTGGGGTCGCGCACGCTCCGTGTTGGGCGCCAGCGCCAGGAAGAACGCCGGGATGCCGATCGTCAGGGTCGAGAGAAGCGTCAAGTGCCGTGGCAGGAACGGGTATTCGACCCGCCAGCACACCACCAGCACCGCCAGCAGCACCGAGTACACCGTCTTCACCAGGAACAGCGTCGCCACCCGCGTGATGTTCCCGATGACCCGACGCCCTTCCGCGACCACCGAAGGCAGCGTCGCGAAGCTGTTGTTGAGCAGCACGATCTGCGCGACCGCCCGCGTGGCCTCGGACCCCGAGCCCATGGACACCCCGATGTCCGCGTCCTTCAGGGCGAGTACGTCGTTCACGCCGTCCCCGGTCATCGCGACCGTGTGCCCGCGTGACTGCAACGCCCCCACCATGTCCCGCTTCTGCTGCGGGGTGACCCGCCCGAACACCGTGCCCTCGTCCAGGGACTTCGCCATCTCCTCCTGGTCGGCGGGGAGTTGGCGCGCGTCCACGACCTGCCCGGTGAGCCCGAGCTTCCCGGCCACCGCGCCCACGGACACCGCGTTGTCGCCGGAGATGACCTTGGCGCGCACATCCTGCTCGGCGAAGTAGCGCAGCGTCTCCGCCGCGTCGGGCCGCAACCGCTGCTCCAGGACGACGAGCGCGGTCGCCTCGGCCTCCCGCGCGACCTCGGGATCGTCCAGCTCACCCGCGACCCGGGCCAGCAACAGCACCCGTAGGCCCTGCTCGTTGAGCCGCCCGGTCTCGGCGAGCGCGGGATCGTCGGCGCCCAGCAGCACATCGGGCGCCCCGAGCAGCCACGTGCTCGACTCCCCGTCGCCCTCGCTGAAGGACGCCCCGCTGTACTTGCGCGCGGAGGAGAAGGGCAGCGACTCGACGCACCGCCACTCCTCGTTGTCCGGGTAGGCGGTGATGATCGCCTTCAGGGACGCGTTCGGCCGCGGGTCCGACTCCCCGAGCGCGCCCAGGACTTTGCGTACGTACGTCTCGTCGGCCCCGCCGAGCGGCCGCAGTTCGGTGACGTCCATGCCGCCCTCGGTGAGCGTGCCGGTCTTGTCGAGGCAGACCGTGTCGACGCGGGCTAGGCCCTCGATGGCCGGGAG
The DNA here is from genome assembly GCF_044766845.1 of Streptomyces sp. NPDC101776. Lineage (NCBI taxonomy): Bacteria > Bacillati > Actinomycetota > Actinomycetes > Kitasatosporales > Streptomycetaceae > Streptomyces > Streptomyces sp. NPDC101776. The sequence goes on along the minus strand of NZ_JBIWMV010000006.1, from coordinate 197,425 downwards.
TTCCTGGACGAGGCACTGTTTCCGGCCAAGCCGGATGACCCCGATCGCGAAGGCCACGGAGGTGAGGAGGACGAGCCCCTCGGGGACCATCGGCACGATCCCGCCCACGGTCCGGGCGATGGAGTCCTTGAACCCGTGCTGTTTGACGACGAGTTGGCTGATGACCAGCCCGATCGCGGTCGGGATCATCATCCACGTCACGTACTTGAGGATCGTGGAGATACCGGTCCGCAGCTCGGAGTGGACGAGCGTGAACCGGGAGGCCTCCTCGGCGAGTTGGGCGGCGTACGCCTCACGCCCCACCTTCGTCGCCTCGAACGCGCCACCGCCGGCGACCACGAAACTCCCGGACATGACCGCGTCCCCCGGCCGCTTGACGACCGGGTCCGCCTCACCGGTGAGCAGCGACTCGTCGATCTCCAGACCGTCGGCCTCGACACACTCCCCGTCGACCACGACCTTGTCACCGGGCCCGATCTCGATGAGATCCCCGAGCACGATCTCGGAGGTGCTCACCGCCAGGGCGGCCCCGTCACGCCGTACCGTCGGCTTCGACTCGCCGATCACCGCGAGGGAGTCGAGGGTCTTCTTCGCCCGCCACTCCTGGAAGACCCCGATCCCGGTGTTGGCGATGATCACGTACCCGAACAGGCTGTCCTGCACCGGCGCCACGAACAGCATGATCAGCCAGAGCACGCCGATGATCGCGTTGAACCGGGTGAAGACGTTGGCCCGCACGATCTCGCCGAGCGAGCGACTGCTGCGCACCGGGACGTCGTTGACCTCCCCGCGTGCCACCCGCTCGGCGACCCCGGCGGCCGTGAGCCCACGAGCCCGGGCGGGCGGAATGGGCACGGGGTGCACAGGATCGAGTTCGGCGCCCGCGTCGGTGTGCGTCATGCATTCGACGGTACGTGCGGATTTACGGCTTCACCCGCCGAGTGCCCGGAAGATCCGACCAGGGGAGGACGGCGGACGGGGCGGAGTGATGCCGTGGTTGTAGGGGAGCGTCGTTACTCGGCAGCAGCCGCGGGCCCTTCCGGACTCACCGCCTCCGACGCCAGCCGCTTGAGGGCGGCGTCGCGCCCCCGGACGTACCAGATACCGATCAGCCCGAGCCCCGCCCCGGCCAGGCAGGTCCACACCCACCACAGATGGCCGTGGTCGTCGAACCAGCCGTAGAAGGGGAGCTGTACCAGGAAGAGGACGAACCAGAGGATCGTGAGGCCGGTGATGGTCGGGACGATCGGGCCCTCCAGGGGCTCCGGTGCCTCGTGTGTCGGTGTCCACTTCGCCATGGCCACAGCTTACGAGGCGGTCGCAAGGCGTGGAGATCCCCACCTGGTCCACGCCGGTCTACGCGCGGAGATAGCGCCTCACGACCTCATATGTTCATACTGAAACGGTTTCCGTCTGTCCACTTCTGCTCGTAGGAACATCCAATGCAGACCGCCCTCGACCGCTACTTCAAGATCTCCGAACGGGGCAGCACGCTCCCTCGCGAGATCCGGGGCGGGTTCGCCACCTTCTTCGCGATGGCGTACATCATCGTGCTGAACCCGATCATCCTGGGCAGCGCGAAGGACATGTACGGGCACCACCTCGACAACGGCCAGCTGGTCACCGCCACCGCCGTCACCGCCGCCTTCACCACCCTCCTCATGGGTGTCATCGGCAACGTCCCGATCGCGCTCGCCGCCGGACTCGGTGTGAACTCGGTTGTCGCCCTCCAGCTCGCGCCGCGCATGTCGTGGCCGGACGCGATGGGCATGGTCGTGCTGGCCGGTCTCGTCGTGATGCTGCTGGTCGCCACCGGGCTGCGCGAGCGCGTCATGAACGCCGTCCCCTACGGCCTGCGCAAGGCGATCTCCATCGGTATCGGCCTGTTCATCATGCTGATCGGGCTCGTGGACTCCGGGTTCATCTCCCGCATCCCGGACGCCGCCCAGACCACCGTCCCGCTCCAGCTCGGCGGCGACGGTCATCTGGGCGGCTGGCCGGTGCTGATCTTCATCCTCGGCGCGCTGCTCACGCTCGGGCTGATCGTCCGCAAGGTGTCCGGCGCGATCCTGATCTCGATCGTCACGATGACCGTCCTCGCGGTGATCGTGAACGCGGTCGCGACGATCCCCTCCTGGGGCCTGACCACCCCGAAGTGGCCCGGGAACCCGGTCGCCACCCCGGACTTCGGCCTGATCGGCAAGTTCAGCCTGTTCGGCGGCTTCGGCAAGGTCGGCGTGCTGACCGGCATCCTCTTCGTCTTCACGGTCCTGCTGTCGTGCTTCTTCGACGCGATGGGCACGATCATGGGCATCAGCGACGAGGCCAAGCTGACCGACGGCGAGGGCAACATGCCCGGCATCAACAAGGTGCTCTTCGTCGACGGCATCGCGGTCGCGGCAGGCGGCGCCAGCTCCTCGTCCGCCACCACCTGCTTCGTGGAGTCCACGGCCGGTGTCGGCGAGGGCGCCCGCACCGGCTTCGCGAACGTCGTCACGGGCGCGCTCTTCGCCGTAGCGCTGTTCCTCACGCCGATCGCCACGATGGTCCCGTCCCAGGCGGCCACCCCCGCGCTGCTCGCGGTGGGCTTCCTGATCCTGGCGGGCTCCGTCAAGGAGATCGACTGGGCCGACCACACGATCGCGATCCCGGCCTTCATCACGATGGTGATGATGCCGTTCACCTACTCGATCACGAACGGCATCGGCATGGGCTTCATCACGTTCGTGGTGCTGCGTCTGGTGGCGGGCCGGGGCCGGGAGGTCCCGGTGCCGATGTACGTCGTGGCGGCGGTGTTCGGGTTCTACTACCTGATGCCGGCGCTGGGCCTGACCTGAGCCTCGGGGGTCACGTGACCCCGTTGACCCCGTAGAACTTCTCGGTCTCGTCGACCGCGGTCTTGAACCGCTCGTCGAAGTCGTCCCGGATGAGCGTCTGGACCACATAGTCCTGGACGCTCATTCCCCTTTTGGCCGCATGGTGTCGGAGCCGTTCGAGCAGCTCCCCGTCTATCCGCAGGCTGAGCACGCTGGTCCCCATACAGACGAGGGTCCGGGGCGGTTCCGGGCGGTGGGTGACGTTCCGCGCCGGTATCACTCATACGGGTGACGGAAGGGTTCAGTGGCCAGTGTCACGGGCATCCCGGCGTGTCCCATTGGTCTTTAGCGAGAGTAATGAGTTACGCTAAAGAACATGCCGGACCTTACCCATGGCGACGACGCTGCCGCTGTGAACTCCCTGCGGTCAGCCGTGATGCGGTTGTCCCGTCGACTCAAGCACCAGCGGGTCGACGAGTCACTGAGCCCCACCGAGATGTCGGTGCTGGGCACCCTGTCCAACTGCGGCAGCGCGACCCCTGGCGAGCTCGCTCGCAAGGAGCATGTGCAGCCGCCCTCGATGACCCGCATCGTGGCGCTGCTGGAGGCCAAGGGCCTGGTCCAGCTGGAGCCGCACCCCGAGGACCGGCGCCAGAAGGTCGTCACCAAGACCTCCCAGGCCGAGGCGATGCTCGAAGAGAGCCGCCGCAAGCGCAACGCGTTCCTGGCCGGCCTGGTCGACGGCCTCGACGAGGACGAGTGGGCGAAGATCGTCGCCGCCGCCCCCGTGCTGGAGAAACTCGCACACCTGTAAGCGGGCCCCCACGCCCGCTTCCGCACGCTCTATGTAGGAGGCGACTTTTTTTGAGTCCGGGACCCGGAGCAGACTCCGCCCCCGCGCCAGCCACCCCCGACTCCCCGCCCGCACCTGATGCCCCCGCCAAGTCCTCGATGTTCAGCTCGCTGAAGATCCGGAACTACCGCCTGTTCTTCATCGGCCAGGTCGTCTCCAACACCGGCACCTGGATGCAGCGCATCGCCCAGGACTGGCTGGTCCTCAGCCTCACCGGCTCCTCCGCCGCCGTAGGCATCACGACGGCCCTCCAGTTCCTGCCGATGCTGCTCTTCGGGCTCTACGGCGGTGTCCTCGTCGACCGGCTGCCCAAGCGCCCCACCCTCCTCGTCACGCAGTCCGCGATGGCCCTCACCGGCCTCGCCCTCGCCGTCCTCACCCTCTCCGGCCACGTCCAGGTCTGGCACGTCTACGTCGCCGCCTTCGCCGTCGGCCTCGCCACGGTCGTCGACAACCCGGCCCGCCAGTCCTTCGTCTCCGAGATGGTCGGCCCGGAGCAGCTCCAGAACGCGGTCAGTCTGAACTCGGCGAACTTCCAGTCCGCCCGCCTGGTCGGCCCCGCCGTCGCGGGCGTCATGATCACCGGCGTCGGCACCGGCTGGGCGTTCCTCTTCAACGGCCTCTCGTTCGTGGCGCCCCTGGCGAGCCTGCTCCTCATGCGCAACCGCGACCTGAAGGCCGTGGCGAAGCGCGCGCCACGCGGCAAGGGCCAGCTCCGCGAAGGCCTGCAGTACGTCGCCGGCCGCCCCGACCTGATCTGGCCGATCGTCCTCGTCGGCTTCATCGGCACCTTCGGCTTCAACTTCCCGGTGTGGCTGTCGGCCTACGCGGACGACATCTTCCACGCGGGCGCCGGCGCCTACAGCCTCTTCAACACGCTGATGGCGGTCGGCTCCCTGATCGGCGCCCTGCTCGCCGCCCGCCGGGGCACCACCCGCCTCCGCGTACTGATCGCGGCGGCGGCGGCCTTCGGCCTGCTGGAGGTCGTGGCCGCGGTGGCGCCCTCCTACTGGCTCTTCGCCCTGCTCATGATCCCGATCGGCATCGCCGGCCTGACGGTCAACGTCACGGCCAACACCGCCGTCCAGATGGGCACCGACCCGGCCATGCGCGGCCGGGTCATGGCCCTGTTCATGATGGTCTTCATGGGTGGTACGCCGGTGGGCGCACCGATCGTCGGCTGGATCACCGACGCCTACGGCCCCCGGGTGAGCTTCGCCCTGGGCGGCGTCATCGCGGCCGCCGCCGCGGCCACGATCGGCCTGGTCCTGGCACGCATGGGCGACCTGCGCCTGTCGTTCGGCTGGAACCACGGCCACCCGAGCGTGGCCTTCGTCCCACGCGAGCGGGAGCAACTGGCCACGGCGGCCTGAGAGTTGTGCGGTCCGACTGGCTCGGGGGTCACACCCTCCGGGCCAGTACCTGTCCCGGCCACTCGTCATCCCCGACGGTGAACGCCTCGGTCGCCGTGAACCCGTTGCCCTCGTAGTAGGCGACGAGCTTGCGGTCGTCCCCCGCGTAACAGTCCACCCGCAGCAGGGAGATGCCGGCCCGCCGCGTCACCTCCGCCGCGTGCGCGAGCAGCGCGCTGCCGACGCCGTAGCCCTTGAACCGGCGGTCGGAGGCGAGCATGTGGACATACCGCTCGGGCTCGTCGACGGCCTCGATGTACGACCCGGGGGAGTCGGTGAGGGTGAGCGTGCCGGCCGGAACACCGTCGACCTCGGCGATGTATGGGGTGCCGGTCGCCACATACCGCTCGACCATCGCCACGGCCTTCGGGTTCTCCGACCACGGTGTGCTGCCCCACTGCCCGGTCCGCCCCCGCGCGACGAGCCACGCCACGGCGCTGTCGAGCATGCCGAGTATCGCGGGGATGTCCTCGGGGCCGCCGTCCCTGATGCTGATAGCCATGCCTTCATAGTGGCAGGCTGAGGCTCATGAGACTGTTCGCCGCCGTGCTGCCCCCGGCGGACGTCGCCGCCGAACTCGCCACTACGGTGGCCGAGTTGAGAACCCACCCGACCGCGGACGCGCTCCGCTGGACCGGCCGCCCCGGTTGGCCCCACGGCGGAGCCGTTGATTGGCACTACACCCTCGCGTTCTACGGCGAGGTCGACGAGGACGCCGTGCCGCGACTGTCGGCCCGCCTGGAGCAGACGGCGCACCGGACCGAACCCTTCGGGCTGTCGGTGCGCGGTGGTGGGCAGTTCGGGGAGGGGCGGGCGTTGTGGGCGGGGGCGGCGGGTGATCTCGCCGCGCTGCGGGTGCTCGCGGAGGGCTGCGAGGAGGCGGTGACGGGGGAGCACCGGCGCTACCGCGCGCATCTGACCCTGGCGCGGAGCCGGGACGCGGTGGACGTACGGCCGTATCTGGACCGCCTCGACGGCTTCGCGGGCCGGACGTGGACGGTGGACGAGCTGGTACTGGTCCGGAGCGACCTGCCGAGGTCCGGGGTGCCGGGGGAGCAGCCGCGATACGAGGCGGTCGCCCGCTGGGGGTTGGGGGCGGGCGGTTAGGCTCGGGTACGTGGACCCGAAATTCCGGAACCGGATCATGGCCGGTGCGCTCGTGCTGTTGTTCGTTGTCGTGGGGCTTGCTTCGGCGCTCGGTAAGTGAGGGCTGGGGAACTGCGGGTCGCTGTTCGGCTGCGGGCCGAGTGCGGCTGGTCGCGCCCACGCGGCGGAGCCGCATATGTCACAGCCCCGCGCCCCTGAAGGGGCGCTGTCCTCACGGCGTTACCAGGCGAAGGCCTCGGGGCTGAGGGACGACGTTCGGCTCCGCCGGGCGGGAGCTGGTCGCGCCCGGCGGAGCCGCACATGTCACAGCTCCGCGCCCCTAAAAGACAAGGGGCGCTCGCCCTTAGCCTGCTACCAGGCGAAGGCCTCCGGCGACGGCCCCGGGCCCGGGAAGATCTCGTCCAGCGAGGTGAGGACTTCCTCGCTCAACTCCAGCTCTACGGCGCGCAGCGCGGAGTCGAGTTGCTCCGCCGTGCGCGGGCCGACGATCGGGCCGGTGATGCCCGGGCGGGTCAGCAGCCAGGCCAGGGCGGCCTCGCCGGGTTCGATGCCGTGCTTGTCGAGGAGGTCCTCGTACGCCTGGATCTGGGCGCGTGAGCTCGGGTTGGCGAGGGTGTCCGCGGCCCGGCCGCTCGCCCGGCGCCCGCCCGAGATCTCCTTCCTGATGACCCCGCCGAGGAGTCCGCCCTGGAGCGGGGACCAGGGGATGACCCCGAGGCCGTACTCCTGCGCGGCCGGGATGACCTCCATCTCGGCGCGGCGCTCGGCGAGGTTGTAGAGGCACTGCTCGCTCACGAGGCCGATGGTGCCGCCGCGGCGGGCCGCGATCTCGTTCGCCTGGGCGATCTTGTAACCGGGGAAGTTCGAGGAACCGACGTAGAGGATCTTGCCCTGCTGGATGAGGGTGTCGATCGCCTGCCAGATCTCCTCGAAGGGGGTGGCACGGTCGATGTGGTGGAACTGGTAGACGTCGATGTAGTCCGTCTGGAGCCGCTTGAGGCTGGCGTCCACGGCGCGCCGGATGTTCACGGCGGAGAGCTTGTCGTGGTTGGGCCAGGAGTCGCCCTCGGCGGCCATGTTGCCGTAGACCTTGGTGGCGAGGACCACCTTGTCGCGGTTCTCGGCACCCTTGGCGAACCAGTTCCCGATGATCTCCTCGGTACGGCCCTTGTTCTCGCCCCAGCCGTACACATTGGCGGTGTCGAAGTAGTTGATACCGGCGTCCAGCGCCGCGTCCATGATCGCGTGACTGTCCGCCTCGTCGGTCTGCGGACCGAAGTTCATCGTCCCGAGGACGAGCCGGCTGACCTTGAGTCCCGTGCGTCCGAGCTGCGTGTACTTCATGAGTACCTAGCCAACGACTTCGAGTGCGCTCTATGCAAGGGGCGTCAGTCGCGGGGGAAGTCGGCAGTGGTGAAGGTGAGGCCGACCACGGTGTCGGTGAGATCCATGTCGTCCCCGAACGCCACCTTCGTCTCGGTCGCGTAGTCGTCGCCCTTGGGGTGGGTGTAGATGTGGCAGCGGCCCTGGTACGGGTCGGCGATGACGTAGACGGGGACCTCGGCGAGGGCGTACGCGGCCTTCTTCGGGCCGTAGTCGTTGGCGGCCGTGCCCTTGGAGATGACCTCGGCGACGAACTCCACGTCCTGGTGGCGCCAGCCCCCGCCCTCCGTCTTCTCGGCCCCCTCGGTCATCACCGTCACGTCGGTCGCGAATCCGTTGAGGTGACCCGGGTAGTCGATACGGACGTCGGACTTCACGCGCTTCCGGGGGTACTTGGTCCGTAGCTGCTCGTAGATATCCGCGATGATCTCCCAGTGGGTATCCCGCTGTGGCGACATGAAGACGGTCCCCTCGACGATCTCGACCTTGTATCCCTCGGGGGCGGGCATCTTCTCGATCCGCTCGAACCACTCGTCGAGCGTGATCTCGTCGTCGCTCTTGGCCATCGCGATCCTGTCTTCGAGGACGGTCATCGTGGCGCTCCTCCCCGGCCGCCCTCCACACAAGTGCAGCCGCGCGGTACAACGATACGCACGGTGACCGGGATACGTAGTGATCACGCCATCGTCGCCGTCGTTATCCGGTTGCCGCCCTCCACCGCCACCCCCGACCCTGTTCCCCGTGACCCAGCAGACGGACACGGACACCTACTTCATCTGCGCCACCCCCCGAACCGGCAGCTCCCTCCTCCTGGGCCTCCTCGACTCCACCGGGGTCGCCGGACACCCCCAGGCCTACTTCCGATCGCCGGACGAGGTGGCCTGGGCCGAGCGCTGGGGAATCGCCCGCACATCCCAACACGCCCTGGACTACGGCGAATTCGTGCGAGCCGCGCTCGCGGCGGGCCGTACCGCCAACGGCGTCTTCGGAGCGAAGCTCATGTGGGGCACCCACGCCGAACTCACAACTCGCCTCGCCGACCTGCACCCTGACCTCGCCGCAGACGAACTCGGCCTGCTGGAGCGGGAGTTCGGCAGACGGATTCGCTTCGTGCACCTGTACCGGGACGACCCCCTCGCCCAAGCCGTCTCATGGCTGCGAGCCGAGCAGACCGGCGTGTGGTTCATCGGTGGGAAGGGCGAGATCGGCGGAGGCCGGCCCGGCCCCGCCGACGCCCAGCCCTCCTACGACCGTGACGCCATCACCCGCATCATCCGCACGATCGACGAGCACAACGCAGGCTGGGAGCGATGGTTCGACGCCTACGGCATCCACCCGCACCGTATCCGCTACGAGGACCTCTCCGCCGATCCGGAAGCCGTCACCCTCCGCCTCCTCGACCACCTCGGTGTCGCGCTCCCCGCCGGAAGCCCCATCACCCCCAGTCATCAGCGCCAGGCCGACCGCCTCAACGAGGAGTGGGCCGCCCGGTTCCGGCTGCCGCCCCCCGTCCAGTGATCGTCAGGCGCGGTGGACGAGGAGTCCGAGCCGCCCGTGCCGTCCTCGTCGTACTCCCCACCCACCCCCCACGCCTGATGCATCGCCCCCGCGAACGCCCCCGCGATCTTGTGCTCGCCGGCCGCGTTCGGGTGGGTGCCGTCGTACGTGTCGTGGGTGACGTTGTACGACGACGGGAGGGAGGCCAGAAGGAGCGGGGAGCGCGGGGCGTCGAGGTCGGCGACCGCCTTCGCCTGGAGTTCGTTGAAGAGGGCGACCTCGGTGGCGAAGGGGGCGTCCGTCTGGGCGCGGACGTTCGGGATCACCGGCAGGAACACCATGCGGACGGACGGCTTCGCGGCGCGGGCCTCCGTCACGAAGGACCGCAGGTTGTCGGCGGTCTGCGTCGCGTTCGTGTAGAAGCCCAGGTCGATCAGGCCGAGGGAGACGAGGAGGGTGTCCGCCCGGTGCGCGCGGACCGCCTCACCGATCAGCGGGACCATGTGCAGCCAGCCCTCGCCCCAGCCCGCGAGGTGGAAGTGCGGGAAGTCGGGGTCGGCGTACTCGTACGACGTGGGCGTGTCCGTCGCCTTGTCGTACAGCGTCTCGCGCGGGCCGACCACGGTGAACGGGCCGCCGTAGGTCGCGCGCAGGTGCTGCCACATCCGGTAACGCCATGTGTGTTCGCCCGCGCTCCCGATCGTCATGGAGTCGCCTACGGGCATGAACCTGAGCATCCGCTCATGATGGACGATCAGCGGCCGATCACCGGAACCGGGGGGATGTGAGGCCCACCACGCCCGCCCGGTCGGGGCACTCCCGTGCCGCACCGCCGGGGATGGCAGGCTTGGGGCATGCGTCGCTTCCTCGCGTTCCTCGGCGCCGGCTTTCTCGTCGGCGCGCTCGCCCTGCCCGCAGCCGCAGCACCCTCCGACGACGGTGACGGCAAGGGCGACAAGGGGTTCACGATCACCGACTCCCGGATCACCGAGTCCAGCGGGCTCGCCGCCTCGCACCTCCACCCCGGCATCTACTGGACGCACAACGACAGCAACGACGGCCCGTACATCTACGCCGTCGACAGCGGCACGGGGAAGACCGTCGCCACGGTCACCTTCAGCGGGGTGGGCAAGCCGCGTGACGTCGAGGCCATCTCCATCGGGCCGGACAACGAGATCTACATCGGCGACATCGGCGACAACCTCGACGGGACCTGGCCGTACGTCTGGATCTACAAGCTGCCCGAGCCGAAGGTGCTCAAGAACCAGACGATCAAGGCGACGCAGTACGTCGTGAAGTACTCGGACGGGGCGCGCAACGCCGAGTCGCTGATCGTGCACCCGAAGACCGGGCGCGTATACATCATCGACAAGAAGGAGGACGGCGGGCATCTCTTCGAGGGCCCGGCGAAGCTCTCCACCTCCGGCACCAACTACTTCAAGCCCGTCGCGGTCGTCGACCTCTGGGCCACCGACGCCGCCTTCTCGCCCAACGGCCGACAGCTCGCCGTACGCGGCTACTTCGGCGGTGTCTACTACGACTGGAACGGCGGGAAGATCAAGCGCGAGGGGCGCCTCGACGTGCCGTTGCAGGGACAGGGGGAGTCCGTCAGCTACTCCGCCGACGGGACCAAGCTGATGTACGGCAGTGAGGGCACCGACAGTCCGGTGCAGGCCGAGGACGCGCCCGACGGGGCCACGTCGTCCTCGTCCAAGTCGCCCTCGGGGAGCGGGAGTTCGGCGAGCGGTGACGACGGCGGCAGCGGCACGGGGAGCACGGTGAAGGTGGGCGCCGTCGCCGTCGTGATCGTCCTCGGGGCCCTGTTCGGGCTACGGCGCCTCACGCGTCGCAACTGAGGTCTCAAGCGAACTCGCTTGCCCCGCCCCGCTGTTGGACGACGACCTCCAGCCCGTCCAGGATGCGCCCGAGCCCGAACTCGAAGTGGTCGAAGCCGGCGGTGAACGTGTCGGCGGACAGTGACGCGAGGGTCGGGTACGCGCCGGTCGCCATGGCCTTCTCCAGCGCCGGGACCTGGGCGCCGTAGAACTCCGCGTCGGTGAGGCCGGTGGAGCGGGCCGCCTCCTCCTGGTGGACCTGGGTGCGGGCGGCGCCGACGACATAGCCGTCGATCATGACGACCGTCGAGACGAGTTCCGGGTCGGTCAGGCCCATCGGGCGGATGCGGGCGAGCAGGTGCTCCAGGGTGGCGAGGGCGCGGGGGCCGAGCAGCGGGCGGGACTGGTTGACGCGCAGCAGCCAGGGGTGGCGGCGGTGGACGGCGAGGGCGTCGCGGGCGGCGGTCTCCAGGGCCGTACGCCAACTGCCGCCGCCCTCCACGTCGTTGAGGCGGTCCGGGAAGCGGACGCGGTCCAGCATGAGGTCGAGGAGTTCGGCCTTCCCCGGCACGTACCGGTACAACGACATGGCGCCCGTGCCCAGTTCGGTGGCCACGCGCCGCATGGAGACCGCGTCGAGCCCCTCCTCGTCCGCGATACGGATGGCCGCGTCCACGATCCGGTCGACGCTCAGGCCCGGTTTCGGGCCGCGGCTCGGCCGGGGGCCGGTGTCCCACAGCAGTTCGAGGGTGCGGCCGATGTCACCACTGCCGCTGGATTCCGCCGAGTTGGCGGGCCTGCTCGTCGTGCTCGTCATGCGGGGGAGTCTAGGTCGCGGGGCGAAAACCGAGTACACCGTACGCGCCATCGGATACGGTGCACGCAGTTCGCGTTGTCTGGAACGCTCGGTACGGGAGGGAGGGGTCCGCGTGAGCGACGGGTACGTCGTGGAGGCCGAGGCGCTGGAGAAGCGCTACGGCGACAAACGCGCCCTCGACGGCTTCGACCTGGCCGTGCGCGAGGGCACCGTGCACGGGCTGCTCGGCCCGAACGGCGCCGGCAAGACCACCGCCGTACGCATCCTCTCCACGCTCGTCCGGCTCGACGGCGGCCGGGCGACCGTCGCCGGTCTCGACGTGGCCCGCCAGCCCCGCCAGGTCCGCACCCGGATCGGGCTCACCGGCCAGTACGCGGCGATCGACGAGATCCTCACCGGCCGGCAGAACCTGGAGATGTTCGGCCGCCTCTTCCATCTCGGCCGCAAGCGGGCCAAGTTGAGGGCGGCCCAACTCCTGCGCCAGTTTGACCTGGAGGCCGCCGCCGACAAGGGCGCGGGCGGCTACAGCGGTGGCATGCGCCGCCGGCTGGACCTCGCGGCGTCGATGATCCTGGCCCCGGCCGTCCTCTTCCTCGACGAACCGACCACCGGCCTCGACCCGCGCAGCCGGGGCGAAGTCTGGGAATCGGTACGGCAGTTGGTGGCGGACGGCACCACGGTCCTCCTCACCACCCAGTACCTGGAGGAGGCCGACCGGCTGGCCTCCCGCATCACCGTCATCGACCAGGGCCGGGCCATCGCCGACGACACCCTCGACGGCCTCAAGAACCGCGTCGGCGGCGACCGCGTGGAGGTCGTGGTGCGCGAGCCGGCCCACATCCCGTACGCGCTCCAGGCGGTCGCCCGGGTCGCCCACGGCGGCCAACCCGAGGCCGACATGGGCGAGTTGAGAGTCCACGCACCGGTGGTCGACAGAGTCGGCTCCCTGACCGAGGTGGCCCGCTACCTCCAGCACTACGGCATCCCGGTCGAGGACATCGGCCTGCGCCGCCCCAGCCTGGACGACGTGTTCCTACGGCTGACGGGCCGCCGTACGGAGGAAGAACCGGCGCCGGAAACGGAGATCGAGGGGGCGGCGGTATGAGCGGCGGCGCGACGACGGCGGACGGCACCGGGCGGACGTACCGCAGACGCCCCCAACACGGCCGTGTCTTCTGGACGATCGCGGACTGCTGGAACGTGGTCCGCCGCGGCCTGACCCACTACCGTCGCCAACCCGTCAGCATCCTCTGGCAGTTGGGCTTCCCGATCCTGTCCGTGCTGCTGTACGGGTACGTCTTCGGCAAGGCGATGCGGGTGCCGGGCGGCGGCGACTACAAGGCGTTCCTGATGCCGGGCATGTTCGTGATGACGGTGGCCATGGGCTTCGTCTCGACAGCGACGATCTTCGTGAACGACGCGAAGAAGGGCGTCATCGACCGGTTCCGTTCCATGCCGATGGCGCCGTCGGCGGTGGTCGCGGGGCGCGGCGCGACCGATCTCGTCGTCGCCTGCGCGGAGTTGGGCATCATGATGGCCACGGCCTACGGCATGGGCTGGCGCCCGGAGTTCGGCGAGGGCCCCTTCCCGGGCTCGGTGCTCGGCTTCGCGAAGGCGGTCGTACTCCTCCTCTCCCTTCGCTTCGCGCTCATCTGGGTGGGCGTCTGGCTGGGGTTGCTGCTCCCGGGCCCCGAGCAGGTGGGCGGCCTCTTCGCGATCGTCTTCCCACTGACGATGATCTCCAGCATCTACGTCTCCCCGCAGCAGATGCCCCATTGGCTGGGCCAGGCGGCCCTCTGGAACCCGCTCTCCTCCACGGCCGGCGCGACCCGGGCGCTCTTCGGCGCACCGACGGGTCAGGGGGCGTCGTGGCCGGAGCAGCACGCGTTGCTGTTGGCGGGGGTGTGGCCGGCGGCGTTGACGTTGGTGTTCCTGCCGTTGGCTGTGCGGAGGTTCCGCAGGCTCAGCCGCTAGGCGGTCCGGTCGGCCGAGTCGGCCGAGTCGGCCAAGTCGGTCCGGTCGGTCCAGTCGGGTCGAGCCGAGTCGGATCCTGCCCGTCCATTGGCTTGACGTGTCCACGCGATGTGGCTTCCATGGAGACACCGGGTAGTGGGAGCGCTCCCATCCGTTCCGGACCCGCGCCTCCCGAGAGGAAGCAGCGAGTGCCCTCCATGTTCCTGCTCCGCAGATTCAGAAGCTGGCTGTGCGTCGCCGTCGCGGTACTTCTGCTGCCGTTGGCCGGAGTTCACACGGCGCGTGCCGCCGACGCGCCCGGCGCCGGCTACTGGCACACCAGCGGTCGGCAGATCCTCGACGCGGCCGGGCAGCCGGTCCGGATCGCCGGCGTCAACTGGTTCGGCTTCGAGACCGCCAACTACGTGGTCCACGGCCTCTGGTCACGCGACTACAAAAGCATGATCGACCAGATGAGGTCGCTGGGCTACAACACGATCCGGCTGCCCTACAGCGACGACATCTTCAAGACGTCGACCGTCCCCAACAGCATCGACTTCTCCAGCGGCAAGAACGCCGACCTCCAGGGCCTCAACTCCCTCCAGATCATGGACAGGATCGTGGCCTACGCCGGTCAGGACGGCCTGAAGGTCATCCTCGACCGGCATCGCCCGGACGCGGGCGGGCAGTCGGCCCTCTGGTACACGGCGGCCGTACCGGAGTCGACGTGGATCGCCAACCTCCGCTCGCTGGCGGCCCGTTACGCGGGCCAGTCGACGGTCATCGGCATCGACCTCCACAACGAGCCGCACGATCCGGCGTGTTGGGGCTGCGGGGACATCTCCGTCGACTGGCGGCTCGCGGCGGAACGCGCGGGCGACGCCGTGCTGTCGGTCAACCCGGACCTGCTGATCTTCGTCGAGGGCGTGCAGACGTACGCCGGTGTCTCGGGCTGGTGGGGCGGCAACCTGATGGGCGCGGGCCAGTATCCGGTGGAGTTGAGCGTGCCGGGGCGGGTCGTCTACTCCGCGCACGACTACGCCACGAGCGTGGCCCAGCAGAGCTGGTTCAGCGATCCGACCTTCCCGGCCAACATGCCCGCGGTGTGGGACAAGTACTGGGGCTACCTCTTCCGGCAGAATCTCGCGCCCGTGTGGGTGGGGGAGTTCGGCACGACGCTGGCGTCGACGGTGGACCAGAAGTGGCTCGCGGCGCTGGTGGGTTACCTCCGCCCGACCTCGACGTACGGCGCCGACAGCTTCTCCTGGACCTTCTGGTCGTGGAATCCCAACTCCGGTGACACGGGCGGAATCCTGAAGGACGACTGGCTGACCGTGGACACGGTGAAGGACGGCTATCTGGCCGGAGTGAAGGCACCGCTGTTCCCGAGCACGGGAACGGGCACGGGTGGCGGAACGGGCGGCGGTGGCAGTACCGCGTCCTGCGCGGCGGCCTACACCGTCACCAGCGACTGGGGCAGCGGTTTCAACGCGGCCGTGACGGTGACGAACACGGGGGCGTCCGCACTCAAGTCCTGGCAGGTGAAGTGGACTTGGGGAGGCACCCAGCAGATCACGAACATGTGGAACGCGACGTACACACAGAGCGGGGCGAGCGTGACCGCGGTGAACGCGGATCACAACGGGAGTGTGGGGGCGGGGGCTTCGGCCGGCTTCGGGTTCGGAGGTGCGCCGGGGGGCGGGGCTGTGCCGAGTGTGACCTGTACGGCGATGTGAGAGAGGGAACGGGGGTGGCCGTGCGGCTCGGCGTGTGTTCTCGCAGCCGTGGGCGGTAACGGCGCCGAGGCCGCTGAACGGCGTTGGGAGCTCAGTCGTCGGCCGGCTGGTCATGTAGGGCCGGGCAGTTCGGACCGTTCAATTCCTTCAGACCCTTCGGATCCTTGAGGGCCTGCTCCGGCAACCGGGCGAGTCCCGCACCGCGCCCCCGGGCGAAGCACGCGTGGGCCTCGCACCGGGCGTGTTTCGTGGCGGCGGACCGAGCGGCATCCTCTGTGTCGTACCGCGTCACGTTGTGCCCTTCGAGGGCCCTGCACCCCTCCCAGCCGTGGTACTTGTCGCCCTGGTCGCTCACCCAGAAATCCGGCATGCGGGGAGTCTGCCATGGGGAGGGGATGCCTCACGCCTTGAGGATCAAGCCCGCTCGCTCCTCCGGTTCGTCCGCCTCAGCAGCAGATCCTGCGTGAGGAAGGCACCCATGAGGAGAACGCCGGACAGTTCACGGCCGGCGGCCAGACAGCCGCACCCTGTCCCGGTTTCGTCGGGACCTCGTGTCCGAGCGCAAGCGCGGGCGTCAGCCGTTGAGTTCGGGAGTCCCAGAGATCAGGCAGCCGTATGGCGGGCTGCGGGCCCCCGTCTCAACTGCCGAGCGGACAGGCCAGGTTGGGCCTGGCTCGGTTCGGGGAGCAGGTGACGAGGGCGAGGGACAGACAGGCCGGCCGTTCGAGATGGAAGCCGTACGACGAGTCGTGGCCGGAGGCCAGCCGTGCGGTGGCCGAGGTGCCGAGGGCGGCGAGGTGGGCTGTGCCGCGGTGAGCGTCGTTCGCGAACCGGTTTGTGTACGCGCCGAGTTGCTCACCGAGCCAGGCTGCCGCGTCGGCGGGTACCGCCCATGTTCCGCGTACCAGTGAGGGCGGTTTGACCAGCCAGTACGAGGTTTCCAGCGGGGGCAGGTCGGAGGTGGGGAACTCCGCCGCCACTTCTCGGTATCGCTGGATCAACTCCGGGCGGCTGCCGGGTGGGGGTGGGTCGGGGTGGGAGGTCTGCGTAGTGCCTCCTGGTCGAAGCGGGCTTTCGGTCCGGTCCACAGGTAGGCGTGGTGGTGCACCGGGGCTGGTCCTGTTCGGGGTTTCTCTGTTCCAGGGATGATGAAATTCCGTCCGGCCAGCGCGAGTTGGGGTCAAGGCGAGGCCGACCGGGACGGGTGATCGGGAGTCGGTGGGGTCGTGCGGCTCAGATACCCAGCCCGAACCGCGCCGGGTCGATCCCGGCGACGCACAACTCCTCCGTGGTGAACCGCAGCGGCTCCCTGTCCTTCCGATGACGGGCCTGGCAGCCGAGCACCGTTCCAGGCCTGTTCCAGACCGCCGACTACGCGCGATGCGTCTTCGGGGGCCTCGCGGAATTGATGAACACCCCCAAGGACACGGCCGACGCGGTACGCACGCGAATGAAACGCCAGGAGTGGTTGCGTCTCCCCGGCAAGGAACCGCACCAGTTGGTCTGGGAGGGGGTACTGCGTGCCCGGGTCGGTTCGCGCGAGGTCATGGTGGCTCAACTGGACCGGATTATCGAGGTGTTGGACCTGGACACCGTCCGCCTCGGGATCGTGCCGTTCGACGCCGTGCTCCCGCTGGTGATCGGCAACGGCTTCACGATGGTGGACGAGCGTCTCGTCGTGATCGAGGGCTGGCACGCCGAGCACTGGCTCGATGACCCCGAGGCGATCGCGCTGCACCGAAGGGTCTGGGAGACACACACCGCGTCCGCCGTGTACGGCGCCGAGGCGAGGCGGATCGTCACGCGGGTTCGGCGGGACCTCGGCGTCTCGTAGCGCGGGCCCTCTCGCGGCTGCCGTCCGGGGCTGTTCCAGCCGGTCAGCCCTCGTCGAGGCACAGGCAGAAGGGATGGCCGGCCGGGTCGAAGAGGACCCGGACGTTCTTCTGCGGCTGGGACTTCGCCAGCTTGGCGCCCAGGGTGACCGCCTCGGCGGCCGCCGAGTCCAGATCGCCTACCTGGAAGTCGAAGTGCATCATCGGGCGCTGTTCCCCTTCGGCCGGCGGCCACACCGGCGGCCGATAGCCCTCCGCCCGCTGGAACACGAAGAACGGTCCTTGCGGCGAAGCGGCGACGATCCCATGATGGCCGGCCTGGTGATCGCCGCCGGTACCGAACTGAGCCCCAACCTGTGGCGTCAGCAGTACGGCGACTGGACCAAGGAGGAGATGACTCCCCTGGAAGCCACGGCGTTCCTGCTCGCGGAACACATCAACCGCATCGCCGACAACCCGGACTTCGCCACCCGCATGATCGTGGACACGCTGACGAATGCGGGTGGTGAAGGCTAGCCCGTTCCCTTCTCGTCCACGGGCCGCACCTCATGGTGAACGTCGGCGTCCGCATCGCCTTGTGCGCCAGCGAGACCAATACCTCTTGTAGGAAAGGGCGCTTGTGGCGCAGTGGCTTCGCCGCGTGTTTGTCCTCCGCGCCCGTGGTCGGTCGTCGCGCGTGGGCGTGGATCTCGGGGCCGGTCGGCTTCCCGCGGACGGTGGCGGGGGGCTCACGGAGTGCCGACGCCCGTGCCGACTCGTGTGTGAGTGGTGAGCAGGACGGCGTACCGCTCGCGACCGTCCAGATCAACCGAAATGTGTCGGTCAGTCGATCAAGCACTCGTGCGAAACGGTGCCGGCTGAACCGCCTCCCTTGCCGCCCCGATCCCCCGGTGGCGTCGACCACTTCATCACCGTAAGCATCGGCCCATTGAGATTAAGTTTCTCAATGTGGAAAAATTAGAGATTTTGTTGACCATTGTTCCGGTCGGACTATACGGTCCAATTAGCAACAACATTTGCGTGGCCCGGTCGGTGCGTGACAGGTGGGGCGCTTCATTCCCTGTTAATCAATGATTCACGGAATAAGTGTTGTGATGCGGCGCCGGTAGGCGTCGGTAAAAACGCCGGGTCCATCTCTTTCGTCTGTCGTGCCCCAGTTTTGAACGTGTTTCATATGGAGGCGTATCAGTGGGAAGAAGTATCGGAATCGGCGGGTTCGTCCGATGGTGCTCTCGCGCGATTGTCATAGTGACGTCCTTGGCGGTCGTCACGGGACTCTTCGTCACCGGGCCGCCCGTACAGGCGGCCACGGCAGCCACGACGTCGACGGCGGTCACGACGTCCACGGACGCGGCCACCGGCGACTTCGCCCTCACCGTCAACGCGTCGGACTTCGGCATAGATCCGGCCGTCGTGAAGACGGTCGTGCCCGACATGCAGGCGGAGATCACCAAGGCCGGCAGCCTGAGCGCCGCGGTCCAGCAGGATATGTCGGAGTATCCGGTCACCGGTAGCGGTATCGACGCCACGGAGTGGGACGGCACGGATTTCGACGGCACCTTGACCATGGTCGCCGACGGCAGCAGTTTCACTCTCGACGTCTCGTCCGCCGAAGTGCAGACATCCGCCAGCTGGTTGGTGAAGTTCGCGGCCATTGCGGTCGGTTTCGTGATAGGCGCCGCGTTCCGGATGGCCTGCATCTCGCTCATGACGGCCAGCGGCTGGGGTGCCGCGATCATCCCGCTCGTCTGCACACCCCTCTACGGCGTTATGCAGGGCGGTGTCGCAGCCTTCATCATCCACGCGGCCAACAAGGACCTGGACACCCCCGAGGCGTGGCGTGACATCATTCTCTCGGCACTGGCCGGAGCGGTCGCCGGTTACGCGTGGGAGAAGTACTTCGTCCCTTGGGCCAAGGTGTCCCTGCCTCCGCTCTGGAAGAAACTCGGCACCTGGCTGGTGGCCAAGGCGCCGTCGTTCGCCTCACGGTTCGGAGCCACGGTCGGCAATGCCGCGCAGACAGTCGGCGAACTGTCGACCGAGTTGGAGCAGCTCCTCGCCGACGAACTCGCCACCTGGGGCGGCACGGCCGGCAGCGGCGGTCAAGTGGTCGCGGTCCCCTCGTACATCAACCCCGGAGGTGACCCGGGGGACTGGAACACGCTGGTCGGGGCGCCGTCGGACAAGGTCGGCATCGCGGTCGCGAACGTCCTGAACGGCCCCGGTTCGCAGGTCGTCGACGCGTGGACCGACGTGATCGACCGCACCCATGCCTCGGGCAAACGCGTCCTGGGCTACGTCGATACCGGCTATCTGGGCCAGACCGGCATGACCACCCGGCTCGGTTCGACGGCCACCGCCGACTGGGTCGCGCAGATCGAGCAGGACATCAACGCCTGGTACGCCATGTACGGCAGCTCGATGGACGGCATCTTCTTCGACGACGGCTACAACCAGTGCGGCACGGGCAACGAGTTCCCGGCCGTCTACGACGTGGTCAACCAGTACGAGAAGCTCCACCACCCCGGCGCCATGACCGTCCTCAACCCCGGCGCCGTGGTGCCCCAGTGCTATGAGAACAGCGCCGATGTCCTGCTCACCTTCGAAGGCAGTTACGACACCTACGAGGGCGGCGGGTACCAGGCTCTCGACTGGACCCCGGCGGACCCAAAGAAGATCTGGCACATCGTCTTCGGTGTCCCCGCCGACAAGGTCTCCCTGGTCGACGAGACCTCCCAGACCCGCGGCGCCGGCTACGTCTACATCACCGACGACGTCCTCTCCAACCCCTACGACACCCTCCCCTCCTACCTGTCGGCCGAAGAGGCCGCGGTACCCGGCGGCACCCCCGCGGTGGCCGCCTCGGACGCCTACATCTCCGGGTCGGCCCCGCCCTCCGCGCCCTCCGGACTGACCGTCACCAGTTCCGACTACTCCTCCGCCGGCCTCAGTTGGACACCGGGGGCGAACGTCGCCAACTACCTGGTGTACCTCAACGGCCAGGTCACGGCGAGCCTCCCGGCGTCCACGACCAAGGTCACGATCGGCGGCCTGACACCCGGCGGAACGTCCTACACGCTGAAGGTCGTCGCACAGGGTGCCAGCGGTGATCTCTCCGGCTCCAGCAACGCCGTCGGCGTCACCACCTTGTCGCTGCCAGGCGGCCACAGCGTCACGAACGTCAAGATCACCCACGGAGCCGGGACCATCACGTACTCCGCGGACTTCCTGGTCCCCTACTCCTTCCGCCGCGTCGAGATCTCCCCACCCGGCCCCTGCGCCTCCTGCAAGTACTGGTGGCCCAACGGCGACACGGAGTCCTGCTGGTTCCCGGGCCTCACCGACACCCAGCTGTACTGGGACGGGAACTTCTGCGCGCACTGGCTCATCGAGAACTCGACCCTCCTGGTCTACGCCGGAACCACCGCCGGGGACTGGTCGTGGAACTCCGTCGCCTACATCCCGCCCACCGTCAACGGATACACCTACAGCTGGACCGTGCCCCTGTCCGACCTCGGAGACGCCGTCGACTACGTCGACATCCAGGGCGAGGGCTACGGCCCCCTGACCAACATCCTCGCCGGAACCAACCCCGTCGACGGATCCAGCCCCGTCAACTGAAGACCGTTCCACCATCGCTCCCAGGACGGCTCAGACGGTCCCTTAAAAGGGGATCAGTCTGAGCCGTCCGAGGACGCGGGCCTTGTTGTTCCACGGCCGACGGCCAGTTGATCCTCCGTCCGTGCCGTCGCGTTGATCCCCGTCCGGGGCAAGGTTCCAGCAGGACACCGTCCCAGGAAGCGCCGATTCCCACGACCGTGCCCAGGCTGTACCGAGCGTCCGCCTGAAGTCGCAGCCGCCGCGCCGGACCGACCGGGGTAGACCGCTCGATCACCTCCATGAGCTCCCCGAGCCCTTCGCCCTGGCGAAGCCTCATGTGGCCTTCAGGAATCCACGAACCCGTCGGCCCGCTCCGTCACCCCGGCGTCACCCACGCCGGCGCGCTGTACCGGAGCCGAGTCGACCACCTCACCGTCCCGGCCGTCCCGCCTCGCCCCCACGCACAACCACATGTAGACGAGGTCCAGCACGCTGCACATGATGCCGAGCCCGAGCAGGAACCCGTCGTGCTGAAGGGCGCCGAAGAGAATCGTGGGCGCGAGCGTGCCGAGCCACTTGGCCACCGCGATCGTCACCGACTGTCCACGCAGCCCGCGCCGCGCGACGAACATCGCGATGAACAGGGCGGACATCAGCAGGTTCTGGAGAAACGCCGAGTAGCCGGCCCCGTCCTCCGCGCCGAACTTCGCCAGGAACAGCCACTGCACGGCGAACGACATCCCGAACAGCAGCACGCTCAGGCCGCCGAACATCCGCGCCGTGACGAACGACGGGAACTCGGCGCGGCCGTACCGGAAGAACGTGTACACGATGACCGCGTCGGCGATGCCCCACACCAGGTTGATACCGCCCTGGACCGACGGGTCGAAGGCCAGGTTGTGCACCGCGTACGTCCACTCCCACGCGAAGTTGAGACCCAGCGCTACGGCAGGCATGGCATAGGTGCGTTCGCGGAACCCGATGCGGATCGCTTCGACGTACACGATCGTCCAGGCGATGCCGCTCGCGAGGATGAGGGCGATATGCATCTGCGTCTCCTGTCGCGGATCCTGACCGGCTTATAGGAGTGTGACGTAGGGGCGTGCCGTGTCGTACTCGGCTTGCTGGAGCGGCTGTTGGGGATCGGGCGGGAGTTGCCAACAGGGTTCGTCGAGCGGGAAGGGCAGGTGCCGGCCGGCCGCGCGTGAGCGTTTGTGCCAGCGCTTCCAGCGGGCGTCGTGCGGGGTGGGGAGTCGCCATACGTACGGGTCGGGCGTCCGGACCTCTCCCCCAAGGTCCGTGTCAAGTAGGGGAGTTCGGGGCGGCGGGGAAGTTCGGGGCGTGAGCATGCGGGCCGCCGCCTCATAAAGTCGCCGGAACATGAGCCCCCTCCAGTGCGAAATGGGCCCACACGCACTTCGCGTACGGCTCCTGTCGGCATCCCCAGTTGGCGGCCAGCGAGGCGACGAGCGCGAGGCCGCGGCCGCCTTCCTCGTCCGGGGTCGAGTCGTGAGGTCGGGGGAGTCTGTCCCGGTCCGGGTCGGATACCTCAAGGACCAACTCCTTTTCGTCGAGGGTGAGTTCGACCTTGATCTGGGAGTGGGGGACCCGGCAGTGGGTCACGGCGTTGGTGACGAGTTCGTTCGCCAACAGGGTTACGGCGTCGGCGAGTTCGTCGGTGATGCCCCAGTCCGCGAGGGTCTTGCGGACGCGTTGGCGGGCGGTGGGGACGTGCCGGCGGTGCTTGGGGATGCGGAAGCTCTCGGACGCGGGCATGGGGGAACTCCGTCCTGACGTGCCGTCAAGGTGGGTTGCGCTGCGGCGCGTTCAAGAAACTAGAGCTGGATACGCGATCTACGCAATGCGAATCGACGAATATATTCATGAGTGTCACTCGATCGAGTGATGCGGCCCTGAGGTTGACGCTCTGTGTGGCATCGTGGCCGCAGACGAGGGGAGGGCCCATGCCCGCAGGTGGACGGCCGACGGTGCGCAGTAGGCGCTTGGGTACGGCACTCAGGCAGTACAGGCTGGCTGCCAAGTTCGACCAGCCGCAGGCCGCCGACGTGATCGCATCAAGTCAGGCCAGGATCAGCCGCGTTGAGAGTGGTCACGCCACCCCGCGCGTGATCGAAGTGCGGTTGCTGCTTGATGCGTACGGCATTACCGACCGGCAAGAGCGGGCCAAGCTAGAGGAGTTGGCGAAGAACTCGAAGAACCGGGGCTGGTGGCTAGAGCATGCCGCACACCTGCGGCCGGACTACGTCGACCACATCGCGTTGGAGGATGACGCGACCTACATCCGCGAGTGGCAGCCGGTCACGGTTCCGGGACTCCTGCAAACTCCGGCCTACGCGGAGTCGGTTATTGCAGGCGGTCCCCACTACCTGGAACCGGAGCGGATCGACCAGCTGGTGAAGGTACGGATGGGGCGACAGGCGAAGATCGACGAGGGCGGGGCGTCGTACTCAGTCATTCTCTGGGAGGGCGTCGTCGCGCACCCGTTGGTGAGCGTCGAGATTCACCAGGAGCAACTGTCTGCGATCCTTGAGATCGGGAAGCGGAAGAACGTCACGGTGCAGGTGCTGCCGTTCAGCGCGGGAGTCCTGGCCGGTTACTCCTCCGCCTTCTACTCCTTCAGCTTCGACGAGGAACCGACGGTCGAAGCCGTCGCCATGGACAACCTGCGAGGCACCTCGGTTCTTGAAGGGGCTGAGGATCTTGCCGCTTACGCCAATGCATACGACCTACTACGATCGTCAGCGTTGACACCGGACGCGAGCGCGAAGCTCATCCGGGGCGTACTGCGGAGCTTGAAGGAAGACACATCGTGACCAAGGTTGTAAGCCCTTTCTGGAAGTCCTCGTACTCCGGGCAGGAGAACGCCTGCGTCGAGGTCGCCGACACCGCAGCCCACGGCCGCGCCGTTCGCGACAGCAAGCAACCGGAAGACGGCCCTCTGCTCACTGTCTCCCGCGAGAGTTGGCACGGCTTCCTCCGGCAGTTCTGACCCCGCCGGAGTCAGCCGGGCAGCGGCCACGTGTCCGTCGGCTCTCGCGGGACTCACAGTGATGCGTCGGCGCCCCGCTGGCCGAGCTTCCGTAGCACCTCGGCGATGGTGGCCCGATACGTGCGCAGCGCCTGCAGCCCGGCGGCGTAGCGGTCGTGGTGCCGTGTGATGTCCACGGCCTGCTGCTGTGCCCGTGCAGTGTGCCAGAGCTCGGCCGTGTGGTGGCGGCGCTTGCAGGTGACGTCCGCGACGGCGGTGGCCCGTTCCCGTTGCGTATGCCGGGTGTTGCCGTCACTGTCCCGCTGCCAGGCGGTGTCCGTGTACGCCGCGACGGGGTCGGGGTAGCGCGTGAATCCTTGTTCTGCCACACAGCGGGACCACACGTCCCAAGCCGCGAGGAGGCGCGGGTCGCGCTTGACCGCCTTGTCGACCTCGGTCGCCCGTGTACGTGCGTAGAGCCAGTCCCGCTTGACGTCGATTCCGCGCAGCAGCCGCTGGCTCGCCTCAGCGTTGCAGGCGGGGAAGTCCGCATACTCGGCGTTGGTCATCCGGCGGCCCTTCGGCCGGAGGGCCAGGGACTTGGCCGGGTCCCAGCCATAGCCCCAGCGGCGGGCGGCGGCGAGATCCAGAGCGCCGTAGTCGGTGCCGACCGCGGTGGCGACGACGGGGTCGCTGGGGTAGCGGGGGTCGAGCGGGAAGGCCCGGTGGCCGCGCTCCGCCATGCACTGCCGGACCAGCAACGCCGATGCCCGTTGCGATCGTTGGTAGTCCTGCGGCGTGTAGTCGTAGCGGTCGGCCGGGAGGGGGCCGAGGTCCGACGCCGTGCGGATGAGCTCCGGGAGTTCTGGACCGGAGGCGCAGATCGCCGCCAGCACTGCCACGGCACCCAGCAGCCACCCCCGCTTCGTCATGTGCAGGACACTAGTGGACAGCGTGTAGCGGTCGGCCGCGGCCCCCGGCGACTCATCCACGCACGCCAAGACTCCAAGTGACAGGAAGCTCGTTCAGGCGGCACCTGTCGAGCAGCGCTCCGGACCGCGTACCGCGGTCCTGCGGGAAACGCCACACTCCTTCGCGGGACTCTCACTCCACCCAAGCCACGTTTCAACAGGTCGGCGAAATGCGCCGGTTGACCACCGAGTACCCCGCTGTCCCGTCTCAAATGATCTGGTCTTTGCACGGACATGTGTCCTGGGACGACCAGGTCGTTCGAGACAGGCTGTTGGCGAAAATCTCAGTTGGTCTGGTCCCCGGGCTGTGGATGGTGGCTGCTGTCCCGGAAGGTTTACCGGTGCCAGGCCGGGCGGCGTTTTTCGGTGAACGCGTGCGCGCCTTCGGTGGCGGCTGTGGTGGTGAAAACGGGGGTGCTGAGGGGGTCCTGAACGGTGTAGGCGGTGTGGTCGTCGAGGCCGCGGGTGTCCTGGACGATCTGCTTCGTGATGAGGACGGCGTCGCGGGAGTGGGCCTGGACTCGGCCGGCCAGGGTGAGGGCTGCGTCAAGTGCTTCGCCTTCCCCGGTGAGTTGGTTGACGAGTCCGTAGCGGGCCGCGTCGGGGGCGGGCAGCGGGGCCGCGGTCAGGAGCATCTCCATGGCCACGTGGTAGGGGACACGCCCGGGGAGGCGGATGGCTCCGCCTTCGGCGGCGATGAGTCCGCGGGCGACTTCGGGCAGGGCGAAGAACGCGGTGTCGGCGGCGGTGATGAGGTCGCAGGCGAGGGCGAGTTCGAAGCCCCCGGCGACGGCCGCGCCCTCGACGGCCGCGATGAGCGGCTTGCGCAGGCGGGCGCGGGTTATGCCGGCGAGCCCGCGGTGGGCGACGACCGGGACGCCGTCGGTGGGGAATGCTTTGAGGTCCATGCCCGAGCAGAAGTGGCCGCCCGCTCCGGTGAGGATGCCGACGGTCAGGGAGGGGTCGGTCTCAAGCCTGGTGAGGGCCGCGTCCAGGGCGTTGGCCAGGGACTGGTCGACGGCGTTGCGGACGTGGGGTCTGTTGAGGGTGACGAGCAGGACGCCGGGGCGTGGCTCGGTCAATGTCGCGGGGGTGTGGCTGTCCATCCGGTGTGCTCCTGGTCGGGGGACGGTCCGGCGGGGTCGACGGGTGCGGTCAGTTCCGTACGACGGGCAGTGCGGCCAGTCCGCGCATCACCCGGGCCGGACGCCAGGGGAGCTCGTCGGAGGGCTTGGCCAGCGTCACCGGACCCAGGCGTTGCAGCAGCAGGGGGAAGGCGACGCTGCCTTCGAGGCGGGCCAGTGCGGCGCCGATACAGAAGTGGGGTCCGTAGCCGAAGGCGAGGTGGTCGTTGGGAGTGCGGCTCACATCGAGGCGGTCGGCGTGGGGGAAGTGGGTCCCGTCCCGGTTGGCGGAGCCGATCAGGAGGCTGACGATGTCTCCCTCGCCGATCAACTGCCCGTGCAGGCTGATCGGCTCTGCGGCGCAGCGGAATGTCGCGTCGCGGACCGGGGAGTCGTAGCGCAGCAGTTCCTCGACGGCCGTGGTGATGAGGCCGGGTCCGGTCTGTGGTCCGGTGAGGCGGGCGTTCTGGCCGGGGTTGTTCAGCAGGGCGAGCACGCCGTTGCCGATGAGGTTCATGGTCGTGTCGTGTCCCACCAGGAGCAGGAGGTAGGCGGTGGAGCGCAGTTCCTCTTCGCTCATCGCGCCGCTCTCGTCGCTCGCCCGCACGAGGGCACCCAGCAGGTCCGCTTCGCCACGCTCACCGCTCGTGCGTTTGCCGGCGATCAGGATGTCCAGCAGGGCGTGCAGTTCGCCTTCCACCCGGGCCGGATCCAGGCCGGGAGCGGGGGCGATGGTGGCCATCAGGGTGTCGCGGGTGGCCGCGTTGTCCAGCTCCGTGGGGACGCCGAGGATCGCGCAGATCATCCGGAAGGTCAGCGGTGCCGCGAACGCCGCGATCACATCTACGTGGGTGTGCTGTTCGATCCGGTCCAGCAGCCGGTTCGCGGTGTCGGTGATGAAGGGTTCCAGCCGTGCGATGCGGCGGGGGACGAACGCCGCGTTCACCAGGGTCCGCAGTCGGGTGTGGTCCGGGGGATCGGCGTGGACGAGGTGCCTGTTCAGCCCGGCGGGCCCCGGCACGTAACCGGGCACACGGCCGGGTTCCTTGCTCAGACGTCCGTCGGTCAGCAGCGCGCGGACGTCGTCGTAGCGGGAGATCTGCCACACGGTGGGACGTCCGGGCCTGCGGTCCGGGTGGGCGGGTGCATGCCGGCGCAGCCACGCGAAGTACGGGTAGGGATCCTGTACCCGTACGGTCAGCAGATCAGCGGGTGGGGAGGGCACTGCGGGAGCGGGCACGGGAGCTCCGAGATCGAAAACCGGCACGGACACCGCACCAACGACCGGTGACAACCGGAAGGCACGAAACTCGCGCGTTCCCACCCTCCAGGGATAGGCAGCACCGACCTCGACGGAACAGGTCGTCCGAGACGAAGATCGAATTGAACCAGATCATTCGAGACCGGGGCCATACCGCATGAGACGGGACACCCGCGCACCGCCCAACTCCTAGGAGCCGACTGTCCGTTCTCAACGAACCCGGTCGACTCCGAGCGGCTGACCAGGACGGACCAACTTCGTTGAGACGCACACTCCGCAGCCCCTCGTCCTGACCTCGGCCGGTCGACCCGCGGCGACTGGATTGGACGAGACGAACCGTCACTCGACTGGCTTCGTTGAGACGGGACACCGACAAAGGGCGCCCCGCGGTTGATCCGCGGGGCGCCCTTTGTCGTCGTGGAACCGGAATCGTAGGCGAAACGACTACAGCTTCTCGATGACGTAGTCGACGCACTTCGTCAGCGCCTCGACGTCCGCCGGGTCGATCGCCGGGAACATCGCCACGCGGAGCTGGTTGCGGCCGAGCTTGCGGTAGGGCTCGGTGTCGACGATGCCGTTGGCGCGGAGGACCTTGGCGACGGCCGCCGCGTCGATCTCGTCGGCGAAGTCGATCGTGCCGATGACCTGGGAGCGCTTGGTGGCGTCCGACACGAACGGGGTCGCGTACTTCGACTCCTCCGCCCAGCCGTACAGACGGCTCGACGAGTCCTTCGTGCGGGCCGTCGACCACGCCAGGCCGCCCTGGCCGTTGATCCACTCAAGCTGCTCGTTGAGGAGGAACAGGGTGGACAGCGCCGGGGTGTTGTACGTCTGGTTCTTGCGGGAGTTGTCGATCGCCGTGGGGAGCGAGAAGAACTCGGGCACGTGGCGGCCGGACGCGTGGATCCGCTCCGCGCGCTCGATCGCGGCCGGGGAGAACACGCCGATCCACAGTCCGCCGTCGGAGGCGAAGGACTTCTGCGGGGCGAAGTAGTAGACGTCCGTCTCGGTGATGTCCACCGGGAGGCCGCCCGCGCCCGACGTCGCGTCGACGAGGACGAGGGAACCTTCGTCGGCTCCCGCGACCCGCTTGATCGGGGCCGCCACACCCGTCGACGTCTCGTTGTGCGTGTACGCGTACACGTCCACGCCCGCCTCGGCGGCCGGCTCGGGGTGCGTGCCGGGGTCACTCGCGATCACCGTCGGCTCGGCCAGCCACGGCGCCAGCTTGGCCGCCTTCGCGAACTTCGAGCTGAACTCGCCGAAGGTCAGGTGCTGCGACCTGTTCTCGATCAGGCCGTGGGTCGCGACGTCCCAGAAGGCCGTCGAACCGCCGTTGCCGAGGACGACCTCGTAGCCCTCGGGGAGCGAGAACAGCGCGGAGACGCCCTCACGCACCTTGCCGACCAGGTTCTTGACCGGGGCCTGGCGGTGGGACGTGCCCAGCAGAGACGTACCGGTGGCGGCCAGCGCGTCGAGCGCTTCCGTCCGCACCTTGGAGGGGCCAGCGCCGAAACGTCCGTCGGCGGGCTTGATGTCAGCGGGAATCTCGATATCAGCCACGAGCCGGAGGGTATCGCCTCGACGAAACCGGACGGAAACCCGTCCGTTCGATGAGACGACCGCTCCGGCCCCTGGACACACGGTGATCTGCTTCCGACTGCTTCCGATCTACGACGTCAGCCGCACAGGCAGCTCGAAGATGTCGTTCTGCGTCACCACCGGCTTGTTGCGGAGTTCGGACGCCGGGACCGCCAGGTCCAGGGCCGGGAAACGCTCGTAGAGGGCGGGCAGCGCCACCCCCGCCTCCAGCCGGGACAGCGCCGCGCCGGGGCAGACGTGCGGGCCGTGGCCGAAGGAGATGTGGCGGTTCTCGCTGGTGCGGGTGATGTCGAAGTCGCCGGCCGTCGGGCCGTGGGCCTCCTCGTCGCGGCCGATCGCGGCGTACGACACGATCAGCGCGTCCCCGGCCGGGAGGATCTTGTCGCCGACCGGGACGTCCTCCGTGGCGAAGCGGATCAGGACGTGCGAGGTGGGCGTCGAGTGGCGCAGGGTCTCCTCGATCACCGAGGACCAGTCGGCCTCGCCGGCCAGCACCAGGGCACGCTGGACGGGATGCGCCGAGAGGTTGACGACCGCGTTGACGATCAGCGAGATCGTCGTCTCGTGGCCCGCCGCGACCATCAGCTGGAGCGTGGAGACGATCTCCTCGTCGGTGAGGTGGTCGCCGTTCTCGGAGGCCGCGAGCAGCGCCGACGTCAGGTCGTCTCCGGGCTCCGCGCGCTTCGCCGCGACCGTCTGCGCCATGATGCCCGCGAGTTCCGTCAGCGTCGCGATGACCTCGGCCGGCGGGGTCTGCGTCGAGAAGAACTTCTCGAACAGCTCCTTCAGGCGCGGGAGTCGGTCCTCCGCGATGCCCATCAGGTCGGCGATGACGTACATGGGGAGCGGATACGCGAACTCCGCCTTCAGATCCACGACTTCACCCTCGGCCGCCTCAACTCCGTTGAGCAGACCCTCCGTCAGCTTCGCTATCCGCTCCCGCATCTGCTCCACCCGGCGCGGGGTGAGCGCCTGCGCGACCAGCGTCCGCATCCGGCGGTGGTCGGCGCCGTCCACGGTCAGCATCGAACGGCCCGGGTTCGCCAGCCCGATCAGCGGCCAGTCCGCGGGGATCTCACCGCGCCGCCACGCACCCCAGACCTCGATGTCCTTCACCAGCCGCGGATCCGTGAGCAACTGTTTCGCCTCGGCGTGCCGCGTCACCGCCCACACGGGCACACCACCGGGCAGTTCTACGGCGGCCAGCGGACCGGCCGCGCGAAGCCTGGCGCTCTCGCCGTCCAGGTCGCCGACGAACGGGTCCAGGACGATACGGGTCTCTTCGGTACCGGTGCTCATACGGGATCGCCTCCACGGCAGAACCAGGCAGGACAGGCAGGACAGGACAGGACAAGGCAGGACAGGCAGGACAGGACAAGGCAGGGCTCATGGCCAACGGGCAAAAGCAGGAACTCGGGACTCCGAACTCAGCGCGCCGCCACCGGCGTGAACCGCACCGGCAGAGCGGTCAGTCCTCTGAGCCAGGGTGACGGCCGGCGCGTCAGGGACTCGGCCGGTACCGCCAGGTCGATGTCCGGCAGCCGGTCCAGGACGACCTCGATCCCCGTCCGCGCGATCACCTCGGCCACCTCCTGCGCCGGGAACGGACACCGGTGCTCCCCGTGCCCGAAGGAGAAGTGCGCGTTGTTGCCGCCGGTCAGCGCGGAGCCGTCGGTGCGGACCTGGGGGTCGGAGTTGGCGCCCTGGAGGCCGAGCAGCAGCAGATCGCCGGCGCGGATACGGCGCCCGCCGAGCTGGGTGTCGCGGGAGGCCCAGCGGCCGGCCACGTTCTGCGTCGGGGTGTCCTCCCACAGGACCTCGTTCATCGCCTCGGCGACACTGTTGCGGCCGCCGAAGAGGGAGGCCGCGAACCGGTCGTCGGTCAGCATCAGCCGCAGCGAGTTGCCGATCCAGTCGGCGGTCGGCTGGTGGCCCGCCGCCATCATCACCATCAGGTCCTGGGCGATCTCCACATCGGAGAAGCCGGAGAAGTGCGTGAGCATCCGCGAGACGACGTCATCGGCCGGCTCGGCCTTCCGGTCGGCCAGCAACTGCCCCATGGACCCGGCCAGATGACTCTGCCCGGCGAGCGCCCGCTCACGTCCGTCGATCATGTCGTTGAGCGCCGTCACCAGCCCCGGACCCTGCTCGTCCCGGAAGCCGTAGAGCCGGGCCAGGACCCGTACCGGCAGCAGCATCGCGTAGTCGCCGACGATGTCCGTCTCGCCCTTGGCGCAGATCCCGTCGATCAGCTCGTCCGCGAACTTCTCGGTGTACGACCGCAGTTCGGACGGGTCCACGGCCTCCAGCGCGTCGCTGATCATGCCGACGCGCTCACGGTGCCGCTCGCCGACCGTGTAGAGGATCGACGGCTGCTTACGGCCGATCATCGGCAGCAGCGGCCAGTCGTCGGGGATGCCGTCCCACTGGTTCCACAGGTCGGAGTCACGGCTGAACAGCACCGGATCGCCGGTGACCTGATGCAGCTCGCGGTAGCCGAGCACCAGCCAGGCCGGGACGTCGCCGTCGAGCACCACGGGGGTCACGGCGCCGTGCTCGCGCCTCATCTCCCGGTACAGCCGCGCCGGTTCGGTCTGGAACCTGGGTCCACTCAGCGGTACGGGGGCGGTCACAGGGCCAACTCCTGGTGGGGGGCGGGGACTTGGGGGCGGGCGGGGTCCTGGCCGTCGTAACGGCCCTTGGTCTGCTGGTTCTTGGCGTGCTGGTTCTTGACGTGCTCGACCAGGGTGATCAGGACCTGCTTCGCGGACGCGCGGGAGCGGGCGTCGCAGTCCAGGAGGGGGACGTCCGGATCGAGGTCGAGGGCCTCGCGGATCTGCTGCGGGGCGTAGGCGGGGCCGCCGAAGTCGTTGCAGGCCACGATGAAGGGGGTGCCGTGGTGTTCGAGGCGGTCGATGGCGTACCAGGAGTCGTCGATGCGGCGGGTGTCGACGAGGACGACCGCGCCGAGCGTCCCGGAGAACAGCCGGTCCCAGAGGAACCAGAACCGTTCCTGGCCGGGGGCGCCGAACAGGTACAGCACATTGCGGGCGTCGAGCGTGATGCGGCCGAAGTCGAAGGCGACGGTGGTCGCGGACTTGCCGCGCACCTCGCTGATGTCGTCGACGGCCTCGCCGGCCTTCGTCATCGTCTCCTCGGTGTTGAGGGGACGTATCTCGCTGACCGAACGGACCAGCGTGGTCTTGCCGACGCCGAAGCCGCCGACGACCACGATCTTCAGG
This sequence comes from Streptomyces sp. NPDC101776, assembly GCF_044766845.1. Classification (NCBI taxonomy): domain Bacteria; kingdom Bacillati; phylum Actinomycetota; class Actinomycetes; order Kitasatosporales; family Streptomycetaceae; genus Streptomyces; species Streptomyces sp. NPDC101776. The sequence goes on along the minus strand of NZ_JBIWMV010000006.1, from coordinate 165,395 downwards.
CCGTTGTCGGCGGAGGCACCCAAGGGGATGCGCGCGTCAGAGGTTGCGGAGTCCAACGAGCACCTGTTCCAGGACGTCGGGATCGGACACGGCCTTGCGCGGATGCCGGGCACTGACCCGGCCGGCCGCGAGAAGGTCGGAGAGGAGGATCTTGGTGATGCTCACCGGGAGTTTGAGCTCGGCCGCCAACTCGACGACGGCCGTGGGGTGTTCGGTGATCCGCAGGATCGCCGCGTGCTCCGACTGCATTCCGGTCACCGGATCGCACTCGGCGACCACGAGGGTCACCAGGTCGAACGGGCTGTCCGGTCCGGAGCGGGCGCGCCCGCCGGTGAGCGTGTAGAGGCGGTCGGGTGAGTCGTCCCTGCCGGGGCGGCTCATCACGTACGCGGTTCCGCGCGCAGGTGCTCGCCGAGCTGTTCGACCAGCTCGCTCATGTTGTGCCCGATCAGGCCCGCGTCCGCGTCCTCGGTGGTGACCAGGGCCAGGTGCGCCCCCTCACCCGCCTCGACGATGAACAGCACCCCGCCGTAGAACTCCGTCATCGCGGAGCGCACGCCCCCGCTGCCGTCCCCGAACTCCACCGACGCGCCGTGCGACAGCGACTGGATCCCGGCGGCGATCGCGGCGAGCTGGTCGGCCTGGTCGACGGAGAGTTCGGGCGTCCGGCACAGCTTCAGGCCGTCCCGGGACAGCACGAGCGCGTGCCGTGCGCCCGGGGTGCGCTCCAGGAGGCCCTCGATGAGCCAGGTGAGCTTCTCGTCGGCGGTCGTCGTGCCGGTCATGAGGTGGGGTTGCCTTCCGAGTGCGGGTGGGAGTGGGAGGGGGTGGTGGCGGTGAGGGGCTCGGCGGACTCGGAGCGGTCGTCGACGTACCCGTCCGTGTCCGTGTCCGCGTCGGTGTACGCGCCCGCGCCCGTCTCTCTGTACGCGTCCGTGTACGGGTCCGTGAACGCGTCCATGCCGGTGTACGCGGTGATCTCCGTGTCCTCCGGCGCGGGCGCGTCCTGGAGGACGGCCGCCGTCGTCCGGTCCCGGTCGGGGGCCGCGTCGCGTACGGCCTGGCGGAAGCTGTTGAAGCGGGCGGTCCGGGCGAGGGTGTCGTCGGCCGAGGGCGCGGGGTGCGGCTCGGGCGCCGCGGACTCGGCACGCGCGCGTGCGCGCTCGGCCGCTGCCAGGGCCTGACCCCGGCGCCGCTTGGGCAGCCCGTCGGGCAGCGTGCTCGGCACCGACGGCGCGTTCAACACCGGTGCGCCCAGCGCCGGTTCGGGCAGTCCGCCGCGGTCCGCCGACTCGTGCGTGGGGACCGGCTCCGGGTCCAGATCGCCGAGGGCGCGCCCGGCGGCGTAGGACCTCCAGGGCTCTCCTGCGGAGGGCTCGCCTACGGAGGTCTTTCCTACGGCGACCGGTTCGGGAGCCGTGCGCTCCGGCTTTGGCGCGGTGGCCGGGGGCTCGGGAAGGGCGAGGGACTCCTGCGGGGCCGCCGGGGCGTCCTGGGGCACCAGGATGTCCTGCGGTACGAGCATCAGGACGCCCGTACCGCCGCGCGCGGAGGGCCGGTACGACACCTTCAGCCCGTACTTGCGGGCCAGCCGGCCGACGACCGCGAGGCCGAGCCGGGTGCCGGTGAGGCCGCCCAGTTCGGTGGAGTCGCCGGACACCGCGCGTTCGGCGCGGCGCAGTTGGATGTCGCCCATGACCAGGCCGCTGTCCTCCACCGAGAGGATGACGCCGGCGGGTACCTCTTCGACGTAGACATGCACTTCGGCGCTCGGCGGCGAGAAGTTCGCGGCGTTGTCGAGGAGTTCGGCGAGCGCGTGCATCACGCCCTCGGCCGCGTGCCCGGCGACGGCGGCGTCGCTCGCGGAGTGGACGCGCACACGCTGGTAGCCGCTGATCCGGCCCATCGCGCCGCGCAGGATCGACTCCATGGCGATCGGGCGGGCCCAACGGCGGCCGGAGCGGGCGCCGGTGAGGACGGCGACGGAGTCGGCGATACGGCCCGCCTGCGCGGTGCGGTGGTCGAGGTGGAGCAGGTCGGCGAGGACGTCCTCGTCGGAGTGCCGCTCCTCCATGGTGCGCAGGTCGGCGAGCATGCCGGTGGCCAACGCCTGCATACGGCCCGCCGCGTTGGCGGTCGCGGAGAGCGCGGCGGCGCGCTCGTGGGCGTCCCGGCGGGCCCGCTCGGTCAACTGCTTGTTCTCGGCGGTGAGTCGGGCGCGCTCCAGGGAGTGCTCCTCCGTGAGGCGGCCGCGCTCCTCCGCGAAGGAGGTGGTGAGCCGCAGCCGCTCCTGAGAGAACTCGGAGGTCAACCGGGCGTGTTCCTGCGAGAGTTCGGCGGTCAGCCGGGACCGCTCGTGGGTCAGCTCCTCGGTCAGCTGGACGCGCTCACGGTCGAAGTCCGTGCTCAGCCGGGCCCGTTCCTGCATCAGCCGCCCCGCGTCGAGGGTGACGGCCTCAAGCCGGCGGCGGGTGATACGGGCCGTCTGGTAGGCGTGCGCGGCGAGCGCGACGGCAGCGCAGAGCAGCAGCGCGCCGGCGCCCGCACCGCAGGCGACCGCGAGGCGCTTCGCGTCGGGAGTCACATAGACCGCGCCGACGACCGCGAGCCCGGCCAGTACGGCGGTGAACAGCGGGGCGGGGGCGATCGTACGGAAGGTGGGCCGTTCGCCGGAAAGTATGGGGGCGGTCATGAAGGGGGTCCTCGGTCGGGTCCTCGGGCGTCTTTGGTCGTGTTCCTCAGTCGTCCTCGGTCGTGTCCTCGGGGGGTGCTCGTCGGGTTCCTGGGCGAGAAGCGACACCGGGTGCTCAACTGACGGTCACTATATGAGAGTTAGTGATCGAACTGGGGAGGTTCTGGATGCGTTTACAGAATCCCTTCATGCTGGGGGCATGGCGGATCTTCAGGCGGAGCTGCGCAGGACCGTCCGGGGCGAGGTGGGTTTCGACGTCACGTCCCGGGCGCTGACGACCATGGACGCGTCCAACTACCGACGCGTCCCCCTCGGCGTCGTCACACCCCGTGACGCCGACGACGTGGCGGCGACGCTCGCGGCCTGCCGGGCACATGGGGTGCCGGTCGTGGCGCGAGGCGGCGGCACGTCGATCGCCGGCCAGGCGACGGGCACGGGCGTCGTCCTCGACTTCACCCGCCACATGAACGGCCTGGTGTCCCTGGATCCCGCCTCCCGCACGGCCGTCGTCCAGCCCGGCCTGGTCCTCGACCGCCTCCAACAGGCCGCCGCCCCCCACGGGTTGCGCTTCGGCCCCGACCCCTCGACCCACAGCCGCTGCACCCTCGGCGGCATGATCGGCAACAACTCCTGCGGCTCCCACTCGGTCGCCTGGGGCACCACGGCGGACAACGTGGGCGAACTGTCCGTGATCACCGCGCGGGGCGACCGCTTGACGCTCGGCCGCGACTGGTCGGGCGCTCCGGAGGGCCTACGGCCGCTCGTGGAAGCCGAGTTGGCGCGCCTGCGCACCGGCTTCCCGGACCTCCCCCGCCGTATCTCGGGCTACGCCCTGGACGCCCTCCTCCCCGAGAACGGCGCGGACGTCGCCCGCTCCTTCTGCGGCAGCGAGGGCACCCTGGGCATCCTCACGGAGGCGGTCGTACGACTCGTCGAGGCACCCCGCGCGCGTGCCCTCGCCGTGCTGGGCTACGCCGACGAGGGCGCGGCGGCGGAGGCGGCGGCGGGCCTGCTGGTCCATGCGCCGCTCACCGTCGAGGGGATGGCCGCCGACCTGGTCCGCTCCACGGCCGACCTCCCCCGGGGCGGCGCCTGGCTGTTCGTGGAGACCGGCGGCGACACGGCGGCGGAGGCACGCGCGCGTGCGGAGACGATCGTCCGCGCGGCCGACGTCCTCGACTCCCTGGTGGTGACGGACCCCGCCGGCCAACGCGCCCTGTGGCGCATCCGCGAGGACGCGAGCGGCACGGCGACGAGAATGCCTGGGGGCACCTCCCGGCCCCCTGGGGCTGGGGGAGGCTCGGAGGCATGGCCGGGCTGGGAGGACTGCGCGGTACCGCCGCCCCAACTGGGCGCGTATCTGCGGGACTTCAGGGCACTGCTGGGGTCGTACGGCCTACGGGGCACGCCGTACGGCCACTTCGGGGACGGCTGCATCCACGTCCGCATCGACTTCGACCTCCTGACGGAGGCGGGTATTGGTGGCTTCCGCCGCTTCTCCGAGGACCTGGCCGAACTGGTCGTGGCCCACGGCGGCTCGCTCTCCGGCGAACACGGCGACGGCCAGGCCCGTGCCGAACTCCTGCCGAAGATGTACGGCACCGAGATGGTGACCCTCTTCGAGCGCGCCAAGGGCATCTGGGACCCGGACGACCTCCTCAACCCCGGCATGCTGGTCCGCCCCGCCCCCCTGGACACGAACCTCCGCTTCTCGGTCCTGCCCCGCGAACCGGTGGACGTGGTGTTCGGCTATCCGTCCGACGGCGGCGACTTCTCGGCGGCGGTACGGCGGTGCGTAGGGGTGGCCAAGTGCCGTACGACGGAGGTGTCCGGTTCGTCGGTGATGTGCCCGTCGTTCCGCGCGACGGGCGAGGAGGAGCACTCCACGCGCGGGCGGGCCCGACTGCTGCACGAGATGCTCGCGGGCGAACTGGTCACCGACGGCTGGCGGTCGACGGAGGTCCGGGACGCGCTGGACCTGTGCCTGTCGTGCAAGGGCTGCCGTACGGACTGCCCGGTCGGGGTCGACATGGCCACGTACAAGGCGGAGTTCCTGCACCACCACTACGAGGGCCGCCGCCGCCCCGCGTCCCACTACACGATGGGTTGGCTCCCGCGCTGGCTCCGCCTGGTGGACCGCACGCGGACGGCATGGCTGGTCAACTTCCTCGCTTCCGTACGGCCGTTGGCGGCGGTGGCGAAGCGGCTGGGCGGGATCGCGGGGGAGCGGGAGATTCCGCGGGTGGCGGGAGTGCCCTTCACCCGGGCGTGGCGGCGGAAGGCGATGGCGGAGTCACGGCGGAACACGCACGACGGAGTGGAGTACGTGGAGACGCCCACTCGGGGACGTGTCCAGCTGTGGCCGGACACCTTCACGGAGCACCTCTCACCGTCCGTCGGTCACGCGGCCGTCCGGGTACTGGAGGCGGCGGGACTGGAGGTGCTCCCCGTCCTGCCGGTGATGGCGGGGAAGCCCGTCTGCTGCGGACTGACGTATGTGTCGACGGGCCAACTGGACCGCGCCCGCGAGGTGATGCGCACCACCCTGGACGCAATGGGCGTGCTGGTGGACGGCGAGGGCGCCCCGCCCGTGGTGGTCCTGGAGCCGAGCTGCGCGGCGGCCCTGCGCACGGACCTCCCCGAGCTGTTGCCCGACGACCCCCGCGCGGCCCGCCTCGCCGCCATGGTCCTCACCTTCGCCGAGGCCCTGGAACGCCACGCGGCCCCCGACTGGACCCCGCCCCGCATCGACCGCCCGACGGTGGGCCAGACCCACTGCCATCAGCACGCGGTACTGGGCGACACCGCCGACCGCCGCCTCCGCGCGGCAGCGGGCCTGACCGGCGAACTCTCCGGCGGCTGCTGCGGGTTGGCGGGCAACTTCGGCTTCGAGAAGGGCCACTACGAGGTGTCGGCGGCCTGCGCCGAGGAACAACTCCTGCCCGCCGTACGGAAAGCGCCGGCCGACACGGTAGTCCTGGCGGACGGCTTCTCGTGCCGCACACAACTGGAGCAGTTGGCGGGGGTACGGGCGCGGCACCTCGCGGAGGTCCTGGCGGACGCCCTCGATTGAGGGCGGAAGCACAGGTTCGTTAAGGCTTCTCTCAGGTTTATTAGAGAACTCTCAGGTTCACCGCCGGAACTCAGGATTCGCAAAGGTATTCACAGCAGCTGCTTGCCGTTCGCTTGCCCAATTTGCCGATCCGTGGGGTGGGTCGCGTGTAAGTTCATCGGTGTCGGGAATTCCCCGGGCGGTAACACGCTCGAACTTGACGCACAAAATCCTCTGCACAGCCAAGGAGTTCGGAATGGGCCTCAACAAGCTCGCCCCGCTGCCCAAGCCCAAGAAGCAGCAGCTTCCGCCCCCGCCGCCCCCGAAGCCCCGCAAGAAGCACGAGCCCAAGCCGCTGCCGAAGCCGCTGCCCGGCCAGGACAGCTGAACCGGCGGTAAAGAAGAGGGCCGACCCACGCAGTCGGCCCTCTTTTCTTTCCTGAATTCAAAAGTCCAAAAGAATTCTGATGACGGGAAGCGGAGGGCATCATGGGCGCGGCTGAATATATGGACACGGACGAAGAAGGCCTCGAATGCGACGAGGGCGACGAAACTCCCACCATTCCCGCCCGAGTCGCCTTCCGCCGGTTCTGGCCGCTGACCCGGGGTCTCAGACGCTGGCTGGTGCTCGTCTGGGTGTGCACCATCGTCGGCGCGCTCGCCGAGACCGAGTCCATCCTCCTCTTCGCCGACCTCACCGACCGCGCCCTGGCGAAGGGTTCACTGAGCGCCTTCTGGAGCCCCGCCGCCAAGTGGCTGGGCGTGGCGATCGTCGGCGCGTTCGTCTCGTACGCCGGCAACTCCCTTGCCGCCTGGGCCACCGAGCGCTTCGTGATGAGACTGCGCGAGCATGTCTTCGACCACGTACAGCAGTTGCCCCCGCACTTCTTCCAACGCCACCGCCAGGGCGACCTGTTGTCCCGCCTCACCGGCGACGTCGAGGCGATCGAAACGCTCGTCGTGTCCGGCGTGGTCGGAACGGCCTCAGCGATCTTCTCGGCCCTCTTCTACGCCGCCGCGGCATTCTGGCTGCGCTGGGACCTGGCCGCGGCCACCTTCGTCCTCGCCCCCCTCTTCTGGCTGGCGGCCCGCCGTTTCTCCGGCTCCATCAAGGACGTATCCCGCGAGGGCCGGGTCGCCGACGGCGCGATCACCTCCGTCGTCGAGGAGTCCCTCGGCAACATCGTCCTCACCCAGGCCTACGGCCGCCGCGACGCGGAACGCCGCCGCCTGAACGAGGAGGCCGGCGCCTGGTTCCGCGCGTCCGTCCGCTCGACGCGCCTCAACGAGGCGTACGAGCAACTCGTCGCCGTCATCGAGACGGTGTGCGTGCTGGCCGTGGTCGGCATCGGCGCCTGGGAGATCTCCACCGGCCGCATGACCCTCGGCCAACTCCTCGCGTTCTCGGCCTTCTTGGGCTACCTCTACCCGCCCGTCCGCGGCCTGGCCCAACTCGGTCTGACCGTCACCGCCGCCACCGCGGGCGCCGAGCGTCTGATCGAGATCCTGGACGTACGACCGTCCGTCGCCGACCCCAGCCACGGCACGGAGTTCGGCCGCCCCGACGGCACGGTCGAACTCCGCGACGTCACCTTCAGCTACCCGGGTGCGGACAGGGCCGCGCTGGAGGGCCTCTCCTTCACCGTCAACCCCGGCGAACTGGTGATCGTCACCGGCCCCAGCGGCGCCGGCAAGTCCACGGTCTCCAAAATGCTCCTCCGCTTCTACGACCCCGACGCGGGCGACGTCCTCCTCGACGGCGTCCCCCTGCGGGACCTTCCCCTCGCCCGCCTGCGCGAGTACGTGACCCTGCTCCCGCAGGAGACCCTCGTCCTGCACGACACCGTCCGCGCGAACATCGCCTGCGGGCGCCCCGGCGCGAGCGAGCAGGCGATCGTGGACGCGGCGACGGCGGCCGACGCCCACGAGTTCATCCTCCGCCTCCCCGACGGCTACGACACGAAGGTCGACCCCAACTCGGCCCGCCTGTCCGGCGGTCAGCTCCAGCGCCTGGCGATCGCCCGCGCGATCCTGCGCGACGCCCCGGTCCTGGTCCTTGACGAACCGACCACCGGCCTGGACTCGATGGCCGCGCGCCGCGTCGTGAAGCCGCTACGACGACTGATGGCGGGCCGTACGACCATCATGATCACCCACGACCTCAACCTCGCCCCCGACGCCGACCGCATCCTGGTCGTGGACGGAGGCCGGATCGTGGAGACGGGACGGCACGCGGAGCTGATGGCGACGGGCGGTGCGTACTCCCGGCTGCATCGCTCGCAGAACAACGCGGTGATGGACACCGGGGAACTGCGACTGCCGCTGTTCACGGACATGGGGCCCGAGGCGGGGGCAGGGGCGGGGGTAGGGGTAGAGGTTCCGGCGAGCTACGGGTACACCGCGCCGCCGGTGTTCACCGAGAGCTGGGTACCGCAGCCGCACCAGACGTACCAGCCGCAGCCGACATACCCCCAGGCCGAGCACTCCGAGTACGCGGGGTATGCGGGGTATGCGGAGTACTCCGATCCCCTCTTCGGGCCGATGCCCGCCACCCTCCCCGACGGGCGGCCCCTGTTCCGGGACGAGGTCCCCTGGAGCGGCATCTGACAGTTGCATAGAGGGTTCACACGCCTGTCTCAGTCCATTACTATGGACCGAGTAGTGCATCGTGATGGACAAATCCCGAGCTGAGCCCCTTGGAAGCCCCGTGAGCATCCCCAGTACGACATCGGCGTCGACGTCGACCACCGCCCCCGTGGCCACTCCGGCCGCCGCCGCCCCGCGCCGTGCCGGTTCGCTCGGGCCGGTGGGTCTCGTGCTGGCCGGGGGTATCTCGGTGCAGTTCGGTGGTGCGCTGGCGGTGACGCTGATGCCCAGGGCGGGGTCGCTGGGTGTGGTGACGCTCCGACTGCTGGTGGCGGCGGTGGTTCTGCTCGTGGTCTGCCGCCCCAGCCTGCGCGGTCACTCGCGCGCGGACTGGGGCACGGTCGTCGCCTTCGGCGTCACGATGGCCGCGATGAACGGCCTCTTCTACCAGTCCCTGGCCCGCATTCCCCTGGGCCCGGCGGTGACGCTGGAGGTACTGGGCCCGCTCGCCCTCTCGGTCCTGACCTCCCGGCGCGCCCTGAACGCGGTGTGGGCGGGACTGGCTCTGGCAGGCGTCTTCCTCCTCGGCGGCGGAGGCTTCAGCAGCCTGGACCCCATAGGCGTAGCCTTCGCCCTGGGCGCCGGCGCCATGTGGGCCACGTACATCATCTTCAGCGCCCGCACAGGCCGCCGCTTCCCCCAGGCCGACGGTCTGGCGCTGGCGATGGTCGTGGCGGCGGTGGTGTTCCTGCCGCTCGGTATCGCGGAGTCGGGCACGAAACTCCTGAACCCCACGACGATCGCCCTCGGCTCGGCAGTAGCGGTCCTCTCCTCGGTCCTCCCCTACACCCTCGAACTCCTTGCCCTGCGCCGCCTCCCCGCCTCCACCTTCGCCATCCTCATGAGCCTGGAACCGGCCGTCGCGGCAACAGCGGGTTTCCTGATCCTCCACCAGGCGCTGTCCGTTCCTGAGGCCATGGCTATTGCGCTGGTCATCGCGGCGAGTATGGGGGCGGTGCGGACGCAGGTGGGGCGGGGGAAGGCGAAGGTCGAGGCGTAGGCGTTGCTGTGGCCGTCAGCTGTGGTGTGACTGTTGGGCCACTCGCTTCTTTGTGAGTGTCGGGATTGTGTGAGCCGAGTAAAGGGCGCTCCCTGCGGTCGCGTCGGCTGCGCCGATTTCGCTGCGCTCCACCCTTGACTCGGCTCACACAATCCCGTTTGAGAAGCGAGCGAGCGGCCCGGAGGAATGGGTGGCCGACCTGTGAATACCCTTGCCTGTACTGCGTTGTGGCCCGGTGTGGAGGGTGCGCGCTGGCGTCTCGCCTGCACGCCGGGTGGGCTTAGCGGCCAACGGTGAGTGGGGACTTCCGAGGTGGGAGGGGAGCAAGAAGATATTCCGGGCCTGCGGTGTGCGGGGACGCGTTTGCGTCTCGCCTGCACGCCGGGTCGGCTTGGCGGCCAACGCCCGGTGGGGGCTTCCGGGGCGGGAGGGGAGCAAGAAGATATTCCGGGCCTGCGGTGTGCGGGGACGCGTTTGCGTGTCGCCTGCACGCCGGGTGGGCTTGGCGGCCAACGCCCGGTGGGGGCTTCCGGGGCGGGACGAGAACGGGACGGCATTCGGGGCCTGCGGTGTGCGGGGACGCGTCTGCGTGTCGCCTGCACGCCGGGCGGGCGGTTTAGCGGCTGGCAGTGGGTGGGGGGGGGGCTTTCGTGCGAGATTCTGGTTCTGCGTGTGTGTAGGGGTGCGCTGGTGCCTTGCTGGTATGCCGGGTCGGCTTGGCGGCTTTCGCCTGGTGGGGACTTCCGTCGGAAGCCTCCGGGGCGGGCGGAAGCTTTCAGGTCGGCAGGGAGGTTCCAGGTCAGCCGGCCAGCCGGTCATGGTTTGCCGGTCATGGTCAGTCAGTTGGTCGGTTCTGGGGATGGCCCGGCCGGCGGCAGGTCCTCGTCTGCCGCTCGGCCTCCCTGTCGGGGTGTCGGTCCGCAGAAGGGTGACAGTCCGGGGAGGAGTGTCACGCTTCCCTGACTCGGTAGCCCCCGCCCCGGGTCTTCCGTCCTGCCCTGCCGACCTTGTCCTCTCTGGAAGCTGGGGTCTTTTCTAACCGGTCAAGATGCATGTGAGTGGTTAGTTTTACCCCCAGCCTCCAGCACCCACCCATCCCCTCCACCCGTCTCCCCTCACCGGCCGGTAGTCGCTGAGCCGGCCCGATGTGCAAGGCGGACCGTCGGTGCGCACCCTTGCGGGCCGCAGGTCCCGCGTCTCTTGTCTCGGAAGTCCCCACTCGCCGTTGGCCGCTGGGCCGGCCCGGCGTGCTGGCGAGACGCGAGTGCGCCCCTGCGCGTCGCAGGTCCGGAGTCTCATAGGGAAGTCCCTGCCGGGCGTTGGCCGCTGAGTCGGCCCGGCGTGCAGGCGAGACGGCAGCGCGAACCCTCCACACCGGCCCGCAACGCAGTACAGGCAAGGGCATTCACAGGTCGGCCACCCATTCCTCTGGGCTGCTCGCTCGCTTCTGGAACGGGGTGGAGCGGGTCGTGTCAAGGGTGGAGCGGAGCGGAATCGGCGTAGCCGACGCGACCGCAGGGAGCGCCCTTTACTCGGGCCGTGGAAGCCCGACACTGGCTGAGAAGCGAGTGGCCCAACGGTCACATCGCGACCCACGCCCACAGCAACTCCATCGACCAGCACCTCTCCACCCCCCACCCATTTGAATAATGCAAGCACGCTTGATTGTTTCTGGCGCCCCTGCCATGCTCCCCCCATGTCCGATCCGACGCGCGTGTTCGACGACCTGCGTGAGGAGAGCGAGGAACTCGACCGGCTTGTCGCCGAGTTGAGGCCGGAGGGCTGGGCCTTCGAGACGCCTGCTGCCCGATGGGCCGTCGCCCACCAGATCGCCCACCTGGCCTGGACCGACCACTCCGCGCTGCTCGCCGTGACGGACGAGGAAGCGTTCGGGGCGCTGGTCGAGAAGGCGCTCGCCGCTCCCGAGTCGTTTGTGGACGAGGGCGCGCAGGAGGGGGCCGCGAAACCGCCCGCCCGGCTCCTGGCGGACTGGCGGGCCGGGCGGAGGGCCCTGCTGGACGCCCTGTACGCCGCGCCCACAGGAACCCGTTTCCCCTGGTACGGCCCGCCCATGTCGGCCGCCTCGATGGCTACCGGTCGCCTCATGGAGACCTGGGCCCATGGGCAGGACGTCGCCGATGCGGTGGGTGTGGTCCGGCCGGCTACGGACCGGCTCCGGCATGTGGTGCGTATCGGCGTGCGCGCACGTGACTTCGCCTTCGGGGTGCATGGGCTGACTCCACCGAGTGAGGAGTTCCGTGTCGAACTCCGCGCTCCATCAGGCGAGTTGTGGACCTACGGCCCCGAAGCCGCCCCGCAGCGTGTCACCGCCCCCGCTCTCGACTTCTGCCTCCTCGTCACCCAGCGAGCCCACCGCACCGACCTCGCGGTGGAGGCGGTAGGCCCCGACGCCGACCGATGGCTCGACATCGCGCAGGCCTTCGCGGGACCACCCGGTACCGGACGCCCGCCGAAGCCGAAGCCGAAGGGAGGCGGCCCTCAGTGAGCCCGCACAGTGAATCCCGCCCCGCCCCGCTCCGCATCGGCAACGCTTCCGGCTTCTACGGCGACCGTTTCGACGCCCTCCGCGAGATGCTCACCGGCGGCCAACTGGACTTCCTCACCGGTGACTACCTCGCCGAGCTGACCATGCTCATCCTGGGCCGCGACCGGCTCAAGGACCCCGGCGCCGGATATGCGCGTACCTTCCTCAGGCAGCTGGAGGAGTGCCTCGGCCTCGCCGTCGAGCGCGGGGTGCGGATCGTCACCAACGCCGGGGGGCTGAACCCCGCCGGACTCGCCGATGCCGTAAGGGAGTTGGCCGGTCGGGTCGGGGTTCGCGTACGAGTCGCCCATGTCGAGGGGGACGATCTCGCCGGCCGGTATCCGGACGCCCTTGCCGCGCATGCCTATCTCGGTGGTTTCGGTATCGCCGCCTGTCTCGACGCGGGGGCCGACATCGTGGTCACCGGACGCGTCACCGATGCCGCCCTGGTGACGGGGCCCGCCGTCGCTCACTTCGGGTGGGGGGCCGACGACCACGACCGGCTCGCGGGGGCCGTGGTCGCCGGACATGTGCTGGAGTGCGGGACCCAGGCGACCGGAGGTAACTACGCCTTCTTCACCGAGCACACGCCGGAGAAGCTCCGCCGGCCCGGCTTTCCGCTGGCCGAGATCCATGAAGACGGCTCCTGCGTCATCACCAAACACCCCGGCACCGGGGGAGTCGTGGACGTCGGCACCGTCACCGCGCAGCTCCTCTACGAGACGCACGGTGCCCGGTACGCCGGTCCCGATGTCACCGCCCGCCTCGACACCGTCCGGCTTGCCGAGGACGGGCCCGACCGGGTCCGGATCGAGGGTGTGCGCGGAGAGGCTCCACCGCCGACCCTCAAGGTCGGGCTCAACCGGCTGGGGGGCTTCCGCAACGAGGTGACCTTCGTGCTCACGGGGCTCGACATCGAGCGCAAGGCCACTCTCGTCCGGGAACAGATGGAGGCCGCGTTCGGCGAGGGGAACGCCAAGTCGCGGCCCGGTGAACTCCGTTGGGATCTCGCCCGTACCGACCACGCGGATGCCTCCACCGAGGAGACCGCCAGCGCACTGCTGCGGCTCGTCGTGCGGGATCCCGATCAGGAGACCGTCGGTCGGGCGTTGAGCGCGGCCGCCGTCGAACTCGCACTCGCCAGTTACCCCGGCTTCCATGTGCTGACCCCACCTGGAAAGGGAGCGCCCTATGGCGTCTTCGATGATGTGTATGTCCCCCACAGTGCCGTCGACCATGTGGCCGTCCTCGATGACGGGCGCCGGGTTGCTGTGGCCCCGGCCCACGACACCCGCGTACTGGAAGACCTTCCACAGCCGTCCCTCCCCGAGCCTCCGCCGGACGGGCCCACGACGCGGGCGCCCCTTGGTCTGGTCGCCGGGGCCCGTAGCGGTGACAAGGGAGGGAACGCCAACGTGGGGGTGTGGGCGCGTACGGATGAGGCGTGGCGCTGGCTCGCCCATGCGCTGACCGTCGAGCGGTTCCGTCAACTTCTGCCGGAGACCGAGGAGTTGGCGGTGACGCGGCATGTGCTGCCCCATCTCCGTGCCCTCAACTTCGTCGTCGAGGGAATCCTCGGCGAGGGCGTCGCCGCCCAGCACCGTTTCGATCCGCAGGCCAAGGCCCTGGGCGAATGGCTGCGTTCCCGCCGACTGGACATACCGGAGGCCCTGCTGTGACCGTCCTCCCGACCGCCCTGGACACCAACGGTCCCGACTACACGGCCAACCGCGAGGCCATGCTCGCCAAGCTCACCGAGTTGGACGCCGAGCACGCCAAGGCCCTCGCGGGCGGCGGGCCCAAGTACGTCGAACGGCACCGCAAACGCGGCAAGTTGCTCGCCCGCGAGCGCATCGAACTGCTCATCGACCCCGACACGCCCTTCCTCGAACTGTCCCCGCTCGCCGCCTGGGGCAGCGCCTCCCCCGAGTACACAGTCGGCGCCTCGCTCGTCACCGGCATCGGGGTGGTGGAGGGTGTGGAGTGTCTGATCACCGCCAACGACCCCACCGTGCGCGGCGGGGCCAGTAATCCGTGGAGCCTGAAGAAGGCCCTGCGGGCGAACGACATCGCGCTCGCCAACCGGCTGCCCTGCATCAGCCTCGTGGAGTCAGGCGGTGCCGATCTGCCGTCCCAGAAGGAGATCTTCATCCCGGGCGGCGCCATCTTCCGCGACCTGACCCGCCTTTCTGCCGCCGGTATCCCCACGATCGCGGTCGTCTTCGGCAACTCGACCGCCGGTGGCGCGTACATCCCGGGTATGTCCGACCACGTGATCATGGTCAAGGAGCGGGCGAAAGTCTTCCTCGGCGGGCCGCCGCTCGTGAAGATGGCGACCGGCGAGGAGAGCGACGACGAGTCGCTCGGTGGCGCCGAGATGCACGCGCGCGTGTCGGGTCTCGCCGACCACTTCGCGGTCGACGAGCAGGACGCCCTGCGCCAGGCCCGCCGCGTCGTCGCCCGCCTCAACCACCGCAAGGCGTACGGCGATCCGGGCCCGGCGGCACCCCCCAAGTACGACGAGGACGAGCTGCTGGGCATCGTCCCGGGGGATCTCAAGACACCCTTCGACCCGCGCGAGGTCGTCGCCCGCCTCGTCGACGGCTCGGACTTCGACGAGTTCAAGCCCCTCTACGGCACGAGCCTGGTGACGGGCTGGGCCACCCTGCACGGCTATCCCGTCGGCATCCTCGCCAACGCCCAGGGGGTCCTCTTCAGCCAGGAGTCCCAAAAGGCCGCCCAGTTCATCCAGTTGGCCAACCAGCGCGACATCCCGCTCCTCTTCCTGCACAACACCACCGGCTACATGGTCGGCAAGGAGTACGAACAGGGCGGCATCATCAAGCACGGCGCGATGATGATCAACGCGGTGAGCAACAGCCGCGTACCGCACCTCTCCGTACTGATGGGCGCCTCGTACGGCGCCGGCCACTACGGCATGTGCGGACGCGCCTACGACCCCCGCTTCCTCTTCGCCTGGCCCAGCGCCAAGTCCGCCGTCATGGGCCCCCAGCAACTCGCCGGCGTCCTGTCGATCGTCGCCCGCCAGTCGGCCGTGGCCAAGGGGCAGCCCTACGACGACGACGCGGACGCCGCGCTGCGCGCCATGGTGGAGCAGCAGATCGAGTCCGAGTCACTGCCGATGTTCCTGTCGGGGCGGCTGTACGACGACGGTGTCATCGACCCGCGCGACACCCGCACCGTCCTCGGCGTGTGCCTGTCCGCCCTCCACACCGCGCCCTACGAGGGCGCGCGCGGTGGCTTCGGCGTCTTCCGGATGTGAGGGATCACGTGATTTCGACAGTACTGGTCGCCAACCGGGGCGAGATCGCCTGCCGGGTCTTCCGCACCTGCCGTGAGCTGGGCATCCGCACGGTCGCCGTGCACTCGGACGCCGACGCGAACGCGCTCCACACACGCGTGGCCGACGCGACGGTACGGCTGCCCGGAGCGACCCCCCAAGAGACCTACCTGCGCGGCGAGTTGATCGTGAAGGCGGCCGTCGCGGCGGGCGCCGACGCGGTGCACCCCGGCTACGGTTTCCTCTCCGAGAACGCCGACTTCGCCCGCGCCGTCCTGGCCGCCGGCCTGGTGTGGATCGGCCCGCCGCCCGAGGCGATCGAGGCGATGGCCTCCAAGACCCGCGCCAAGGAACTGATGGGCATCGCCTCCCTGGACCACGTCACCGAGTCCGACCTCCCCGTCCTGGTGAAAGCGGCGGCGGGCGGCGGCGGACGCGGCATGCGCGTCGTACGCCGACTCGCCGACCTGGAAGCCGAGTTGACGGCCGCCCGTGCCGAGGCCACCAGCGCCTTCGGCGACGGCGAGGTCTTCGTCGAGCCCTACGTGGAGGGCGGCCGCCACGTCGAGGTACAGATCCTCGCCGACACCCACGGCACGGTATGGGCCCTCGGCACCCGCGACTGTTCCCTCCAACGCCGCCACCAGAAGGTGATCGAGGAGTCCCCGGCACCGGGCCTGACCGAGGAACTCGCCGAGGAATTGCGCGAGTTGGCGATCCGCGCCGCCCGCGCCGTCGCCTACGAGGGCGCCGGAACGGTCGAGTTCCTGATCGCTCCCGACGGCAGGCCCCACTTCCTCGAAATGAACACCCGCCTCCAGGTCGAACACCCGGTCACGGAGGCCGTGTTCGGCATCGACCTGGTGGCCCTGCAACTGAGGGTCGCAGAAGGCCACCCCCTCGAAAGCAACCCTCCCCACCCCCACGGCCACGCCATCGAGGCCCGCCTCTACGCCGAGGACCCCGCGACCGACTGGACCCCCCAGACCGGCACCCTGCACCGCCTGTCCGTCCCGGCCGGCGTCCGCCTG
The DNA here is from genome assembly GCF_044766845.1 of Streptomyces sp. NPDC101776. Taxonomy (NCBI): domain Bacteria; kingdom Bacillati; phylum Actinomycetota; class Actinomycetes; order Kitasatosporales; family Streptomycetaceae; genus Streptomyces; species Streptomyces sp. NPDC101776. The sequence continues at coordinate 149,128 of NZ_JBIWMV010000006.1, read as the reverse complement.
GACACCGGCTACACCGACGGCGACGACATCGGCGTCCACTACGACCCGATGCTCGCCAAGGTCGTGGCCCACGCCCCCACCCGAGCGGAAGCCATCCGCAAACTGGCCGGAGTCCTCGACCGGGCGACGATCCACGGCCCCCTCACCAACCGCGCCCTCCTCGTCAACTCCCTGCGCCACAAGGAGTTCACGACCGCCCACATGGACACCGGCTTCTACGACCGCCACCTCCCCGAACTCACCGCCTCACCCCCCGACCCGCACGCCCCCCTCGCAGCCGCCCTGGCCGACACCCACAACCGCTCCCGCTTCGGCGGCGCCTGGCGCAACGTCCCGTCCCAGCCCCAGCTGAAGCGGTACGCGACGGGTGACACCGAGCACGAGGTCCAGTACAGCCACACGAGGGAGGGCCTGAGCGCGGACGGGGTACGAGTCGTCCACGCGGACGCGACTCTCGTCGTACTCGAAGTGGACGGCGTGCAGAGGAAGTTCGAGGTCGCAAGCTATGGCACCGACCAGGTGTACGTGAACACCACGACCCTGACCGTCCTACCCCGCTTCCCCGACCCGACAGCCCAACTGGCCCCCGGCTCCCTGCTGGCACCCATGCCGGGCACGGTGGTGAGAGTCGCGGAGGGCCTGACGGTAGGAGCTGCGGTGAGCGCCGGCCAACCCCTGATCTGGCTGGAGGCAATGAAGATGGAACACAAAATCTCGGCCCCGGTCACAGGCCGACTAACGGCCCTGCACGCCGTACCCGGCCAACAGGTACAGCTAGCCGCCCTATTGGCGGTAGTCCAGCCCACCTAAGGGGCGCGCGACTGTATCGATTTGCGGCTACCGCCGCGCGAGCGCGACCAGCCACAACGAGGGAGCCACATGCCCACAACCGAAACGACCGAACACAAAGCCCTACGTGAAGCCGTATCCGCCCTGGGCAAACGACACGGCCGCACCTACGACCGCGAGCAACTCTGGTCAGAGGCAGCCAAACTCGGCTACCTGGGCGTCAACCTCCCCGAGGAATACGGGGGAGGAGGCGGCGGCATCTCCGAACTCTCCATAGTCCTGGAGGAGTTGGGAGCGGCAGGATGCCCTCTCCTCATGATGGTCGTCTCCCCGGCAATCTGCGGCACGGTAATCGCCCGCTTCGGCACAGCAGAACAGAAACGTGACTGGCTCCCCGGAATCGCCGACGGCACCCGCACGATGGCCTTCGGCATCACCGAGCCGGACGCGGGGTCCAACAGCCACCGCATCACCACCACTGCCCGCCGGGACGGCACGGACTGGCTGCTCACCGGCCGCAAGGTCTTCATCTCCGGCGTGGACCTGGCAGACGCGACCCTCATAGTCGGCCGCACGGAAGACTCCCGCACAGGCCGCCTCAAGCCCTGCCTGTTCATCGTCCCGCGAGACGCAGCCGGCTTCACCCGACGCCAGATAGACATGGAACTCACGGCGGCGGAAAAGCAGTTCGAGCTGACGCTGGACGACGTACGCCTGCCCGCCGACGCACTCGTCGGCGACGAGGACGCGGGCCTGCTCCAACTCTTCGCCGGTCTCAACCCCGAACGCATCATGACCGCCGCCTTCGCGATCGGCATGGGCCGCTACGCGCTCTCCCGAGCGATCGAGTACGCGCGCGACCGCACCGTGTGGGACGCCCCCATCGGCGCCCACCAGGCGATCGCCCACCCCCTCGCGCAGGCGCACATCGACCTCGAACTCGCCCGCCTGATGATGCAGAAGGCGGCGTATCTGTACGACGCGGGCGACGACGTGGGCGCGGGCGAGGCCGCCAACATGGCCAAGTACGCGGCCGGCGAGGCCTGTGTGCGGGCCGTGGACCAGTCCGTGCACACCCTCGGCGGAAACGGCCTCACGCGTGAGTTCGGGCTCGCCTCGTTGATAACTGCCGCGCGTGTGGCTCGTATTGCTCCGGTGAGCCGGGAGATGATTCTCAACTACGTCTCTCACCAGACCCTGGGCCTGCCCAAGTCGTACTAGCGGCAGGCCCAAAGCCCGTGCCGTGCCAGGAGGAACCATGTTCCGCAGCGAGTACGCAGACGTTCCGGCCGTAGAACTCCCCATCCATGACGCGGTGTTGGCGAGGGCCGCCGAGTTCGGGGACGAGCCCGCGCTGGTCGACGGGACAGACGGCACCACCCTCACGTACTCCCAACTCGACGCGTTCCACCGGCGGATCGCGGCCGGGCTCGCGGACGCGGGTGTGCGCAAGGGGGACGTTCTCGCCCTGCACAGCCCCAACACGGTCGCGTTCCCGCTGGCGTTCTACGCCGCCACGCGCGCGGGTGCCTCCGTCACGACGGTGCACCCGCTGGCCACCCCGGAGGAGTTCGCCAAGCAGTTGCGGGACTCGGCGGCCCGCTGGATCGTCACGCTGTCCCCCCTCCTGAACGCGGCCCGCAGGGCGGTCGAACTCGCGGGCGGGGTCGAGGAGATATTCGTCTGCGACAGCGCGCCGGGGCACCGTTCACTGGCCGACATGCTCGGCTCCACGGACCCCGAGCCGGTGGTCGACATCGACCCGGTGACGGACGTAGCGGCCCTCCCGTACTCCTCGGGCACGACGGGCAGCCCCAAGGGCGTGATGCTCACACACAGTCAAATAGCCACGAACCTGGCCCAGTTGGAGCCCGCGGTCCCCACCGGCCCAGGCGACCGCATCCTGGCCGTACTGCCGTTCTTCCACATCTACGGCCTCACGGCCCTGATGAACGCGCCCCTGCGAAAGGGCGCCGCGGTGGTGGTCCTGCCGCGCTTCGAGCTGGAGACCTTCCTCGCGGCCATCGAGAACCACCGCATCACCGGCCTCTACGTCGCCCCGCCGATCGTCCTGGCCCTCGCCAAACACCCCGCGGTCGCGCAGTACGACCTCTCGTCGCTGAAGTACATCATCAGCGCCGCGGCCCCCCTCGACGCGAACCTCGCCGCCGCCTGCTCACAACGCCTGGGCCTGCCGCCCGTGGGCCAGGCGTACGGCATGACGGAACTGTCCCCGGGCACCCACGTCGTACCCGTACGGGACATGTCCACCGCGCCTCCCGGGACCGTCGGCAAACTCATCGCCGGCACCGAGATGCGGGTCGTCGCCCTGGAGGACCCGGACAAGGACCTGGGCAGTGGCGAGCCGGGCGAACTCCTCATCCGCGGCCCGCAGGTGATGAAGGGCTACCTGGGCCGCCCCGACGACACGGCCGCGATGATCGACGGCGACGGCTGGCTGCACACCGGGGACGTCGGCTATGTGGACGACGGCGGCTGGACGTTCGTCGTCGACCGGGTCAAGGAACTCATCAAGTACAAGGGCTTCCAGGTGGCCCCCGCCGAACTGGAGGCCCTCCTGCTCACCCACCCGGACATCGCCGACGCGGCGGTCGTCGGCGAGTACAACGACGACAACAACGAGGTCCCGCACGCGTACGTGGTCCGCCAACAGACCGCCGTGGACCTCCCGGAACTGACGGAAGGAGAGGTCATGATGTACGTCGCCGAGCGCGTCGCCCCCTACAAACGCGTCCGCCGGGTCACCTTCATCGACGCCGTCCCACGAGCCGCCTCCGGGAAGATCCTGCGCCGGGAACTGCGGGGCCGCTCATGACGTCGATCGGTCGGGCACGCGCGCGTGGCATCGAGACCCTGAGCCTGGACTCACCGGCCACGCGGAACGCGCTGTCGGCGTCCCTGGTGGCCGAGTTGGCGCACGCGCTGACGGAGTGCGGGAAGGACGCCGACGTACGGGCGGTCGTCCTCACCCACACCGGCAACACGTTCTGCGCGGGCGCGGACCTGCGGGACCCGCCGCCCCCGGAGGCGCTGGTGGCCCTGCTCCGCCTGCTCGTGGACGTCCCCAAGCCGGTGGTCGCGAGGGTGACGGGCCACGTACGGGCGGGCGGCCTCGGCCTCCTCGCGGCCTGCGACATCGCGGCGGCGTCCCTGGAGTCGACCTTCGCGTTCACGGAGGTGCGGATCGGCGTCGCCCCCGCGGTGATCTCCCTCCCGCTGCTGCCCCGCACGGACCCGAGAGCCCTGGCCCGCTACTACCTCACCGGCGAACGCTTCGACGCGACGGAGGCGACCCGCGCAGGCCTGCTGACGACGGCGGCAGCGGACGTAGATGAGGCCCTCGCACCGATCCTCGACGGCCTGCGCCGATCCGCTCCCGAGGCCCTGGCCGAGACGAAACGGCTGCTCACGGCTAGGGTGCTGGAGACCTTCGACCGGGACGCGGCCGACCTGACCGCGCTCTCGGCACGGCTGTTCGCCTCCGCGCAGGCCCGCGAGGGGATGACGGCCTTCCTCGAACGACGGGACCCGGTGTGGGTGGTGTGAGCGCGACGACGGCGCCGGGCGCGGTCGACCGCAGACCCAAGCAGGACCGCAGCCGGGCCACCCGGCAACGCCTCCTGGAAGCCGCCGTGTCCTGCCTCGCCGAACACGGCTGGGCAGGCTCCACGGTCTCCGTCGTGGCCGAACGCGCCGGCGTCTCCCGAGGCGCCGCCCAACACCACTTCCCGACCCGCGAGGACCTCTTCACGGCAGCCGTCGAGTACGTCGCCGAAGAACGCTCCACGGCCCTCCGCGCCCTGTTCCCGGACGGCGCCGAAGACCGCCGCGTAGTGGTGGAGGCCCTGGTCGACCTCTACACGGGCCCCCTCTTCCGCGCCGCCCTCCACCTCTGGGTGGCCGCCTCCAACGAGGACCAACTCCGGCCCCGGGTGACGGAGTTGGAGGCCAAGGTAGGCCGAGAGACCCATCGAATCGCCGTAGATCTACTGGGTGCGGACGAGTCGAGGCCGGGGGTACGCGAAACGGTCCAGGGCCTCCTGGACATGGCGAGGGGCCTGGGTCTGGCGAACCTGCTCACGGACGACAGGGGGCGCAGGGGGAGAGTGGTCGCCCAATGGACAAGGCTCGTGGACGAGGCTTTTTAGGGGCGCGGGGCCGTGTCGATTTGCGGCTCCGCCGCGTGGGCGCGACCAGCCACCCGCACCCGCACCCGCCCACGCACCTCAAGCCCCACTTCAATGGGCGATATCCCCAAACCCCTCAATCGCCTCAGGCCCCCGAACCGCGGGCCCCACATACCGAGCGGACGGCCGCACCAACCGCCCCGTCCGCTTCTGCTCAAGAATGTGCGCCGACCACCCGGCGGTCCGCGCACACGTGAACATCGACGTGAACATGTGCGCCGGCACCTCCGCGAAGTCGAGCACGATCGCCGCCCAGAACTCGACGTTGGTCGCCAGCACCCGGTCGGGACGACGAGCGTGCAACTCCGCGAGCGCCGCCTTCTCCAACGCCTCGGCGATCTCGAACCGCGGCGCCCCCAACTCCCGCGCCGTACGCCGCAGTACACGAGCCCGAGGATCCTCGGCCCGATACACCCGGTGCCCGAACCCCATCAACCGCTCACCCTTGTCGAGCGCCTGCCGGACATACGCCTCCGCGTCCCCGGTCCGCTCGATCTCCTCGATCATCCCGAGCACCCGGGACGGCGCACCACCATGCAACGGCCCCGACATCGCCCCCACGGCCCCCGACAGCGCCGCGGCGACATCCGCCCCGGTCGACGCGATGACCCGTGCCGTGAACGTCGACGCGTTCATGCCGTGCTCGGCAGCAGACGTCCAGTACGCGTCGACGGCGGCGACATGCTTGGGATCGGGCTCACCGCGCCACCGGATCATGAACCGCTCGACAACGGACTGCGCCTTGTCGATCTCCCGCTGCGGCACCATCGCGTTGCCCTGCCCGCGCGCGGACTGGGCGACGTAGGACAGCGCCATGACGGCCGCGCGGGCGAGGTCGTCGCGGGCCTGCTCCTCGTCGATGTCGAGGAGGGGCTTGAGGCCCCACACGGGCGCGAGCATGGCCAGCGCGGACTGTACGTCGACGCGGATGTCACCGGAGTGCACCGGGATCGGGAACGGCTCGGCGGGCGGCAGCCCGGGGTTGAAGGCGCCGTCGACGAGCAGCCCCCAGACGTTGCCGAACGAGACATGACCGACCAGGTCCTCGATGTCGACGCCCCGGTACCGCAGAGCGCCGCCTTCCTTGTCCGGTTCGGCGATCTCCGTCTCGAACGCGACGACTCCTTCGAGTCCAGGTACAAAGCCGGGGTCGGACATCAGGCGGCTCCTCATGCTGTGGCTCCGCGGTCGCGCGGGACTCGCGGGCCGAAGATAGAGACATCAGCACCATAACGCCGAGTGCCACCCAGGGGGAGAGTCCGCGGCACTCAGTGCCACCTGAACTCGTGGCCACGGGCGTCCGTACGGCAAGATGACCGCCGTGACCGACCGCGATGCCACCGACCGTGAGCCCATCGACCGCGATCCCCGCTTCGACCCCGCCGCGATGCGCAGGCAGTACCGCGTGGCGGGCGTCGACGAGAACGACCTGGCAGCCGGCCCCATGGCGCAGTTCGGCCGCTGGTTCGAGGAGGCGGCGCTCCAGGACCTGGTCTACGAGCCGAACGCGATGGTCGTCTCCACCGCCGACGCCGACGGCCGCCCCAGTTCCCGCACGGTCCTCATGAAGCACTACGACGAGCAGGGCTTCGTCTTCTACACGAACTACGACTCCCGCAAGGCCCGCGAACTCGCCGCGAACCCCCATGTCTCGCTGCTCTTCCCCTGGCACCCGATGGCCCGCCAGGTCCTGGTCACCGGCATCGCCCGCCGCACCGGCCGCGACGAGACGGCCGCGTACTTCCGCACCCGCCCGCACGGCTCGCAACTCGGAGCCTGGGCCAGCACGCAGTCCTCGGTGATCGGCTCACGGGCCGAACTGGAGTCGTCGTACGAGGAGTTGCTCGCCCGCTATCCCGAGGGCGAACAGGTCCCGGTCCCGCCCCACTGGGGCGGCTTCCGCGTCGCGCCCCGGACGGTCGAGTTCTGGCAGGGCCGGGAGAACCGCCTCCACGACCGTCTCCGCTACACCGCCGAGCAGGACGGCAGCTGGCGCGTGGACCGGCTGAGCCCATAGGTCCCCGGAAACGCAGGCGACCCGCGAGCTCAGGTCCCTCCGCCTGACGGCGGGGGAGCCGGCCGGACGTACCGGCGAGCTCGCGGGTCGGGTGACTGCGTTGGGTTAGGCCGGTTGCGCGCAACTCGCACACGCTGGTCCGGCGCCGAACCGAGTACGACGGCGGGCCACTAGCCCGCAGTCACCTCTTCCGTCCGGTTTCCATACATCTGCCGAACCACCTCCTTTCCGAAGTACTCGCCACCCTAAGAACCTCCCGCCGACGGATCAACCGTTTTTAACGAGACCTGAACTCGCCGGACGGACCTGTGGCTCACGTCGCGGCCGGCGTGGGCCACGGCAGGACCGTCAGTTCCGGCCAGGTCTCCCGCCAGCGGGCCGTCTTCGTCTCGTAGACCTCTCGTGGTGCCAGGACCGGGTTCGGTCGTACGACGAGGCCGAAGACGTCGGACAGGCCGTGCGGGGCGTACACGCGCCAACTGCCGTCCTCCTTCAGGCGTACGGCCAGGCAGCAGGTCGTCGCCGCGAAGGAGTCGATCGCGGCCTCTACGGAGTCGTACGGCGGGCACGGGGTGCCGAATTTCTCCTCGTACCAGAGGTGAACGCGGGCCTCGTTGCGGATCTCCACCTCGGCGGGCAGGCCCGCGTACGCTTCGCGGCCTGCCCGGATCGCCTTGTCCTCGGCCTCCCAGGACAGGTCGGTGGCGTCGTGGTAGAAGACGTCGTAGTCCTTGATGCCGTGGGTCGGGGGACGGTCCGTGACCGTGTTCCAGATGGTTTGGAAGAGGCAGCCCGCGGTCAGGTACCAGTTCGGGAGATCGAGGGCCGCTGTGCGGTCGAGGATCTCCAGGAGAGTCTCGTTGCGGGACAGCGTCGTGCGCAGCGCGGGGAGTTGTTCGTCGAGCGGGAGGCGGGCGGCGGACATCAGGCGAGTGTGCCGGTGTCGAGTCGGTGTCGTACAACGATTCCCTCAATCTTGCGGGAACTCGGTGTGTGCTGCGTCACGTTCGAGTTGAATGAGGGGGAGTGAGTGAACCGACGCGTCGTGTCCGCGGACGCAGCCTGCAGGGGGTCCAGGTGAGTGCTTCCCGGCGTAGTGGGACCACGGACGAGTTGGGTCCCGACGAGCCCGAGCGGGACGGCGGGCCCGAGGGTGTCGGTGGGTCGGATCTGTTGGCCGCGTTGCTGGACGGCATGGACGCGGCACTGTGTGCCTTCGACGCGGACGGGGTCGTGACCCACTGGAACCGCGAGGCGGAGCGCATCCTGGGCTGGACCGCGGCCGAGGCCGTCGGACGGCACGGGCTGGCCGGGTGGGCCGTACGCCGTGCGGACGCCGAGGAGGTCGAGGGGCGGCTCATGTCCGCCATGCAGGCGCCCGGTCGGCAGGTCAATGAGTTCGCCCTTCTTACGAAGGACGGTGGACGGGTGCTCGTGCGGACCCAGTCCGCCGCCGTGCGCGGGCCGGACGGGAAGCCCGCCGGCGTCTACTGCGCCTTCAGTGAGGTGCATGCCCAGATCGACCTGGAGCGGTCGATCGCCCTGAGCGAGGCGCTGTTCGAGGACGCCTCCTGGGGGGTCGTGCTCGTCGATGCCGACCTGCGGCCCGCCGTCGTCAACTCGCATGCCGCCCGCGCGCTCGGCACCGGCCGCACCTCCGTCCTCGGCCGCCCCCTCGGCGAACTGCTCGCCCAGGGCGTCGAGGAACTGGAGGCCGCGCTCACGCACGTCCTCGCCGAGGGCGCACCGCCCGCGCCCGCCGAGATCTGGGTGAGCGTACGGACGCCGGAGGGCAACCTGCGGCGCTGCTGGCGCAGCGGCTTCCTGCGGCTGGCCTCGCCGCTCACCGAGGAACCGGTGCCGCTCGGCGTCGGCTGGCTCTTCCAGGACGTCACCGAGGCCAAGCAGATCGAGCAGGAGGCCTCGCTGCTGCGCTTCCGCGCCCAGCAACTGCACCGCGCCGCCCGCGCCGCCGCCGAGTGCGAGGACCCGCGCGACGCGGCGACCGTCCACCTCGACTTCGCCCTCGCCGGCTTCGCCGACCACGCCTTGGTCGACCGGGTCGCGGGAGGATCGTTGAACGATGCCGACGGCGGCGGGGGACGGACTACGGCCGTACGACTCGTCCGGGTCGCCGCCACTCCCACGGGCGCCCCCGGTCCCAGCCTGCTCACCGGCGCCGCCGGGCTGCCCGTGCGCTACGGAGAGGGCCATCCCGCCCTCCAGTGCGTCGAACGCATCGGCTCCGTGCGGGCCAGCATCGGCAGCGTCCCGCCCGAACAGGCCCGCGAGTGGGCCCGGGTCCGGCAGTGGCCCACGGACTCCGTGCACGCCCTGTGCGCGGTGCTGCGCAGCCGGGGACGGACCCTGGGCGTCGTGACGTTCCTACGGGGCGCGGGGCGCAGCCAGTTCGAACGGTCCGACTCGATCTACGCCGAGGACGTGGCCGTACGGATCGCGGCGGCGCTGGATCTGGCGGGGGCGACGGGCGAGAAGTGAGCCACTACGGGGATGCCGATCAGTAACCGGGACGCCGCTCAGTACTGGTAGAAGATCCGGTCCCGGTACTCCTCGAAGACCCGGCCGTTCCACTCGTGGCCGCCGTCCACGTTCCCGGAGCGCAGCAGCGGCGGCTCGATACCGCGCTCGGCCAGGGTCGCGGCGGCCGTCGCCATGACCGCCTGGAGGAGGGCCGCGGTGACGACCGTGGAGGCGGGGGCGAAGGGGGCCGGGATCGTGTCGAGGGTGAGTTCCGCGTCGCCGATCGCGATCTTCGAGTCGAGGACGACATCGCAGTGGTCCTTGAGGTACGTCCCGGAGACGTGCCGTGACGTCGTCTCCGAGGCGTACGCCACCGAGGTCACGCCGATGACCCGGACGCCGAGGGAGCGGGCCTTCATGGCCATCTCGACGGGCAGGGCGTTGCGTCCGGACAGCGAGATGATCACCAGGGCGTCGCCGGAGCGCAGCGGTGACGTCTCCAGGACGACGCTCGCGAGGCCGTCGACGCGCTCCAGGGCGGAGCCCAGCGTGGCAGGCATGACGTCGACGCCGACGACTCCGGGGACGGCGAGCAGGTTCATCAGAGCGAGTCCGCCCGCGCGGTAGACGACGTCCTGCGCGGCGAGCGAGGAGTGCCCGGCACCGAAGGCGAAGAGACGTCCGCCGTCGGCCACCGTGTCCGCGAGGAGCGTGCCGGCCGCCCGGACGGGCTCGGCCTCTTCGTCGCGGACCCGCTGGAGAAGGGTGATCGCGGCGTCGAAGAACTGGCCGGACGGCGTACGGTCGCTCATGCGGAAGTCCCCTCGGTGAGTTTGTGTCGCGGATCACCGTGCGGTCTGGACCAAGGGGATGTCAATACGGCGACAGCACGTCTGCGGGGGCCGCGGCGAGCGGCCGTAACCGGCTGGTTTCAGCGGCGCGGCACGGTTGTCAGTGGTATGCGTCAGAATTGAGTCCAGGGCCAGCGCACGCGCCGCGGAGCCGTCGAGCTTCGGGCAGAGGTAATCGAGGGGCACGTATGTCCGGACTGATCGACACCACGGAGATGTATCTCCGCACCATCCTCGAGCTGGAGGAGGAAGGTGTGGTCCCCATGCGCGCCCGCATCGCCGAGCGGCTCGACCAGAGCGGGCCCACGGTGAGCCAGACGGTGGCACGCATGGAGCGCGACGGCCTGGTGGCCGTGGCCAGCGACCGCCACCTGGAGCTGACCGACGAGGGCCGCAGGCTCGCGACACGTGTGATGCGCAAGCACCGGCTCGCCGAGTGTCTGCTCGTCGACGTGATCGGCCTGGAATGGGAGCAGGTGCACGCCGAGGCCTGCCGCTGGGAGCACGTGATGAGCGAGGCCGTGGAGCGCCGCGTCCTGGAGCTGCTGCGCCACCCCACGGAGTCGCCGTACGGCAATCCGATCCCCGGGCTCGAGGAGCTGGGCGAGAAGGACGGGGCCGACCCGTTCCTCGACGAGGGCATGGTCTCGCTGGCCGACCTCGACCCGGGTGTCGACGGCAAGACGGTCGTCGTACGCCGGATCGGCGAGCCCATCCAGACGGACGCGCAGCTCATGTACACGCTGCGCCGGGCGGGCGTGCAGCCCGGTTCGGTGGTGAGCGTCACGGAGTCGGCCGGCGGGGTGCTGGTGGGCAGCGGCGGTGAGGCGGCCGAGCTGGAGTCGGAGATCGCCTCGCATGTGTTCGTCGCCAAGCGCTGATCTCCTCTTTTCTCCGGCAGGTCGTCAACTCGTGGGGAGCGAGGGGTAGTTGTGGCGTTCCCCGGGGCTGGTCGACGATCTCGGCTAATCCAAGATTCAGTGCGCTGAATCGCAGCGCTCGGGCGCTGCGCGTGCCAGGCTGTCGCGTGAGGCATATGACCGTGAGGGGGCGGGAGGATGTGCCGCAGTCGTGGAGAGGGCCCCGGCGCCGTGCGGCGCCGGGGCCTGTCCTCCCCTGTGCTGACCCGGAGCCCCGAGCTCTCAAGGTCATCCCCTTCGGACCGGTTTCCCCGAGCGGTCCGCCTCCCGCTGAAGATCTCCCCTCGGCAGCGGCGATCATTCCTTGAGCCGGGTCACTCGAACGAGGGGTGTTGCGGCGCGAGACAGCATTTTCGAATCTGTATTCGATAACCTGTGGATGATGAAACGCACGGGGCGTGACCTGTAGGAAGAGACGAGCAAGAGAAGAGACAGCAGAAAGAACGAACGGCACAAGCGGCAGAGCGTGGCTAGGGGGGTGCCAGGACCAATGGCGCGGCGCATCGACGTGACCGGAGCAGGCGGCGTACGCCTGGCCGCATGGGAGTTCGCGGACCCGCCCAAGTCGGGGGAGATCGAGCGGGCACCCGGAGTTCTCTTACTGCACGGCCTGATGGGCCGTGCCTCGCACTGGGCGTCCACCGCCCGCTGGCTCTCCGAACGGCACCGCGCCGTCGCACTCGACCAGCGCGGCCACGGCCAGAGCGACAAGCCGCCGCAGGCGGCCTTCACCCGCGAGGCCTACGTCGAGGACGCGGAGGCGGCGCTGGAGCAGCTGGGGCTCGCCCCGGTCGTTCTCATCGGGCACGCCATGGGCGCGCTCACCGCGTGGCAGCTCGCGGCGAAGCGGCCCGATCTGGTGCGGGGGTTGATCATCCTGGACATGCGGGCGTCCGCGCTGGGGGCGGCCTCGCAGCGGGAGTGGGCCGACTGGTTCAAGTCCTGGCCCGTGCCCTTCGCCACGCTCGCGGATGTCCGTAAGTGGTTCGGCGAGGACGATCCGTGGGTGGAGCGGCCCAATCCCTCCCGGGGAGAGTTCTACGCCGAGGTCATGCACGAGTCTCCCGACGGGTGGCGGCCGGTGTTCGAGCCGGAGCAGATGCTGAAGTCTCGGGAGACGTGGGTGTACGACGCGCACTGGGAGGAGCTTGCTCAGGTTCAGTGTCCTGCGCTCGTGGTGCGGGGACTGGATGGGGAGTTGGGGCGGGCGGAGGCGCAGGAGATGGTGCGGGTGTTGCCTCGGGGGGAGTATGCGGAGGTTGTGGATGCGGGGCATCTGGTGCACTACGACCAGCCGTCGGCTTGGCGGGCGGCTATCGAGCCGTTTCTTGACGGGGTGCTGGTGTGACGTGGGCGCCTAGGGGGGTGGGGGGTTCTGTTGTGGGGCGAGTGCGGGTGCGTTGTGGCTGGTCGCGCCCACGCGGCGGAGCCGCACATTGATACAGTCCCGCGCCCCTTAGGGAATCACCCTGCCCCGAGTTGAAAAGTCACCCTTTGCTGACCGCCGCCAGGATCTCCGGCAACCGCCTTGCCGTCCCAGGTGCTGCCAGCCGCAGCCCCGCGTAAGTGATCGCCGCCCCGTACCCCGCCCCCACCGGCAGCAGCACCCAGCTCCACTCATCGCCCTCCGCGCTGACGTTCGCCCAGATGGTGAGGGCGATGACGGGGGCGCAGAGGAGGGCCGCTGAGATCATGCCGCCGAAGATGGAGATCCAGGCGAGGCCGGCCTGGCCGGGGGCGACGTTCTTGTGGGTGCCCTGGGGGATGGAGTAGGGGAAGCGGGCCGAGGTCCAGGCGCCGGTCGCGAGCATCGCGCCGAGGAGGGCGAAGGAGAGGCCGAGGACCTCGGGGAGCTTGGGCCAGTCGCCGAGCATCGCGGTCGTCAGGACGGTCACGAGGGCCGCGTACGGCAGGGTGATCACCAGCAACGCCAGTGCGCGGGCCCGGAGTTCGACGTAGGCGTCCCGAGTCGTGGAGATCGTCATCGCGACCATCCAGAACGCGGACGTGTCCTGGCCGAACTGGTTGTACATCTGGATGCCGAGCATCCCGGCGGCGAAGCACGCGAAGTAGACCGAGCCGGTGCCCTGCAACGCGTTGAACACCGGGACGATCAGGCCGATCGCCAGCGAAGTCACCCACGCCGCCTTGGTCTTGGGGTCGCGCCAGATGTAGCGCAGGCTGCGTTCCATGACCGTTCCGGTGCGGCCGGAGGGAAGGAGGCGGGCCAGGCCGCCGGTGGACGCCCTGTCCTTCGCGGCCGGTTCGGCGGACTGGAGGGTGGAGCCGTCGGGTGAGGTCATCAACTGGGTGAGGCTGCGCGACCAGAGGATCAGCAGGGCCGCCAAAGCGCCTGCGGACAGTGCGAGTTGGGTGACCGCCAGGCCGTAGGAACCCTTGCTCATCGAGTCCACCGCGCCGACCGCCGACGCCGGCGGCACCCAGCGCAACACCTCGGCCGCCGGGTCGAGTTGGGCCAGCCCGGACGAACCCAGGCGCTGTGCGCCGAAGTTGACCAACTGCGCCCCGACCGCGATCACCAGCCCGCTCAGCACCGCCAGGTCCCGGCCCTTCCTGCTGGTCAGCAGGCGGATGTTGGCGGTGGCGACGGCCCGCGCGAGGGCCACACAGATCAGCAGGGCGAGCAGCAGCGCCGGGACCGCCGTGATGTACGCGGCGGCGCCGTGCGCGACCGCGATCACCGACCCGAGCAGCAGCACCAGCGTGAACAGCGGCCCGATGCCGACCAGCGAGGCCGTCAGCAACGCCCGTACGAGAGCCCGGGGTTGCAGCGGCAGCATCACCAGGCGGGTGGGGTCGAGGGTCTCGTCGCCGGACGGGAAGAACAGCGGCATCACCGCCCAGCCCAACCCCAGTACCGCCACCAGGAGCACCACCACGGAGACCGCGTGCGCCTCCCCGCGCAGGGAGATCAGCCCGAGCAACTGGAGCGCCGCGAAGAGCAGTGCCACGACCGCCGACGCGACGTAGGCGGCCCGCCGGCCACCGGACTGCCGTAGACCATTGCGCAACAACGACAGCTTCAGCCGTACGACGACGGGGGTGATCGAGGCCGGGGGCGTGGTGGCGCTCATCGGGTACCGCCGCCCAGCCAGTCGAGGTCCGAGCTGTGGTCGCGGGCACCGGCGCCGACGAGTTCGAGGAACGCCTGCTGGAGTGTGGGGGATTCACCGCGGACCTCGGCGAGGGTGCCCTGGGCGCGGATGCGGCCGGCGGCCATCACGGCGACCCAGTCGCAGAGCGACTCGACGAGTTCCATGATGTGGGAGGAGAAGACGACGGTGGCGCCGGAGGCGGTGTAGCGCTCCAGGACGCCCCGGATGGTCTGCGCGGAGACCGGGTCGACGCCCTCGAACGGCTCGTCCAGGAACAGGACTTCGGGATTGTGGAGGAGAGCGGCGGCGAGCCCGATCTTCTTGCGCATACCGGTCGAGTAGTCGACGACGAGCTTGTGCTGGGCCCCGGCCAGGTCGAGCACGTCCAGCAACTGCGTGGCCCGCTTGTCGACCTCGCCCCCGGGCAGCCCCCGCAACCGCCCGCTGTACCCGAGGAGTTCACGCCCCGACAGCCGCTCGAACAGTCGCAGACCTTCGGGCAACACCCCGATCCGCGCCTTCACGGCCACCGGATCCGCCCACACGTCGCGCCCGACCACCTCGACGGTCCCCTGATCGGGCCGCAGCAACCCGGTCACCATGGAGAGAGTCGTGGTCTTCCCGGCTCCGTTCGGCCCGACCAGCCCGATGAACTTGCCCGAGGGCAACTCCAGATCGATCCCGGCAACAGCGATCTGCTGCCCAAATCGCTTCCAGAGCCCGTGCACGCGTACGGCGGCTGACGTCATACCTTGCACCCTACGGTCAGGGGTCGCGCCTAAGGGGCGCGAGGAACCGCGCGACCAGCCCCCACCGAACCCGCACTCGCAAAACTACCGATCCCGCCCACACGCATAGGCGAGCGGCGAGATCAACTCCTCCGCATCCGGCAGCCAACGATTCGCCGCGGTAGGCCGGCAGGCCCACTGCACAGCCCCCCGGGACCCGAACCGAGTGGGCGGCGCGGCCACATACCCACCCTCACCCAACACCACAAGATCAAGAGAAGCCGGCGCCCACCCGATCCGCCGCACCAGATCCGGCACCTTCACCGAAGCCCCGGGAAGAACGAAGAACTCCATCCGCCGATCCGGAGTCAACGACACGGGCCCCAGCGTCAACTCCATCCGCTCCATCCGGGCCAGCGCCAGGAACCCCGAAGTCTCCGGAACGGAAATCGCGTCGAACGTCCGCCCCGTCGGCAGCAGAATCGATGCCCCCGGCTGCTTCTGCCACATCCGCCGCGCGACCGTCGCACTGCCGGTCGCCTGCGAAGCCCAGTCCTCACGCGCCGGGTGTGCGCCGGGTGCGGCGCACGCAACGTCGTCGCACGAGCAGCGCTGCACCCCGTCGACGGCTTCCAGCCAGGTGCCGGGGAAGACGTCCCAGTGGCGCTCCTCGGCGTAGCGTACGGCTGTCTCCAGCAGCGATTCCCCGCGCTGCTTCGGAATCTGAGCGGCTTCGGTGCCCGCGATCGTCTCTTCCACGCCCAACACAACTCCCGCGCCCACCTCGGGTTACGGCTGTAGCGCGCGCGGGGGAGGAGCATCGATTCCGCAACTGGGGCGCATGGATGCATGTGCGGGGGCGCGCGGGAGGAACGACGGCGGGAGTTGGGTAGCCACCTGTGGGGCGGGCACCAGGTTTTACCCCGGCATTCCTCGCATGCTTCGCATTTTCGCCATGTTCGCTGGGCACTGATCTTCACGGCCGGATCTTTTCGCTTCAGGGGTTGTTCCCAGGGGGTACGCCATGGCCGCAAGGCCACTTGTCGCGCGGCAGCCGAACGAACGGCTGCAGGCGCTCATCCAGGAGGCGGGGTGCTCGAACGCCGGGCTGGCCCGCCGGGTCAACATGTGCGGCGCCGAGCACGGTCTCGACCTGCGCTACGACAAGACGTCCGTGGCCCGTTGGCTGCGGGGGCAGCAGCCGCGCGGGCGGGCTCCGGCGATCATCGCCGAGGCGCTGGGCCGCAAGCTGGGCCGTACGGTCACGATCGACGAGATCGGCATGGCCAACGGCAAGAACCTCGCGTCGGGTGTGGGCCTGCAGTTCTCGCCGACCGTCCTCGGGGCCATCGAGCAGGTGTGTGAGCTGTGGCGCAGTGACGTGGGGCGCCGGGACTTCCTGTCGGGTTCGTCGGTCGCCGCGTCCGCGCTGGTCGAGCCGAGCCGTGACTGGCTGATCTCCTCGCCGGACTCACAGGTCGCGCGCGCGGCGGGACCTCGCGTCGGGCAGTCCGACGTGGCGGCGGTCCGCGCGATGACGCAGGCGCTCAGTGAGTTGGACCACCAGTACGGCAGCGGGCATGTGCGCCCGGTCGTCGTGCACTACCTCAACAGTGTCGTCTCCGGCCTGCTGGCGGGGTCGTACCGGGAGGCCGTGGGGCGTGAACTGTTCGCCGCCGTCGCCCGGTTGACGGAACTCGCCGGCTACATGGCCGTCGACACAGGTCAACCGGGCCTGGCGCAGCGGTACTACATCCAGGCGCTGCGCCTCGCACAGGCGGCGGGGGACAGGGGATACGGCGGGTACGTCCTGGCCGCCTCCATGAGCCATCTCGCCGCGCAGCTCGGAAACCCGCGTGAGATCGCCCAGTTGGCGCGCGCGGCGCAGGAGGGGGCGCGCGGTCGTGTGACCCCGCGGGCCGAGTCGATGTTCTACGCGGCGGAGGCGCGCGGGCACGCCCTCATGGGGGACGCGCGGTCGGCGCAACTGGCGTCGGGGCGCGCGGTGAGCGCGCTGGACGCGGCCGATCCCTCGGCCGGGGACGACCCGGCGTGGATCGGACACTTCGACGAGGCCTATCTCGCCGACGAGTTGGCGCACTGTCACCGCGATCTGGGGCAGGCCGAGGCGGCGGCCAGGTGCGCCCAGGAGTCCCTGGACGGGCACCCGGAATCGCGTGCGCGCCGCCGGGCCATCGGGTACGTCCTGCTCGCGAGCGCGCAGGTGCAGCAGCGCGAGGTCGAGCAGGCCTGCAACACGGGCCTGAAAGCAGTGGAGTTGCTCGGCTCGCTGCGGTCCAACCGGGGCGCCGAGTACCTGGACGACTTCCAGCAGCGCCTGGAGCCGTACCGGGACGAGCCGGTGGTGCGGGAGTTCGGGGCGCGGATGGAGTTGCAGGCCGCCGCGTGAACAGGGAGTGAACGAAGCTTCTGGTGCTCTTCCGGTGGTGAAAGGGGGGCGTACAGCGGGATTTGGAGCGGTTGGTGGTGCTGATGGGGGCCTGGAGCTGTTACCGGGGTCACAAGTGGAGAGGTCCAGTCCAGTGCTGCGTGGCATCGGGCTCGGGGTACCCGGTAGCGTGAACCGACGATCCCGTAGGTCCCCCATTCGTAGGAGTCCCGGTGACGCAGAGTGGACAGGGCGAGGAGCCCTCGGCGCGGCCCGCGCGCGAAGGCATCGTGCTGCCCTCCGACGGAGGCGCACCCCTCCTGCCGGGAATGACGGGCGGACACGGTGACCAGCGATCGGGGCAACAGCCTTCGACAGCACCCCCGGCCGTCGGCCAGTCGTGGGGCGGGTCCTGGGGCCCGGACCAGCAGCAGGACCCCCAGCACCACCATCAGCACCAGACCCCGGCCCCGCCGCCGGGCCAGGGCTGGGGGGACCCGCAACAGCAGCAGCACCAGCAACCGCAGCAGTGGGGCGCCGCCCCCGAGCTGCCCGCTCCCGCGCCGTGGGGCGCCCAGGACGGCGTCCCGGGCCAGCCCGGGGCCCTGCCCCAGGAGAGCGCCCAGCACGCGGCCTACGGCGTGCAGCAGCAGTCGTACGCACAGGAGTACTCGTCGGGATACGCCCCGGAGCCCTCCGCCGGGTACGTCGGGGCGGGCTACGCGTCCGACCAGACGTCCGCGGCAGCTCAGTCCGCGGGGCAGGGGTACGGGAGCGGCGCCCAGGCCTATGGATACGGACAGGGCGCTTCCGGTTCGGGCTCGGCGCTGCCGGCCGCCGCGTCCGCGTTCCCGAGCGCCCCGCTGCCGCGCGCCGACGAGGGCGCGACGCAGTACATCCCGCCGATCGTCAACAATCCCGGCGACGAGGGTGCCACCCAGTTCCTGCCGCCGGTCCCCGCCGCCCCCATGGACGAGGGCGCGACCCAGTTCATCCCGCCCGTCGTGTCCGGGGCGTTGCCGCCCGAGGTGTCCGCGGGCGCGATGCCGCAAGCCGCGCATCCCGACGCGCAGCCCACGCAGTTCCTGCCGCCGGTGCCCGCGCAGGGCGGCCCTCCCGGGTACGGGGCGCGGCCCGGCGGGCCGGACGACCGGCAGCCGCCCGCCGAGTTCGACAACCTCTTCCGCAGCGACGCCGGGGGCGAGCCGCCGGCCGCGTCCACGCAGCAGATGCCCCGCTTCCAGCAGCCGCCGCGGGACGGGCAGCCGGGCTACGCGCAGGCCCAACCGCCGTACGCGCAGCCGCAGTACGGGCAGCAGTCGTACGCCCAGCCCTCGTACGTGCCGCCCGGGCAGGACGGCGGACGGCGTGGGGCGCAGGACGACGACGGCGGCCGGGGCGGGCGCCGTTCGCGGGTGCCGCTGATCGCCGGGATCGGGGTCGGTATCGCGATCCTCGGGGTGGGCGCGGGGGCGCTGCTCAGCGGGGGCGGCGGCAAGAGCGACGCCAACAAGACGGTCGCCGCCACGTCGGCCGCGACGGACGGTTCCTCGTCGGCGGGCACCGACGCCGCCAAGGAACAGGCCGTCGCCCTGGACAAGTTGCTCGCCGACAGCGGCAGCAGCCGTGCCTCGGTGATCAACGCCGTAGGCAATGTGAAGGCCTGCAACAAACTCGGCGACGCGGCTTCCGACCTGCGGGACGCGGCGGGTCAGCGCACCGAACTGGTCACGAAACTCTCGCAGTTGAAGGTCGACAAGCTGCCGGACAACGCGGCCCTGACCGCCGCCCTCACCAACGCGTGGAAGGCCTCCGCGTCGGCCGACACCCACTACGCGGCCTGGGCCGACCAGGCGGCGGGCAAGCACGGCTGCAAGAAGGGCCAGGCCCGCACCACCGGCCAGACCGCGGCCGGCAACGCGGCGAGCGGCACCGCCAGCAACCAGAAGGCCAAGGCCGCCGCCCTCTGGAACTCGATCGCGAAGACCTACGGCCTGACCCAGCGCCAGCCGACCCAACTCTGAGGAAGCGAAAGCGAAAGCGGGAGGCCTGGGCGGGCGTCAGTTCAGATCGGCGTTGCCCAGGGTCTTCGTCATATCGAAGAACCCTTTCTTCGCGGACACCAGGACACCCTTCCGTACGATCTGAAGGGTCACGTTCGCGTTGACCAGCCGGGCCAGTCCGACCGAGGCCAGGTTCTCGTCCTGGGCACTCCACTGCAGCGTCGGCGTGAGCCCGCCCGTGGTGACCTTCACCCCGTCGTCGAGCGCGCGCCGTACGGTGTCGGCGGTGATGTCACCGCTGCCGAGCGAGTTCACGACGGTCTTGAACGCGGTGTACGCGATCCAGGTGGTCTGCACCCCCGCGTCCGCCGGGTCGATGCGGTTGTCGCCGAAGGCCACCTCGTCGACGGCCTTCTTCATCGGGTTCCAGCGCGGGTCGCTCGCGACCGGGTACCAGCCGGTGATGTACGACCCCTCGTACGGCCCGGACTGCCCGCCCGTCGAGTTGATCTCGGTCTGGTCGACACTGCCGAGCACGGTCGCGGCGCGCACCGCGGGATAGTCCTCGCGGTCGCGCCGGAAGGAGTCCATGAAGGTGTCGGTACGGTCGCCGAGCGAGGGCACCACACAGCCCTCCTTGCCCGTGCCGCCGCTCGCGCTCTTCAGGGCGCGGGTCGACTGGCTGGAGTACTCGGTGGCGTCGTCGGCCGCGAGCTGGTCGGTCGCCGCCGCGTGGCCGCCCGCCGCGAGCCCGGCGTTCAGCAGCGGGGGCAGGTCGTCGCCGACGATCGAGTCGGGCCGTACGAGGGTGACCGGGCCGCAGGTGGAGGCGAGTTCCTTGCCGAGGCCCGCCAGGAGCGCGGGCTGGCCGCCGTTGACGGGGTAGGACAGCGCGCGGGTGAACTCCTCGGTCGTGACGCCGTAGCCGCCTATGTACGGGATGCCGGCGCCCTCCAGCGGGGCGAAGTACGAGTCGCTGAACTCGCTGTAGGAGCCGACGACCGCGACGACGTTCTCCTGCACGGCCTGCCGGGCGCACCTCGCCGCGGACACGGTGGTGTTGTGGTCGTTGCAGGTCAGGACCTTGAGTTTGCGGCCGTTGATGCCGCCGTGCTTGTTGATCCACTTCGCGTACGCCGACGCCATGGCGGGCATGCCGGGCTTGTTGGTCGCGTTGGTGTCCCAGGGCGCCCAGGTCATGACGGTGATCGAGCCGTCGCCGGAGCCTCCCGTGACCCCGGGGATGACCCCGCAGCCGGCCACGAGCGACGCGCAAGCCCCCAGAGCCGCCGCCGACATGACGGTCGCTCTGACGGGGCGGGTGAAGGTGGGGAGGAAGGTGCTGCGGTTGCGTCGCCTGCCTGTCATGGACAGACACGCTTCCGCCACGCAACTAACCGGGGAGTGACTCCGGGTCAACGAACGGTGACTTGGAGGTGAATTACGGGGGGCGTTCCTGTGTGTGTGACGAGGAACGTACGATCGATGACCGTGCAAGCTCCGGAGAACTCTTCCCGTCGCCCCCGTCGCTCCTCCACCATGGGCGGCATGCCACTGAACGACATGCCCTGGTGGCGCTGGCGCAGCAACGTGCGTTCCGCGCTGCACATGCTCTCGGACCCGGCGTTCCAGCAGAACGTCTGGCTGGCCGGTGTCGACGGCTACGGTGACGTCACCGACGCCGTCTACCGCCTCGTCGAGGACACCTGGCTCGACAACTGGTCCGCCGAGAAATACGTCGGCACGATCTTCCGCGACTCCCAGGAGGCGGCCCTCGTCGATACGGCCGTCCTGCGCGTCCTGCGGATCATGCACCAGGTCGGCCCCGACGCCCAGGTCTCCGCATACGTCGACCACCAGGCGTGGCCGGAGGCGGTGCGGGCGGCGCGTGACGCGCATGTACGGATGGCGGTGAGCGACGGAGACGACCCGGACACGCCGCCGCGCACGCTTGAGGTGCTGCAGATCATCACGCGGTCCGCGTAGCGGGGGGGCGGGGTCTGCGTGGTCCGGGTCCGGGTCTGCGGGTCCGGGTCCGGGTCTGTGTGGCGCGGGGTCGGTCCGGTTGGTGTGGGCGTCGGCCTGGGGGCGCGGGCCCTGGTCCGGGTGACGTGGGCTCGGGTCCGCGCGGTGCGGGCCGTGGTCTGAGTGGTGCGGGCTCCGGTTCGGGTGGCGCGAGCTCAGGTCTGAGTGGTGTGGGCGTCGGCCTGGGGTGCGGACCCCGGTCTGAGTGGCGTGGGTCCCGCTTCGGGTGGCGCGAGTTCCGGTCCGGGGGGCTGGACCCTGGTCCGGGTGTGTGGGTGGCGGTCCGGGTGGCGGACGCCGGTCCCTCCGGACAGGGGGATATGGGACCCTGTCCCGCATGAATGCGCAGTCCACCGCCGCCGCGGCACCCGCCGACCAGTACGTCCTCACCCTGTCGTGCCCCGACAAGCAGGGCATCGTGCACGCCGTGTCGAGCTACCTCTTCATGACCGGTTGCAACATCGAGGACAGCCAGCAGTTCGGCGACCACGACACGGGACTGTTCTTCATGCGCGTCCACTTCTCGGCGGAGCCGCCGGTGACCGTGGAGAAGCTGCGGGCGAGCTTCGCGGCGATCGGTGACTCCTTCCACATGGACTGGCAGATCAACCGGGCCGCGGACCGGATGCGGGTCGTGCTCATGGTCAGCAAGTTCGGGCACTGTCTGAACGACCTGTTGTTCCGGGCCCGGATCGGTGCGCTGCCGGTGGACATCGCGGCCGTGGTGTCCAACCACACGGACTTCGCCGAGCTGGTGGAGTCGTACCACATCCCCTTCCACCACATCCCGGTGACGAAGGACAACAAGGCCCAGGCGGAGGCCCAGGTTCTCGACCTGGTCCGCGAGGAGAACGTCGAACTCGTCGTCCTCGCGCGCTATATGCAGGTCCTCTCCGACGACTTCTGCAAGGCGCTCAGCGGCCGGATCATCAACATCCACCACTCCTTCCTGCCGAGCTTCAAGGGCGCGAAGCCGTATCACCAGGCGCACGCGCGGGGCGTCAAGCTGATCGGCGCCACGGCCCACTATGTGACCGCCGACCTCGACGAGGGGCCGATCATCGAGCAGGAGGTCGAGCGGGTGGGGCATGACGTGACGCCGGACCAGTTGGTGGCGATCGGCCGGGACGTGGAATGCCAGGCGCTGGCGCGGGCCGTGAAGTGGCACGCTGAACGCCGGATTCTGCTCAACGGGCGCCGGACTGTCGTGTTCGCCTAGGAGTTCGGGAGGCTCGAGTGTTGCGGGCGGGTGCGGGTGCGGGTGCGTTGTGGCTGGTCGCGCCGTTCCCCGCGCCCCTTGAGGGGGTTCTGTCTCGGGGCGGGTGCGGGTGCGTCGTGGTTGCTCGCGCAGTTCCCCGCGCCCCTTCGTAACTCGGGCCCAGTTTTATCGGTGCGGGGAACTGGGGTTCCTTCGTGGCGCGGGCCCAGTTGTCAGGGGCGCGGGGCCGTATCAATGTGCGGCTCCGCCGCGTGGGCGCGACCAGCCCCCACGCACCCGCACCCACCGACGAACCCGCAACCAGCCCCTACATCCGGCTCAACGACGCCGTAGCGAACAGCACATCCCGGATCGCCTGACGGTCACCGAGCTGCCCCGCAGCAGCCTCCTCCGGCGACACATGCCCGGCGGCCAAGTGGCAGAACTCGACCCCGTCCAGGGCGATATGGGCAACCTCCCGCTCGGCGGAGCCAACCGCCCCGGGCGAGTCGAGGGAGATCAACCACTCACCCCCACCGTGCCCTTCGATCTCCAGCCGAAGACTCCGCCCAGGCTCCCCCACCCCGACCAACTGCCGACCCCCGCCCGGCGAAGCCAACCCGTGTCGCCGCCGCTCGGCCAACACCACCGGCAACATCCGCGCGGCCAGATCGATCATCCGGTTCAGATACCGAGGAGACGGCGGCTCGTACGGATAGTCCACCGCCTCCGCGATGTCCTCCGCGTGCACCCAGCACTCGAAGGCCCGGTCGAGCATCGCATCGTGCAACGGAAGCTCGAAGTCCCCGTAGGAGACGGCGAGTTTGCCGGTGCTGCCACCGGTGAACGACACCGTGCGCACGATGTTGTGGCTCTGCTCGCGCCAGGGCGGCCGAATGGACCGGGTCGGCGGGAAGTGCGACGACTTCCAGTACGCCTCGGTCCGCGAGGCCGGCGTCGCCGCCTTGGCGACCTCCCCGGTCAACGGGTCGTCGAGACCCAGCGCCGCCGCGACCAGCCCGTCGACGGTCAGCAGATGCGCGATCACCCCGGCGACGGTCGTACGACGACTCGTCGGCCCCTCGCCCTCGAACCACCGCAGCCGCACGGGCGCGTGCCACTCCGCGTCGCCTATGTCCTGCAACAGGGCGTCCAGCCGCGCGGTCTCCGCGTCGTACGGCGTCGCCCACTCCGGCACCGGGATGCGCGGCGGCCGGCGGTCGAAGGAGCCGGTGAGGACGCGCGTGCGCAGCCCGGGGTCGAGGTCGAGGGTCTCGACGGGGTGGAGCAGTCCGACCGCGCCGCGCAGCCGCAGCGCCTCGTCCGCGCAGGGCCCGCACTCGCCGAGGTGTTCCTCCACGGCAGCCGTCTCCGCCGTAGAGCACGCGGCCAGCGCCCACGCGCCGAGCAGCGCCTTCAGCACCCGGTGCTCCAGCACCAGCGGCACCGCCCGGGCCTGGGACACGTCGAACTCGGGCAGCGGTCGCCCACCGTCCTCCACGGAGGCACGCGGCATCGGAATCCACGGCGGCTCACCCGCACCGCTCACGGTCCCACCCGTCACGGAACCGCCATCGCCACCGGAACCGCGCGAGCCGTCGCCGCCCACGGAGCCGTCACCGGAACCGGCCGCTTCGCCGCGTGAGCTGTCGCCGCTCACGGAGCCGTCACCGGAACCGGCCGCTTCGCCGCGTGAGCTGTCGCCGCTCACGGAGCCGTCACCGGAACCGGCCGCCGCACCGCGCGAGCCGTCGCCACTCACGGAACCGCCCCCGGCCCCGCCCGGCCCACCCCGCACGCCGTCGTCGCCGTCACCGTCGTCGTTCACCGAACCGCCGTTCCCGGAGCCGTCGTTCCCGGAGCCGTCGTTCACAGGCCGGCCGTTCCCACGACCGCCCCGCACAGAGCTGCCGCCGTCCTCGGAGCCGCGGTCCTCGGAACCACCGGGCCCACCCGGACCCCCGCTCCCCGACCCACCCTGCGCCGGCACGACCTCCTCACCTTCCCCGGCCCCTTCGCCGTACCCCTCGTGTCCCTCGTACCTCTCGGACCCCTCGAAGCCGTCCCGCCACGCGTCGGTCACGTCCCACCCCCCGCTCCCGGCGGTGCGCCGGCGTCATGGGCGGTGGAGAGGAGCTGGAGGCCCAGGCGGAGGCGGCGGCGGGCCTCGTCCTCGGTGACGCCGAGGTCGACGGCGGTCTGGCGGTAGTCACGGCGCTCGAAGTAGGCCAGCTCCAGGGCGGCCCGCAGCGGGGCGGGCATCGACGTGACGATGTAGTCGGCGCGGGCGGCGACGGAGGCACGGCGGACCTTGCGCTCCAGCTCCTCGGTGGAACCCTCTCCACTGTGCGCGAGGGCGACCGTCTCGGTGGCGCGCAGCCGCTGCACGGCGAGGCGGTGGGTCAGCGCGGCCACCCAGGAACGCAGCGGGCCCTGCTTGGGGTCGTAGGCGTCGGGGTGCTCCCACACCTGGGTGAAGACCTCACGGGTGATGCCGTCGGCGGCGCGCTCGTCACCCAGCACGCGGTGGGCGAGGGAGTGCACGAGGGAGGCGAAGCGGTCGTACAGCTCACCGAGGGCCGCCGCCTCGCCGCGGGCCAGCCGCTGCTGCATCTTGCGGTCCCAACGGGGCGGTGCGTCCTTCGTCGCCATGCGGCCCCCTCACCGTGTCCGTGCCCAAGTCAAGCGTGCGCTCACCGTCTCTTCGAATGTAGTGGGCACGTCTGACAGCGCACCCCCCATTCTGCAATTGCACGCCCCCGAAGCGGCGCGGGTGGTAACGGATCGGCGCCTACCCTGCCCACACCTGATCGAACAGGATCGAAGGCGACTAAAACAAGCCTCTTCGGGCCGCTATCCGTTTCTGCCCCCGTGTTTCAGGGAACGGCCGCTGGGCAGCCGCGCTGCAAGGAAGCGTAGGTACGGCTTCCGTTTCCGGACGGTCTCCGGGAGTTCCGGCTAGCGAGAGGCGCGACGGTGGCCTTCAATGTGAACGACGGCGAGCGCGGCGACTGGTCCGTGCTCCTCGTGTCCGGCGAACTGGACCTGGTGAGCTCACCGGTGCTGCGCCAGCGGGTGCACGACGTGGTCGCCGACGGGCGGCACAGCCTGGTCCTGGACCTCTCCGAGGTGCTGTTCTGCGACTCCAGCGGCGTCGGCGTGCTCATCGCCTCCCGCCGCCTCATCCGCTCCTGCCAGGGCCACCTGCGCGTGGTCCTGCCGGCCCGGGGCGCGGTCGACGGCTCCCATGTGAACCGGGTCCTCGGCGCGCTCGGTGTGCGCCGCCTCTTCGACGTCTATCCCGATGTGATGACGGCCACAGAAGAGGACCCCGAGGAAGAGGCGGACCCCCTCTCGGCGTGACACCGGGGGATCTCGGCGTGACACCGCGGGATCCCGGCGTGACACCGTGGGTCTCCGGCGTGACGCCGTTGTTTCGGAATTTCCCCGGTCTTGGTACAAGCGACGTTTTCCGCTCCCGGACCCGCCCCGGCGTCGTACGCTCCAGCCAAGCGCACCCCACATGAGTAAGGCGGCCCGAAACACATGGTCAGCACCGAGTACGAGCGACGGATCGCCGCCCGGTTCGCCACCTTCGACCAGGACGGCAACGGCTTCATCGACCGCGAGGACTTCAACTCGGCGGCCAAGGCGCTGCTCGCGGAGTTCGGTACGGCGGCCCGCTCCGACAAGGGACAGGCCCTGTACATCGGCGCGGAGGCGTTCTGGCAGGGCATGGCGGGCATCGCGGACCGGGACGGCGACCAGCGCGTCAGCCGCGAGGAGTTCGTGGGCGGCGCGGTCAAGCGGCTGCGCGACAACCCGGAGCGCTTCGCCGAGATCGGCCGCCCCTTCCTGCACGCGGCTCTCGACGTCGCGGACCCGGACGGCGACGGCTCGGCCACCATCGCGGACACCGTGCGCGTCCTGAAGGCCCTCGGTGTGCCGGACGACATCGCCGCCATGGCCGCCGCCGCGCTCGACACGGACAGCGACGGCAAGGTGGGCGAGGCGGAGATCGTCTCCTCCTTCGCCCGCTACTTCACCGTCCCTGAGTAGTACGCGGATCCGAATAGCGTTCCCGCAGCTTGTACTTGAGCACTTTGCGCAAGGCGTCGTTGCGTGGAAGGGCGTCCACGATCTCCAGCTGCTCCGGCAGCTTGTGCACGGACAGCCCTTCCGCGCGCAGATAGTCCGTCACCGCCGACAGGGTCAACTCACCGGCCCCCGACGGCTGTTCGACCACCGCGCAGACCCGCTCCCCACGCTCCGCGTCCGGCAGCCCCACGACGGCCACGTCATCGACGTCCGGATGTGCGGCGAGCAGGTCCTCGATCTCCTTCGCGGAGATGTTCTCCCCTTTGCGGATGATCACGTCCTTCAGCCGCCCGGTGAGGATGAGATGCCCGCTGTCGGTGACGACCCCCAGGTCCCCGGTGCGCAGAAACCCGTCCGCGTCGAAGGCTTCCGCCGTCTGCGCCGGGTCCAAGTACCCCTGGCACACGGCCTCCCCGCGCAGCCGCACCTCGCCGCCCTCGGCGATCCGTATCTCCATCCCCTCGGGCGGCCGACCCTCGGTCGTGGCGAGGTTCTCGGTCGTGTCCTCCGGGTCGCCCATGGTGATCATCGGCACCTCGGTCATGCCGTAGCCATGGGTGAGTTGGACCCCCATCTCCCGTACGACGGAGTGGTAGACCTCCGGCGGCTTCGGCGCCCCGCCACCCGCGAGCAGCCGCAGCGAGGGAATCACCTTCTGGTCCGGCTGCTTGCGCTGCTCCGCAAGGAACATGGAATAGAAGGCGGTTGACCCGCCGGCCACCGTCACCCCGTGCTTGCGGTACCCCTCCAGCGCGTCCGGCAGCGCGAACTGCTCGAACATCACCGCAGGGAAGCCGTACAGCAGCAGCATGACGGTGTAGTCGGGCCCGGCTATGTGCGCGTACGGGAAGGCCATCGAGCCCACGTCGTCCGCCGTCAGCCGCAGCGCGTGCGCGAGGCACGAGCCGCCCGCGATCAGTGAACGGTCCGTGTGCAGCACGCCCTTGGGGTCGGAGGTGGTGCCGGAGGTCCAGTAGATCCAGCGCACCGAGGTGCCGTCGGTGGGCGGCGCGGGGAGCAAGGACGGCTCCCCGTCCGGGAGTCGGGCGTCGTCGTACGCCTCGAAGATCCCCCTTGCGCCGAGCCGCCGTGCCAGCTCCGTGTGGTCGAAGCCGCGCCAGGTGCCCGGCACCGCGAAGTACTCCGCCTTCGACTCCCGTAGCGCGAAGCCGACTTCGCGGTCCCGGTAGAAGGGGATCACCGGCGTCTGCACGGCGCCCAGGCGGGCCAGCGCGAAGGAGAGCAGGGCCGTCTCGATGCGGGTGGGCAACTGCCAGGCGACGACCGTGCCGGGCCGTACGCCCATGCCGTACAGGCCGGCCGCCACCCGCTCCGAGCGGTCCCGCAACTCGCCGAAGGTCAGGGCCCGGTCGTCCTGGAGGAGGACCGGCCGGTCGGGGGTCAACTCGGCGCGGCGGACGACCAGTTCCCACAGGGTGCGGGAGGAACTCAGGGAGTGCGGCGTCTCGTTCATGGTCCCCCTCCTTGGCTGACGACTCGTCAGGTGACATGCTATCTGACGGGTCATCAGATAAGTACCGTCCGGCGGAGGGGAACCCATGGCCACCGAACTGCCCCGCATCATCAGCGTCGACGACCACGTGATCGAACCCGCGCACCTCTTCGAGACCTGGCTGCCGAAGAAGTACCGCGAGCGCGGCCCCCAGCCGCTCACCGCCGGAATCGGCGAACTCGCCTATGTGGCGGGCAAGTACCAGATCACGATGGACCCGGACGGGCCGCCCACCGACTGGTGGATCTACGAGGACCTCAAGTTCCCGTACAAGCGGAACATCGCCGCCGTCGGCTTCGACCGCGACGAGATGACCCTGGAGGGCATCACCCGCGAGCAGATGCGCCGAGGCTGCTGGGACCCGGCCGAGCGGCTCAAGGACATGACGGCCAACCATGTCGAGGGCTCGCTCTGCTTCCCCACCTTCCCGCGCTTCTGCGGCCAGACCTTCGCCGAGGCGCACGACAAGGAGGTGGCCCTCGCCTGCGTCCGCGCCTACAACGACTGGATGGTCGAGGAGTGGTGCGGCGACAGCGGCGGCCGGCTCATCCCGCTGTGCCTGATCCCTTTGTGGGACGTGGAGTTGGCGGTCGAGGAGATCCGGCGGAACGCGGCACGGGGCGTCCGCGCGATGACCTTCTCCGAGATCCCCACCTACCTCGGGCTGCCGTCCATCCACTCCGGCTACTGGGACCCGTTCTTCGCGGTCTGCCAGGAGACGGAGACCGTCGTCAACATGCACATCGGCAGCAGCTCCCAGATGCCCGCCGCCTCCCCGGACGCGCCCCCCGCCGTACAGGCCTCGCTCTCCTTCAACAACGCCATGGCCTCGATGATGGACTTCCTCTTCAGCGGGGTCCTGGTGAAGTTCCCGACCCTCAAACTCGCCTACAGCGAAGGGCAGATGGGCTGGATCCCGTACGCCCTGGAACGCGCCGACGACGTCTGGGAGGAGCACCGCGCGTGGGGCGGAGTGCGGGATCTCATCCCCGAGCCGCCGTCCACGTACTACTACCGCCAGATGTTCTGCTGCTTCTTCCGCGACAAGCACGGGGTCGCTTCGCTGGACGTGGTGGGGCGGGACAACGCGACCTTCGAGACCGACTACCCGCACGTCGACTCGACCTTCCCGCACACCAAGGAGGTCGCCCTCGACCACGTGAAGGGCCTCGACGACGAGACCGTCTACAAGCTGATGCGGGGCAACGCGATCCGCATGCTGGGCCTGGACCTCGACAAGTAATGGACCTCTCCTACACCCCCGAAGAGGACGAGTACCGGGCCCGACTGCGGGAGTGGCTCGCCAAGGTGCTCCCCACCCTGCCCTCGAAGCCGTCCCCGGACGACTGGCCGGCCCGGCGCGCCTACGACCTCGGCTGGCAGCGGATGTTGTACGACGCCGGGTACGGCGACGTGCACTGGGACGCGCCCCCGACCACCCGGCTGATCTTCCTGGAGGAGACCGAGAAGGCGGGCGCGCCCTACGTAGGGGCCAATTTCGTCGGGCTGTTGCACGCCGGGCCGACGATCGCCGCCGAGGGCACGGCCGAGCAGCGGGAGCGCTGGCTGCCGCCCGTGCTGCGCGGCGACGAGGTGTGGTGCCAGGGCTTCAGCGAACCGGACGCCGGCTCCGACCTCGCGGCACTGCGCACGCGCGCGTGGCGGGACGGCGACGACTACGTGGTGACCGGTTCCAAGATCTGGACCTCGCACGCCGAAGTCGCCGACTGGTGCGAGCTGTTGGTCCGGACCGATCCTGCGGCGCCGAAGCATCGGGGGATCAGCTGGCTCGCGATGCCGATGGACGCGCCGGGTATCACCGTACGGCCGCTGCGGACGCTTGCCGGGTCCGCGGAGTTCGCCGAGGTGTTCCTCGACGAGGTGCGGGTGCCTGTCGGCAACCGGGTCGGGGACGAGAACGACGGCTGGCGCGTGACGATGGTGACGCTGTCCTTCGAGCGCGGTACGGCTTTTGTGGGTGAGGTCGTCGCCTGTCGGCGGGTGTTGGGTGAGTTGGCCGTGGAGGCGCGGCGGAACGGGCGGTGGGACGATGCCGTGCTTCGGCGGCAACTGGGGCGGTTGAACGCGGAGTTCCGGGCGTTGTGGCGGCTTACTCAGTGGAATGTGAGCGAGGCGGAGGCCTCCGGCGGTGTACCGGGGGTGGGTGGCTCGGTCTTCAAACTCCGCTACTCGCATGCCCGTCAGGAGCTGTATGACGTGGCGGCGGATGTTCTTGGCCCCAACTCCCTGGATCTGGATCGGGCTTGGGTGCTGGATCGGTTGTCCTCGCTCTCGTACACGATCGCTGCGGGTACTTCGCAGATTCAGCAGAACATCGTGGCTGAGCGGATTTTGGGGTTGCCGAAGGGGCGCTGACATGCGATTTCAACTCACGAATGATCAAAAGGCGTTGCGGGCTGCTGTGCGGGATGTGGTCGGTCGGTGGTCGGGTGCGGGTCCGTCGGGGCTGGTCGCGCAGTTCCCCGCGCCCCTATGCGGCGCTCCTCGGCTGGACCGGGGTTTGTGGCGGGCCCTCGGTGACCTTGGGCTCTTTTCCCTGCGGTTGGCCGAAGGCGACGGAGGTGCTGGACTCGGGCTGCCCGAAGCCGTGTTGGCGTTCGAAGAGGTCGGCGCGGCGCTGGTGCCGGGGCCGTTGGTCGCTACGCATCTTGCTGCCGGGGTGGTGCCGGGGGCTGCCACGGGGGAGACCGTGGTCGCCGCTGCTGATGGTCGGCTCGTGGAGTGGCTGGACGAGGCCGATGTCGTGGTGCCGGGGGCCGAGGGGGCCGTAGAACTGCGGTCTGTGGATCCGTTGACGCCCTTGCATCGGGTGCCGGCTCCGGCGCGTAGTGATCCTGTCGCTGTTCTTCTCAGTGCTGCGGAGCAGCTCGGGACGGCTGGGCGGGTGGGGGAGCTGGCGGTGCAACACGCCCGGACGCGGGAGCAGTTCGGGCAGCCGATCGGGGCGTTCCAGGCCGTCAAGCATCTGTGCGCGCAGTCGTTGGTGCGGGTCGAGGTGGCGCGGGCCGCCGTGTACGCGGCGGCGGTGACCGGCGATCCGGTGGACATCGCGGCGGCCCGGCTGCTGGCCGACGAGGCGGCCGTGCGCGGTGCTCGGGACTGTCTGCAGGTGCATGGCGGGATGGGCTTCACCTGGGAGTCCGAGGTCCATCTGCATCTGAAACGGGCGTGGGTGCGCGCTCGGCGTGGTGGTGGGAACACGGAGAGTGAGGAGCTGCTCGCGGCGGATCTGCTGGCCGGGGCGGTCTAGCGGGGCGCCTGCCTGCGGTGACCGGAACGGGCTCGACAACGGTGTCGCGGAACGTGGCACACCGGAATCACGGAGCGTTGATATCGGGTTGTGTCCTATGCGTGACTTGTCACGGCCTGGAGTCGCCTGCGGGCTCCGGTACCTTGTGTGGGATGCGAGTGGTTCAAGGTACGAGCCATGCCGGTGTTGCCTGTGAGGCGGCCCCGGACCGGGCGTTGCGCGCCGCCGTTCGCAGGGCAGAACGGGCTTTCGCCCCTGCCTGTTCGACTCCCCGCGACGAGCGTCGCACAGTATCCCGCACGCGTACTCCTTCGCGCTGGAATATGCCCGAAGCGCTTGTTGGGGTGACTGAACGTCAACCATGCTGTCTCGCAAGGGATTCACGTTCCGTGACCCTGGTTCTGGCCGTTGTTCTGGTCATGCAGGAAATGGCTACGATCGTGGCCCTCGTGAGGCGCGAGGCTAAGTGTCCGCCGGTTCGGATGGTGTGAGCGGTGCAGGTGCTTCAAGTGCAGCTGGAGATCCGGCCCGACCCTGCCGAGGTGGGGCGAGCCCGGCGGTGGGCGCGCTCGCGGCTCGCGGGGTCCGGCATAGAGGCCGATGAGCCGCTCGCGGAGACGCTGATCCTGCTCGTCTCCGAGCTGGTCACCAACGCCGTGGTGCACACCGGTTGTCCGGCCGTGCTGCGGCTCTCCCTGCCGGGTGTGGCGACCGAGTCGGCCACCGTACGGCTGGAGGTCGCCGACACCAGCTGCAAGGCTCCCGTGCCGCGCTGTGCGGACGGCGACGAGACCGGCGGGCGCGGCCTGGCCCTCGTGGACGGCCTCGCCGACCGCTGGGGCTGGAGCGCCGAGGGCACCGGCAAGCGCATCTGGTGCGAGATCGACCGGGACAGTGAACCCCGCCAGGCGGTCGCCGAGTTCGGGGGCGGTGTCACCGCGTACGAGGGCTTCGAGTTCGAGGGCTTCGCGTACGAGGCGGTGTAGGTCCCGGTTCTCGTGTCCCGCTCACGGGTGTGATGTGCGCCGGTCGCGGGTGCTTGGGCGGCTCGGGTGTGTAGGTGCTGTCTGCAAGTGCCGGGCGGAGATGCGCCGGGCCGTGCTTCCGTGCGCGCCCGGTGACAAATGCGGCTTACGGAATAAATCCCCGGATGGGCGTTGACGCGACGTGACCATGTGGTCACGCTTGTGGGCAGCGATTCGCCGCGAGGGGACGGCGAGGGCTTCGGTGACGGGAGCCCTCGGCGAGTGTGGATCGCGTTCGGCGTGGGTCCCCTCGGGGCCGGGGGCCAGGACGGGGCGCCGGAGTCGGATGGCGGCACGCGGTGCCGTGCTCGGGGCGGGCAGCAGCGGGCCGCCATCCGACCGTAAGTCCGGCCCTCGTCAAAACCGGACTGCCCTAGAGGATGGCGATCGGGGCCACTGGGGTTCCCGTCGCGCCGACGAAAGGTTCGGGCATCGCGGACAGGAGGAATGTGTAGCGGTGTTCTTGTCCACAGGCTGTGGACAACTCTTCGAGATTCCAGTTCTGGCCCTGCAGCATGCCCATCTCGACCAGGTCGAGCGCGTGCACCGGCAGCCACAAGTCGTCTATTTCCGGCGGAAATATCTCAAAGGTGAGCGTGTCATTGGCGACCGCCGCGACATCGCGCGCGTGGAACCACTCCGGCGTACGGACCGACAGTCCGGGTGACGGATAGCCGTACCCGTGCTTGTCACCGGCCAGATACACCTGCACCTGCCCGGTCCGTACGAGCACGATGTCGCCGGCGCGGACCCGCGCGCCGGCGAACTCCTCGGCGGCTTCCAGGTCTTCCGGGGTCACGGCGTGCCCGCCTTCGAGGCGGTCGACCCCCCGCGCGCGTGCCACGTCGAGCAGCACCCCGCGCGAGACGATGTGCCGGGCCTTGTCGATCCCGCTGAACTCGGCGCCGCCGTGCGGGGTCACGGTGGCGGCCGGGCGGCCGTTGTAGAGCTTCCCCGAGTGCGAGACATGGGTCAGCGCGTCCCAGTGGGTGCCGGCCTGGAGCCCCATGGTCACGGCGTCGTCGCTGCACGCGACGGTGCCCGGGCCGAAGAGTTCCTGGTTGATCTGCACCATCGCGTGCAGGGGGTTGATCCGGCCGGGGATCAACCCCGTCTGTACGCCGTCCTGTTGGAGGGGGAGGGCGAGGGGGACGCGGCGGCCGGTCCTGATCTCGGCGGCGGCCTCGCGGACCACCTCGTCGGTGATCAGGTTCAGGGTGCCGATCTCGTCGTCCGCTCCCCAACGGCCCCAGTTGTTCACGCGCTTGGCGATGTCGTGGAACTCCGGACCAAGTGTCGGCGGTGACGTCGACGGTGACATCGGGGCCTCCCCGGGGCTTGTCCTCAGGCATCTGACGGGTCGTAGAATCTGAGTCGAATCTAACGGACCGTCAGAAACTGCGGGAGGGGCCGGACATGGGGAACTTCTTGGCAGGCAAGGTCGTCGCCGTCACGGGCGCGGGCCGGGGCATCGGGCGGGCGGTCGCGCTCGCGGCTGCCGCGGAGGGGGCGCGGGTCGTCGTCAACGACTACGGGGTCTCGATGGACGGGGCGTCGCCGACGAGCGAGATCGCCGCGGGTGTCGTCAAGGAGATCGAGGCGGCGGGCGGTGAGGCGGTCGCCGTCGCCGACGACATCTCGACGATGGCCGGTGGGCAGCGGGTCGTCGATGTCGCGCTGGCTTCGTACGGGCGTCTCGATGGTGTGGTGTGCGTGGCCGGGATTCTGCGGGAGCGGATGCTTTTCAATATGTCCGAGGAGGAGTGGGATCCGGTTCTCGCCACCCATTTGAAGGGGACGTTCACCGTTTTTCGGGCGGCTTCCGCTGTGATGCGGAAGCAGCGGGGCGGGACGTTGATCGGATTCACCAGCGGGAATCATCAAGGGTCGGTTTCGCAGGCCAATTACAGTGCGGCGAAGGGCGGGATCATCTCGTTGGTGCGGAGCGCTGCGCTGGGCTTGAACAAGTATGGGGTGACTGCCAATGCGGTGGCTCCTGTCGCTCGTACGCGTATGTCGGCCAATGTTCCTATGGAGTTGGCGGAGATCGGGTCCGCCGAGGATGTGGCGGCGCTCGTTGTTTATCTGCTGTCGGACTCGGCTCGGGAGGTGGGGATTACCGGGCAGGTTTATACCGTTGCCGGGCCGAAGATCGCGGTGTGGGCTCAGCCTCGGGAATTGCGTTCCGCGTATGCCTCCGGCGGGTGGACGGCTGAGAAGATCGCGGAGTTTCTGCCGGGGTCTGTGGGGGTGGATCCGATGCCGATGCTCGAGCGTCTGCAGGAGATGGAGCGGGCCGCGCGGGGTGGGGAGCGGCCTAACGCCTAGTGGGGTGGGGCTGTGCGTTGTGTGGCGAGTGCGGGTTTGTTGTGGCTGGTCGCGCCCACGCGGCGGAGCCGCAAATTGATACAGCCCCGCGCCTCTTGGGGAGATGGCCTGGACGGTGTTTTTTAAGGAGCCCCTGTGGACTTTGGATTCAGTGCCGCTGATGACGTGTTTCGGGGAGAGGTTCGGGAGTGGCTTGGTG
Source organism: Streptomyces sp. NPDC101776 (assembly GCF_044766845.1). NCBI lineage: Bacteria > Bacillati > Actinomycetota > Actinomycetes > Kitasatosporales > Streptomycetaceae > Streptomyces > Streptomyces sp. NPDC101776. Next base: position 113,969 of record NZ_JBIWMV010000006.1, on the reverse strand, counting down.
CGCATGTCGATTCCGGGCAGGATCGGCGTAGTTGGGAACGGACACTCGGCAAGGGTGGGTGGATAGGGCTGGGGTGGCCGGAGGACGGGTACGGGAATCGCAGTGCCACACTTACCCAACAGGTCGCCTGGGCCGAGGAATACGCGCGGTCAGACGCCCCGCCGCGCTCTGGGCACATCGGAGAGAATCTGCTCGCCCCCACCCTTGTCGCGCATGGCACCGATGAGCAGAAGTCCCGTTTCCTGCCCGCCATTGCCGCGGGGGATGAGCTGTGGTGTCAGGGGTACAGCGAGCCGGGGGCCGGGTCCGATCTGGCCGGGGTGCGGACCGTCGGTGTGCGGGACGGGGGCGATGGGGCCTATCGGGTTACCGGGCAGAAGATCTGGACCTCGCTCGCCCATGAGGCCGACTGGTGTTTTGTGCTGGCGCGGACCGAGGTGGGGTCGCGGCGGCATCGGGGGCTGAGTTTTCTGCTGGTGCCGATGGATCAGCCGGGGTGCGTCGAGGTGCGGCCCATACGGCAGTTGACCGGGACCAGTGAGTTCAACGAGGTGTTCTTCGACGGGGCGCGGGCCGAGCATCTGGTGGGGGGCGAGGGGGCAGGGTGGCAGGTCGCCATGAGTCTGCTCGGGTTCGAGCGGGGGGTGTCGACCCTTGCCCAACAGATCGGTTTCGCCGGGGAGTTGGGGCGGGTGATCGAGGCCGCCGTCGCCTCGGGGGCGGTCGGCGATCCCGTCGTACGTGATCGACTCGTGCGGCAGTGGGCCGAGTTGAGGGCCATGCGGTGGAACGCGCTGCGGACGCTCGGGCGGGCCGGGGATGCCGGGGCGCCCAGTGTGGCCAAGCTGTTGTGGGGCGGGTGGCATCAGCGGCTCGGGGAGCTGGCGATGCAGGTGCGCGGGGCCGCGGCGGCGGTGGGGCCGGTGGACTGGACGCCGTCTCTGGCGTACGAACTCGACGTGTTCCAGCACCTGTTCCTCTTTTCGCGGGCCGACACGATCTACGGCGGCTCGGACCAGGTTCAGCGCACGATCATCGCCGAGCGGGTGCTCGGTCTGCCCAGGGAACCCAAGGGGGTCGTCTGATGCGCGGAGTGGTCTTCGACGGCAAGCAGGTCCAGGTCGTGGACGATTTGGAGGTGCGCGAGCCGGGGGCGGGAGAGGTGCTGGTCGCCATCTCCGCGGCCGGGTTGTGCCACAGCGATCTGTCTGTGGTGGACGGGACCATACCTTTCCCCGTTCCTGTGGTGCTGGGGCATGAGGGTGCCGGGGTGGTGGAGGCGGTGGGCGCCGGTGTCACCCATGTGTCGCCCGGTGACCATGTCGCCCTGTCCACGCTCGCCAACTGCGGTACCTGCGCCGAGTGCGACCGGGGGCGGCCGACCATGTGCCGGCAGGCCATCGGGCGGCCGGGGAAACCGTTCACGCGGGACGGGCGGCCGGTCTATCAGTTCGCCTCCAACTCGGCGTTCGCCGAACGGACCGTGGTGAAGGCCGTGCAGGCCGTACGGATCCCCAAGGACATTCCGATGCCGTCCGCCGCGCTCATCGGGTGTGGGGTGCTGACGGGCGTCGGTGCGGTGCTCAACCGGGCCCGGGTCGATCGGGGGGACACGGTCGTCGTCATCGGGACCGGGGGGATCGGGCTCAACGTCATCCAAGGGGCGCGGATCGCGGGGGCGTCGCGGATCGTCGCGGTCGACGCGAACCCGGCGAAGGAGAAGGCGGCACGGCAGTTCGGCGCGACCGACTTCCTGCTGTCCACGGAAGGGGTGCGGGACCTGCTGCCCACGGGGGCGGACCACGCCTTCGAGTGCGTCGGCCGGGTCGAACTGGTCCGGCAGGCCGTCGACCTCCTCGACCGCCACGGCCAGGCGATCCTGCTCGGCACGGCACCGGCGACGGCGGAGGCGTCCTTCCTCGTCTCGTCGATGTTCCTGGACAAGTCGATCCTCGGCTGCCGGTACGGATCGTCCCGACCCCAGCGGGACATCCCGCTGTACACCCAGCTGTACCGCCAAGGGCGGCTGCTGCTCGACGAGTTGGTCACCAGGACGTATCCGGTGGAGGACTTCGAGGAGGCGGTGGGGGATCTGGGGGCGGGGCGGGTGGCCAGGGGCGTGCTCACCTTCTGACGGCCCGGGACGGCGTTCGGAGTTGTCCACAGGTGGGGGGAATTCGCGGGCCGTGGCGCTCGGTCAGTTGAGGGTGCCGACCGTGCCGTAGTCCTCGGAGTCGGTAGTTGCCTCCGTTGCTGCTCCCGTCGCCCCCGTCCGAAAGGTGCGCCGATATCCGGTCGGGGTGACGCCCAGGGCCGACTGCAAGTGCTGGCGCATGGACTGGGCCGTGCCGAAGCCGGCGTCCGTGGCGACCTGGTCCATGGAGAGGTCGGTGGACTCCAGGAGGTGGCGGGCGCGTTCGACGCGCTGTTGGGTGAGCCACTGGCCGGGGCTGATGCCGACCTCCTCGCGGAAGCGGCGGGTGAAGGTGCGGACGGACATCGCCTCCTGCTCGGCCATGTCCCGGAGCTGGATGGGTTCGTGGAGGCGGGCCAGGGCCCACGCGCGGGCGGCGGTCGTGGTCGCCACCTGCGGGTCCGGGACCGGGCGGTGGATGTACTGCGCCTGGCCGCCGTCCCGGTGGGGCGGTACGACGGTGCGGCGGGCGACGTCGTTGGCGACGGCGGTGCCGTGGTCGCGGCGCACCATGTGCAGGCACAGGTCGATGCCGGCGGCGACACCTGCGGAGGTGAGGACGTCGCCGTCGTCGATGAACAGGACGTCCGCGTCGACCTCGATCTGCGGGAACAGCTCCTGGAAGCGGTCGGCGTCGGCCCAGTGCGTGGTGGCGGGGCGGCCGTCGAGGAGTCCCGCGGCGGCGAGGACGTAGGCGCCGGTGCAGATGGAGGCGAGGCGGGTGCCGGGGCGGATGAGGGCGAGGGCGGCGGCGAGTTCGGGGGTGAGGACGCCCTGCTCGAAGACCGGGCCGAGTTCGTACGACGCCGGGACGATCACCGTGTCGGCGGTGGCCAGGGCCTCCGGGCCGTTCGGGACCTGGATGGCGAAGTCGGCGTCGGTGTCGACCGGGCCGGGCGGGCGCACCGAGCAGGTGACGACCTCGTACAGCAGCCGCCCCTCGGCGTCCCGGGGGCGGCCGAAGATGCGGTGCGGGATGCCCAGCTCGAAGGGGAGGAGACCGTCGAGGGCGAGGACGACGACGCGGTGCGGGCGGAAACCGTCGGTTGCGGTGGTGGCTGTGGCCATGGCCCGATTGTATGGCCCGATCCTAGCGAATGCTGGCCTTCGGGCCAGTGGCTCGGGAGGGGCGGAATGCCGGAAGCTCGTTGACGTGACGCAGACAAGCGATGCCACGTCCGGCACCACCGAGGAGCCCGAGCCCGCGCCCGAGGCCGAGCCCAAGCCCGAGGTCGGGGCCGGGGTCGGCTCCACGCCCCGTAGCCGTAGCCGAGTCCGCCCGTGGCGGAGCCGCGTGATGTCACTGCACCGCGGCTGGTTCGTCGCCGCTGTCACCTTCGTGACGATCATCGGTGCGGCGGCCTTCCGTTCGCTGCCCGGGCTGCTGATCGATCCGCTGCACCAGGAGTTCGGCTGGTCGCGCGGGACGATCGGGGCGGCGGCCTCGATCAACCTCGCGCTGTACGGGCTGACGGCCCCCTTCGCGGCGGCGCTGATGGACCGCTTCGGCATCCGGCGGGTGGTCGCGGTCGCGCTGACCGTGATCGCGCTGGGTTCGGGCCTGACGGTGTGGATGACGGCACCGTGGCAACTGCTGCTGTGCTGGGGCCTGTTGGTGGGTCTGGGCAGTGGTTCGATGGCGCTCGCGTTCGCGGCGACGGTCACCAACCGCTGGTTCACCACGCGGAAGGGCCTGGTCACCGGCATCCTCACGGCGGCGTCGGCGTCCGGCCAGTTGATCTTCCTGCCGCTGCTGTCCTGGATAGTCGAGGAGCACAGTTGGCGCCCGGCGGCGGTCACCGTCTCCCTCGCCGCCCTCGCGGTGGTCCCCTTCGTCTGGCTGCTGCTGCGGGACCACCCGGCGGACGTGGGCGTGAAGCCGTACGGCGCGACCGAGTTCGTACCCAAGCCGGAACCGGTCACGGGCGCGGCCCGCCGTACGGTCAACGTGCTCTTCAAGGCGGTCCGCACCGGCCCGTTCTGGCTGCTGGCCGGCACCTTCGCGATCTGCGGCGCGTCCACGAACGGCCTGATCCAGACCCACTTCGTGCCCGCCGCGCACGACCACGGCATGCCCATCACGGCGGCGGCCTCGCTGCTCGCGGTGATCGGTGTCTTCGACGTCGTCGGCACGATCGCCTCCGGCTGGTTCACCGACCGCTTCGAACCCCGCCGCCTGCTCGCCGTCTACTACGCCCTGCGCGGCATCTCCCTCCTCTTCCTCCCCATGCTGCTGGCCCCCACGGTCCACCCCCCGATGCTCTTCTTCATCGTCTTCTACGGCCTCGACTGGGTCGCCACGGTTCCCCCGACCCTCGCCCTGTGCCGCGAGCAGTACGGCGAGGACAGCGCGATCGTCTTCGGCTGGGTCCTCGCCTCGCACCAGATCGGCGCGGCTCTGGTCGCCTTCCTGGGCGGGGTCGCCCGGGACGCGTTCGGGTCGTACGACATGGTCTGGTACGTGTCTGGGGCGCTGTGCGCGGTGGCGGCGTTGATGGCGCTGGTGATCCGGAGGCGCCCGGTCGTGGGGATGGGTTCGGTGGCGGTGGCGTGACGGCTACGGGGCGGAGGTGATGTTCCCCTTCGCGTCCACGGTGTGGGTCTGCCAGTACGTGTCCCACTTGTCCTCGACGTGCTGCGGCACCTTCCCCTTCGGGTAGCGCGCATAGCCGCTCGGCGGGTTGTCGCCGTTCTTCACACAGGCACCGCCCGCGGTGCTGCCCACGGCCAGGACCGGGTACTCGCCCGAGCTGCACATGGCGTCCGCCGTGGTGAACGAGCAGGCGGACAGCAGCCCGGCGGCGGATATCAGGACGGACGTGAGAACGGCGACTCGTGTGCGCTTGCTCATGGTTGGGCTCCCCCGGTCAGATGCTCGAATCGGTCTGAGAGCAAGGCTGCCGGAGGCGGAGCCGACCTTCATGAGTACGTGGGCTCAGATCGGCGCGCGGGTTACTCAGGAGCACTCGTCCGCACGGGCGCGCTGCTGCGCCCGCGCTCCCGGCCGCTGAGTTCGGCGTCGAAGGTCTCCTGGGCGACGCGCATGGCCTCGGCGTACTCGGGTCGGCGGAGCCGCTCCCACATCTCCTCCTCGGGGACGTCCTCCACCTGGGCGACGACCCACCAGATGTTGCCGAAGGGGTCCTTGACCCGCCCGCCGCGCTGTCCGAAGGCGTGGTTCGCGAGAGGGGTGACGACCCGGGCGCCGGCGTCGACGGCCCGGGTGAAGGCGTGGTCCGCGTCGGGTACGAACACGCGCAACAGGCTCGGCAGCACGGGCCAGTCAGGGCTTCGGTCGAAGGCCGGCACGACGGTGTCCCCGACCCGGATCTCCCCGTGCCCGATCGCCCCGCCCTCGGTCACCACCCGCCCCAACTCCTCCCCGCCGAACGCCGCGGCGACGAAGTCGAGGAAGGCTCCGGTGTCGTCGGTGACGACCCAGGGCGCGATGGTGGTGTAGCCGTCCGGCGCGGAGCCGGTATCGGCATGGGTGTGCTGTCGGTCGGTCATCGGGGTGCCCTTCGTCGCTGCCGGGTGTCGGGGCGACGGTAGGGGCGGGTTAGGCCAGCTTCTGACCTACTGACAATTAGACGAACCGCCCCCGATGGAACAGCAGCGGAGCCCCGTCTCCCTCTCCCATGACGCCCAGCCCGTCCACCCGTCCCACCACGATCAGGTGGTCGCCCCCGGTGTGCACCGCGTGGATCGTGCAGTCGACCCAGGCCGCGGCGCCGGTGAGGCGCGGGGAGCCGGAGACGGGGGAGGCGTCGTACGGGACGCCGGTGAACTTGTCCGTGCCGCTGACCGCGAAGCCGCGGCACAACTCGCCCTGGTGGGCGCCGAGTACGTTGACGCAGAAGACGCCGGCGCGGGCGATGCGGGGCCAGGTCGTGGAGGTGCGGCCGACCATGAAGACGACGAGCGGCGGGTCGAGGGAGAGGGCCGAGAAGGACTGGCAGGCGAAGCCGGCCGGGCCGGGCTCGCCATCGGCCGCGGGGGCGGTGATCACGGTCACGCCGGTCGCGAAGTTGCCCAGTACGCGCCGGAATTCACCCGGGTCGACCGGTGCCCGCTCGTCGTCCGCGACGCACCGGAGCTCCGGCCGCGGCAGCGCCTCGACAGGCTGCGCGGCCGGAGCGCTTCCGGCCGACCTGGCTGACCCGGACGACCCGGCAGAACCGGCCGACCTGAGGTAGCGGACGGCGGCCGCTGCGGCCCCTGCTTGTCCCATCACCCACCCATTGAAGCTGACGGTTCATCAGATAGGAAGGGGTGCGCGCCCGCACTTGACCGGGCTTGACTGTGCTTGCCCGTGCCTCGCGTTGACGGCCGATTCACAGTTTCCCGGGCAGAACATGGGAGTCACGTCGCCGCACGGACCCCTTGGAGTCACCTCCGGCACACCCACCGTCAGCAGTGTTGCGGAACGACCGCCCCCGGTAACCACCGTTGGGCTGCCGTGACTTGAGGAGCCCGCACCCGATGAACCGTCTCACCGCACGCGGCGGCGCCCTGGCCGCCGTGGCCGGCGTCGCTCTCGCGCTCGCCGCCCTGCCCGCGCAGGCCGCCGACTCGACCGTGACCGAGTCCCAGTGGCTGACCGACGTCGCCGCCGTCACCGGCCCCGCGCAGACCTACATCGACTCCCGCGCCGCCGCCAACACCTCGGGCGCCAAGCAGGCGATCGTCCTCGACATCGACAACACCTCGCTGGAGACCTACTTCGAAGGCGGCATCACGCCCCCCGCCACCCCGCCGGTCCTCGCCCTCGCCAAGGACGCGCACGCCAAGGGCATCAGCGTCTTCTTCGTCAGCGCCCGCAGCAACCTCTTCAACGTGGTCACCAAGGCCAACCTGACCTCGGTCGGCTACACGGTCGACGGCCTCTACGCCCGCACCGTCGCCCAGTTGCTGACCGAGTCGATCGCCGACTTCAAGACCTCCCAGCGCAAGGCGATCGAGGCGAACGGCTACGACATCATCGCCAACATCGGCAACAACACGACCGACCTGACGGGCGGCTACGCCGACACGACGTACAAACTCCCTGATTACGACGGCCTGTTGGACTGACGACCCCCGCGGGCGCCCCGGGTCACCGCCCCCGGTACTCGGGGCTCCTGCGCTCCACGAAACTCGCCACGCCCTCCCGCGCGTCCTCCGTCGTCATGTTGATCTCCTGGGCCGCCGCCTCCGCCGCGAAGGCGGTCGTACGGTCGCTGTCCAGGGACGCGTTGACGAGCTGCTTGGTGAGGGCGAGGGCGCGGGTCGGGCCGCCGGCCAGGCGTTCCGCCCACTCGCGGGCCGTCTTCTCCAACTCCCCTTCCGGTACGACCCTGTTGACGAGACCGAGCCGTTCCGCGTCCGGTGCGGTCAGCGCGTCGCCGAAGAACATCAGCTCCTTCGCGCGCTGCGGGCCGATCAGCCGGGGCAGCAGATACGCGCCGCCGCCGTCCGGGACCAGGCCGCGCCGTACGAACACCTCGATGAACTTCGCCGATTCCGCGGCCAGTACGAGATCGCAGGCCAGGGCCAGATGAACGCCCAGCCCCGCCGCCGTGCCGTTCACCGCGGCGATCACCGGTTTCTCGCAGTCCAGGACGGCGGCGATCAGGCGCTGCGCGCCCTGGCGGATCACCCGGGCGACATCACCGGCGATCCGCTCCTCGCCCGCCGCCCCGCCCCGCAGATCCGCGCCCGCGCAGAACCCGCGCCCGGTACCGGTGAGGACCACCGCCCGTACGGAGGGGTCGGCCGATGCCTCGCCCAACAGGGCGATCAGACGGTCCCGTTGGGCCGGGGTGATCGCGTTCAGCGCCTCGGGGCGGTTGAGGGTGAGGTACGCGACGCCGCCCGTGATCGTCCGCGTGACCTCGTCCGTCGGCTCGCTCATCGGCACACCGCCAGCGCGTCCAAGGCCACCGCGCCCTGTCCCCGGGGCAGCACCATCAGCGGGTTGATGTCCAACTCCGAGAGGACGTCGCCCAGTTCGAGGGCCATCCGCTGCACGCGCAGGATCACCTCCACCAGTGCGTCCAGGTCGGCCGGTGGCCGTCCCCGCACCCCGTCCAGCAGCGGCCGCCCGCGCAACTCCCCCAGCATGTCCTGGGCGTCCTCCTCGCCGAACGGCGGCACCCGTACCGCGACGTCCCGCAACACCTCCACCAGGACCCCGCCCAGCCCGACCGTCACCGTCGGGCCGAACAGCTCGTCCTGGGTGACGCCGACGACCATCTCTACGCCCCGTTCGACCATCTGGCAGACCAGGACACCGTCGAGGGTCACGTCCTCGTAGCGCGCGATGTCCGTCAACTCCCGGTAGGCGTCGCGGACTTGGCTGGCCGAGGTCAGGCCCACCTTCACCAGGCCGAGCTCCGTCTTGTGCGCGATCTGCCCGCCGGACGCCTTCATCACCACCGGGTAGCCCACCAGCCCCGCCGCCCGTACGGCCGCCGCCGCGCTGGTCACCAACTGCTCGCGCGGGACCCGGATTCCGTACGCCCGCAGGAGCTGTTTCGCCGCGTGCTCGCTCAGTTGCTGGCCGGGGTGCATCAGGGCTTGGGCCTTGCGGAACGAGGGGGAGACGGTGCGGGGGGCCTCGTCGAAGGGGGAGCGGTAGGCGCGGACGAAGCGGTGGTGGGAGAAGTAGGCGCGCAGCGCCGTGATGCAGTTGCCCACGGTGCGGAAGGTTGCCACCCGCGACGACCCCAACAGCACCTCGCGGTACGCCGGTTCGGTGCCGACCGGCGATCCCCACACCACGCACACCAGCTTGTCCGTCCGCTCGGCCGCGGCCACCAGGTCGGCCACCAGCCGGTCGCTGAGCGGCGGGAACGGCCCGGTGATCGGGCAGACCAGCACCCCCACCTCAGGGTCGTCGAGGATCGCGTCGATGATCTTCCGGCCACGCCAGTCACCCACCGGGTGACCGCCGTTGTCGACCGGGTTCGCCACGCTCAGATACGGCGGTATCCACTCGTGGAGTTCGGCCTGCTTGGCGTCCGACAGCTGCGGGAGGTACAGACCCGCCTCGCTCGCCAGGTCGGCGAAGTGGGCGCCCGTGCCGCCGGAGATGGAGTACACGACGACCCCGTCGGCCGTAGGAGGCTTCGCCCGCGCCAACAGGGCTGCGGTGTCCTGGAGTTCGTCCAGGCCGTCGACGCGGATCACACCGAACTGACGCATCGCCGCGTCCACCACCGTGTCCGCGCCGGTGAGTTTGCCGGTGTGGGACGCGGCCGTACGGGCGCCGGTCTCGGTGCGGCCGACCTTGACCGCGACCACCGGGACCTTGCGGCGGGCGGCGCGGTCGGCGGCGAGGAGAAAGGAACGGCCGTCCTTGAGGCCCTCGACATAGCAGGCGATGGCGCCCACTTCGGGGCGCTCGGCGAAGTAGGAGATGAAGTCGGCCGTCTCCAGATCGGCCTCGTTGCCGGTGGGGGCCCAGTGGGAGAGGCGGATGCCGAGTTCCTGGAGCGCGAAGACCGGGCGGCCCTGGTGTCCGGACTGGGTGATGAGGGCGATCGCGGGCCCTTCGAGGTCCTCGCGGAAGTTCTCGAAGGCGTTGAGGTTGGTGTTCGGGCCGAGGAGACGGAGCCCCGACCGCCCTACGGCGGCGGCCAGTCGGGCCTGCGCGAGGGCGCCCGCCTCGCCCGTCTCGGCGAAGCCGGACGCGAAGGCGACGGCGAACTTCACCTTCGCCTCGGCGAGTCGCTCGATCACGGGGAGGGGGTCGGCCACCAGCACCACGGCCAGGTCGACCTGTTCGGGCAGTTCGGAGATGGAGGGGAAGCAGGGCACGCCGAAGACCGTGGCGCGGGTGGGGTGCACCGGATGCAGACGGGCCCCCACCCGTCCTGCCCAGGCCATGAGTTGGCGGGTGATGCCCGTGTTCGGGCGTCCCTCCGCGTCCGAGGCGCCGATCACGGCGACCGACTCGGGGCGGAAGAAGCGGTCCAGGTCGGGTACGCCGGCGTACAACGGCCGTCCGCCGACGTCGAGATCGTCGACGTCGGCGGGCCTGCCGTGGACGGCGGGGCCGGGTTGCTCCCCGCAGGCGATGACCCGGGCCCGGCGGGAGTCGGTGGTGAGGGTGCCGTGGGTTGATCCAAGCATCGGTCCGCCCCGCTCCTGTGTGACGGCAAAGTCAACTGACGCAGTGTCAGATTACTGAACTGACACTGCGTCAGGAACTGTCGTGCACGCAAAGAACGGACGGACCCCGCGTCCGCGGCATGATCCGCCGGGCAGGCCCTAGCTCACGGCACCTCTGCGGACGGACTTGGCGAGGGCCTTCGCGATCTTCTCCGCGTCGATGGCCAGTTCGCGGAACATGCCGCTGATGGGGTTGGTGAAGCCGGTGAAGTACAGGCCGGGCGCGTCCTTCGGGGTGTGCGCGCCGTTCACGACCGGCTTGCCGCGGGCGTCCAACACGCCCAGGTGGCCGACGAGTTGCTCCAGGGAGCGGTGGTATCCGGTGGCCGCGATCACGGCGTCCGGCTCGATGCGGTCGCCGCCGGCGAGGACCACCTTGCCGTCCTCGAAGCTCTCCACGGTCGCCACGACCTCGACCTTCCCCTTCCGCACGGCGTCGATGAGACCCACGTCCTGCACGGGGATCGACCCTTCCTTGACCCGGCTGTACAGCCCGGTGTCGGGGCGCGGCAGCCCCTGCTCCGTCAGGTCCGGCATGGTCAGCTTGGCCACCGGCCCCGCGAGCCGGTCGACCAGACGGACCGGCAGTCGTCGTACGAGAATGCCCGTGTACTGGGCCGCCCAACCCGCGGTCGAGCGGCGCAGGATGTGCGGAACCGTGCGGACGGCGAGCCGGACGCGGGACGCGCCGCCCTCCACCAGGTCCACGGCGATCTCCGCACCCGTGTTGCCGACGCCGACGACCAGGACGTCCCGGCCGGCGTAGGGCTGGGCGTTGCGGTAGTCGGCGGCGTGCAGGAGTTCGCCGGTGTAGGTGTCGCGGCCGGGCCAGTCGGGAATCCGGGGGGTGTGGTTGGTGCCGGTGGCGACGACGACCGCGCGGCCGGTCAGCTCCCGGCCGCCGGTGGCGTGCAGCAGCCAGCCGGTACCGTCGGCCGAGCGCTCGACGCGGGAGACCTCGACGCCGGTGACGATCTCCAGCTCATGGACCTCGGCGTACTTCTCCAGATAGCGCACCACGTCGTCCCGCGCGACCCAGCGGCCGAACCGGCGCGGCATCGTGAGCCCGGGCAGCCCCGACAGCCGGCGGGTGGTGTGCAGATGGAGCCGGTCGTAGTGGCCGCGCCAGGACGCGCCGACCCGGTCCGACTTCTCCAGTACGACGGCTCGGATGCCCTGCGCGCGCAGCGCGTACGCGGCGGCGAGTCCGCCGGGGCCGCCGCCGATGACGTACACGGGGCGGTCTGCGGTGTTCTGCGGCGCCGGGGTCAGGGACGCGGTGGAGTCGGCCATGAGCGCGAGCGTAATCACATCCCACGTTGATGGGTCTCGGTCAAGCCCGGAATTGGTTGCGGATTGATCACGGGTGTGGAGGGGCGGGTGAGGTCGGTGGCGTAGAGCCTCTGGTTGTGAGGGGCGGATGGGGGCGAATGGAGGGCGGATGCGGGTGGCGGACGCGGGTGGCGGAGGCGGGTCCGGACATGCCACGACGCCGAGCCCGCGCTGTCCGCGGTTGGGCTCGGCGTCGTGGGGCGGTGACCGGAATGTATGACGGGAAACCGGTACCGCGTCCTGGGGGGTCTACTTGCCGCGCTTGGCCTTGTGGCCCGTCACCTTCGCGATCCAGGTGATGAAGTCGCCCGGGTCGGTGTTGGCGCCGTGGCCCTCGTCCCAGTAGTAGATGTGGTTCACGTCGTCGCCCAGGTTGTCGAGGCGGGCGGCGAGGTTGGCGGCGACCGTCAGCGCGGTGTCCGAGTCCTTGGTGCCGAGGCGGATCCACCAGTGCTTCGAGCGGTTCGGGTTGACCTTCTCGACCAGGTGGAACATCGGGTTCATCAGGTCGAGCTTCGCGGGGATGTCGCTCGCAACTCGCTTGCCGCTCAGACCGGTTGAGTCGTTCTTCGCGCCGTACGCCGTGAAGTGGCGGGCCAGGGTCGTGCCCGTGCCGAACTCGTTGTTCTCGCCGGCCGACAGGTCGAAGGCGTCGAAGGCGGGGGTGTCCTTCTTGCGGGCGCCGACGTGGGTGAGGAAGTCGGCCCAGGTGAAGGTGGCCTTGCCGGCGGACCAGGTGATGAAGGTGTTGGCCTTCAGATAGGTCGCGCGGGCGGAGTCGGAGAGGGCGGCGAGGTACGTGGTGGCCGAGGGCTCCAGGTACTGCTCGACGAGGTACGAGTCGAGGTTGCGGGCATTCAACGGACCGAAGCCACCAAGACCGCGCAGCTTCAACCCGGCCTGGTACTCGGCGAATTGCCCCTGAAGCGCCTTGGAGACCGTCTGGTCGACGAGCTTGCCGGTGCTCAGGTCGTTGGCGCCCCAGTTCCACTCGTAGGCGCCGTCGGCGTGCTCCAGGTCGGTGATCGGGCACCATGCGCCGGTCGCGAAGATCGCGTCGGAGGCGTCGGCCGCGCCGATCTCCTTGAGGTACCTGTCGTAGATCGGGCTGTCGCCGGAGGCCCCGAGCAGCGAGGACAGCGCACCACCGGCACTCGTACCGGCGGAGACGATCCGCTCGACGTTGCCCGGGATGCGCCCCTTGTTGGACTTGATGTACCGGACGGCGGCCTTGAGGTCGACGATCGCGGTCGGGGCGGTGCCGTAGTACTCGCCGGCGGAGTTCTTGAGGGTACGGCCGCGGGCGCCGGGCTCGATGACGACGTAACCGGCGGCCAGCGCGAGGAGCTGGTTGCTGGAGGTGGCGCCGCCGGTGGCGTTGGTGTTGCCGTTGGCGCCGGGGGCGGCGGCGCTCGCGGACGCGGATGAGGACGCCGGCGCGCTGGGGGCGCCACTCGGTGCGGCCCCGCCGCCCATCGCCGAACCGCCGCCGCCGACCTCGGTGGCGGTCGCGACGGAGGCGGGCAGATAGCCGCCGATGGAGTTGGCGAGCAGGATCGGCGCGTTGCTCGCGTCGACGGTCTTGCCGTCGATCTCGACCGGGGAGCTGACGATCAGCGACTGATACGTGGCGTCGACCGGCTTGGCGACGTAGGTGATCGCCTTCCAGAAGTGGTAGACGACCGTGTGCTTCGTGCCCGCGGTGTCCGTGACGGTCTTCGTCAGCTTCGTGTAGGCGTCCGGGTCGAAGACCAGGGAGTCCGAGGAGGTTTTCGAGCCGCTCGCGTCACTGGAGGCGTTCGCGTTGAGCGCGATGCCACCGACCGCCGCGACCCCGGCGGTCGCGCCGATGCCCATGACCACCGTCCTGCGCTTCACTGCCCTGTGCTTCACCGTGCTGCCTCTCGTCTGCCCGACCACTTCTTCCTGACCTTGCGCTTGCGAACGTATTCGGCGGCGAACAAAATCGTCAACAATCCGCGAGTGATTCATGGGGGACCCACAGCGGCACGGCCGGACCACAGGAATTCCATGGCTGCCTCTCGGCTTTCTTCAGGTTCTGACGTACCGTCAGATTCATGGATGCGATCTGGCTCAGCGGAGCGGACTGGCTCGCGGTCCTCCGCATAGGACTCGGGCTTTGGTGGCTGGAGAGCTGGCGGCACAAGGACAAGAAGGCGTGGTTCGAGCGCGGCACGGGCATCGCGTGGGCGGCCGACGTGGCGGCCAAACACCGTTGGACGACGGTCCGTTCGGGCTTCGACGTGATGGTCGCGCCGCGCCCGCGGACGATGTCGTACGTCGTCGTCTACGCGGAGTTGGCGGTCGCCCTGGGCCTGATCGCGGGCTTCCTCACCCCGGTCGCCCTGGTCGGAGGCCTGCTCCTCAACATCCTCTACTTCACGCTCATGATCCACGACTGGGCGGAGCAGGGCCAGAACGCGATGATGGCCCTTATCTCTCTCGTGGCCCTGTTCGCGATGTCCTGGCAGGTGTGGTCGGTGGACGCGGCGCTGGGATGGTTCTGATGCCTGAGAGTGCTGTGCGCCACGACCTCCCCGAGCCGGACGCGTTCACCCGCCCCTACTGGGAGGCGGCCGCACAGGGCCGACTCCTCCTCCGCCGCTGCGCGGACTGCGGCCGGCCCCACCACTACCCCCGCGAGTTCTGCCCCCACTGCTGGAGCGACAACGTCACCTGGGAACCCGCGAGCGGCCACGCCACGCTCTACACCTGGTCCGTCGTCCACCGCAACGACCTGCCGCCCTTCGGGGAGCGGGTGCCGTACGTGGCGGCGGTGGTCGATCTCGCGGAGGGCCCGCGGATGATGACGGAGATCGTGGAGCCCGGGCCCACCGGACTACGGGCCGGGATGCCGGTCGAGGTGACGTTCCGGGACGGGGTACCGGTGTTCAGGCCACGAAAAAATGACGTACCCGGTGCGCCCGGCGCTTGATTCAATGGCGCGATGGCCCACATACGCGAGCGGTCTCCGCACCACCCCTTTCCCGAGCTGAAGGGTCATGGGCTTCGGCTGCGCCCCTGGGACGCCGACGCGGACAGTGATGTGAGGGACTGGCTGCGGGGAGTGTCCGACCCCGAGTTCCAGCGCTGGAACACCCCGTTGCGGCCGGTCACGGACGTCACCAGCGCCCGCGAGTCGCTGCGCTCCCGCGCCGAGAACGCGGCGGACGGTGTCAGCGCGTCGTACTGCGTCACGGACGCGGTCGGCGGTACGACGCTCGGGCACATCGGCGTCAACGACATCGACCACGTCATGAGCGTCGCCCGCGTCGGCTACTGGACCCTCCCCGAGGCCCGCGGCCGCAACGTCGCCACCCGTGCCCTCACCCTCGCCGCCCGCTGGGCCCTGACCGACCTGGGCCTGCACCGCCTCGAACTGGGCCACGCCCTGGGCCACGACGTCTCCTGCCGCGTCGCCGAACGCTGCGGCTTTCCGGCGGAGGGGACGTTGCGCGGGGCGATGTTCGAGGCGGGGCGACGGGACGTGTTCCGTGACGTACATCTGCACGGACGCCTGGCGACGGACCCGGAGGTGGAGCTCTGATGACCGACCACTGGCGCATCACCGAGGACCTGGACGAATTCCTCACCCGTGCCGGGGGCTTCCTGCGCTCCCGCCCGGCGCTGCACACGGTCCTGCTGACGGTGACGGACGGGCTGCGCAGCCGGGGGCTCCACATCTACGGCGCGGGCGACCCGGTGTTCGGCGTACTGGAACGCGACGGCGCTGTGAGTGCGGCCTGCTTCCGTACGCCACCGGGCCCCCTGGTGCTGACCGCCCTCACGGCCGCGGAGGCCACCGCACTGGCCGCCCAACTCGCCGATCGTGGCGACGAGTTGCCGGGAGTCACCGGCGAACGGGACACGGCGGAGGCCTTCGCGGAGGCGTGGGCACGGTGGGCCGGAGCGGTGTCCGAGCTCCATGTGCGCCAACGCCTCTATCGTCTGGGCGAGTTGACGATCCCGGCGCCCCTTCCACCGGGTCGGCCGAGAGTCGCGATGGCAAAGGACCGCGAACAACTCATGCGCTGGTTCGTCGAGTTCGCCGAGGCGGTCGGTGAGGGCGGGGGTGGCGCCATGCAGAGCCCCGGCGGTTGGGCCGACGCGCGGATCGCGTACGGCGGGGTCACGTTCTGGGAGACCTTGGACGGTACGCCGGTGTCGATGGCCGGGGTCACGGCGAAGGTGGCCGGCCAGATCAGGGTGGCGCCCGTCTATACCCCGGCGGACCTCAGGGGCCGGGGTTATGCCGGTGCGGTCACGGCGGAGGTGAGTCGGGTCGCGCGGGCGGCGGGCGCGGAGGAGGTACTCCTCTTCACAGACCTCGCGAACCCCACCAGCAACGCTTTGTATCAACGGATCGGGTACCGCCCGGTGGAGGACTTCGCCGGGTACGACTTCAGATCAGCCTCAGCCTCAACTCCATCCCCGAGGTGATACTCGACCCATGGCAACGGGAACGGGACCAGATCTTCACGAACTGCTGCGATCACTACGGGTGTGGGCCCCGGAGGTGACCAAGCTGCCGCCGCTGGACCCGACCACGGTCCCCGACACCCCCCTCGTCCTCTTCACCACCTGGTTCGCGGAGGCGGTGGCGGCGGGCGAGATCGAACCGCACGTGATGTCACTCGCGACGCGGGACGGTGACCCGGAGACGGAGGGCGGCGGTCTCCCGGACGTACGGATGGTGATGCTGCACGGCGCGGACAATGACGGCTGGTCCTTCGCCACCCACACCACGAGCCGCAAAGGCCACCAACTCACTGCCTTCCCCTACGCCGCCCTCTCCTTCTACTGGCCCCTCCTCGGCCGCCAAGTCCGCCTACGAGGCCCCGTCATCCCAACGACACCGACCGAATCCCAAGCTGACCTGCACGCCCACTCGACGGGTGCCCTGGCTGCGGCATTGACCGGCCACCAGAGTGAAGTCCTCTCATCCTTGGGCGAGTTGACGCGAGCGTCGGAAGAAGCCTGGGAAGTCGCCCAACGAGAACCGGAGACGCCGGCCCCGTCCTGGTCCCTGTACCGCGTGTTTCCTGACGAGGTCGAGTTCTTTCAAGGGGATGCGCTGCGGAGGCATGTGCGCCTGAGCTATGTCCGGGGGGAGCGGGGTTGGGAGAGGGGGTTGCTGTGGCCCTGAGCTGTGGTGTGACTGTTGGGCCACTCGCTTCTTTGTGAGTGTCGGGATTGTGTGAGCCGAGTAAAGGGCGCTCCCTGCGGTCGCGTCGGCTGCGCCGATTTCGCTGCGCTCCACCCTTGACTCGGCTCACACAATCCCGTTTGAGAAGCGAGCGAGCGGCCCGGAGGAATGGGTGGCCGACCTGTGAATACCCTTGCCTGTACTGCGTTGTGGCCCGGTGTGGAGGGTGCGCGCTGGCGTCTCGCCTGCACGCCGGGTGGGCTTAGCGGCCAACGGTGAGTGGGGACTTCCGAGGTGGGAGGGGAGCAAGAAGATATTCCGGGCCTGCGGTGTGCGGGGACGCGTCTGCGTGTCGCCTGCACGCCGGGCGGGCGGGCGGTTTAGCGGCCGGCAGTGGGTGGGGGGCCTTCGTGCGAGATTCTGGTTCTGCGTGCGTGTAGGGGTGGCTGGTGTCTTGCCGGTATGCCGGGTCGGCTTGGCGGCTTTCGCCTGGTGGGGACTTCCGTCGGAAGCCTCCGGGGACGGCAGGAAGCCTTCAGGTCGGCAGGGAGGTTACGCGCCAGCCAGCCAGCCAGCCAGCCAGCCAGCCAGCCAGCCAGCCAGCCAGCCAGCCAGCCGGTCATGGTCAGTCAGTTGGTCGGTTCTGGGGATGGCCTGGCCGGCGGCAGGTCCTCGTCTGCCGATCGGCCTCCCTGTCGGGGTGTCGGTCCGCAGAAGGGTGACAGTCCGGGGAGGAGTGTCACCCTTCCCTGACTCGGTAGCCCCCGCCCCGGGTCTTCCGTCCTGCCCTGCCGACCCTAGTCCTCTCTGGAAGCTGGGGTCTTTTCTAACCGGTCAAGGTGCATGACGGTGGTTAGTTTTACCCCCAGCCTCCAGCACCCACCCATCCCCTCCACCCATCTCCACCCGTCTCCCCTCACCGGCCGGTAGTCGCTGAGCCGGCCCGATGTGCAAGGCGGACTGTCGGCGCACGCCTGCGGGCCGCAGGTCTTGGGTCTCCTGTTCCGGAAGTCCCCACTCGCCGTTGGCCGCTGAGCCGGCCCGGCGTGCTGGTGAGACGCGAGTGCGCCCCTGCGCGTCGCAGGTCCGGAGTCTCGTACGGAAGTCCCCGCCGGGCGTTGGCCGCTGAGTCGGCCCGGCGTGCAGGCGAGACGGCAGCGCGAACCCTCCACACCGGCCCGCAACGCAGTACAGGCAAGGGCATTCACAGGTCGGCCACCCATTCCTCTGGGCTGCTCGCTCGCTTCTGGAACGGGGTGGAGCGGGTCGTGTCAAGGGTGGAGCGGAGCGGAATCGGCGTAGCCGACGCGACCGCAGGGAGCGCCCTTTACTCGGGCCGTGGAAGCCCGACACTGGCTGAGAAGCGAGTGGCCCAACGGTCACTGGTGATCGCGCTCGTCATCAACATCCGTTGTCAACTGCGCCATCAACACCCCATGCAATAACTCCGCGTCCACGAACTCCCCGACCTCCGGCGCCCCGCACCGCCAACTCAACGGATACGTGTTGCCCTCCGGCGCCGGCACCCCGATGTACTCGTCCTGCGTCGACCGCGAGAACCTCCGTACGCCAGGCGGCCAGTCGTGTTCCGCGCTCTCTCCGGGGGCCAGGAGGAAGTACGTCCACCTGCGACCGCTCCCTTCCCGTACGACGGGACCGGGGTGGCCGTCGGTGAAGGTGGAGAGGTGGTGCACGGCCGCTTCCCCTCGGATGCCGCCTACTCGGATCGCGTCGAAGTGGACTCCAGCCAGGCGTAGTTGAAGGCCAGACTTAGGGACCCAATTCGGGCTGAGTTTCTCCGTCATGGGTATGAGAGTCGCCGCGATTGCTTAGCGTGACTAGGCAGACACGATGCACATTGCCGTTTGTGGGGAGGAGCGTGGTTGTTGTGGGGGCCGAGGGTGAGGTGTCCATGGGGCGGAAACTTGTGGGGGACCTGCTGCGGATTCACCGGGCGAGGCTGGGCCTGACGCAGAAGGACGCCAGCGAGATCGTCCGAATCTCCGAGTCGCTGTTCGGAGCGTATGAACGGGCCGAGCGGATTCCGACGACACGGTTTCTGGAGGACGTCGACGGGGGTTTGGACGGGCGCGGTGCTTTTCTCGCCTGCATCGAGATGATGGAGGAGGAGAAGTACCCGCCGAAGTACTTGAACTGGGTCCGGCTTCAGCGGCTCGCCCGAATCATCAGCGGATACGAGACGTTGGTGATTCCGGGGCTTCTCCAGACGGAGGCCTACACGCGGGCCCTGTACGTGTCACGTGTACCCGCCTACACGGAAGAGGAGATCGAACGACACGTCGGCGCACGGTTGGAACGGCAGGCTGTGCTGACTCGCAACCCGCCGCCCCGCGTGAGCTTCGTGGTCGAAGAGTCGGCACTGGAGCGGGAGTTCGGCGGCCCGGGGGTGCTCAAAGAGCAGTTGCTGCACCTGCTCGAACTGATGCGGACGGTGAATCACCTGACGGTGCAGGTCATGCCGACGAAACGGCACGTGCACGCAGGTTTGCAGGGGCCGATGCAACTGATGAGCACCGAAGAGGGCCGTAATCTCGTCTTCGTCGAGTCGCAGGCAGGGAGTACGTTGATCTCCAAGCCGGAGCAGGTCAACGGGCTGTTCGACCTGTACGGCATGCTGCGGGCCCAGGCGCTCACGCCTTGGGAGTCTGCGGAGCTCATCGAAGACAAGGCGGGGAGACTGTGAACGTGAATGAGCTGACCTGGGTCAAGTCCAGCTACAGCACGAACGAGGGCGGTGAGTGCCTCGAAATAGCCCCCACCCCCCACGCCATCCACATCCGCGACTCAAAACACCTCACCGGCCCCACCCTCGAAGTAACCCCCACCACCTGGACCGAGTTCCTCCGCACCGTCCGTTGAGGCGTACGGCCGGCGTTGCCGTCGCGGTGTCGATCGGCTCCCTCACCTCCTTTGGCACCGGTGTGAGCGACAAGGCGCCCTCGATCACCGTGCCGGAGGTGTTCTACCTGCGGCCCGTCGGCGACAAGTCCGGGCCTCATGACAAGGCACCCTTCGCGTTCTCGGGAGACAACGGCAAGACCCTCACCGTGGACGTACTGTCCGGCGCGGAGACAGCGGTCGTACTCCGGAAGAGCGGGAACTGTACGGGCAGCCCCGCACATGTGACGTGTGAGGTGGGGGCTGAATACGACAGTTCGACGGGGAGCGGGAGTGTCTCCCCGGTCGCGGCCGAGGGCAGCACGCCGGGGGACGTGGGGGTGCTCCGGTTGACCTACACGGACCGGAACGGGAAGAAGAAGGTCACCGCGCGGACGAGGGCGGTGGTGGGGGAGCCGGTCGTCGTCCGGAACACCGGCGAGGTGCCGGTCAACGGGCTGGGGCTCGAAGTCAGCGTCAATGACCTGGAGTTCGAGGAGCAGTACGCCAACTGCCGTTATCCGGGCTTCTATCGGATGCACTGGGCTGTATGCCGGTTCCCGGACCTCCGTATCGCGCCGGGGCAGACCGTGGTCATCAAGCCCGCGCCGCGGCTCCGCACCCCGAAGACGAAGATGTACGTCTCCTTCAGCAGCAAGGCGTGGGTGGGGATCACGGTGAGGGGCCGGCCCTTCGGGCTGGAGCCGGGGTCGCCGGGACGGGCACGTATGCCAAGGGTGGCGGCTGGACCAACATCGTGCTCGACACCCACGCCGACTACTCCGTCTCCGACGTGGACCTGTACGGCAAGCCCGGCAAGACCCAGACCTTCACGTTCACGACGCGCCTCGGCGACCCGGACCCGGCCAACGACAAAGCCGTCATCACGGTCCACCCCGACCGTTGAACTGCCCGGCCGGACACCACGTACCACTTGCTGACAGAAGGACCAGAGAGAGCAAGGCGAGTGTCAGAGAGAGGGCCGAGCGATTTCCGTCGATACGAGCCGTCCGGTCGGAACAGCCGTCCGGCGGCAGGTGCTGGGCCTGGACGGACTGCGCGGGCTGGCCGCCCTGTACGTGGTGCTGTTCCACTGCTGGCTGTACACCTTCCCGGGCTATCCCGACAGCGCGGCGCCCGCATGGCTGGACGTGTTGATGTTCGGCCGTATCGCCGTCGTCTTCTTCCTGGTGCTGTCCGGTTTCTCCCTGGCGATCTCCCCGGCGCGGCACGGCTGGCGGTCGGGCGGTATCGCCGAGTTCCTGCGCCGCCGCGCCTGGCGCATCCTGCCGCCGTACTGGGCGGCGTTGGCGATCAGCCTCGTTGTTTCGCTGTATGTGGTGCCGGCTTCGCACTACGGGCCGCCTGACGGTTCGTCACTGCTCGTCTACGGCCTTGTCCTTCAGGACATGTTCTTCGCCCCGACGCCGAACGGGGCGTTCTGGTCGATCGGTGTGGAGGCCGAGCTGTATCTCCTCTTCCCGCTGATCCTTCTCGTCCGGCGACGGTTCGGCGCGGCGGCCGTGGCCGCGTGTGTGACCCTCCCGGTGATCGCTCTTGGGCTGCTGGCCACCGACGCGAACCCGGTCGAGGGCGACAACTGGCTCGCCCCGCATCTCGCTCCCGTCTTCGTCGCGGGAGTGCTCGGCGCGGGGATCGTGGTCGCCTCGGAGCGGGTTCGGCGGCTGCCGTGGGGGTGGTTCGCAGCCGCGGCCGCGGTGCCTGTGCTCGCCCTCGGGGTCGTCCAGGGGAACGTCTGGACCGTGCACCACTACTTCTGGGTCGATCTCGCCATCGCCCCCTCAATGGCCATGCTGCTGGCCGCGGTTGCCACCGGCCGGCCCGCCCCGCTCGTACGGCTGCTCATCACACGGCCCCTTCAGGCCCTCGGGAATTTCTCCTACAGCCTCTATCTGATCCATCTGCCGGTCGTCCTGGTCGTCGTGCGTCGCGTGGCCCCGCACTTCGTCGCGCCGGGCATGCCCACGTTCTGCTTCACCCTCGCCGTGGGCCTGCCCGTCTCGGTGCTCGGCGCCTGGCTGTTCGCCGAGCTCTTCGAGATGCCCTTCAAGCGGAACCGGTCCTGGAAGTCCCTCAGCGGCGTGCTTGGCCGTTCGCGCCCGGGTACTCAGTCCCGGCCCAGCACCACCGTTCCCGAGGAGCAGAACCAGCCGCCCGTCCCGGAGGCGACTCCGAGTCGCGGCAAGTCCCCGTCCGCGCCCGTCACTTGACGCGCCCCGGCCTCCCCGCGCAACTGCCGTACCGCCTCCACCAGCAGGAACAGGCCCCGCATACCGGGGTGTTGGGCCGACAGCCCGCCCCCGTCCGTGTTCACCGGCAACTCCCCGCCCGCGACCCGCAACCGTCCCTTCTCCACGAAGGCACCCCCCTCGCCCTTCGCGCAGAAACCCAGATCCTCCAGCGTCACCAACGTCATGTACGTGAACGCGTCGTAGATCTCCGCGAAGTCGATCTCCTCGGGTCCGACTCCGGCCCGTTCGAAGGCCAGTCGGCCGCTCACCGCCGCCGGTGACACCGTGAAGTCCGGCCACTCGGACATCGAGGCGTGCGAGACGTGTTCTCCGGTGCCGAGTACCCATACCGGTGGCGTACGGCAGTCGCGTACGTACTCCTCGGCCGCCAGCAGGATCGCCGCGCCGCCGTCGGACCGTATGCAGCAGTGGAGTTTGGTGAAGGGGTCCGCGATCATCGGGCCGGAGAGGACGTCGTCCACCGTGATCGGGGTGCGGAACATCGCCTCGGGGTTGAGTGCCGCGTTCGCGCGGGCCTGTACCGCCACCTCCGCCAACTGCTCGATCGTCGTGCCGAATTCGAGCATGTGGCGGCGCGCGGCCATCGCGTACTTGGCGATCAGCGTGTGGCCGTAGGGGACTTCGAACTGGAGCGGGCCCCGCGCGCCGAAGGAGAGGTTGCCGGTGCGGCGGCCCGCCTTGATGTCGGCGCGGGCCGTCGAGCCGTAGACCAGCAACACGGCGTTCGCGTGGCCCGCCGCTATCGCGTCCGCCGCGTGGGCCGCCATGACCTCCCAGGTCGAGCCGCCGACGGAGGTGGAGTCGACCCACGTCGGGCGCAGGCCCAGGTATTCGGCCACCTCGACCGGCGCGAGCGTGCCCAGGCCCGCCGACGCGAAGCCGTCCACCACGGATCGGTCCAGGCCCGCGTCCGCCAACGCGCGGCGGGCCGCCTGGGCGTGCAGGGCGTAGGGGGTCGTGTCGTCCACGCGTCCGCAATCGGACAGCGCCACGCCCACCACGGCGACCTTGCGGCTCCCCGGTGTCATGAGGCGCCTCCTCCCTCTGTGCATATCGTGCCCGGACTCCTAATATGACGGACCGTCAGATCTGGAGGGAAGTGTCATGGACGCCAGCTTCACCGCCGAGCAGGACGAGATCCGCCGTACCCTCCGCGAACTCCTCACCAAGCGCTGCGGACCGGCCGAACTCCGCGCCGCCGTCGACAGCCCGGTCGGGCACGATCCCGCGCTGTGGGCCGCGCTGGCCGACAAGTTGGGGCTGCCGGGGCTCGCGCTCCCGGAGTCGTACGACGGCGTCGGCGCCTCGGCCACCGAACTCGCCCTGGGGTGTGAGGAGATGGGCCGGGCTCTCGCCCCCTCGCCGCTCCTCGCCACCGCCGTGCTCGTCGCGCCGCTGGTGCTCGGAATCGGTACCGAGGCCCAGCGCGCCCGGTTGCTTCCCCGTATCGCCGCCGGGTCCTTGACCGCCGCCCTCGCGATACCCGGTCCCGCCCTCACCACCGCCCTCACCCTCACCGGTCCCAACGACGGCGAGTGGGCGGGCGGCGGGCGTGCGGGTGGTGTCCAGGCGCGGCAGGCCCCGGACTCCGGCTGGCGGCTGTACGGGGAGGTCGGGCAGGTCCTCGACGGGCACAGTGCCGAGCTGCTGCTCGTGGCCGCCCATGCCGGAGGGTTCGCCCGGTCGCGCACCTTGCTGTTTCTCGTGGCGGGGGACGCGGACGGGCTGGTGCGGGTGCGGCAGACCGCCCTTGATGCCACCCGGCCGCAGGCTCGCCTCGAACTGCGGGATGTGGAAGGGGAGTTGCTGGGTCTCGATGACGGTCCGCGACTGCTACGAGAGCTTTCCGCGCTCGGCGACTCCGCCGCCACCGTGCTCGCCGCCGAAGCCGTCGGGGCCGCCGACCGGGCCTTGGAAGGGACCGTCCAACACGTCAAGCAGCGGGAGCAGTTCGGGCGGGCGATCGGGTCGTTCCAGGCGGTGAAGCACCGGCTGGCCGATGTGTATGTGCAGGTCCAGGCGGCCAAGTCCGCCGCCTACTACGCCGCTTGGGCGATCGGCAACGGGGAGCGGGTCGGCGGGCTCGCCCTCGCCCAGGCGCTGGAGGCGCTGCGCGGGGCCGCCGCCGAGGGGATCCAACTGCACGGCGGGATCGGGTTCACCTGGGAACACGAGGCCCATCTCTACTTCAAGCGTGCCGCCGGCGACGAGCTGCTCTTCGGGCCGGTGCACCGGCTGCGGGCGCATGCCGCCGAGGGTGTGCGCCTCTTCGAGAACCGTGAGGTGACGGTGTGATCGGTGTGCGTGCGGTGCAGAAGGTGTCGTCGACGCGGGCGTTCGCGCGGATCGCCCCGCATGTCATCCCCGCCATGGACCGGGCCGTGCACCGGCTCACGCGCGGGAAGGTGCTGCTCAGCGCCCAGATGCTGCCGGGGGTGATCCTGACCTCGACCGGGGCGCGGAGCGGGCAGCCGCGCCGTAGTCCCCTTGCCTGCATGCCGGAAGACGGCGGCTGGGTTCTCGTCGGGTCCAACTTCGGGCGTACCGGGCATCCCGCCTGGACGTACAACCTGATCGCCCGTCCCGACGCCGAGATCAGCTGGAAAGGGGATGAAATCCCCGTCACCGCAAGGCTGTTGGAGGGCGAGGAGCGGGCCGCGGTGTGGAAGACCGCGCTGGCGTTCTGGCCGCCGTACGCGACGTACCAGAAACGGATCGAGCGGGAGATCCGGCTGTTCCGGATCACACGCAGGGCAGGCGGCGGTCCACCGGAGTGAACCGCCGCCCGCGAGACAGGACTTGGGACCGTGGAAGTCAGAGCCTGGGAAGCAGAGCTCCTACTTCGTGGGCTTCTTGCCGGTCACGCCCAGGTGGACCAACAGCGCCAGGTTCGGCTTGAGTTCAGCCTGCTTGACGCCCCACGTCTGGAAACCCTTCTGGTGCGAGGCGACGGCCGCGAGCATCGCGACCAGTGAACCGGCGACCGCCGCCGGGTTCACGTCCTTGTCGACCTTGCCCTTGGCCTGCAACTCGGCTACCGCGTCCGAGAGGGAGTTGTTCACGGAGTTCAGGATCTTCATCCGGATCTTGTAGAACCGTTTGTCGCCCTCGGCGGCACCGAGGTCGACGACCCTGAGGATCGCGTCGTTCCGGCGCCAGAACTCCAGGAATCCGTCCACGAGTTCCTGCGAGGTCTGCCAGCCGGCCTTGCCGACCCATGACCGGCCGGCGAGCAGATCGGTCAACTGACCGCCCTCCGTGGCCATTTGCTCGGCGATCTCCAGGACGGCGCCTTCGACGTCCGGGAAGTACTGGTAGAAGGTCGCGGGCGAAGTACCCGCCTTCCGGGCGACATCGATGACTTTGACGTCCCGGTAAGGGGAAGAGCTCAGCATCTCGCTCAGGCAGTCGAGCAGCTTCTGCCGGGTCGCCTGCCCACGCCGGCCGGCCACGCGGCCGTCGACGGTACGCACTTGTCCTGTCATGCCGTCAGCTTACCGAGGGGTGATCGGAGCGCGATTCGGCCGACTGCAAATGGGGTGCACGAGGGTCCAGAGGGTGGTGTGCCTGGTCTGCGGGGTGCGTGCGTCGCCGTTACTTTGACGGTATGGCCGAAAACAGGGCATCCGCGTACGGAGAGGGCGTCCCCTGCTGGGTGGACGCGCAGCTTCCGGACCTGGCGGCGGGCAGGCGGTTCTACGGTGAGCTCTTCGGGTGGACCTTCGAGGAGGCGTACGGCGGCTCCGTATGGGCCCGCAAGGACGGCGAGGCCGTCGCGGCGCTCGCCCACAAGGCGGACGGGCGGATGCCGACCGTGTGGACGGTCTACTTCGCGACGCCGGACGTGGTGCGGCTTGCGGGGCGGATCAGGGCGGCCGGCGGGCAGGTCGTGACGGCGCCGGTTTCCGTGGGGGAACTGGGCACGGCCGCCCTCGCGGCCGATCCGGAGGGGGCCGTCTTCGGGCTGTGGCAGGCGGCCCGCCATCCCGGTTTCGGCACTCGGCACAAGGCGGGCACCTTCGGCTGGGCCGAGCTGTACGCCCGCGACACGGCGACCGCCAACACCTTTTACGGCGGACTTTTCACAGACGCCCTGTTCGGACCGGAGGCCGCCCCCGACTTCGGGCGCGCGCCCGTCTCCGACGTCTTTCCGGTGGAGATGCCGCCGCATTTCCTCGTGCACTTCCGGGTCGAGGACATCGCCGCTGTTCTGGGGGCCGTGCGGCGGCTGGGCGGGCGGGTCCAGGTCCCGCCCTTCGAGACGTCGTACGGGAATGTGGCGGTCGTCACGGACAATCAAGGGGCGTCGTTCGCGTTGCTGCAACGCTGACACCTGGATGTTTGTCCGGAGATATGTCGAGACACCCCGATTAGTCGCCGGGTTCGCAACCTGTGGCCCGGCCAGGAAGAATCAGGGTGCGTGCCGCCATGGCGGTGCGGTGGTGAGACGCTGCACGGGGTCGCGTACATAAGTGGGTGGCGTGGCCCGTACGGGGAGGTGGCAGGCAAGTGGTGGATCAGCTGACGCAGCACGATCCGCGGCGGATCGGGCCGTTCGAGGTGCTCGGACGGCTGGGCGCGGGCGGCATGGGGCTGGTCTATCTCGCGCGCTCGGCGTCCGGCCGGCGGGTGGCGATCAAGACCGTGCGGACGGAACTCGCCGAGGACCAGCTCTTCCGGGTCCGTTTCACGCGTGAGGTGGAAGCCGCGCGGGCCGTCTCCGGGTTCTATACGGCCGCCGTGGTCGACGCCGATCCGCGGGCGGCCGTGCCGTGGCTGGCCACCGCGTACGTTCCCGCGCCCTCGCTGGAAGAGATAGTGAACGAGTGCGGGCCGATGCCGGCCCAGGCGGTGCGCTGGCTCGCGGCGGGGGTCGCGGAGGCGCTCCAGTCCATTCACGGCGCCGGGCTCGTGCACCGGGACCTGAAACCCTCCAACGTCCTCGTCGTCGAGGACGGGCCGCGGGTCATCGACTTCGGTATCGCCTCCGGTGTATCTAACACCCGTTTGACCATGACGAACGTGGCGGTGGGTACCCCCGCCTACATGTCCCCGGAGCAGGCGAAGGACTCCCGCAGCGTCACCGGCGCGAGCGACGTCTTCTCGCTCGGCTCGATGCTCGTGTTCGCCGCCACCGGACATCCCCCGTTCCACGGCGCCAACCCGGTCGAGACCGTCTTCATGCTGCTGCGCGAGGGCCCCGACCTCCAGGGCCTGCCGGACGAACTGCGCCCCCTCATCGAGTCCTGTATGCAGATGGAGGCCACCGGCCGGCCCAACCCGGCCGACCTCCAGGCCCAGCTCGCGCCCCATCTCTTCGGCTCCGGTTCCGACGACAGCGGTACGGCGTCGGCCTGGCTGCCCGAGCGCGCGGTGGGCCTGATCGAGACCCGGCGCGGCGGACGCCCGGCCGTGAAACCGGCGCCCACCGCGGGCCGCAGCGCCGGCGGGCGCGTGGCCGTACCGCCGCCGCCCTCGCACGACCCCGTGGTGCCCGTTCCGGTCGGCGCTCCCGACACCGGGCCCGTACGGCTGGCAGGCGCCCCGGTGCCCATCGGTCCAGGTCCCCGGGTCGCCGACGCCCGCGCCGCCGCCGTGAAGGCACCCCCTCCGGAGGCCGGCCTGGTCGCCTCCTGGTCCCGGGCCCGGCCCGGCGTCAACGGCACAGAACCCGCCGTAGGTCCCGCCGTGCCCGTACCGCCCCCGCTGCCCCCGGAAACCGCCTCCGGCTGGCGCCCCTGGCGGTTCCGCATGTCGAACGACGTCTGGGGCACCCCGACCGTCGCGGGCGACCTCGTCTACGTCACCTCCTTCGAGGTGCACGCGCTCGACGTGCAGACCGGCCGCCGTTCCTTCAAGACCCGGGACGTCGCCTGGTCGATGGCGGTCGCGGACGGCCGTATCCACGCCTCGGACGGCCCCACCCTCTTCGCCCTGGACGCCCGCGAGGGCGGTGACCTGTGGCGGCTGTCCACCGACGCCTGGGTGTACTCCCTCAAGGCCGAGCGCGGCACCGTCCTCACCGGGACGCGCGGCGGCGGAGTGCAGGCCTGGGAGGCGTCCACCGGGCAGCAGCTCTGGCAACTGACCGGCGCGCAGACCGACTTCGAGTCCCCGGAGGCGGGACCGGCGCTGCACGACGGCACGGTCTACGTGTGGCAGGACGCCCGGCTGCGCGCCCTGGACGCCCGGACGGGCGAGGAGCGCTGGGCGTACCCGATCGGCGACGCGGCCTCCTGCGGCGGCGTCCCCGTCCGGATCACCCCCGCCCCGGACGGCCAGGTCTACATCGCCGCCGGCACCCGCGTGCTGTCCGTCGAGGTGGCGAGCGGCCGGGTCCGCTGGCACTTCGAGGCGCCCGCGGTGTTCCTGTGCGCGCCCACCTTCGCCCCCGGCCCCGCGGTCACCGGCGGCGGCATCTACCTCGCCGACTACCTCGGCACGGTCTACGCCCTCGACGCCGCCGACGGCCGCGACCGCTGGCGCATCGCCACCGAGCCCCGGGCGTCGATCGAACCGGTCCTGGTCGCCGCGGGCCACGTCCACGTCGGCAGCGGCAAGGGCCTCTACACGCTCGACGCGGTCACCGGCACCCCCAAGTGGCGCTTCCAGGCGGGCGGCGACATCGTGGGCACCCCCGCGGTCGCCGAGGGCCGGATCCACTTCGGCTCCACCGACCACCTCCTCTACACCCTCAAGGCCGACGACGGCCGGCTCCGCTGGAAGCTCGCGACCGGCGGCGAGATCACCGGAGCACCGGTGGTGCGGGACGGCGTCGTGTACGCGTGCAGCAAGGACCGCTGCGTGTACGCCCTCGACGCGGAGAAGGGGACGGGCACCGCAAGAACCGCGTGAGCGGCGCCTGTTGGGATCGGTACCATGAGCGGATGCAAACGCGGGGGCGCAGGCTCAGATTCACGGCGGTACTGGCACTGACGGTTCTCACCCTCACCGGCTTCTCCACCGGACGGCACCACAGCGGCAGCCGCCATGGGAGCAGCGGGGGTGGGGGCGGGTGCAGCAGCTCCGGTCAGGATCACGACAGTTCGACATCACGCCGGTCCAACTACCGTTCCACGCCTGCCGCTACGGCCTCCTCCGGCAGCGGCACGAGCAGCCTGCTGGACGGTACGGCGAAGCTGGTGAGCTGTGCGACGGCGAGCAGGCAGTACGCCACCGTCGAGGTCAGCAACCCGAACGACCGCAAGGCCACCTTCTCCGTCAACGTCACCTTCGAGGACGCCCAGAACAACGAGGTCGACTACAACTACGCGGACGTCAAGGTGCCGGCCAACGGCAGGGCGACCGTGCGGGTGCGTTTTCTCGGCAGCTCCACTCCGGTGGACCACTGTGCCGTCGACCACCGCGCCACAGCGGTGAGTTGACCCTCACCGGGTCCGGAAGCCGCCGTTCCTCCGGTCGGCGAACAACTCCGCCTGCCGTTCGGTCGGCAGATTCCCGAGTGCGATGAGCGGTGGCGCCTGCGCATACGCCTGCGCCCGCGCCGCCTCCTTCGCCGACCACAGCGCCCGTACGGTGCCCTGGACGCCCTCCGTCGGATACCCGGCGATGACGGTCGCGCAGTCCACGGCGGCGGCCAACGCCCCGCCGGGCTCGGTGAGTTCGGACACCAGCCCGAGCTCGTACGCCCGCCGCGCGGAGACCCGCTCCGCCGTCCCCATCAGCATCATCCGCGCGACCTCGCCGTACGGCATCCGGTGGGCCAGCAGCACCGACTCGTACGCGCTGACCATGCCGTAGGTGGTGTGCGGGTCGAAGAACACGGCGGTCTGGTCGGCGATGACGAACTCGCTCTCGCCCAGCAGATAGAAGGCCCCGCCGCAGGCCATCCCGGACACGGCGGAGATCACCGGTTTCCAGAGGTCGTTGGCCTTGGGGCCGATGGTGAGCAGCGGATCGTCCTGCATGTAGGGCGAGTTGGGCTGCGGCACGACCGCGTCCCGGTCGAGCCCGGTGCAGAAGGCGCGCTCCCCGGCCCCGGTGAGGACGACGGCCCGTACGGAGTCGTCGAACCGCAACTCCCGCCACATGGCGATGAGTTCGGTGGCCGTCGCGAGGTCGATGGCGTTGAGCTTGCGCGGCCGGTCGAGGGTGACGACGGCTACGGCGGTGTCCTTGTCGACGGAGACCTGGAGGGTCATGGCCGCTCCAGGACCCACTGCGGAAGCCCGTCCGCGTCGAACACGACCTGTACCCGCGCCCCGATCCGAATCCGGGCCGGGGAGAGGGAGTCGAGTGCGGCCCCCGGACCGGTGACGAGGTTGCCGACCAGCCGGATGCGCGGGGCGTCGACCAGTTCGACCACGATCACGTTGTAGGGCGCGACGGCGGCGTAGTCGGGCAGGAGCGGGGGGTGCGGGAAGACGTACGACCAGACCCGCCCGCGCCCGCTCGTCAGCCGCCACTCGCTCGCGAAGGACTGGCAGTGCGGGCAGCAGGGGCGGGGCGGGAAGCGGGGCTCGGCGCAGTCGGCGCAGGTCTGGACGCGGAGTTCGCCCTCGCGGGCGTACTGCCAGAAGGGGGCGCCGTCGGTGTCGGTGACGGGGGAGAGCATGGGGTCAACTCCTCAGGAGCAGGGCGGAGGTGGGGACGCCCTCGCCCGCCGTCACCAGACAGGTGGCGGCGTCCGGGACCTGGGCGGTGCTGGTGCCGCGCAACTGCCGTACGCCCTCGTTGATCAGGTTGAAGCCGTGGACGTACGCCTCGGAGAGCCCGCCCCCGCTTGTGTTGAGGGGGAGTTGGCCGCCGATTTCGAGAGCGCCGCCCTCCGTGAAGGCGCCGCCCTCCCCCCTCCCACAGAAGCCGTAGCCCTCCAGGGAGAGCGGGACGAGGGCGGTGAACGCGTCGTAGATCTGGGCGACATCGACGTCCTGCGGGGTGAAGTCGGCGTGTTTCCACAGGTGTCGGGCGGCGGTCCAGGCGGGGCCGGTGAGGGGGTCGTCGTTCCAGTAGTTGACCATTCCGTGGTGCTGGGCGGGGAGGCCCTGGGCGGCGGAGTGGACGTAGACGGGGGTGCGCCGGCAGTCACGGGCACGCTCGCGGGAGACGACCACGCAGGCCAACGCCCCGTCCGTCTCGAGGCAGTTGTCGAAGAGGCAGAGGGGCTCGCTGATCCAGCGGGAGGTCATGTACATCTCGCGGGTGAGCGGGCGGTCGTACATGATCGCGGCCGGGTTCTGGTTGGCGCGGTTGCGGCAGGCGAGGGCGACGTTGAAGAGGTGGTCGCGGGTGGCGCCGTACTCGTACATGTAGCGGCGGGTGAGCAGGGCGATCTCGTCCGCCGGGCGGAGGAGGCCGAAGGGGCGGGTCCACTGGGCGGGGGTGGGGAGTTGGCGGGTGGTGTTGGTCCAGGGTCTCGCCCCGCTGCCGCGTTTCCGGGACCGCCAGGCCACGCCCACGGTCGCCTGTCCGGCGGCGATGGCGGTGGCGAGGTGGGCGACCGTCGCACAGGAACCGCCGCCTCCGTACCCGATCTTGCTGAAGAAGGTCAGGTCGCCGAAGCCGACCGCCTTCGCCAGTTCGACCTCGTCGGTCTCCTCCATCGTGTAGGAGGCGAGGGCGTCGACCTCGCTCGGGGAGATGCCCGCGTCGTCGAGGGCGGCGAGTACGGCACGACAGGCCAAGGTCCGTTCGTCCTCGGGGAGTTGCTTGGCGAAGGCGGTCTGTCCGATGCCGACGATCGCGGTCGCGTCCTTCAGTCCGGCCATGCGCTGTCCGGCCATGCTCCGTGCACCTCCGCGTGAACACCGGGGCTGCTGACAGGGCGTCAGGCTACAGCTAATCTGACGGACAGTCAGCTAGTGGGTGCAGGGAGGCCGTTCATGCGCACGGACGTGGAGTGGGGCAGCATCCCGGGCCTGGTGCGATCCGCCGCCGAGCGGTACGCGGACGCCGAGGCGGTGGTGGAGGGCCGGACGAGGATCTCGTACGCCGAACTGGGCGCCCGGGTGGAACGCGCGGCGGCGGCCTGTGTCGCGAGCGGGGTGGAGGTCGGCGACCGGGTGGGCATCTGGGCGCCGAACTCGACGGACTGGATCGTCGCGGCGCTGGGCGCGGTGTCGGCGGGCGCGGTACTGGTGCCGCTGAACACGCGCTTCAAGGGGAGCGAGGCCGCGTATGTGCTGCGCAGCAGCGGGGCGCGGCTGCTGTTCGTGACCGGGACGTTCCTGGGGACGTCGTACGTGGCCTCGCTGCGCCGCGCGGCGGGGGAGGGGCCCGGGGACGGTCCGCTGCCCGGGCTCCCGGCGCTGGAACAGGTGGTGGTGCTGGCGGACGACGCCCCCGCCGACTTCCGTACCTGGAAGGACTTCCTCGCCGGCGGGGAGGGGGTGGGCGCGGCGGAAGTGCGGGCGCGGGAAGGGGAGTTGGACGGCTCGTCCGTCTCGGACATCATCTTCACGTCGGGGACCACGGGCCGCCCCAAGGGCGCGGTGATCACGCATGCGCAGACGCTGCGGGGATACGAGATCTGGAGCGACCTGGCGGGGCTGCGGCAGGGCGACCGCTATCTGATCGTGAACCCCTTCTTCCACACCTTCGGCTACAAGGCGGGCGTGATCGCCTCGCTGATGCGGGGCGCGACGATGATCCCGCAGCCGGTGTTCAACGTCGACACGGTGCTCGCGAACATCGCGGCGGAGCGGGTGTCGGTCCTCCCCGGCCCGCCCACGCTCCACCAGTCCCTCCTCGACCACCCGGCCCGCGCCGCGCACGACCTGTCCGCTCTGCGGCTGGTGGTGACCGGGGCGGCGGTGGTGCCGTTGCGGCTGGTGGAGAGGTTGCGGGGCGAGCTGGGCGTGGGCACCGTCCTCACGGCGTACGGCCTCTCGGAGGCCAGCGGCATCGTGACCATGTGCCGGCGGGGGGACGATCCGTCGGTCATCGCGTCGACGTCGGGGCGCGCGATTCCGGGGACCGAGGTCCGGGTGGAGGCTCCTTCCGGCACCCCGGGCGAGGTGCTGGTCCGCGGCTTCAACGTCATGCGGGGCTACTACGAGGACCCGGCGGCCACGGCGGAGGTCCTGGGCGAGGACGGCTGGCTGCGCACGGGCGACGTCGGCGTGCTCGACGGGGAGGGCAACCTCCGCATCACCGACCGCATCAAGGACATGTTCATCGTCGGCGGCTTCAACGCGTACCCGGCGGAGATAGAACAGCTCCTCGGCATCCATCCCGATGTCGCGGACGTGGCGGTGATCGGCGTACCCGATTCCCGGCTCGGCGAGGTCGGGAAGGCGTATGTCGTACGGCGGCCGGGGGTGACCCTGACCGGCGACGACCTGATCGCCTGGGCGCGGCGCGAGATGGCGAACTACAAGGTGCCGCGGCTGGTGGAGTTCGTGGGGGAACTGCCCCGGAACGCCAGCGGGAAGGTCGTCAAGGGGGAGTTGCGGGCGTCGAATCCCTGACCCCGGACGCACATCGGCACCCCGGACGCACATCGGCACCCCGGACACGCGTCGGCACCCCGGACACACATCGGCCGCGACAGCTCCCCCCAGAGCTGCCGCGGCCGGTCCCCCGTGCGGTGGAGCCGTCAGACCGGCTCGCCCGTGGCGTGGACGTTGTCCGTCGACGCGTCCGTCTCCTCGGCGAGGACCGCGGTGATCGGCTCACCGGTGGCGTGGACGTTCTTCGTGGTGACGGGGCCGATGGTCGCGTGGACGTTGTCCGGCTGCACGATGACGGGGCCGATCGTGGCGTGGACGTTGTCCGGCGTCACGATGGGCTCGTCGGTGGCGTGGACGTTGTCGGTGCTGTTGTCGTCGCTCATGTCACTGGCTCCCCTGTTACGTGCGGTGATTGGGCGGGATCCGCCCGGCAACTCCCCCGAGAACTGCCGGACGGATCCTTGAAGGCCGGTTCACCATAGATCTCCGGCCGTTCGCCGTTCCGTCTGCCCCCCGACGCGACGGCCCGACACAGACGAGAGTGGCGGACCGCGATAAACGAACGATGAACGCCCGTGTCGAGGCAGTGGACACGGTGCTGGATCCGTCCGTGTCAGGCGGCGGCCGACGGGGTCAGCAGGCCCCTGACCGCGTCCGCCTCCGGTGCTCCCAGCGACTCGAAGAGGTCGAGGGCCTCGCGCCAGCACACCTGGGCGCGGCCGGGCTGTCCGATGCCGTTGAGCCCGCGGCCCAGCACGGTCAGGACGTTGCCGCGCCGCCACTCGCCGCCGATGCCGCGCAGCAGCGTCAGGGCGGCCTCGGCGTTGACCGCGGCCTGGGCGGGCCGGCGGGCCGCCAGGTCGAGTTCGGCGAGCCGGAACAGGGTCATGCCCTCCCACAGGCGCTGCCGGCTGTCCCGGAACACCTGGAGCGCAAGGTTGAGGCACTCGGTCGCCTCGGCCAACTGGCCGCTCTGGGTGAGCGCGAGACCCAGCGCGTACCGTCCGTTCGCGCCCCGCAGATCGTGCCCCATGTCGTCGTACATCGCCGTGCCCTGCTGGGCCAGCGCCACCGCGCTCGCCGTGCGCGAGGTGGCCAGGTGGATGCGCGAGAGGTTGCACAGGGCGCTCGCCTCGCCGGGCCGGTCCCCGAGGACGCGGAAGCTCTCGATGGCCCGGGTGAAGTGGGCGGCGCCCTCCTCGTGCCGGTTCTGGTAGAGCGCGACCACCCCGCTGATGTTGGAGGACCAGCAGCCGGTGAGCGGATCGGAGGCCCGCGCGGCCAACTCCGTCGCCTGCTCGGCCTCTTGGAGCGCCACGTCGAACCGGGAGCCGGAGATGTGGTGCACGAAGGCGAGCAGCGTCAGCGCCCGTGCCTCCGTGCGCGGATCCGCGAGCTGCCGCGCCGTGTTGCGCAGGAGGTCGGCGACGGCCTCGTACTCCTTGGAGTTGGTGCCCGACTCGGCCAGGTCGACCGCCGCCCACAGGGTGTCCACGGCCCGCCGCAGCGTCCCCGCCCGCGCGGCCTGGCGGACACAGGCCAGCAGGGAGACGGCCTCGGCGTACAGCCAGTCCTGCGCGGTGTGCCGGTCCGAGAACACCAGCCCCGGACGGTCGGTGTGCTCCAGGTGGTCCACCAGCCGGTCGCCGGGCCGCTCGATGAGGTAGACGCCCGAGACGGTGGCCAGGTAGAAGTCCAGCAACCGCGAGACCGCGGCAGCCGGTTCACTCGCCGACCGCTCGTCCCGCTCGGCGCACGCACGCGCGTAGAGCCGCACCAGATCGTGGTACCGGTAGCGCCCGGGCGCCGCCGATTCGACAAGTGACGTGTCCACGAGGGATTCCAGCAGGTCCTCGGTCTCCTCGACCGGAAGATTCAGCATCGCCGCCGCTGCCGCGAGGGAGATGTCCGGCCCGTCGGCGAGGCCCAGCAGGCGGAACGCGCGCGCCTGGGCCGGCTCCAACTGGCCGTAGCCCAGCTCGAAGGTGGCCTTCACGGCGAGGTCGCCGGCCTGGAGTTCGTCCAACCGC
This sequence comes from Streptomyces sp. NPDC101776, assembly GCF_044766845.1. Classification (NCBI taxonomy): domain Bacteria; kingdom Bacillati; phylum Actinomycetota; class Actinomycetes; order Kitasatosporales; family Streptomycetaceae; genus Streptomyces; species Streptomyces sp. NPDC101776. The sequence continues at coordinate 78,510 of NZ_JBIWMV010000006.1, read as the reverse complement.
CGCCGCTCGTCGGCCAGTTTGGCGGCGAGCACCGAGACCGTCCAGGTCCGACGGGCCGCGAGGCGGGAGGCCGCGATCCGGATCGCCAGCGGCAGGAAGCCGCACGCTGCGACCACGTCGAGGGCGGATTCCCGTTCGGCCGCGACCCGTTCGGCGCCCACGATCCTCGTGAAGAGCTGGAGTGCCTCCTCGGGGGACATCACATCGAGGTCGATGAGATGCGCCCCGGCCAGGTCCACCATCCGCACCCGGGAGGTCACCAGCGCCGCGCAGCCCTCGGTGCCGGGGAGCAGGGGCCGCACCTGGGCCGCGTCCCGCGCGTTGTCCAGCAGCACCAGCACCCGGCGGCCGTCCAGCACCGACCGGTACAGCGCCGAGCGCTCCTCCAGGGAGTCCGGTATCGCGGAGTCCGCGGTGCCCAACGCCCGCAGGAACGCGCCCAGTACGGTCTCCGGCTCCGCCGCGCGGGAGCCCGCGCCCTGGAGGTCGACGTACAACTGCCCGTCGGGGAAGGCGGACCGGGCCTGGTGGGCCACGTGCACCGCGAGGGTCGTCTTGCCGACGCCGCCGATGCCCGCCAGCGCCGACACCGCCATCACCCGGCCCTCGGCCGAGGCGAGGACCTCGCTCAGTTCCGACACGAAGGACACGCGGCCGGTGAAGTCCGGGACGGTGGCCGGGAGTTGGTGGGGACGCATCGGCGCGGGCGCCGTCTCCGCCACCGGTGCGGAGGGTTCGGCCAGTTTCGGGTCGGCCTGGAGGATGCGCTGCTGGAGTTCGCGCAGGCCGGGGCGCGGGTCCACGCCCAGTTCGTCCGCGAGCAGCCGCCGGGTGTCCGCGTACACCGCGAGGGCCTCCGCCTGGCGGCCGGAGCGGTACAGCGCGAGCATCAGCAGCTCACGGAACCGTTCCCACAGCGGGTGGGCCGCCGTGAGCGCCGTCAGCTCGCTCACCGCCTCCGCGTGGCAGCCCTGCTCCAGGTCCATGTCCAGCCGGGACTCCAGGAGTTGGAGCCGCCACTCCTCCAGCCGGACCCGCTGCGTCTCCGCGTACGGCCCCGGCAGCCCGGCCAGCGCCTCCCCGTCCCACAGCGCCAGCGCCCGCGCCAGCAGGTCCCGCGCGTGACACAGATCACCCGCGGACTTCGCCTTCTCCGCCTCGCTCGCCAGGTCCTGCGCCACCGCCGCGTCCAACGCGCCCTCGGGCAGGCCGCGTACGGCATACCCGCCCGACTCGCTGACCAGGACCCCGGCGTCCAGCGCCTTGCGCAGCCGGGACGCATACGTGCGCACCGCGGCCAGCGCCTGCGACGGAGGGTCGTCACCCCACAGGGCGTCGATCAGCTCGCCGGCGGTCGCCGTCCGGCCCTCGCGCAGCAACAGCGCGGCCAGCAGGGCGCGTTGCTGAGGCGAGCCCGTGGGCAGCGAGACGGTGCCCCGCCAGGCACGCACCGGACCGAGCACGTCGAACCGCAGTGCCGTCGACTCTTCCGAGCCGGAGTCAGGGCGCCGCTGCTCCGGTACTCGCGGTCCACCGTCCATCGCCGTTCCCCCTAGGCAAGCCTGATAGCTACGACAGTTTGCCTTGTCCGCAGCGGCTGCGTCAGCTCTCGGAGACGCCGCTCACAGGTGGCCGCGCGGGATGTCACAAGGCTCTCACACGGCCTGCGCACAGTTCCGCACACAACCGAGCATCCCGAACCCCTTTCAAGCTAGCTGACGGGTCGTCAGATCGGCGCTACCGTGAGCGCCATGGACACCCAGAAGACCGACCGGACGCCCCTTCCGCCGATCATCTCCGTCGACGACCACACCGTGGAGCCCGCCGACGTCTGGCAGCACCGGCTGCCCAAGAAGTACCTGGACACCGGCCCCCGCGTGGTCCGCGCGCCACTGAAGGAAATGACCTTCCTGGGCGGCCGGTTCAAGCCCGTCATGGGCGAGCCCGGCGACGACGGACCCATCGGCGACTGGTGGGTCTACGAGGATCTGCACCGCCCCCTCACCCGCCTCGACACCGCCGTCGGCTACAGCAGGGACGAGATCAAGCTCGAAGTCATCACTTACGAGCAGATGCGTCCGGGCTCCTTCGACGTCCCGGCCCGCCTGGCCGACATGGACGTCAACCACGTCCAGTCCGCGCTCTGTTTCCCCACCTTCCCCCGCTTCTGCGGCCAGACCTTCACCGAGGCCGCCGACCGCGAACTCGGCCTGCTCTGCGTCCGCGCCTACAACGACTGGATGGTGGAGGAGTGGTGCGGCCCGGACGCGCGGGGCCGCCTGATCCCGCTCCCTCTCATCCCCTTGTGGGACCCGGAGTTGGCCGCGGCGGAGGTCCGCCGCAACGCGGCCCGCGGCACCCGCGCCGTCGCCTTCTCCGAGATACCCCCGCACCTCGGCCTGCCCTCCATCCACACCGACGACTGGGACCCGTTCCTCGCCGCCTGCGCCGAGACCGGCACGGTCATCGCCATGCACATCGGCTCCAGCAGCCGGATGCCCTCCACCTCGGCGGACGCCCCGCCGGCCGTCGGCTCCACGATCACCTTCGCCAACTGCTGCTATTCGATGGTGGATTGGCTGATGAGTGGCAAGTTCGAACGCTTCCCGGACCTCAAAGTCATGTACGCCGAGGGCCAGATCGGCTGGATCCCCTACATCCTGGAGCGCGCCGACGTGGTCTGGGAGGAGAACCGCGCCTGGGGCGGAGTCGCCGACAAGGTGCACCGCCCGCCGTCCGAACTCTTCACCGAGCACGTCTACGGCTGCTTCTTCGACGACGCGTTCGGCCTCCGCAATCTGGACGCCATCGGCGTCGGCAATGTGCTGTACGAGACCGACTACCCCCACTCCGACTCCACTTGGCCCAAGTCCCGCGAGGTCGGCGAGGCACAGATGGGACACCTGGCACCGGACGTGGTCGAGCGGATCGTCCGCGGCAACGCGATCGACCTCCTGGGCCTGACCCCGGACGGCCTCTGGGAGGGCACCGCATGACCGGCCTCGGCTACGGCATCCAACTCCCCGTCCAGTCCCAGAGCACCATCTACGCCGAGCCCTGGGAGGCCGACGCGGGTGCCGCCGACCTCGTGGAGATAGCCAGGGCCGCCGATCGAGCGGGCTTCGGCTACATCGCGAGCTGCGACCACGTGGGCGTCCCGCGTCGCCTCGCCACCGCCATGAGCACGATCTGGTACGACCCCGTCGCCACCCTCTCCTACCTCGCGGGCGTCACCGAACACGTCCAACTCCTCAGCCACGTAGCGGTCGTGGGACTCCGACACCCGCTGATCAGCGCCAAGCAGTACGCCACCCTCGACCACCTCAGCGGGGGCCGGCTGCTCCTCGGGGTCGGCGCCGGGCACGTCCAGGAGGAGTTCGAGGCGCTCGGGGTCGACTTCGAGCGGCGCGGGCCCGTCCTCGACGAGACGATCGACGCCCTGCGCGCCGCCCTCGGCCCCGACGAATTCCCGGAGCACCACGGCAAGTTGTACGACTTCGAGGGGCTCGGGCAGCGGCCCCGCCCCGCGCGGGAACACGTCCCCCTCTGGGTCGGCGGCTCGTCCCCCGCCGCCGTACGCCGGGCCGCGCTCAAGGGCGACGGCTGGCTGCCGCAGGGCGACCCGCGCGCGAAGCTGCCCGCGCAGATCGAGCGGATCCGGCGGCTGCGCCAAGAGGCCGCCGTAGAAGGGCCGTTCGTGTTCGGGGCGATCACCGAGCCGCTGTACGTCGGCGAGCCGGGGTGGGAGGTCGGGCGGCGCACGCTCACCGGGGCGCCCGAAGCTCTCGCCGAGTCGCTGCGGGCTTATGGGGCGATGGGCGTGGACCAGATCCAGGTGCGGTTCCGCTGCCGCGACCGTGCCGAACTGACGGACCAGATAGGCGAGTTCGGGGCGGAGGTGGGACCCCTGCTCTGATCACCTGCTGTTGGAACATGATCACGGCCTGTTTGAACACGGTCACGCCGAGCCGCGTATGTATGGACGTACGGACGTCATGGCTCCGGCGGAAGGACCTCCCACGTGCGATCCTCCCAGCGATTGGTGGTCGCACTGGCCTCCGCCGGCCGCACCTGGCCGCACGAGGACTGGCCGCCCCCGGACGATCCGTACGTGAGCGGTGTCCTGTATGTCTCCCCGCCCTACGACGGGCTGGCGGAGACCGCCGCGGACGTCGTCGTGCTGCACTGCGAGGCCCCTGCCGTGTCCTTTCCGGGGCTGCTGGACGTGCTCCGCGCCCAGCGCGTCCCGGCGCTCGTGGTCAGTCCGCGCCGGGACACCGAAGCGGTGGTCGAGGTGTTCCGGGCCGGGGCGGGCTATCTGGTCGAGGGCGACCACTGCCCCGCGATGATGTCCTCGGCGGTCGTCGCGGCCACCGTCGGGCACACGTACCTCTCCCCGTCCGCCTGTGACGCCCTGCGGGAGGGAGCCGGTCGGATGGCCGCGACCGATGACACGATGCAGCGGCTGCGCGCACTCCTCTCGCCGCGCGAGCAACAGATCATGGAACTGCTCTCGACCGGCCTGGGCGCACGGCAGATCGGGCAGCGACTACGGCTGAGCGAGAAGACCGTCCGCAACAACCTCAGCAACATCTACGCCAAGCTGGACGCCAGGAGCGGCACGGACGCGGTTCTGCGCTGGCTGGGAACCACGCCCGTACTTCGCACCTGAGAACCTTCTTGAACCTTCGAGGAGCGTCTGATCAGGGCGCCGGGATCTCCGTCAGTGGAATTTCCACATCGGTGACATCGGCGCCGCCCTCACCGAATCCGGGTTCTTCGTCCTGAAGGGCCTTCGTCGAATTCGGTGCGCTGTCGGCCTCGGCGGTCCCGCATTTCACGTTCCGCAGCCAAAGGCGCCCGTCGGGTGTTCCGTTGTTCAGGATCTGCGGATAGAAGACGTGCACGGTCGCGGCGCCCTCGCTCGGCGCGAAGAACACCGTCCGACCGTCCTGTGCCTCCTTGTACGTGGCCTTCAGGAATCCGCTCACATCGGTGCGCTTGGCGGACCACATGAAGAAGCCGGTGCTGTCCGCCTGCACGGTGTCCGTCCGGCTGAACGCCAGCGTGGTCGTCTTGTCGTCACGTGTGATGTTGATGGTCGACGTGCTGAACTTCAGGCCGATCTCGAAGAACGAGTTCCCGAGCTTCGTGCCGGCCTCGGTGGTGGACCCTTCCTCCAGCTGAACGGTCCGCGTGACCGAGGCGCTCACGTTGAAGGTCTTCGTCGCGGTGCCGGTGGAACCGCAGTTGTCGGTCACCGCGGAGACGCGTTCGTTGGGCCCGAGACTGTTCGCCTTGAACTGGACGTCGACGAAATCGCAGTCGGCCAGCCTGTCCGAGTCCGAGGCGCAGTCGGCGGTCACTTCGGAGGAGGTGGCGGCGTTCGCCTGGTTCATCAGCGGGACGATCACCGCGAGGGCTGCCACGGGGGCCAGGGCCAGGGTGATGCGCTTCTTCTTGCTCCGGTGGCTTCTGGTGCGGCCGTTCCGGGACATGGGTTTCTCCTGTGGGGGTGTAAGGGAGTTGAACTGCGGTTTCCTGAAGGTCGGCCGGAGGCTCAGCAGTCCTCCAGGACCGCCTTGGAGGTGCCGTCCACGACACCGGGGGCGCCCGCGGCGCCCGGCAGGATCACGGGTCCCTCGACGACGTCCGGTGCCACGAAGTTCTGCTCGGGAGACGGATTGACGGCGAAACTGCCGGGATCGGCGTCGATGCGCACCCGCCACTCACCGGTCATGCGCTGGAGTCTCGGCGTGAACTCCATGTGGAGCACCTTGCCGACCGGTACGTCCCGCGTCTCCGTGTCGCCGGCCGTCGCCGACTTCACGGTCATGTCGAGGGTGCCCTTGTGCTTGACCCAGGACCCGCTCAGGAATCCGAACAGACCACCGCCGCCGCCCTGTTGGGTGGAGACGTACTTTCCCTGACCCTGGGCGGCCGTCGCCGACCAGGTGATGGACACCTTGCCCGCTTCGGTGGCGTTCGACTCGCAGTTCGGGAAGTCGATGGAGGACTTCTCGGTGGGTCCGTCGAAGGTCTCGAAGTTCGTCTCGACGAAATCACAGTTGTCGGCCTGGAAACCGTCCGCGAAAGCGCCCCCGAAATCCTCCACCGACCGTTTCGCGCCATTCACTACGGCTGATCTTTCACACATGGTCATGATCTGGTCCGGCGTCTTCGCGTCGGCCGCGTTCGCCGACGGCAGCAGGATGACGATCGCCCCGCCGGTCGCGAGTGCCGCACCGATCGCCACGTACCTGACTTTTCTGTTGCGCAGTCTCCGTTGTGCCATGACAGGAATTGTTGGAGTCAAGGCGAGGTATGGCCAGGGTCAAATATCCCTACTCTTCGGTCACTTCAAGTGTGCTTGTGCAAGCCATCGGCTGTGCGCAAGGAGGCCCCGTTCTGCATCTGACGCTTCGTCAGATGCGGCGCTACGATGCCCGCATCCACCGATCCCGAGGAGGCCCGCATGGGCAAGCTGGACGGGCGTGTCGTTCTGGTCACCGGAGCGGCGCGCGGGCAGGGGGAGCAGGAGGCGCGGTTGTTCGCGGCGGAGGGCGCGAGCGTCGTCGTGGCGGATGTGCTGGATGAGCAAGGGGAGGCGCTGGCCAAGGAGTTGGGCGCGTCCTACGTCCATCTCGATGTCGGCGAGGAGGCGGACTGGGGGGCCGCCGTCAGGGCCGTCAAGGAGACGTACGGGCGGATCGACGGGCTGGTCAACAACGCGGGGATCCTGCGGTTCAACTCCCTTGTGGACACGCCCCTCGAGGAGTTCATGCAGGTCGTGCGGGTCAACCAGGTCGGCTGCTTCCTCGGGATCAAGACCGTGGGGGCGGTGATGGAGGACGGCGGCACGATCGTCAACACCGCGTCGTACACGGCGGTGACGGGGATGGCGGCCGTGGGGACGTACACCGCCACCAAGCACGCCATCCTCGGGCTCACCCGGGTCGCCGCGCTGGAGTTGGCGAGCCGGCGGATCCGGGTCAACGCCGTCTGCCCCGGGGCCGTGGACACCGCGATGTCCAACCCCTCGCGGCTCGACCCGGACGCGGATCCGGAGGAGATGACCCGCGCCCTGGACGAGCTGTACCGCAAGCTCGTGCCGCTCGGGCGGATCGGGAGGGCCGACGAGGTGGCGAAGCTCGCGCTGTTCCTGACGTCGGACGACTCGTCGTACATCACCGGGCAGCCGTTCGTGATCGACGGGGGCTGGCTGGCGGGGGTCAGTGTCATCTGACGGGGCGTCATCTATTGACGAATCTGACGCTACGTCAGAAAGTCGTAGCACTCATAGGGACCACCTGGACTTGGGACGGTGAACCTCCTTGGAATTCGGGCTCTTTGTACAGGGATACGTGGGCAAGCGTGCCGAAACGGACCCGCTGGCCGAGCACAAGGCGCTGATGGAGGAGACCGAGTACGTCATCCAGGCGGACAAGTCCGGGTTCAAGTACGCCTGGGCGTCCGAGCACCACTTCCTGGAGGAGTACTCGCACCTCTCGGCCAACGACGTCTACCTCGGCTACCTCGCCCACGCGACGGAACGGATCCACCTGGGGTCGGGGATCTTCAACCCCCTCGCCCAGGTCAACCACCCGGTGAAGGTCGCCGAGAAGGTGGCCATGCTCGACCATCTCTCGGGCAACCGCTTCGAGTTCGGGAGCGGGCGGGGTGCGGGCTCGCACGAGATCCTCGGGTTCATACCGGGCGTCACCGACATGAACTACACCAAGGAGATCTGGGAAGAGACCATCGCCGAGTTCCCCAAGATGTGGCTCCAGGACGAGTACGTCGGCTTCCAGGGCAAGCACTGGCAGCTGCCGCCGCGCAAGATCCTCCCCAAGCCGTACGGCAAGGCGCACCCGGCGATGTGGTACGCCGCCGGGTCGCCTCCCTCGTACGCCATGGCCGCGCGGAAGGGGCTCGGCGTCCTCGGGTTCAGCATCCAGAAGGTCTCCGACATGGAGTGGGTGCTGGAGCAGTACAAGACGGCGATCGTGAACGCCGAGCCGGTCGGGGCGTTCGTCAACGACAACGTGATGGTGACGACGACGGCGATCTGTGCGCCTACGCACGACGAGGCGATCCGGATCGCCTGCAGTGGTGGGCTGCACTATCTGCCCTCGTTGGTGTTCCGGTACCACGACACGTTCCCCCGGCCCGAGGGGTTCCCCGTGTGGCCGGAGACGTTGCCGGAGTACACGCCGGAGTTCGTCGAACTCCTCGTGGAGGAGGAGCTGTTGATCTGTGGGGATCCGGACGAGGTGCTCACCCAGTGCAAGCGGTGGGAGCAGGCCGGGGCGGATCAGTTGAGCTTCGGGTTGCCGGTGGGGGTGCCGAAGGAGGAGACGTTGCAGACGATTCGGTTGATCGGGGAACACGTGGTTCCGAAGATCGACACGGATCCTGTGCACCGGACTACGCGGTTCCGGGATGCGGCCTGAGGTTGTACGGCGGGTGCGGGTGCGTGGGGGGCTGGTCGCGCAGTTCCCCGCGCCCCTGAAAACAAGCGGAGTCGAGGAGGCGCCCCATGCTTGATCACGTCATCAAAGGTGTCACCGTCGTTGATGGGACCGGGGCGCCTGGGTTCGTCGCCGATGTTGGCATACGGGACGGGCGGATTGCCGTTATAGGGACGGTGGTTGAGGAGTCCCGTACCAGCGAGGACGCGCATGGTCTCGTGCTTGCGCCCGGGTTCGTCGACCCCCACACCCATTACGACGCCCAGCTTTTCTGGGATCCGTATGCCACGCCCTCGCTCAACCATGGGGTGACGACCGTGGCCGCCGGGAACTGTGGGTTCACGCTTGCGCCCCTGAAGCCGCAGGATGCCGACTACACGCGGCGGATGATGTCCAAGGTCGAGGGGATGTCGCTGGTCGCGCTGGAGGAGGGGGCGCCCTGGAGCTGGCGTGGGTTCGGGGAGTATCTGGACGCGCTCGAAGGGCGGATCGCGGTCAACGCCGGGTTCATGGTGGGGCACTGTGCGCTGCGCCGGTACGTGATGGGGCCGGACGCGGTCGGCGGGCAGCCCAGTGAGGAGCAACTCGCGGCGATTGTGCGGCTGTTGCACGAGGCCATGGACGCGGGCGCCTGGGGTTTCTCCACCACCCAGTCCTCCACGCACTCGGACGGCGACGGACAACCGGTCGCCTCCCGGCACGCCCGCCCGGCGGAACTGCTGGCCCTCTCAAAGGCTGTCGGGGAGCACGAAGGGACGCAGATCGAGGCGATCGTCGCCGGGTGTCTGGATCAGTTCAGTGACGCGGAGATCGATCTGTTCGTCGAGATGAGCGCGGTGGCGGGGCGGCCGTTGAACTGGAACGTGCTGACCGTCGACGCCGCCGTCCCTGAGCGGGTGCCCCGGCAGTTGTTCGCCAGTGAGCGGGCTCGGAAGGCCGGGGGGCGGGTCGTCGCGCTGACCATGCCGATCCTCACGCCGATGAACATGTCCCTCGGCACCTTCTGCGCGCTGAACCTGATACCCGGGTGGGGGCCGATCCTGAGCCTGCCCGTGCCGGAGCGGATCGCCAAGCTGCGTGAACCCGAGGTACGGGCCGAGATGTTGGTGCGGGCGAACAGCAAGGAGGCCGGGGTCTTCCGGCGGCTCGCCAACTTCGGGCGGTATGTCATCGGGGACACGTACAGCGCGGCCAACGAAGGGCTGACCGGGCGGGTGGTGAAGGACATCGCCGCCGAGCGGGGGCAGGAAGCCTTCGAGTGTCTGGTCGAGATCTGTGCCGCCGATGAGCTGCGGACGGTGTTGTGGCCGATGCCTTCCGACAACGATCCGGCCTCGTGGGCGCTGCGTGCCGAGACCTGGCAGCACGAGGATGTGCTGCTCGGCGGGTCCGACGCGGGGGCGCATCTGGACCGGATGTGCGGGGCGCCGTACACGACGCGGTTCATCGGGGACTGTCTGCGCGGGCGGAAGTTGGTGGGGCTTGAGCAGGCGGTGAAGATGCTGACCGATGATCCGGCGCGGTTGTTCGGGCTGCGGGAGCGGGGGCAGTTGCGGGAGGGCTGGCATGCGGACCTGGTGCTCTTCGACCCGGAGCGGATCGACGCCGGCAAGGCCACCCTGGTGCACGACCTGCCGGGTGACAGTCCGCGCCTCGACTCCAAGGCGATCGGCATAACCGCCGTATGGGTCAACGGGGTTGAGGCGATCCGGGGCGACGTGGTGAGCGGGTCCGTGCCGGGGCGGGTGCTGCGGTCGGGGCGGGACACCAGGACGGTGAGCACCAAGTGAGTTCCGGGGGCGGGTCGGAAGTCGGCTCTGAAGTAGCTGATGGGCAGCGGTTGTTCGTCGGTGGGGAGTGGGTCGAGCCCGACGGTGGGTACTACGCCGTGGTCGATCCCGCCACCGAGGAGACCGTGGGGTGGGCGCCGGAGGCCTCGCGGGATCAGGTGTTCGCCGCTGCCGCCGCCGCCCGGGACGCCTTCGGAGCGTGGTCGCGTACGCCGGCCGAGGAGCGCGCGGCGATTCTGGGGCGGGCGGCCGACCTCGTACGGGAGCGGCTCGTGCCGTATGCCGAACTCGCCCAGGCGGAGACGGGTGCGACCACCGGGACCGCGCGGGGCATGCAAGTGGGCGTGGCCGCCGCCCGGTTCCGGCGGTACGCGACCGTGGAACCGGCCGAGTGGGCGATCGCGCCGCAGGTCAACGACGCCGGGCCGTTCGGGCGGGCGGCCGTGATGGGGGCGATTGCCGTACGGCAGCCGGTCGGCGTCGTCACCTGCATCACGTCGTACAACAACCCGTGGGCGAACCCCGCCGGGAAGATCGCTCCCGCGCTCGCCATGGGCAACACGGTGGTCGTGAAGCCCGCCCCGCAGGATCCGCTGTCCGTCTACCGGATGGCGGAGGCGCTGGAGGCGGCCGGGGTGCCGCGCGGGGTCGTGAACGTGGTCAACGGGCAGGCCGTGGAGGTCGGTGAGGCGGCCGTGGAGTCGCCGGACGTCGACATGGTCAGCTTCACCGGGTCCACGGCCGTCGGGCAGCGGATCGCCGAGGTGTGCGGGCGGGGCATGAAGCGGCAGTTGATGGAGCTGGGCGGCAAGGGAGCGGCTGTCGTCTTCGACGACGCGGACCTCGACGCTGCCGTGTCCGGGATCGGTACGACCTTCTCCTTCTACAGCGGGCAGATCTGTACGGCGCCTACGCGGGTGCTGGCCCAACGGGGCGTGTACGAACGGGTTGTTGAGCAACTGGCGGGCTACGCCGGGCGGTTGAAGGTCGGAGATCCGAGGGCGCGGGACACGGTGGTTGGGCCGGTCATCTCGGCTGCCCACCGGGAGCGCGTCGAGTCGTATGTCGAACTGGGCCGGAAGGAAGGGGCGGTGGTCGTCGCGGGCGGCGAACGGCCGTCCGACGGGCCCGGGTTCCATGTCGCCCCCACCGTCCTCGCCGACTGCACCGCCGAGATGCGGGTCGTCCGGGAGGAGATCTTCGGGCCCGTCGTCGTGGTCGTCCCCTTCGACGAGGAGGAGGAAGGGATCGCCCTCGCCAACGACAGCGACTACGGCCTCATCGACTACGTCTGGTCGGGAGACGTGGCCCGCGCCTTCCGCGTGGCCCGGCTGCTGCGGGCCGGCGGGGTGGGCGTCAACACGGTGGGCCGCAACATGGAGGCGCCGTTCGGCGGCTTCAAGAAGAGCGGGGTCGGACGGGACGTCGGCTCGTACGCGCTGCACGCCTACAGCGAGGTGCAGGCGATCGTCTGGCCGGGGTGAGGCCGGCACCTCGCCCCTTGGTTCAGTCCCGCAGATCCACCCGTACTGTCAGCAGACTCGACCCCATCGCCTTCACCGCCGCGCTGTTGAAGCGGGGCAGGGTGCGCAGGCGGGCCCGCGGGTCGTCGTCGGGGAGGAGGTGGGCCGTGCCGGTGTGCCAGCGGCCCAGGATCCTGACCCGTACCTCCGGGTTCGCCTTGATGTTGCGGACGTAGTGGGAGAGTTCGCCGAACTCCGAGACCAGCCAGAAGGTGTCGCCGACCCGGCGGCCGCCGAGCGGAGTGCGGCGGGGCTCGCCGGAGACGCGGCCGGTGGTCTCCAGGACGGTCTGGGTGGGGAGGCGGCGGGTGACCGCGTTCAGCACGCGTTGGATTCGCGTGACATTGCGGTACTTGGTCTCGAGAGTGCTCGGCATCGTTTCCGGATCTCCTGTCGGCTGGCTGCGTCCGTGGACTTCAATGATCCCGTGCGCGTCGTGACATGGAACCTGTGGTGGCGGTACGGGCCCTGGGAGGCCCGGCAGAAGGCGATTCTCGCCGTGTTGCGGGAGCTGGAGCCCGATGTGGTCGGGTTGCAGGAGGTGTGGGACACCGGGGGTGCCGGTGAGAATCTCGCCGCTTGGCTCGCCGGGAAACTCGGTATGCACTGGACCTGGGGAGCCTCCCACGATCCCGGGTTCTGGCAGCGGCGGCTCGGCGATCCGACCGTCGGTATCGGCAACGCCGTCCTCAGCCGCTGGCCCATCGCCGAGCGGGCCGTACTGCCGCTGCCGCCCGGGGACGGGGACGGCGGCCGGACCGCGCTGTACGCGGGGCTGGACGCGCCCGGGTACCGCGTCCCCTTCTTCACCGTGCACCTCTCCTCCGCCGTCGAGGCCTCGGCCGTACGGTGTCGACAAGTCACCGCACTCGCGGAGTTCGTCGCCGCCCACGGTGGTGACGGGGCGTCCTTTCCCGCCGTCGTCACCGGTGACTTCAACGCCTGGCCGGACTCGGACGAGGTGCGGCTGTTCGGCGGGTACCGGACGGCGCCGGCCGTGCCCGGTCAAGTCCTCATGGATGCCTGGGACTTCGCCGAGCCCGGGGCTCCCTCGGTCACCTGGGATCTCGGGAATCCTTACGTGGCGGGCTCGTTCGGGCCCAGCGTCCGCATCGACTACGTCTTCGTGGAGCCGATGGAGCGGGGCCGGCCCGGCCACATACGGGGCGTACGGCGGGCGGGGGACGGGCCGGTCGACGGGGTGTGGCCGACCGACCACTCGGCCGTCGTCGTGGATCTGAGCGAGGGCGATGGACCGGGTGCCCGCTAAGGAACGATGGCCGCCGCGTCCCACACGACGAGGGTGCCGCCGCGGTCGACGGACATCAGGTAGGTCCCGCCGGGCGACATACGGCAGTCGAGTACGACGTCCGTGTGGGCCTCGAGGGTGGTCAGGAGCCGGCCGTCGCGGGTCGACCGGATCTGCACGCGTTCCTTGGCGGGGATCGCCAGCCATTTCCCGGTGGTGGCGAACCGTGTCCCCATCTGCTTGCGCGCGAACCGCTCGCGAAGGCCGGGCAGTTCCAGAATCCGGAGCCGGTCCAGGTCGCCGATCGCGATCCACGAGCCGTCGTCGGCCAGCCCGAGCTGGTGGACCGAGTCCGGCTGGTCGGGCAGTTCCGCGAGCTGTCGGCCGGTACGCGGGTCCCAGAGCAGGATCTGAGGGCCGCGGCCACGCGTCGCCAGGGTTTTCCCGTCGGCGCTGAGCGCCAGATGTGACATGTTCTTCGTCGTGGGCTTCGTTCCCCGGCGTTCGTCGGTGAGCGGGTCGACGAAGCTGCCGGTGAAGCTGTTGTAGGCGATCCACATGCCGTCCGGACCGTGCACGGACTCACCCACCGTGCCGACCTTGAAGGGGAGTATCTCCTCGCCGCTGACGGGGTCCCAGGCTTGTGCCTTCTCACCCACGCTGCTGGTCATGATGAAATCGCCGTCCGGAGAGACGTCGCAGTGGTCGATCGTGCAGGTCGGGCCCTGGATCACTCGTCGCAGGGCCTGCCTCTCCACGTCGTAGACCTGGAAGAGCCCCCTGAGCCCGACCACCACCAGCCAGGTGCCGTCCGGTGACAGCGCGAAGTCCCAGGGATTCGAGCCCAGTCGGAGCACGCCACGGACCGCCGACAGCTGCCGGCCACCGCCCGGTTCGCCGGCGGTGGGCCGCTCATGGCCAAGGGCTCGCAGCAGTTCGCTCCGCTTCCCCTGGTCCAGTCGGGAGCCGGGCTCCGCCTCGCCCATGACCTCGTTGATCGTCGCGGCGACGGCCCGGGACTCCGCGGAGTCGACCACGGCCAGATCGGCCAGCAGGCTCTGCGCTCCGAACCGCCTGATCTTGGCGATCTGCCACTGGGGAGACGCCACGAGTGCGGCGGCCTGAGCCGGGTCGCAGTGGTGCAGGTGCCAGACCAGATGCCGCCACCAGTACCCGGCGGCGGCGGGCAGCGTCCACCACGGGTCACCGGTTTTCAGCAACGCGAAGGCGTTGTGCGTGAGTTGGGCGTGCCAGGCGGCTGCCTCCTCCGCCGACCAGCGCGACAGCAGGCGCTCGTGCAGCCCCTGCGGGACGGTCAGCCACCGCTTGCCGTCGTCGGTCTTCCTGATACGCATGAGACCCACGCGATTGAAGTGCTCGAACAGGCCCAGGGTGGCGTGGACGTGGCCGTGTGTGTCGTGGCCCACCTTGTCCCAGGCCTGGGTGAGCTCGTTCACGCTCAGTTCGATGCCCGGGGGGACGGCCGACAGACGCCGGAGATTGAGGGCGTCCTGGGTGTAGAGGTCCAGGCTCTCCAGTGCCCTGCCGATCCGGTCGTCGCCCCAGTCCTCGTGGCCTGTCTGCTGCTCCCAGTACTCCCGTCGGTGGCGCTCGCCCCGGCGCCGAGCCCAGGGTGTTCGCATTGCCTGTTCCTCTCGCCCGCCCGGACGCCCAGTGAAACAGCCCGAACGCCTGTACGCAGGTATTCCCACCAAACCGCCCGGTTCACCCCTCGGCTTCGCCCAGGACGATCGGATTGGTGAACGCGGCCAGCGCCCCCGGTACCGGTCCCGCCGCCGTCTCGTGCCTCAACTCGGCCCGTACGTACGCCGCGTAGGCCGGAGTCGTCCGCCACTCCACGGTGCCCGCGCCGCCGACCGGCAGCGGATCGCTGGTGAACAGCACCCCTTGGTCCGTCACGAGGCGGACGGTGCAGCGCGGGGCGCCGGTCACCTCCAGACGAATGGTGGCCGGGGCGTCCCGGGCGATCTCCAACCGCCCGCCGATACCGGCGTGTTCGCCCTTCGGCCCCGTCGCCGTGAAGGCGAGCGAGACGTTCTTCGACTCGGCGACATAGGAGTGCCCCGCGCGGATGCCGTCCTGGATCGCCTCCCGCGTCAAGTCCTCGGCCAGGACGACGGTCTGGGGCAGGCCGATCGCGTCCGGGTCGCGATGGGCGTCGCTGTTGCCCATCGCCGGGAGCCACTCCCGGTTCGCCCTCACGGACGCCACCAGCGTCGCGTCCCAGGAGGCCAGGGCGATCTCGTCGTCGGGCGTGTAGGGCCCGTTCCACACCTCGACGGCGTCCGCCTCGCCGAAGCCGAACTTCCAGGCGCAGCCGATGCAGGTGGCGTGCGGATGGGCGGGTACGACGAGGCCGCCGGCCCGGCGGATCTCGCGGGCGAACCGTCCGAAGCGGTTGTCGCGCGCCCGGTAGCGCCAGTCGACGAAGGTGCCGGGCTCGGTGCCGACGGCGACGACGTGACCGTTGCGGGTCGTCACCTCCTCGCCGAGCAGGATCAGCAGTTCGCCGTCTGGATGGGGGCCCGCCTCCGGGGCCCAATGGGGGTGCGAGGACTGGGTGTTGTGGTCGGAGGAGTTGATGAAGTCCAGGCCCGCCGCCCGCGCCAGCGCCGCGATCTCGGCGGGGGTGCGGCGCCCGTCCGAGTACCAGGAGTGCAGATGGCAGTCACCCCGGTACCAGGCCCGCCCGCGCCCCTTCGCCCGCTCCGGCGGATACACCGGCCGCGGCGCGAGCCCCGGTTCGCCGTAGGTGAGCGTGATCGTGAGCTCGTACGACAGTCCCTGCGGGGACACCGTGTACGGACCGAGCGCGATGTGCCAGACGCCGGCGTGCACCGGGCCGGGGAGATAGCCGGGCGTCGCGTCGTCCACCCGGAGGAAGAACTCCGAGCGCGCCCCGCCCGACCAGCCGCGGAAACCCCGGCCGCCCAGGTCCGTGCCGTGCTGGTCGAAGATGCCGATGTCGAGCGCGTTGCCCTGGGTACCGGCCGGGACGGACGGCCTGTCGTACGTATAGGCCACCTTGATCTCGGCGACCCCGGTGGGGACTTCGACCGGCACGTACACATAGTCGGGCGAACCGGTCGGGAGCCTGCCCCGTACCGTCCGCGTCTCCTGGGCGCCGCTCGCCGGGTTCGTCGCACCGCTCGCGAAGGTCACGCTTCCCAACGTAAGCGCGGCAGTGGCGCCCGTCACGAACAGAGCGCGCCGATTGATGCCGTTTCCGTGATCGTCGTCGCACATGCTGCTGCTCCCGGGGTGTCGTGAGTGACGGGGATGGTGCAGAGGTGGCCTGTACGACTCTGATAGTCGGCTGTGAACTCCCGGGCAAGGAAAGGGAATCGGCGGGTGTCGGGAAACCGGAGCCGGAACGGGGAGGGCCACGTGCTCCCCTGCCAGTGACACCGTGTAACGACCTGCCCGGACGGAACGAATCGGGCGCCCCTCTTTGGCCTGATCACACCGATCGTATGCTCGAAGGATGACGACTCCCGCGAGTTCCGGAACCGGCCCGACCGAGAACTCCATGCGTCGCGCCCTCAAACGAGCCCGTGACGGCGTCGCCCTCGATGTGACGGAGGCGGCGGTGCTGCTCCAGGCGCGCGGCGAGGCCCTCGACGACCTCACCGCGTCCGCCGCCCGGGTGCGCGACGCGGGCCTCGACACGGCCGGCCGGCCCGGCGTGATCACGTACTCGAAGAGCGTCTTCATCCCCCTCACCCGCCTCTGCCGCGACAAGTGCCACTACTGCACCTTCGTCACCGTCCCCGGCAAGCTCCGCCGCGCCGGCCACGGGATGTTCATGTCGCCGGACGAGGTCCTCGACATCGCGCGCAAGGGCGCGGCCCTGGGCTGCAAGGAAGCCCTCATCACCCTCGGCGACAAGCCCGAGGACCGCTGGCCGGAGGCGCGCGAGTGGCTCGACGCGCACGGCTACGACGACACGATCGCGTACGTCCGCGCCATCTCCATCCGCATCCTGGAGGAGACGGGCCTGCTCCCGCACCTCAACCCGGGTGTCATGACGTGGACGGACTTCCAGCGCCTGAAGCCGGTGGCCCCGTCCATGGGCATGATGCTGGAGACGACCGCGACCCGGCTCTGGTCGGAACCCGGTGCCCCGCACTACGGCTCCCCGGACAAGGAACCCGCCGTACGGCTACGGGTGTTGGAGGACGCGGGCCGTTCCTCCGTCCCCTTCACCTCCGGCATCCTGATCGGCATCGGCGAGACGTACGAGGAGCGGGCGGACTCCCTCTTCGCGCTGCGGAAGGTGTCGAGGGCCTACCACGGCGTCCAGGAACTGATCATCCAGAACTTCCGCGCCAAGCCGGACACGGCGATGCGGGGAATGCCGGACGCGGAACTCGACGAGTTGGTGGCGACGGTCGCGGTGGCCAGGCACATCATGGGCCCGTCCGCCTGCCTCCAGGCACCCCCCAACCTCGTCGACTCCGAGTACAAGCGCCTGATCGGCGCGGGCATCGACGACTGGGGCGGGGTGTCGCCCCTGACCATCGACCACGTGAACCCCGAACGCCCTTGGCCGCAGATCGAGTTGCTGCGCGAACAGTCGGCGGAGGCGGGCTTCGAACTCCGCGAACGCCTCTGCGTGTACCCCGAGTTCGTGGGCCGCGGCGAACCCTGGCTGGACCCGCGCCTGTTGCCGCACGTACGGGCACTGGCGGACCCGGAGACGGGTCTGGCCCTTCCCGACGCGGTCGTGGAGGGCCACGCGTGGCAGGAGCCGGAGGAGGCGTTCGTGTCCTCAGGCCGCACGGATCTGCACACCGCGATCGACACGGAGGGCCGTACGTCCGACCGCCGTGACGACTTCGACGAGGTCTACGGCGACTGGGCCGCCCTGCGCGAGGCGGCGGCGCCCGGCATGGTCCCCGAGCGCATCGACACGGACGTACGGCAGGCACTGGCGACGGCGGCCGACGACCCCACGAAGCTGACCGACGCGGAGGCCCTCGCCCTGCTGCACGCGGACGGTCCGGCGCTGGACGCGCTGACGCGGATCGCGGACGACGTGCGGAAGTCGGTGGTCGGGGACGAGGTGACGTACATCGTCACGCGGAACATCAACTTCACGAACGTCTGCTACACGGGCTGCCGTTTCTGCGCCTTCGCGCAGCGCCGTACGGACGCGGACGCGTACACACTCTCGCTGGACCAGGTGGCGGACCGGGCCCAACAGGCCTGGGAGGTCGGGGCAGTCGAGGTCTGCATGCAGGGCGGCATCCACCCCGACCTGCCCGGGACGGCGTACTTCGACATCGCGAAGGCGGTGAAGGAGCGGGTTCCCGGGATGCACGTCCACGCGTTCTCCCCCATGGAGGTCGTCAACGGCGCGACGCGCACCGGCCTTTCGATCCGCGAGTGGCTGACGGCGGCGAAGGAGGCGGGACTCGACACCATCCCCGGCACGGCGGCGGAGATCCTCGACGACGAGGTGCGGTGGGTCCTGACGAAGGGCAAGCTGCCGACGGCGACCTGGATCGAAGTCGTCACGACGGCCCACGAGTTGGGCATCCGTTCGTCCTCGACGATGATGTACGGCCATGTGGACCAGCCGCGACACTGGCTGGGCCACCTGCGGACCCTCGCCGGAATCCAGCAACAGACCGGCGGCTTCACGGAGTTCGTGACGCTGCCGTTCATCCACACGAACGCGCCGGTGTATCTGGCGGGGATCGCGCGCCCGGGTCCGACGATGCGGGACAACAGGGCGGTGGTGGCGATGGCGCGGCTCCTGCTGCACCCGTACATCCCCAACATCCAGACGAGCTGGGTGAAGCTGGGCTCGGAGGGGGCGGCGGAGATGCTGCGCTCCGGGGCGAACGATCTCGGCGGCACGTTGATGGAGGAGACGATCTCGCGGATGGCGGGTTCGTCGTACGGCTCCTACAAGTCGGTGCGCGATCTGGTCGCCGTGGCGGAACTGGCGGGACGGCCGGCGCGGCCCCGCACCACCCTCTACGGAGAGGTCTCGGAGGAGCGGCAACGGACGGCGTCCGTCTCGGACGGGCACCTGCCGGAGCTGCTGCCGGTGCTGGACTGAGGGTCCGGGTGGGCGGATGGGGGCCGGTACGATGATCCGACCCCTGTTCGATCGGGATGCGGGGGCTGTGAGTAGCTGAGGAGATGCGTGCCCGTGCCTGCCTCCAAGGTCTGGGTGACCGGTCTGACGGTGGGAGCGATCGCCGCGGTCACGGTCCTGGCCGTCCAGGCCAACAAGGGCCCGCACCCGAAGGCGCCCGCCGCCGCCCGCCCGAACGCCTCGGCGTCCGCGCACGCGTCCACGTCCCCGAAGCCGCACGTGACGGCCGCCGCGGTGCCGGCCTCCTCCGGGACCGGGCGGCGCATCGTCTACGCCGTGGGGCAGAAAAGGGTCTGGCTGGTCGACGCGAGCGACAAGGCCGGCCGTACGTTCGCTGTCTGGCCCGGCACGGTGAGCCCTGAACCGGGTAAGTACACGGTGTCCGTCCGCAAGGACGCCACGACGGGTTCCGACGGCGTCCAGATCGAGAACATCGTCTACTTCGCCACCAAGTCCGGCCTCAACATCGCCTTCTCCAACGCGGTGGACGGCTCCTCGCCGCCGCCGGCTGCGGGCAAGGAGACGGGCGGAGTGCGGATGGGCAAGGCGGACGGGGCGGCGTTGTGGGCGTTCGGGACGACGAGTACGAAGGTGATCGTGGTCAAGTAGGGGGTTGCTGTGGCCGTGGGTTGTGGTGTGAGCGTTGGGCCACTCGCTTCTTTGTGAGTGTCGGGATTGTGTGAGCCGAGTAAAGGGCGCTCCCTGCGGTCGCGTCGGCTGCGCCGATTTCGCTGCGCTCCACCCTTGACTCGGCTCACACAATCCCGTTTGAGAAGCGAGCGAGTGGCCCGGAGGAATGGGTGGCCAGGCATGAAGTCCCTTGCCTGTGCTGCGTTGTGGGCCGGTGTGGAGGGTGCGCGGTGGCGTGTCGCCTGCACGCCGGGTGGGCTTAGCGGCCAACGGTGAGTGGGGACTTCCGAGACGCAGAAATGGGACAGCCGGGGGTGGGCGGGGTGGCACATCTCCCCGCCCCGGGTCTTCCGTCCCGCCCTGCCGACCCTGTCCTCTCTGGAAGCTGGGGTCTTTTCTAACCGGTCAAGATGTGTGTGAGTGGTTAGTTTTGCCCCCAGCTTCCAGCACCCACCCATCCGCCCATCCCATCCCTTCCCGCCCGCTGTTGGCCGCCGAGCCGACCGGCCCGGTGTGCCGCACTGGGGTGTTGTCTTGTCTCGGAAGTCCCCACTCGCTCTTGGCCGCTGAGCCGACCCGGCGTGCTGGCGAGGCGCGAGCGCGCTCCCTCGCTCCGGCCGAGAACGCAGTACAGGTAAGGGACTTCATGCCTGGCCACCCGTTCCTCCGGGCCGCTCGCTCGCTTCTGAAACGGGGTGGAGCGGGTCGTGTCAAGGGTGGCCCGCAGGGCCATCGCCGTAGGCGACGCGTAGCGCAGCGGAGCGCCCTTTACTCGGGCCGTGGAAGCCCGACACTGGCTGAGAAGCGAGTGGCCCAACGTTCACATCGAAACGAAGGTGCCTCCAACTCCCCCCCTCAACCCACCGTCCCCGTTCGATTACAGTGCTGAACTGACTCGTACGTACGGACGGAGCCCGAGGAGGTCTTGGTGGGTACGGCAATCGGGGCCGTCTGGGGCCGGGTCGAGCAGCAGGATTTTCGTAGTCGGGTGCGGGGGACGCTGCTGGGGGCCGCGGTCGGGGACGCGCTCGGTGCGCCTGTCGACCTGTTGGCGATCGACGAGATCCGGGAGGCCTACGGGGCGGAGGGTGTCGTAGATCTCGCGTTCGGGTACGGGCGGCGTGGGGCCGTCACTCATCTCACGCAGCTCACGCTGTTCAGCGTGGACGGGCTGATCCGGGCGCAGGTGAGGAGGGACACCGGGGCCTGGCATCCGCCGACCGATCTGCATCGGGCCTATCTGCGGTGGGCCGCCACTCAGCATGACTGGGGGCCCGATGAGCGCCGTAAGGATGACGGGTGGCTTGCGCGGGAAGAATGGCTCTACGCTCGGCGGGATCCAACTCGGGCCTGTTTGCTGGGGTTTGGGGACGAGCGGATGGGGACTCTCGACGCGCCCAAGAATCCCGGTGAGGTGGGGGGCGAGGCGACCGCCCGTTCCGCGCCGTTCGGGCTGCTCGTGGGGTGGGAGCCGCAACTCGTGATGCAGCTTGCCGTGGAGTGTGCCGCGCAGACCCATGGGCATCCCGTGGGGTATCTCTCCGCCGGTGCGTACGCCGTCATCGTGCACGGGCTGGCGCGGGGCGAGAGCCTCGACTCCGCCGTGCAGCGGGCGCTCGCCCTGCTGGCCGCCAGGCCGGGGCATCAACCCGTGTCCGACGGCCTTCAGCGTGCCCTCGGTGCCGTACGGCAGGGCCTGCCCACCGCCGGGCGGATCGAGGAGCTGGTGGGGGAGGGGAGTGCGGATGGGCTGCTCGCGGGGGCCGTGTACTGCGCGCTCGTGGGGGACGACGTACGGCACGGGCTGTGTCTGGCCGTGAATCACGGCGGGCCCTCCGGGGCCGCGGGGGCGCTCACCGGTGGGCTGCTCGGGGCCCTGCACGGCGAGACGGCCCTCCCGCCGGCCTGGCTGGCCGAACTGGAGGGCCGTCCCACACTGCTCGTGCTCGCGGACGACTTCGCCGTGGAGATGACCCAGGGGCCCGCGTTGCACGGGCCCGCCGGGTCCTCTCCGGGCTGGATCGCCCGGTATCCCAGAGGTGCCTGAACTACGACTGCCTGCCCACCACGTCGTCCTCCGCCCCCGCCTGCGCCGGTACCGCCACGGCGGCCGCCTCGCCGTCGTCGTCCCCGCCGCCGTTGATCTTCTCGATCAGCGCGTCCCGTTCCGGGGTGTCCTCGGGCTTCACATAGCCGATGAGGATGTAGAGGATCAGGGAGACCGCGAGGGGGATCGACACCTGGTACTGGAGCGGGACCCCGCCGTCGACCTCCCAGTTGATGGGGTAGTTGACCAGCCAGAAGGCCAGCAGGCCCGCCGCCCAGCTCGTCAGCGCCGCCGTGGGGCCGGACTTGCGGAAGGGGCGGAGCAGACCCAGCATCATCGGGATCGCGATCGGGCCCATCAGGCCCGCGACCCACTTGATGACGACCGTGATGATGTCCTTGAACGTGGGCGAGTTGATCTGCGTCGCCACCGACATCGACAGGCCGAGGAAGACGACCGTCGTCACGCGGGCCGCGATCAGCCCCGAACGGTCGTTCCACGCACGGGCCTTGGCCGATACGACCGGTGCCACGTCCCTCGTGAAGACCGCCGCGATCGCGTTCGCGTCGGACGAGCACATCGCCATCGTGTGGGAGAAGAAGCCGACGACCACCAGGCCCAACAGGCCGTGTGGCAGCAGTTGTTCGGTCATCAGGCCGTACGAGTCGGAGCCGTCCGGTTTCTGCGCGTGGACCAGGAGCGGTGACATCCACATGGGGAAGAACAGGACCGTCGGCCAGATCAGCCACAGTGCCGCCGACAGCCGGGCCGAACGCTCGGCCGCCTGCGGGCTGGTGGTGGCCATGTAGCGCTGGGCCTGATTGAGCATGCCGCCGTTGTACTCGAAGAGCTTGATGAAGAGGAACGCGAGGAGGAACACCGTGCCGTAGGGGCCGACGAGTGGTTTGCCGTGGCCCTGGAGCGCCGGTTCGTCCCAGGCGCCGAAGAAGCCGATGCCCTTGTCGTTCAACTTCAGTACGACCGCCACGAACATGGAGACGCCCGCGAGCAACTGGATGACGAACTGGCCGAGTTCGGTCAGCGCGTCCGCCCACAGGCCGCCGATCGTGCAGTAGATCGCCGTGATCCCGCCGGTGATGAGGATGCCCTGGTTCAAGGACACACCCGTGAACACCGAGAGCAGGGTCGCGATCGCCGCCCACTTCGCGGCCACGTCCACGATCTTCAGGAGCATCCCGGACCAGGCGAGCGCCTGTTGGGTCTTCAGGTTGTAGCGGTTCTTCAAGTACTCGAGCGGGGACGCCACATGGAGCCGTGAGCGCAGCCGGTTGATGCGCGGCGCGAACAGCTTGGAACCGATGGCGATGCCCAGCGCGATCGGGAACGACCAGGTGATGAAGGATGTGACGCCGTACGTGTAGGCGATGCCCGCGTAGCCGGTGAACATCACCGCGCTGTAGCCCGACATGTGGTGCGAGATGCCGGACAGCCACCAGGGCATCTTTCCGCCGGCCGTGAAGAAGTCGCTCACGTTGTCGACGCGTTTGTGCGACCACACGCCGATCGCGACCATCACGCCGAAATAGCCGATGAGCACGGCCCAGTCGAGCCCGTTCATATGCGCCCTCCCACGATGGAGCCGGTTCAGCCCGGGGCTCATCGTGGGCGGTCGCGCGTGAGCACGACAAGTAAGCGTGAGGTCAAGGGGGAGTAAAATCGTTCGGATTGATGTTCCGTGTTCACCTACATGAACTCATCGCATCAGCTCCCCGGCGTTGACCAGCAACGACTGGCCCGTGATCGACCGCGCCCGGTCCGACGCCAGGAACACCGCCGCGTCCGCCACATCCCCGTCCGTCGCCAGTTCGGGCAGCGCCATCCGGTCGGACAGCCGCTTCAGCACCTCCGCCTCCGGCACCTTCTCCGTGTGCGCGGTGAACTGCACGTAGGCCTCCACCGGCGGCCCCCACATCCACCCCGGCAGCACGGTGTTCACCCGGATCCGGTACGGCCCCAACTCCCTTGCCAGCGAGTACATCGCGCTCGTCAACGCCCCCTTCGACGCCGCGTACGCCGCCTGCCGCACCTGCGACGGGGCGGCCACCGCCGACTGCGTCCCGATGAACACCACCGAGCCCCCGCCGGCCTCCTTCAGGGCCGGCAGGCACGCCCGCGTCATCCTCAGTGTGCCCAGCAGATTGACGTCGATCACCGACTGCCAGGTGGCGAAGTCCGCGTCCTCGACCCCGCCGAAGTAGCTGTCCCACGCGGCCACTTGGACCACCGCGTCGACCCGCCCGAACCGCTCCCGCGCCACCGCCGCGAGCGCCTCGCACTGCGCCTCGTCCGTGATGTCGGTGGCACGGTACGCCGTGTGCGTGCCGTCGGGATCGATCTCGGCGGCCGACTTGGCGAGATTCGCCTCCGTGCGCGCGCCGAGCACGGCGTTCCCTCCGTCCCGTACGACGGCCGCGGCGACCTGGTGGCCTAGTCCGGCCCCGACCCCCGACACGATGACGGTCTTGCCCGCGAGCAGCGACATGAGAGTCCTCCCGACCTGGCTATGGCGCATTTTCTGACGGGGCGTCAGAGTATGGGCGACCGGAGGAGGAAGGAAGGGGAGGAGCGCCCATGTCTGAGGACACCCGCAGCCAGACCTACGCCGAACTGGCCGCCGTGGGACCGTACGGGGTGCGGCCCGGCCATGCGCTGATCACCATGGTCGAACCGCATCCGGGACACGAGTACGCGTACAACCGCTGGTACGAGGACGACCACTACTACGCCGGCGCGATGGCCATGCCCTGGATGTACGCGGGCCGCCGCTGGGTCGCCACCCGGGACCTCCAACTCCTGCGCCACCCCGAGAAGTCGGCGATCGCCCAGCCCGTCACCGCCGGCTGCTACCTCTCCACGTACTGGGTCACCGAGGGCCGCTACGACGAGCACATGAAGTGGACCGTCGGCATCAACAAACGGCTGAACCGGGACGGGCGGGTGTACCAGGACCGTACGCACGTCTTCACGGCGTTCCAGGACCACGAGGCGACCGTCTACCGCGACGGCGCGGCCGGGCCGCGGGACTTCCACGCCCTCGACCACCCTTACGCCGGGCTGGTGTTGGAGGTCGTCGACAGCGAATCGGCCGAACAGCGCGCCGAGTTGCTGGAGTGGCTGCGCTCTCGGCACCTGCCGAAGCGGCTCGCGGGGTCCCCGGCCGCGATGGTGACGATCTTCCGCCCGACCCCGCTGCCGGGCGACCGCATGACCTACGTCAAGCAGGTCGAGGGGGTCGACACGCGGCTGACGTTGTTGTGGTTCCTGGAGGCGGATCCGCGGGAGTGCTGGGAGGGGTACTTCGCGGATCTCGAAGCGCCGGTGGCCGAATCGGGGCTGGGGAGGGTGGAGTTGGTCGCGCCCTTCATTCCGACGGTGCCGGGCACGGACCGGTACGTGGACCGGTTGCGGTGACTACTTCAGTTCATCGGGACACGGCGTACCCCGAGGCAACTGGTAAGGCGCCGCCAGTCGATACGTCCCCGCCTTCGGCGCCAGCAACATCGTCCACTTGTCGCCCTTCGAGTCCTCCTCCGTCTCCATCAGACAGCCGTTGAGGTTGTCGTACGTCTTCGGGGTGTCCTCGGCGCGATGCTTGGACGCGTCGGTCTCCTGCGGCGCCTTGAGGCTCTTGCCCTTCGCGTCGACGATGCTCAGCCAGGGCGAGTACGGGATGCGGATGAGGATCCGGCCCTTCTTCTTCACCTCGATGGTCAGCTCGCCCTGCTCGGCCCGGTCGACGACCGCGTTCGGCTCGGCGAGCGGCGCCGGGTCGGTGACCTGGAAGAGCTGCCAGTTCGCGTCGCCCCAGACCTGCTTCAGATACGGCATCCCGCGCTGCACCAGGGCGCGTTCGCGCTCGCCGCCGTCGCCGTCCGGCTGGTCCTTGGGCAGCACGACGTAGTGGACGGCCCAACGCTGAAGCCACTCGTGGTAGTTGGCCGAGTTGAGCGTGTCGTCGTAGAAGAGCGGGTTGCGCTCCATGTCGGCCTGGCGGTTCCAGCCGCGCGCGAGGTTGACGTACGGCGCGAGGGCGGAGGCCTCGATGTGGGAGCGGGACGGGGCGACCTCGACGCGACCGCGTTCGGCGCCGACCGTCTGGAGTTCGTTGACGAGCGGGGCAAGTTCGTGCGACCAGGACGCGGCCGGGGCGGTGTTGATGACGTCGTCGACCGACTTGAAGCCGATCCATCCGGTGAAGCCGACGAAGGCCAGCACGATCGCGTACCACTTGCGCGAGCGCGGCACCGCGAAGGGCAGGGCGGAGATCAGGGTCACCCCGGCGAACAGCATCGCCAGCCGGCTGATGTTCGAGCCGATCTGCGAACTGACCAGCCAGACGAGGACGACCCCGATGCTGTACACCGCCGCCGTGATCCGTACGGTCGTCCACTCGCGCGGCACCAGGAAGTAGACCAGCACTCCGGACGCCAGCGGCAGGATCATCGAGCCGAACAGCATCGGCTGCGTGCCGGAGAACGGGAACAGCCACGCCGACACCGCCACCACGGCCGCGGGCGCGAGCCCGAGGGCCCAGGCCCCTGGGCGCCGCTTCTGCAGGAACAGCGCCACGGCGACCAGGCCCACGAACAGGCCGGCCACCGGTGACGACATGGTCGCGAGCGCCGCCAGCGGGGCCGCGCACAGGGCCTTCGCCCAGCGTTTGTAGCGCCAGCGGTAGGGCCAGCAGAAGACGACGGCCACCGCGCCGAGCCCGAACACCAGGCCCAGGCCGTACGTCACCCGGCCCGACGCCGCGTTGCACAGCAGCGCGAAGACACCCGCGAGCGAGGCCCACAGCGGGTTCTTCACCGAGCGGCTGCGGATCAGGATCATGGTGAGCAGGCCCGCCGAGATCGTCCCGGCGATCATCATCGTCGTACGGACACCGAGGACCGACATCAGATACGGCGAGACCACGCTGTACGACACCGGGTGCATGCCGCCGTACCAGGCGAGGTTGTACGCCGAGTCGGGGTGCCGGCCGACGAACTCCGCCCAGGCGTCCTGCGCCGCGAGGTCGCCGCCACTGTTCGCGAACGTGAAGAACCAGACGACGTGGAGGATGCCGGAGAGGAGTGTGAAGCCGATCACCGGGTGGCGGAGGAAGGGGGCGCGGAGGCGGTCGATCAGGAGCGCCCACCGGGTGTTCCGCTCCGGCGTTGCGGTGGTGTCTCCGGCTCCGGCTGGGGCTGCGTCGGTGTCCGCGGCCGACGGGCAGGTGCTGTCGGTCGGGTGACGTGTGTCGTCAGTCGTGTGACGTGTGTCCGCTGTCGCGGTGTGCGCGGGCAGCTGTATTCGCGGGCCGGCTCCCGGGCCCGGATCGGCATCGTCGGCGCGTGTCGGCTCCGCTGTGGCCACCTGAAGGCACTCCCCGTGTCCCGTCTTCTGTTCTCGGCCGCGTCCTGTCCCGTTCCCGGCCTGTTCGACGCCGCGTCCCGCTTGACCGGCGACGTGCCCCGATTCGCGACGCTAGCACGCACCCCGCCGGTGAGCTCCCGGGTGGGTGCCCGGCCGGCGGGGTGCGGTGACGTACATCGCCTCGTGGGTCAGCCGAGACGGGTCAGCTTGGCGGTCAGGGCCGGTTCCGCGAGATCCTTCTGGAGAGCGACCGGCACCTTGACGGCACCGCTCGAACCGTCGCCCACGGTGAGCGTGCCCACCTTGGTGCCGGCCTTCGCGGTGTGCGGTACGGCGTCGGGGGCGAAGGACAGCTTCACCTCGAGGCCGGCCCAGCCGACCGCCGAGACGTCCTTGGTGACGACGACGGGGGTGTGACCGCCGAGCTGGTCGTCGACGTACCCGACGACGTCGCCCTTCTTCAGGATCTTCGCCGACTTCATCGCGTCCTGCGCCGCGAGCATCGCCGTCTTGCTGACCGCGTTGACCGTGTCGATGATCGGCGCGGTGTGCTGGCCGAGGATCGCGCCGACGACAACGGCCGTCTCACCGCCGACCTCCTTGGTGGCGGCGAAGAGCAGGTTGCCGCCGGCCGCGGTGGTGGTGCCGGTCTTGATGCCGAGCGAGTTGTTGTACGGCACCAGGCGGTTGTAGTTGGTCCACTTCTTGCCGGACGGGTCGACCCAGCTCGGCAGCTTGGTGATGTCCATCAGGGCCTGGATCTTGACCAGTTGGTTGCCCAGCTTCACCTGGTCCTCGGCGGTGGAGACCGTGGTCTCCTTCAGGCCCGAGGCGTCGGTGTACGTCGTGTTCGTCATGCCGAGCGACTTGGCGGTGTCGTTCATCTTCTTGATGAACGCGGCCTCGGAGCCCGCGTCCCAACGGGCCAGCAGGCGCGCGATGTTGTTCGCCGACGGGATCATGATCGCCGACAGGGCCTGCTTCTCGGTGAGGACGTCGCCGGCCTTGACGGTGTTGAGGGTGGACTCGCCGTCCTTGTCGTAACCGCCCTCCTTCTCGGCGGTCGCGTCGACGGTGATCTTCGCGCCCTCCGCGCCCGACTTCAGCGGGTGGTCCTTGAGGACGATGTACGCGGTCATCGCCTTCGCCACGGAGCCGATCGCGACCGGGGTCTGCTTGCCGAAGTCGCCCATCGTGCCGATGCCGTTGACGTCCATCCAGCCCTGGCCCTCGCTGGGCCACGGGAGGTCGGCCTTCGCGCCGTCGAAGGTGTACGAGTCTTCGGCGGTCAGGGTGAGGGCGGGGGTCGGGAGCGGGCGCAGGGCCTGTACTACCGCAAACACGATCGCCAGGAGGAGGACCAGGGGGGTCCAGATCTTGACCCTGCGGATCGCTGTGCGCACCGGAGTCTGCGCGGGTGGCGGGGTGTTGGTCAGTTCGGCGAGGAGGTCCAGCGGGGGCTTCGGGGGGAGCGGTTGCTGGGTGGTGTGTTCGGGGCCGACGTGGGGGACGGCGCGGGTGGCGTCCGGGCGGGGGGTGTCCCTGCGGGGCGCGCTGGGTGTGCGGGGTTCGTCGAGGGGCTTCAGTGCGACGAACTTGCTGGTGCGCTCGGCGGGGGTCTCCGGGGTCTCGGGGACCTTGGGTGCCTTGAGCATGGTGGTCGGCTGGTCCACCGGGGGCTTCGGTGGGCGTGGGGCCTTGAAGACGGCGGTGGGGTGATCGAGCGCCTCGGCTTCGCCGTCGCCGCCGTTCGTTTTCCCACCCGCACCGCCCGTGCGGGTCGCGTTGTCGGGTGCGGGTGGGGCCTGCGGGTGGCGATCGCCGTCGGCGGCCTTCGGACGAGGGGTGGGGGTGGCGTCTTTGGTGCCGGCGGCACCCGTGGCCCGGGGATCCGCGTCCGCGTCGCCTTCGGCGCCCACCGCGCCAAGCTCCGCGTCTGCGGTGGGGGCGGTGTCGCCTTCGGTGGCTTCCGGGCGGCTGTCTGTCTTGGGCGCGGTCGGGTCGGAAGTGGCCCTGTCTTCGGCGGAGTTGGGGCGGGCGTCCGTCTTCGGCGCGGGGGTGCCGGAGACGGGCTTGCCTTCGGCGGGCTCCAGGCGGTTGTCGGCCTTCGGCGCGGGTGAGTCGGAAGTAGCCCTGTTTTCAGTGGACTCGGGGCGGTCGTCCGGCTCCGGGCCGGTGGCTTCGAAGGACGTCTCGCCTTCGGTGACTTCCGGACGGATGTCCGCCTTTGGCCCGGTCGGATCGGAAGTGGCCCTGCCTTCAGCCGACTTGGGGTGGGCGTCCGTCTTCGGCTCGGTTGCGTCGGAGGCGGGCTCGTCTTCGGTGGGCTCTGGACGGGCGTCCCGCTCCGGGCCGGTCGCTTCGAGGGGTGACTTGCCCTCGGCGGGCTTCGGAGCGGTGTCGGTGTCGGCCGTGTCCGTCTCGGCTTCCGCAGATCCCGCTTCGGCGGTCTCGTCGGCCTTGGGGGTATCGCCCGAGGCGGAGTCGGCGGCGGTCGGGCGGGTGTCAGCAACCGCGTCGGCTTCGGCGGCTCTGTCGGTCTCGTCGGGCTTCGTGGCCGTGGGTGTCCTGTCCGACGGGGAAGCATCCTCCGCGTCGGAGACCGGCTCACTGGTGGTGGCGTCGCTCCCAGCGGCAGCGGCAGCGGCAGCTGGAGCGGGAGTGGCCGCGACAGCAGGAGCGGTAACGGCAGCCGCACCGTCAGTGACCCGATCGTCCTCGGTCGCGTCGCCGGTCTCGGGCTCGGACTCGGGCGCGGTTCCGGCCGTAGCCGAGTCGCGAGCCTCGTCGCCCGCGGAAGATGCCCCCGCGTCGCCGCCGTGCCCGGCCTCCAGGCCCTCCGTGGGCGTCTCCGCGTCCCCGGAGCCGTCCTCGGCCGTAGCGGCGTCCTCGGAGCCTTCAGCGCCCCCGTCAGGCTCGGGCGGCTCCGACTCCGACTCCGGCCCCGACGTCACCCATGCCGCCACAGCCGCCCGCAACCGCGCATCGCCGTCCGGACCGCCCTTGGCGGAAGGGTTCTGCGCCGGGGTGCCCTCGGAGGCCTCGGCGTCGACGGAGTCACCGGCATCGGTATCGGCGGACTCGTCGTCCGCCTCCGCCGTCTCCGGCCGCAACTCGCGAATCGAGAAGATCTTCGTCGCCGTGTCCACGCCCCCGCCCCCGCGCTGAACCGCCGCGGACGGTGCCGTGTCCTCTCGGGCCACCGCCAACCGGGGATCGCGTTCACCCCTGGCCTCAGGAACCGGACTCGCGCTCCCCGGCGTCGGTTCTGCCGACGACTCGCGCTGCTTCGACCTGTCGGGGGACTCGCCCGCCACCGATGCCTCCTCCATGCGCCGCACGTCCAGCGTGCGTCAAACCGAACCGACCGAGATAACCGGGTTAGCCACAAAAACAGCCACAGAATCAGCTGGAAAGTCAGCTGGTGACTCAGCTGGAAAATCTCTTACCCGTCGTCCGGACAACGCATCAACACCGTTGTCCGAACCATGTACCAGTGTCCTGTGTGCGGGCTTGGCCCCTGCGGTAGACGAGAACGACATACCTGCTGGTTCCATCACGAACCGGTCACGCACCCTCGACAGACCAATGTGAGAGGGGTCACCCTGTCATTCATCCACGCGGGGAGGCATGGATGGGCAAGAGCCGCAGAACTCTTCCGGAAGAGCTTCTGCTGCTGGCATTGGACCCGGCCACGGGTACCACTGCGCAGCCGCAGTCGCTCGACCTCGGTCTGGCCGGAGCGCAGCTAGTGGAGCTGGCGCTGGCCGGACGGATAGCCCCGGACGGGGATCGTATCGCCGTGGTGGTACCACGGCCGACCGGAGATCCGACTTTGGACTGCGCGTTGGAGTTGCTGCGAAGGCGTGGCGCTCCTGTACGGGCAGTGAACTGGATTGGCGGGCCCCGACTGGGACTTCGCCAGACCTACCTCTCGCATCTGGAGCGGTGCGGCATGGTGCATGCCGTGGCGGGACAGATGTGCGGGGTGTTGCCGACGACTCGCTACCAGGCGACGGACAACGAGATCAGCCGCGAGATCAGGGGCCGACTCGATTCCGCGATCCGCACCGGCGTACCGCCGGACCCGCGGACAGCCGCGCTCGCCGCACTGGCGCACGCGGTCGGTCTCGGCAAGCACCTGTATCCGGGTAATGAGGGACGCTCGTCCCGCTCCCGGCTGCGGGACCTGATCAGGCACGACCCCATGGGCGGACTCGTGGCGCACGCCGTGATGGACGTCCAGAACGGGGTGGCGGCACAGCCACGCCGTAGCCCGGCCCCGGCCGGCCGTCAGGCCGCGCCCGGATCAAGGCCACCGGAACCGGCTCGTGGCGTTCCGATGCAGCCGCACCGCGGCACCATGGCGCGCGCCGTGGCTCACTGAGCCGCAGTCCCACGGCACACGCCCGCACCGCGGAGCGGCACGCACGACCGGCACCACCGCAGTACGCACCACAGGCAGGACAACGCCGCACCGCCAGTCCCCAAGACCCGGTTCGGGAGCCGCTGGTCCGAGCGGGGTGGAGTAGACGTAACGTCTCTCCACCCCGCTCGGCCGCATCTACGGACGCCGTGGGCAACCGGAACCCGGCTCGTACCTGCCGCATATCCACCGTTTCCCAGCGGTAGAAACCACCTTGGTGGCAGTCTGCTCAACAGCAGATACGCAAAGTGGCAAGCAGTGAGCAGCAAGTAGCGGCAAGTAGCAGCAAGCAGTGGCAAGTAGAGGCATGCAGCCGGAGGTGCACGTTCCCGTGGCGTCAAGTGTCAATCCCACCGTCAGGCGACGCCGGTTGGGCCAGGAGTTGCGTCGGCTCCGCGAGCTCAAGGGCATGACGGCCGAAGAGGTCGCCGAGCGGCTGCTGGTGTCGCAGTCGAAGATCAGCCGGCTGGAGAACGGACGGCGCAGCATCAGCCAGCGCGACGTCCGTGACCTGTGCGGGGTCTACGAGGTCGAGGACGTCCGGATCGTCGACTCGCTCATGCAGATGGCCAAGGACTCGCGGCAGCAAGGCTGGTGGCACTCCTTCGGCGACATCCCGTACAGCGTCTACATCGGACTGGAGACGGACGCGGCGAGTCTGCGCGTCTACGATCCCCAGGTCGTCCCCGGCCTGTTGCAGACGCGGCAGTACGCCGAGGCGCTCATCACCGGGGCGTTGCCCGAGACCGCCCAGGCCGACGTCGACAAGCGGGTCCAGGTGCGGCTGCGCCGGCAGGAGCGGATCTCCGCGCCCGAGAACCCGCTGCGGCTGTGGACCGTGATGGACGAGTCCGCGGTGCGCCGCGTGGTCGGCAACCGCTCCCTGATGCGGGACCAGTTGGAGCACCTCGTCGAGCAGTCCCAACTCCCGCACGTGACCGTGCAGGTGATCCCGTTCGACATGGGCGCCCATCCCGGGCTCAACGGGCAGTACGCGATCCTGGAGTTCCCCGACGCGGCGGACTCCAGCGTCGTCTACATCGAGGGCGTCACCAGCGACCTGTACCTGGAGAAGGCGAACGACGTCCAGAAGTACAGCGTGATGTACGAGCACTTGAGGGCGCAGGCCCTGAACGTGGACCAGTCCCGTCAGTTCATCGCGGACATCGCGAAGGACTACGCGCGCTGAGCGGTGGTCCCGGCGGGGCGCGGGGGGTCCTGAGAGGCTCCTCCGGCGGAAGGTGCGGGAGAATACACCTTCCGCCGGGTCGAATGGAAGACACCAGGGGTATATGCCACCCGGTCGAGTGAATGGCCTCTCCGCCCGCCGATGTTGGCGAGTAGCGTCGATCACGCCATCGAGCAACAGGCTTTGGCGCAAACCGTGTTGTACGTCCGGAGTGTTCGTGGCCGGACGTGGATGCGCGGGGACAGCACTCATCAACTGGCATAACCGGAGCAAAAATGGCAATTCGTCAGGGCGCCACGGACATGTGGACCAAGTCCACGTACTCCACCGGGAACGGTGCATGCGTCGAGGTCAAGTCACCGGTTCTCGCGGCCATGGCCGTACGGGACTCCAAGGTCGACGGGGGTCCGGCGCTGGACTTCCCCGCGGACTCGTGGAACGCCTTCGTGGCGGAGGTCGCGCGGGGGGCGCACGACCTTCACTGATGCCGCTGGGTCACCTTTCACAACTCCATAAGCAGCAAAGGCAGTTCAACAAGTAAGAGCCCTCTCGACTGGCCCGCCGTCCTGGCCGAGGGGGCTCGGCTTGTGCCCGCGATCACTCCAGCTGGTTCACTCCACCGGAAGCGGCACGGGAAACATCGCCGTCACTCCACCGGGAACGCCACGTCGCACACCGCGTCCCCCGGCCCCGCCGCCCCCCAGTCCGCGAAGTACACCTCGCGGCACGGCCCGGCGTACCGCAGCCCCTGCCCGGCGACCCACTGCTCCACCGCCTCGAACGCGGCCAGGATCTGCGGATGCGCCACCTGCGCCTTGGTGATCCGGGTGTAGGCCAGCCGCCGGGCCGGCTCCACCCGGACCGTCGTCTGCCGGGCCTGGCCCTGCCGTGCGACCCACGCCCGCGCCGCCGCCTCGTCCGCGACCGGCACACAGGACTCGGCCGGGCCGTCGCTCTCCACCGACACCTCGGCGTGGTAGACGACGAACGGCGAGCCGCTCCCGCCCCCGCACTCCCGCGCCGCCGCCTCCAGGCGCCCCAGCGAGGCCCCGATCCAGGCCGGCAACTCGTCCGCGAGGGTGTGCCGGGTCTCGGTGATCAGCACCTGTTCCGGTACCTCGACCGTCTCGACCACGAACTTTCCGTACATCTCGGAGCTCCTCCCCGACAGTCGTGCACGGAGGTACTCGGCGAGCGTGCGCTGCCCGGCGATGCGGGTCTCGACGTCCGTCCAGTACGCGGCGAGGAGTGCGGCCGCGTCCGTCCCGTCCGCCTCCACCAGCTCGGCGATCCTGGCCAGCGGCATGTCCAACTGCCGTAGCAGCGCCACGAGTCGGGCTCGCTCGACCTGGTTCGCGCGGTAGTAGCGGTAGCCGCTCACCCCGTCGACACGATCCGGCTCCAGCAGCCCGAGCCGGTCGTACAGCCGCAGCGCCTTGGCCGAAAGCCGCGCCCGCGCCGCGAACGCGCCGATGGTCAGCAGTTCGTCGTCCACCCGAGTCATCCTCCGTCACCGGGCGGTATCTGTCCGCCCGGTGACAAGGAGGCTCGGCCCTGCCCCAGGGGCAAGGTCAACAGCCGGGACTAGGCGACGGCCGTCTCCACCGCCGCCACGACCTCCGCCGACTCCGGCTCGGTCTGCGGGGAGAAGCGGGCGACGACCGTGCCGTCGCGGCCGATCAGGAACTTCTCGAAGTTCCAGCGGATGTCACCGGTGTGGCCCTCGCCGTCCGCGAAGCCCACGAGCCGCTCGTACAGCGCGTGCCGGCCGTCCCCGTTGACCTCGACCTTCTCGGTCAGCGGGAAGGTCACGCCGTATGTCGCCGAGCAGAACTCGGCGATCTCCTCGGCGCTGCCGGGCTCCTGCCCGAGGAACTGGTTGCAGGGCACGCCGAGCACGGTGAAGCCCTGCGCCGCGTACCGCTCCTGGAGCCGCTCAAGGCCCGTGTACTGGGGGGTCAGCCCGCACTTGGAGGCCACGTTCACCACGAGGACGGCCTGGCCCGCGTACTGCGAGAGGTCCGCGGAGCCGCCCTTGAGCGACCCGATCTCGACGGCGAGGGGACCCGTGTTCTCTGTAGTCGTCATAACCGGATGCTAACTCCGGTAAATGTCGTTCTCCCCACGGGGGCATGCGCCTCCGCGCTCACAGGCGGTCTACAGCCCCGCCGCCTTCACCACGACCTCCCCCGCCGCCGTCCGCGAGTACAGCACCGACCGCCCCGCCCGCCGCCGCTCCACCAGCCCCGCGTCCAGCAGCACCCGCAGATGCCGCCCCACCGAGCCCAGCGCCTGCCCCGTCACGGCGGTCAGCTGGCTGGTGCTCATCGGCGACCCGAGCAGCGTCAGCACGCCCGCCCGCGCGGGGCCCAGCAGCGCCCCCAGGCTCGCGGGGACCGCCCGCGAGGCACGGTCGGCGAGGGCGCCCGAGCAGGAGTAGACGATGGCGTAGCGGTCCGGCTCCTCCCAGGACACCCAGCCGCTCCTGGGGGTGACGGGCACGAAGACCAGTTCCGCGCCGGAGATCTCCCGCGGCGGGTACTCGTGCAGATTGACCTGGAGCCGGTTCTCCCCGAGCCACCGCGTCCGCCCCGGCCGCAGCGCGTCCACCACGGCCGCCCAGCCGCCCTGGCTCACCTGTGCGGTCCGGGCGACGACATCGGCCTCCAGCACGAGCCGGCGCCGCTCCCAGGAGGGCCGTACGGTCTCCTCCCACACGTACTCCAGGAGCCGGGCCGCCCGCTCGGGCAGATCGTCGCGTTCCAGGGCGGCGGGGAGCGGACCGGGGAGGGAGACCGTGAGGTTGGCCCGCGCGGTGGCGGGAGGTGCCGCCCGCACCCGGGCGACGGCCGCCTCGAACGGCTCCCGGTCTCTCGGCGTGGGCGAGAGGAAGTCGGCGATCCAGGCCCGCCCGAGCCCCGCCCGCAGCAGCAGCCCGGTGACCGGATCGTCCGCCAACAGCCGCCGGTACGATGGCAGATGCTCCCGCAGCCACATCTGTTCACCGGGGTGCGAGGCCGCCCCCAGATGCAGCAGCTTGAGCGCGGCGAAGGCCTCGGCGAACGGCGACAGCACGAACCGGCTCCGCGCGAGGGTGTCGGCGTTGAGCTGCCACCAGCCCATCCGGACCCCCCTCATGTTTCGCGTCCGCGCGAAAGAATACGACCCCCGCGGGCACCCCCTCAGACTCACCGCATGCGCAGCTATCGCGAGCTCTTCCGCACCCCCGAATACACCCCGTTCTTCTTCTCCTTCGCCGCCCAGAACGCGGCCCTGACCATCAGCGGCCTGGCGCTCGCGACCCTCGTCTACCGCGCGACGGAGTCCCCCTTGCTGTCGGCGGTGAGCATGTTCGGGCCGCAGCTCGCCCAGATGCTCGGCGCGACCTTCTTCCTCTCGGGCGCGGACAGACTGCCCCCGCGCGTGACGCTCACCGGCATCAACTCCGCCTTCGCGGTCTGTACGGCGGTGCTGGCGACGCCCGGTCTGCCGATCGGAGCGGTCTTCGGCATCGTGTTCCTCCAGGGCCTGATCGCCTCGCTGGGCGGCGGGGTGAGCGGCGGCCTGCTGAACGAGATCCTCTCCAAGGACGGCTATCTGCTGGGCCGTTCGGTCTTCAACATGGCCTCGGGCCTGATGCAGGTCACCGGTTTCGCGACGGGCGGAGTCCTGCTGGCAGTGCTCTCCCCCCGCACCTGCCTCCTCCTGGCGGCGGCCCTGTACGCCACGACAGCGGTGCTCCTCCGCCTCGGCCTGACCGCCCGCCCACCCCGCACCGCGGGCCGCCCGTCCGTCGCGGCCACCTGGCGCACGAACGCCCTCCTGTGGTCCTCCCGCCCCCGCCGCCTCACCTACCTCGGCATGTGGGTCCCCAACGGCCTGGTGGTGGGCTGCGAATCCCTCTACGTCTCCTACGACTCCGGGTCCGCAGGTGTGCTGTTCGCGAGCGCGGCCCTGGGCATGTTCGTCGGCGATCTGACCCTGGGCCGTTTCGTCCCGCCCGCCCTGCGCGCCCGCCTGGACATCCCGCTCCGCCTCCTGCTGGCCACGCCGTACCTGTTCTTCGCGCTGCGCCCCGGCATGCCCTGGGCCGCCATCGCGGTGTGCGTGGCCTCCGTCGGCTACGGCGCGAGCCTGGTCCTCCAGGAACGCCTGATGGAACTCACCCCCGACGAACTGGCGGGCCACGCCCTCGGGTTGCGCTCCGCGGGCATGCTCACCATGCAGGGCATCGGCGCGGCCGTAGCGGGCACGATCGCCCAACTCACCTCCCCGCCGACGGCGATGACCCTGGCGGCCCTGGCGTCGGTGGCGGTGACCTTGACCCTGGGGGTGCTCGGCCGGCAGGTACGGCGGGAGGCGAAGCTCTCCGCGACACAACCGGCCCAACCGGCCCAACCCGCCTGAGGGCAATGGGTGTTGGGGCGCCGGGCCGGCCGGGGGTGAGCGAGGGGGGCCTGGTGCGCGTGGGTCAACTCATAGGAGAGGCGGGCAATTCCGGCAACACCGGTGGGCCCCCCGGGTGATCCGTACTTTTCCGTAGCCACAGGCGCCCTTGGCGGCGTCCGTACTGTTTCGCGACGTTTGGGCACTCCCGAACTGTTCGTGTCTCGTCGTACCTTGGGATACGTAGGCAGGACGCGGACGACGCGTCGTGGGGGAAATGTGGGGGGACGGTCGCCCATGCGATCCATGCGATCCGCCGGCAAGGCGGACATCACGATCCACAGACCGGAGGAGCTCGGTACCACGCTCCGCCAGGCCTGGCACAAGGCGATGGACGAGTCGCCGGACTACGCGAACCCTTTTCTGGCACCGGAGTTCGCGGACGGCGTCGGCCGCTATCGCGGCGGTGCGCAGGTGGCGGTTCTGCACGAGGGCGGGGAGCCGGTCGGCTTCCTCCCGTACGAGCGCAACGCCGTCGGTGTCGGCCGGGCCATCGGCCTGGGCCTCTCCGACTGCCAGGGCCTGGTGCACCGGCCCGGAGTCACCTGGGACGTCCAGCAACTCCTGCGCGCCTGCGGCCTGTCGGTCTTCGAGTTCGACCATCTCGTCGAGGAACAGCAGCCGTTCGGCCGCCATGTCACGGGCACCTTCGCGTCCCCGGTGATCGACCTGAAGGACGGCGACGGCGAGGTCCCCTACCCCGAGTGGCTGCGCGGCGCGTACCCGGGCATCGCCAAGACGACCCTGAAGAAGGAACGCAGACTCGGCCGCGACCTCGGCGAGATGCGCTTCGTCTACGACGACCGCGACCCCGAGGTGCTGCACACGCTGATGCGCTGGAAGTCGGCCCAGTACCGCAGGACCGGCCGCATGGACCGCTTCGCGCGCCCGTGGATCGTGGACCTGGTGGACCATCTCTTCCGCGTCCGCGAGGAGCACTTCACCGGCGTCCTGTCGGTCCTCTACGCCGGCGACCGCCCGGTGGCGGCCCACTTCGGCCCGACCTCCCGCACGCTGTTCGCGGCCTGGTTCACGGCGTACGACCCCGAACTCCGTTACTACTCACCGGGGTTGATCATGCACCTCAGGATGGCCGAGGAGGCGGGCCGGCACGGCGTACGCCTCATGGACCTGGGGCGCGGCGACAAGGAGTGGAAGGACTGGCTCAAGACCCGCGAACTGCGCGTCGGCGAGGGCTTCGCCACCCGCCCCCACCCGGTGGCGGCGGCCCACCGCCTGTGGCGCCGCCCGGTCCGCGGCCTGCGCAACACGGTCCTGGCCCACCCGTCCCTGCGCGACCCGGCGGACCGCCTCCTCAAAACGGTGGGCACGCTGCGGACGACGGGCAAGGTGCCGCCCAGGAAGTGACGATCCGGCACGGTGGACACCGCCGAGGAGGGGCCCTGGACCGGAAGGTCGAGGGCCTTTTCCGTGCCCCGCCGCGGTCCCGTTCCCGTCCCCCGACACCTGTACGACAGGCGGTCGTGGTAGACAACGCCGATGATGGTCAGGGCTGTTGATGCCCGGCCCGCGGGCGACCGCGCGACAACAGGAAGGGGCAACCCGTGCTTCTGAAGACCTTCCGCTGGTCGTTCGCGGTCACCGCGCTCGGCCTGGCACTGGGAGTCTGGTACGGCGGCTGGACGGCGTTCGGTGTCATCGCGATCCTCGCCGTGCTGGAGATCTCGCTGTCGTTCGACAACGCGGTGGTCAACGCCGGGATCCTGAAGAAGATGTCGGCCTTCTGGCAGAAGATCTTCCTCACGGTCGGCGTCCTGATCGCGGTCTTCGGCATGCGCCTGGCGTTCCCGGTGGTGATCGTCGCGGTCACCGCGAAGAAGAACCCCTTCGAGGCGGTGAACCTGGCGCTGACCGACAAGGACCGCTACGAACAGCTGGTCACCGACGCCCACCCGGCGATCGCGGCCTTCGGCGGCATGTTCCTGCTCATGATCTTCCTCGACTTCATCTTCGAGGACCGCGACATCAAGTGGCTGGGCTGGCTGGAACGCCCGCTCGCCAAACTCGGCAAGGTCGACATGCTGTCGGTCTGCATCGCCCTGATCGTCCTGCTGATCACCTCGTTCACCTTCGCGGCCCACGCCCACCAGCACGGCGGCACCCACGCGGACAAGGCCCAGACGGTCCTGGTCTCCGGCATCGCCGGCCTGATCACCTACATGATCGTCGGCGGCCTCTCCGGCTTCTTCGAGAACCGCCTGGAGGCGGAGGAGGAACGGGAACGCGAGAGCGACCGCTCGGCGGTGGTCCTGGCCGGCCAGGCCGCCTTCTTCATGTTCCTGTACCTGGAAGTCCTGGACGCGTCCTTCTCCTTCGACGGCGTGATCGGCGCGTTCGCCATCACCAACGACATCGTCCTGATGGCGCTGGGCCTGGGCATCGGCGCGATGTACGTCCGCTCACTGACGGTCTACCTGGTCCGCCAGGGCACGCTCGACGACTACGTCTACCTGGAGCACGGCGCCCACTACGCGATCGGCGCCCTGGCCGTGATCCTGATGGTCACCATCCAGTACCAGATCAACGAGGTCATCACGGGGCTGGTCGGCGTCGTCCTGATCGGCTGGTCGTTCTGGTCGTCGGTACGGCGGAACCGGGCGTTGGCGGAGACGGGGCAAGGGGCGGCCGAGGCTGTGGACACGGCGAGGGTTCCCTAGCGCCGGCGCTGGGACACCGACGCCGTGTGCAGTGCGTCGAATGCCTCCTCAAGTTCCGACGTCGCGATCGGATCGATCTCGAACTGCACATGGCACGCGGTGTCGTCGCCGTTCGGGGTCAAGCGCACGAAGAAGGCGAAACCGTCCCCGACCGGCTCCGCGTTCAGCGTCAGTGGGTTGTCACGACCAGGAGTGACTGCCGCCGAGAAGCGCCCACGCGACGGCGCGACCAGGTGAGAGCGGATCCGCGTCACGAAGTCCGCGACCTCCGCGGTGCCGAGCTCCACGGTGAAGTCGGCCCTCAGGCAGGAGTACCAGTCCGCGGTGACCCGCCAGACGTCCCCACCGGCACGAGCCGGCTCCCACCACGCGCCGTCGTCGCCGAGGCGTATCCGCGGCTGCTCCATCGTCGCCCCTCGCCGTCCGTCCCCGGGCGCAGGTTCCCATGAAACGGCCCCGAACCCTGTCGCGGGTTCGGGGCCGTCGTCGTTGTCCTGGCACTTCACACTGTGCCCTCGGCAGGATTCGAACCTGCGACACCGGCTTTAGGAGAGCCGTGCTCTATCCCCTGAGCTACGAAGGCGGGGGCTTGTGGAACCTTGGAGAAAACCCAGGAGACGGATCTTCGGCGAGGATCACAAGCCCGCTGGTCAGACATGGTGCAACAGCCTCCGCAGTCTTGCTTGAGCAGACGACGCAGCGCACCAACAGCCGACCAGGGACAGCGTAGCGGATGCGCGCCAGCGAGCGGCATCGGTATGAGGCGCAGACGAACAGGGCGGCAGGCCAGAGCGCATCTGGCCTGCTGCTTCTGGAGTCTGCGCCGCTTGATTGGTGGACACTGAGGGACCGGGAGTCGACGGCGGCAGGTCCGTTCTGTTCCCTGCGTCAGCTTGTGTGTGTTGAGGGGACTTGGCACATCTCTCGGTGCCTGGCCCGACAGGACACTTTCGAAGCAGGACCAACGGACGCTCAAGCGGTTGGCGAACTCGCGTCCCCGTCGGACTCGGATACCGCGGCGGGAACTTCCTGACCGGCCGGGTCGGATCGGTCGGCGACCCAGCTCAGCAGCATCCCGAGGGCCTCAGCCGTCGGTGAGCCGGGCTGCGGCAGGTAGGTGAGCAGTGAGCGATCGGGGCGTGCGGGCACGCTCAGTACGTGGTAGTCGAACTGGAGCGTGCCGACGACCGGGTGCACGATACGGATGACCCCCAGCCGCTTCTCCCGTACGTCGCCGGTCGCCCACAGCTGCCGGAACGGCTCGCTGCGGATGGCCAGTTCACCGACCAGCGCTGCCAGCTTGGCGTCGTCGGGCCGACGCCCCGTGAGCAGGCGCAGTTGGGCGACCGTCTCAGCGGCGATCGCCTCCCAGTTCGCGTACCGGGCCCGGGCCTCGGGGTGCAGGAACATCTCTCGTGCCGCGTTGCGGGGCTGCGGCATGCCGCTCACGTCGAACACGGCCTCGGCCGCGGCGTTTGCCGCCACGATGTCGAGGCGGGCGTCGAGCAGCAACGCGGGTGCGTCTCCCATGGCCTCCAGCAGCCGAATCAGCGGCTCGTCGGGCACCACTCTCGATGCCCGTCGCGTGGTTCTCGCCTCGGCGTCGGCTCGACGCGGGCGGGCCAGGTTTCGAAGGTGCTCGCTCTCCACGTCCGAGAGGGAGAGCGCCTGTGCGACGGCGTCGAGCACCTGGTCGGAGACCTGCGCGGTCCGCCCCTGCTCCAGGCGTTGGTAGTAGTCCGGGCTGACCCCGGCGAGCAGGGCGACCTCCTCGCGTCGCAGCCCCGGCACCCGCCGCCGCGTGAGAGTCGGGGGCAGCCCCGCCTGTTCAGGGGTGATGCGCTCGCGTCGGGTGCGCAGGAACTCACCGATGGTCGTCTCCATCCCATCGACGGTACGCCGTCGCCGACCGCCCTGCCTCGCCCTGCTGGACCCAGGTAACTGCGGACCTTCCTCGCAGCTCACCGGTGGACGAATGTCGGACCCGTGCCTTCCACACGGGACGCGCGGAGAGAAGGACAGGACAGATGCGTGCAGCAGTAGTCAGGGAGTTCGGCGGCCCCGAGACGATCGAGGTCGTCGAGGTGGCGACACCCGAACCGGGGCCCGGAGAAGTACTGGTCAAGGTGGCCGGCGCCACGGTCAACTTCGCCGACGTCATGACGCGCACGGGCCTCACCGTCCAGTACGGCGCGACCGCCGCACGCCCGCAGTTCGGCCTCGGCACGGATGTGGCCGGCACGGTCGCCGCGCTCGGCGAGGGCGTCACCAGGTTCGCCGTCGGCGACCCCGTCCTCGGCACGCAGGAGCGACTGGACCGGCCGTTGGGGACGCAGGCCGAGTACGTCGTAATGGAAGAGTGGGAACTCGCCCCGGCGCCGGGTGGAACAGACCTGGTGCACCTGGCCACGGTCGGGCTGAACGCGACCACCGCCGACCAGGCGCTGGACGCGCTGGCTCTGGAGCCGGGTCAGTGGCTGCTGGTCTCGGGCGCCGCCGGCGGGGTCGGGCTCTTCACGGTCGAGCTTGCGCGGCTGCGGGGGCTGAACGTGATCGCCCAGGCCGGACCGGGCGACGAGAAGCTCGTCCTTCAGGCCGGTGCGCAGCTTTTCGTCTCACGCGACGACGACCTTGTCCCCACGGTGCGCCGGCTGGTACCGGGCGGTGTGGACGGTGCGGTCGACGCGGCCAACCTGGCCGCGGGGGCGGCGGACGCCGTACGGCACGGCGGTGCGTTCGTGTCGCTGCTCAACTCCGCGCCCCAGTCGCGCCGCGAAGTGCGGATGACCGATCTGGCGTGGCACACCGACGCCGAGCGTCTGGCCAAGCTGGCGGCCTATGCGGGCGCCGGTCTGATCAGCCTGCGGGTGGCGAAGACCTACCCCCTGGAGCAGATCGCCGATGCCCACCACGCCCTCGCGGCGGGCGGGCTCCGAGGCCGGATCGTCTTGGTCCCCGACCATGCGTGACAGGAACCTGGTCGCGAAGTAGAGATGCGGGGGCGCACGGTGGTCGTCACCGGGTGGCTCCACTGGCCCGGGGCTCGGCGCCGCCGAGGGTGTCACCGTCTACCTTGTCGCCCGCCGGAAGTCCGAGCTCGACCTCGCGGTCGTCGGGCTGGGCCCTTCCACGGTCGCGGCCCGCTCCGACGTGACCCTCAACGACGATCTCGACCAGCTCTACGCCACGAGTGGCCAATGCCGGCGTACCGTCGTCCGGCAGTCCGGCAGGTGTGGGACCGGGTCGGTGACAAAGCACAGCAGCCGGTGATCACCGCTCTGGAGACCGGCTCGCTGCGCTGCACCGACCTGCAGCGCAGCGCGTCGAGCAGTGGTCCTTCGGTACAGCGATCATGCGCTCCACCCCGGTACGGAGCGGGCGCTGCCAGTTGGTCATCGCGTTCTGGGCTGCCGCGGCGACCTGGTCGAGGCTCCCGGCAAGGGGTTGCCCCATCGAGCCGATGGGGCAGCCCCAGTAGGGCTGTGCCCTGTAGACGGCCATGACGCCTCACGCTACTTCGGCCACAACTCCCAGGAGACGAGCCTCTCCAGGTAGGGCCGTTGGGCGCCCAGCAACCGTACGGACTGCCGTTGTGTGAGCGCCCCGCCGTGGGCGGGCCAGGTTGCGAAGGGCTCGGTCTCCACGTCCGAGAGGGCGAGCGCCTGTGCGACGGCATCGAGCATCTGGTCGGAGACCTGCGTGTACGCCCCTGCTCCAGGCGTTGGTAGCAGGGCGGGCTGACCACGGCGAGCAGGGCGACCTCCTCGTCTCCACCTCATCGACGTTACGCCGCCGCCGTCAGCCATGCCTGGCCCTGCCGGACCCAGGTAACAGCGGACCTTCCTCGCAGCTCACCGGCGGACGAGCGTCAGACCTGCGCCTTCCACACGGGACGC
This sequence comes from Streptomyces sp. NPDC101776, assembly GCF_044766845.1. NCBI lineage: Bacteria > Bacillati > Actinomycetota > Actinomycetes > Kitasatosporales > Streptomycetaceae > Streptomyces > Streptomyces sp. NPDC101776. Next base: position 34,656 of record NZ_JBIWMV010000006.1, on the reverse strand, counting down.
GCAGAGAGAAAGAGGAGTTCTCCATGGAACGCCAGGATCAGTCAGCCCCCGTGGTCGAGCGGGACCTGTTCATCGGCAACGAGTGGCGTCCGAGCGCGGACGGTCGCTCGCAGTCGCTGGTCAACCCGGCGACGGAAGAGCAGTTCGGCAGGGTCGCGCTGGCATCGAGTGCCGACGTGGATGCCGCGGTGCGGGCCGCGCGGACCGCGTTCGACGAAGGGCCCTGGCCCCACCTCTCCCTGAAGGAGCGGGCCGACTACATGCTCGCGCTCGCCGACGAGATCGAGCAGCACGCCGACGCCATCACCGAGGTGGTGACGGCCGAGACCGGGCTCGTTCTCGGTGCCGCCCGCGGAAACCCGCTGGCCTTCGCCGGCTTGCTGCGCTACTACGCGAGCCTCGCCGACTCGACCGAACTCCACGAGGTCCGCACCGGCCTGACCGGCGCCACCGCGCGCATCGAGAAGCGGCCCGTCGGTGTCGTGGCCGCGATCGTGCCGTGGAACGCGCCGCTCGGCCTTGCAGCCTTCAAGCTTCCCCCGGCGCTCCTGGCCGGCTGCACGATCATCATGAAGCCATCCGACTTCTCACCGCTGAGCGCCGGCTACGTCGCGGACGCCGCACTCAAGGTCGGGCTGCCTGCCGGTGTGATCAACGTCCTCACCGCCGGTCCCGAGCAGAGCCAGGAACTCGTCAGCCACCCGGGCGTGGACAAGGTCACGTTCACCGGATCGACGGGCGTCGGGCGCGCGATCGCCGCGGCCGCGGCCCCCACCCTCAAGCAGGTCACGCTCGAACTCGGTGGCAAGTCCCCGGCGGTGATCCTGCCGGACGCGGATCTCGACCGGATCGTCCACACGCTGACGATCAACGTCTGCAACAACAACGGCGCGGTGTGCACGAACCCGAGCCGGCTGATCGTTCCGGAAAGCCGCAAGGACGAGATCGTCGGGGCGCTCGCCGAAGCGTTCGCGCGTGTCAAGGTCGGGGATCCGACCGACCCGGACACGACGGTCGGCCCCATGATCAACAAGGCGCACTACGAGAAGGTCCTCGGCTTCTTCGAGACGGCCCGGCAGGAAGGCGCGACGTTCGCCGTCGGCGGTGGCCGCGCGCCCGGGTTCGACAAGGGCTACTACGTCCTGCCGACCATCATCACCGACGTGACGCCCGATTCCCGGGTCGCGCAGGAGGAGATCTTCGGCCCCGTGACCGCGGTGCTCACCTACCGCGACGAGGACGAGGACGAGGCGATCCGGCTGGCCAACGACACCGAGTTCGGGCTCAACGCCGCCGTCTTCAGCGGCGACGAGCAGCGTGCGCTCGAGGTCGCCCGCAAGATCCACAGCGGTACGGTATCGATCAACAACGGCATCACCATCGATCTCGGGGTGCCCTTCGGCGGCGTCAAGCAGTCGGGCTACGGGCGCGAACTCGGCCCCGAGGGTCTCGACGCCTTCTACAACACGCACGCGATCTTCCTCGACGGCGAGCCGGTCGTGACGCTCTAGCGTCGCGTGGACGACCGGGGTCCGACGCCACGGAGACGGAGCCCGGCCAACCCCAGGCCACCGCACTGGAGGCCCTTCTGTCCGGAAGGCCTCCGGTGCGCCCTACGAGTGGCCGAAGGGCGGAGGACGAGTTCCGATCGGCGGTATCACAGCCGAGCCAACTGTCATCGGCTTCGTACAAGCTCAAGGGGCTGGAAAACGCGCTGGTAATAGAGGGTTGGGGTGCCCTCGCCCAGGCGTGCGTCGTCGACGCGGCCGAGGAGGATGGTGTGATCGCCGGCCGGGTGGATGTCGTAGGTGCTGCATTCGAGGGTGACGGCGGCGGCGTCGAGCACGGGAAGTCCGTGCTCGTCGAGGGCGAAGCGGGGGTGCGCGGACTTGTCGGCGCCCCGGGTGGCGAACCGCGTGGCGAGTTCGGTGTGTTCGTCGGTGATGACGTGGACGAGCCAGTGTTCGCCGCTGGTGAAGGCGGGGTGGCATTCGGCGCTGTCCGCCAGGCACACCAGGATCAGCGGGGGTTCCATCGAGAGCGAGCAGAACGAGGTCGCCGTGAACCCGCGCCACTGTCCGGGCTCGTCGGCAGTGGTGACGATGGTGACGCCGGAGGGGAAGGACGCCATGGCCTCTCGGAAACGGCGTGTTGCGATGCTGATGGGGTCTGTCATACGGGCGTTCACTCCCGCCAAGTGCGTGATGGAGATCGGGCCTCGTGTGCGTGGTGCGCAGGAAGGCGATGAGGGTTGGGGGGCGCGGGTACGGCCGTTGGTTCGGGACAGCGCCGTCGTCGGTGACTTCTGTGGTGTTCCGGCCGGAGTGAGCCAGGCTGGGCTCGACGGGCTGGGCGAGTACGTCCTTGTGATGCCGCCGGGATGGTGACCCCACCCCGTGCCCGCTCCGATCAACCGCCGTGCGGAGACCGGGTCGGCCTCAGAGCACGCAGCCGATGTGCGCCTTGGTGAACGGCAGTTCCACCGGGGTGCCGAACAGCGTGGTGGCATACAGGCCGGCCTGGTTCTCGTAGATCGCGATGGGCTGGTTGCGCATGCCCATCAGGTCGCGCAGGTAGTGCTGGAACAGCTTGTCGCTGCCCATGACGGCGCCACCGCCGATCTCGAACACCTTGGTGACCGCGCCGAGGCACTGGCCGACGGCCTGGGAGGCCTCGAACCGGGACTGAACGCGCGTCTCGGCGGAGATCGGCACGCCCGCGACGACGTCGGCGTAGACGGGGTCCCAGGTGCGCGGGATGCGCGCACGCGCGTCCCTGACCATGGTCACGGCCTCGGCCAGCCGGGTGTGGAGGGCCGCGTTCTGGGCGGCCGGCCCGCCGGTCGTGGCCGACATGCGGCGCCGGTTGTCGTCGATGAAGGCGTCCACGACCTTTCCGGCCGGCAAGCCACGCAACACGGCCATGGGTGTGTACGCGGCCATGGCAGGCGTCGGCGCCACCGTCGGCCTGCTGCTGGGCGGTGTGCTGACCGACGCGCTCGACTGGCGCTGGGTGTTCTTCATCAACATCCCCATCGGCCTGGCCGTCCTCGCCGGCACGAAGTCCCTCGTCGAGGCCGAGCGGCACCCCGGCCGCCTGGACGTCCCCGGCGCCATCACCGGCACCGGCGGTCTGATAGCCCTCGTCTACGGCATCACGCGCGGCGGCGAGCACGGCTGGACCACCGGCCCGACGCTGGCGTCCTTCGCGACGGCCGCCGTACTCCTGGCGGCGTTCCTCGTCATCGAGGTACGCGCCGCGAAGCCGATGATGCCGCTGCGGCTGTTCAAGGACCGCAACCGCTCCGGCAGTTACGGCACGATGCTGTTCATCGGCGCGGGCCTGTTCGCCATGTTCTACTTCCTGACGCTCTACATGCAGCTGATCCTCGGCTACAGCGCCATCAGGACCGGCTTCGCCTTCCTGCCCTTCACCATCGGCATGGGTACCGCCGCCGGCCTGAGCTCCAAGTTGGTCACCCGCCTGTCCCCCCGGCTGATCGCCGGACCGGGCCTGCTGGTCGGCGCCGGCGGCATGCTCTGGTTCGCCGGCCTGGAGCCCGACTCCTCCTACGCCGGACATCTGCTGCCCGCGATGTTCGTCACCGCGGTCGGGCTCGGCCTGAGCTTCGTCCCGATGACGCTGGGCGCGGTGAGCGGGGTGGACCACCAGGACACCGGTATGGCCTCGGCGCTCCTGAACACCGCCCAGCAGATCGGCGGGGCACTCGGGCTCGCGGTCCTGTCGACCATCTCCACCTCCGCCGCGAACGACAAGCTGCCCGATGCCGCCTCGTCCTTCTTCAGGGGCCGGGCCACCCGGGATCTTCCCTTGGTCGCGAAGGCGAGCGAGGCGCTGACCCACGGCTACACCATGGCCTTCATCGCCTCGGGCGCCATGTTCCTGGGCGGACTGGCGGTCACGTTCCTGGCAATGAACGCGGGCAGGCAGGAGCACACCGAGGGTACGGCGCCCGTCCACATGGGCTGACCGCGGCCTCCGTCAACACCGACCGATCCCGCACCGGGCGGCGTACCGTGCCCGGCACGATCACGACCCTGTACGGCGGAGGCGCCACACCACGACGCCTCCGCCGTACAGGAGCGGGCACACATGACGCCCCCTCATCCGGCACTGAAAGGCGCTGAAAACCTGCCACCGTGCCGGTGAGCGCGGCCTGACGGATGTGCAGCGGCTCGTGGTTCGTGTTGCGCGGCAACAGTAGGCGGCCGTCTCGATGTCCTGAGGCCGGCGATCCGGCGGCCCGCCCAGCCACTCGGCAGACTGAAGCCGTGCCGTAGCGATGGCACACCTGGGGAGATGCCGTGGGGGTGGTGCGGCGCCTTGGGCTGCCGCGTGCGATGGCCCGCTGATTGATGCGCTTTAATGAGGCGGGCAGAGCAGACTCGCACACTCCCTGGCATACCGCTATGTTTCGGTCGGCGGGTGCTGGCCGGTGATCGCGTCGGAGGAGGTCGGTGCTGCACTGTGAACTGCTGTTATTCGATGGTCCTAGCCGTTCTTGGTGTTTTGTTGGACCCAAGGAATTAGAACGCTTCAACGCGCGTCATGTACTCTGCGACTTGTCCGCGGCAGCCTGGTCACTGTGGGTGCCGTGCGGTCCGGGGTTGAATGAGACCGGAAGTCGAGGAGCGCTGTGGCAACCGCCCGTCCGCGAGTACAGGGGCATGCCGGTCCGAGCATGCAGGACGTCGCCGACGCCGCGGGCGTCTCGGTCGGCACGGTCTCCAACGTCCTCAACCATCCGGCGAAGGTGAGTCCGGCGACGGCGCAACGCGTCCGCCAAGCCATCGGCCGACTGGGTTTCGTGCGCAATGACGCCGCCCGGTCGCTGGTGTCGGGCTCGACCAACAGCGTCGGCATGGTGCTCGCCGACATCGAGAACTCCCTGTTCATCGACATGGCGCACGGTGCGCAGGACGCCGCTCGCGCGGTCGGCCAGAACCTTCTGCTCGCGAACACGGCGTGCGACATGACGCTTCAGGACAACTACCTGGACCTCTTCGACGAGTCCCGGGTCACCGGTGTACTGCTGGCTCCGATGGAGGACTCCTCAGCCGGCATCGCCCGCATCCGGTCGCACGGGCGCCAGGTCGTGCTCCTCAACTACGCTCCGAGACCGGGAACTTGCTGCTCGGTGCTGGTCAACAACGAGCACGTCGGATATCTCGCGGCCCGCCATCTCATCGACACCGGGCGCACGCGACTGGCCTATGCGGTCGCGCACGACGACTATCAGCCCGTGCGCGACCGGCGCCGGGGGGTGCACGCGGCGGTCGAGGAAGCGGGCCCCGGTGTCACCCTGGAGGAGATCGACAGCGTCGGCCTGACCGCGGCTCACGGGCATGTGGTTGGGCAGGATCTCGCGCGACGTACCCCCGGCGAGCTGCCGGACGGCCTGATCGCCGTCACCGATGACCTGGCCAACGCCATCATTCATGAGCTGCACACCGTGGCGGGGGTCCGCGTGCCCGAACAGGTCGCGGTCGTCGGCTGCGAGAACAACCGCACGGCCGGCACCGCGGCGGTACCGCTGACCGCGGTGGACATGCCGGGCCGGATAATGGGGCAGGAAGCGATCCGGCTGCTGATGGACGAGGTGGCCTCGGGCGGCCAGCATCGTCATGCCACCGTCGTGCTGGAGCCCGAGCTGATCGTCCGCGCCAGCGCGCCGAGCTGATCCTCCGCGACACCGCGCCGACACTGCGCCAAGCTCTCCGCCGACAGCGTCGCGACGTGCTGTCGGCGCTCCGCGGCACCAGGCGACCGGGCGGGCAGTCAGTCCCCGCGCTCATCGGATTGCGGCCGAACCGAGTGGACTTCGCCCGAACTGCGCCCGTCCGCAGCGCTGATCGTCCACATCGGCCTGCCGCGCTGATCGGCAGTTCGTCACCTGAGCAGGCTGGGCGAAGTCGACTACGGTTCGACAACGCCCTCATGGGGCGCGGGGAACTGCGCGACCAGCCACGATGGCGCCGCAGCCGAACGACGGCACCACGCGGCACTTCCAGCGGAGCGTCTCGCGCTCACGGCGGTCCAGTCGGCCGCCCCCGCAGATGCGGTTCGGAAACATCCCCGACAGATCCTTGACACACGCAGAAACGGGTCATAGGTTCCCGGCATCCCTCCATTGAAGCGTTTCAACGCACTGCGCGCCGAGGAGCACCTGTGCACAAGACCCTCAGAACCCGCCGTATCACCCTGCTGGCGACCGCTGCCACCGGGAGTCTGCTGCTGAGCGCCTGCGGCGGCGGGAGCGCCTCGGGCAGCGACGTCAAGGCGTTCACCCTCACCATCAACGACGACAACCACATCGTGCAGCAGGAGCTCACCACCCTGGGCAAGGGCTCGTGCGCGGCGCAGGACAAGGCTCTGCCGCTGAAGATCCAGACGCTGCCGATCGGCAACGTCGACCAGAAGGTGCAGCTTCTCGCCGGTCAGAACGCCCTGCCGGTGCAGTTCGCGGCGGGAGGCACCCCGCAGCTCACCAAGACGCTGGACAAGGCCGGGCAGGTGCTCGACCTGGAGAAGACGCTCAAGGACCTCGGCGTCTGGAACGACATCCAGCCGGCCGCCGTCAAGACCGTCGAGAACCTCTACGGCAAGTTCAACGTGATGCCCTACCAGTTCAACATCGAGGGCATCTGGTACAACAAGAAGCTCTTCGCCGACCACGGCATCGCCGTCCCGGCCACGTACGACCAGTTGGTCGCGGCGGCGGCGAAGCTCAAGGGCGCCGGCGTCACCGCGTTCTCCGCGGACGGCAAGGAAGGCTGGCCCCTCACCCGCCTGATCAGCGGTTACATCTACCGCGAACTCGGCCCTGACGCCCTGCGGGCGGTCGCGGACGGCAAGGCCAAGCTGACGGACCCCGCCTATGTGAAGGCCGCGCAGGCCATCGCCGACCTGGGCAAGGCGGGCTACTTCGGCAAGGGCGTCGGATCGATCGACTACGACACGGCATCACAGCAGTTCCTGACCGGCAAGGCCGCGATGTACTACATGGGCAGTTGGGCGCTCGGCGACTTCAACGACCCGGCCAAGAACAAGATCGGCGCGGACAACGTCGGCTTCATGCCGTTCCCGGCCGTCGCGGGCGGTAAGGGCAGCACGGACCAGATCCCGGCCAACGTCGGCCTCCCGGTCGCCGTCTCCGCGAAGTCCTACAACGCCGAGGTCGGCGACTGGCTCTCCTGCATCAGCAAGAACTACGGCGCCGCCTCGCTGAAGGACCAGGGCACCGTCTCCGGGTTCAAGCCGAGCGGCGACACCGGCACACTGCCGCCGCTCACCCAGACCGTCCAGGACACCATCACCAAGACCAAGACCAGCACCCTGTGGTTCGAGGCGCTCTTCAACACCAAGGCGACCGAGACCAGCCAGACGAACGCCGCGTCGCTCGTCAACGGATCCCTCTCGGCCAAGGACTTCATGCAGAAGATCCAGGCGGATCTCGACAACGGCTGACCCGTCCGCACCACCGTGATCCGCGCCAACCCCCTTTGTGAGAGAGCCGTCATGCGTTCCGTTCTGGGAGACCGCCGTGCCATCGCCGTCCTGCTGGGCCCGGCGCTGCTGGTGTACACCCTGGTCATGCTGGTACCGATGGGCTGGTCCCTCGGCTACACCTTCTTCAAGGGCAACGTCATCGAGGGCTTCACCTTCGGGGGGCTCGGCAACTTCGACAAGCTCTGGCACGACCCGCAGGCGCACTCGGCGCTGTGGTTCACCTTCAAGTACGCGATCGCCGTCAGTGCCGGGCAGGTCCTCTGCGGGTATCTGCTCGCGCTGCTCTACGTGTTCGTCCTGCGCAAGTCGTCCGCGGTCGTCCGTACCCTGGTGTTCTTCCCGGTGATCCTGCCGACGGTCGCCGTGGCCCTGATGTTCCAGAAGCTCTTCGCCGTGGCGCCGCAGAACGGCCTGGCCAACGTCGCTCTCGAAGGGCTCGGCATCCACCACGGCGACTGGTTCGCCGGCGCGGGCGGCTCCTTCGTCGTCCTGGTCGTCATGGACGTATGGCGCTCCATGGGCTTCTACGGCGTCCTCATCTTCGCCGGGCTCCTCGACATCCCCGACGAGACCCTCGAGTCGGCGCGGATGGACGGCGCCACCGGATGGCGGCTGATCCGGCACATCGTCCTGCCCTTGTCCGCGCCCGTTCTGTTGTCCTCGGTCGTGTTCAGCATCAACGGCACCCTCAAGGTCTTCGACTCGGTCCTCGCCCTGACCAACGGCGGACCGGGCAGCGACACGACGCCCCTGACCCTCTACATGTTCCGCACCGCGTTCTCCTACGGCGACTACGGCTACGGCAGCACCATCGCCTCGCTGCTCACCGTCGTCTGCCTGGGGGTCACCCTCATCATCTTCCGCTTCTCGCGCCGCGACCTGACCAAGGGCTGAACCTCCATGACCGACACCATGACGGCTCCGCCGCGGGAAAACCTGGCCCGTCCCCGGCCGGGCGCCGTCCGAGGGCGAGCGTACGCCCGGCGCCTGACGCGGAACCTGCTCGTCGCCCTGCTGGTCGCCGTCGAGGTGGCGCCGCTGCTGTGGCTGCTGCTGAGCTCCTTCAAGAGCCAGTCCGAGTTCGTCAACGACCCCGCCTGGTCGCTGCCGGGCAAGTGGGACCTGCACAACTACGCCGACGCCTGGACGAGCGGGCACGTCGGCCTCTACATCCGCAACAGCCTCCTGGCCACCGCGCCCTCGCTCGCCCTCATCATCGTCCTCGGCACGGCCGCCGGCTTCGCCCTGGAGGTCATGATCTGGCGCGGACGCCACCAGGTCCTCCTGGTCTTCCTGCTGGGCATCATGGTGCCCAGCCAGATGATCCTGCTGCCCCTGTTCCGGGTGTACTTCCAGAGCGGGCTCTCCGGCACGATGTGGCCGCTGATCATCACCTACACCGCGGTCGGCCTCCCGCTCACCGTCTTCATGATGGCCACCTACTTCCGGGCCGTCCCGCGCGAGATCTTCGAAGCCGCCACCCTCGACGGGGCGAGCATGCTCACCGCGTTCTGGCGGATCGGATTCCCCGTCGTCCGCAACGCCGTCTTCACGGTCGCGCTGGTGCAGTTCTTCTTCATCTGGAACGACCTGCTCGTCTCGCTCACCTTCACCACCGACGACAGCCTGCGCACCATCCAGGTGGGGCTGCTCAACTTCACCGGGCAGTACGGCGAGACGGCCTACGGACCGCTGTTCGCCGCGATCAGCATCAACGTCGTCGGCGCCCTGGTGCTCTACCTGCTGATCAACCAGCGCATCATCAAGGGCCTGACCGCCGGGGCGGTGAAGGGATGAGCGACGCGCGGATACCCGCGGTGGACGTCCCGACCGCGGAACATCATCGGGAGCCGTTCGGCATCGGCGAGTCGTCGCCCCGTATCTCCTGGAAGACCACAGCACCTGCCGACTGGACGCAGCAGGCGTACCAGATCGAGGCCACCCGCGCCGACGGGAGGTACCGCACAAACTGGCTGACCTCGCGGGACTCCGTGCTCGTCCCCTGGCCCCTGCGGCCACTGGCGTCCAGGGAAGCCTGCGAGGTCCGGGTGCGGGTCCGCGGAAGTGACCAGGTGACCAGCGACTGGAGTCGACCACTGCGGATCGAGACGGGCCCGCTGACACCGACGGACTGGACGGCCCACGCGATCTCGCCGCACGAGCCGCACGAGCCGCACGAGCCGCACGAGCCGGATAGGCCGGACGCCGAGCGTCGTCCGCCCCTGCTGCGCAAGGAGTTCGCCGTCGCCGCGGACGTCGAGCGCGCACGGCTGTACGTCACCGCCCACGGCCTGTACGAGATCGAGATCAACGGCCGACGGGTCGGCGACCACGCCCTCGCGCCCGGCTGGACCAGCTACCACCACCGACTGCGCTATCAGACGCACGACGTCACCGACCACCTGCGCGCCGGCGCCAACGCCATCGGCGCATGGCTGGCCGACGGCTGGTACCGGGGGCGGCTGGGCTTCGGCGGCGGCCACGCCGACCTGTACGGCGACCGGGTCGCGCTCATCGCCCAACTGGAGATCGTCCACCGCGACGGAACCGTCACCGTCGTCGGCACCGACACCTCCTGGCGCGCCGGCCAGGGCCCCGTCCTCTCCTCGGGACTGCTCGACGGCGAGACCTACGACGCGCGCGAGGAAGCGCCCGGCTGGTCGAGTCCGGGGTTCGACGACGGCGACTGGTCGCCGGTGGACATCGTCGACCGGGACCCGGCGACCCTGGTCGCACCCACCGGCCCGCCGGTGCGCTGCACGCAGGAGATCAGCCCTGTGCTGGTGACCGCCCTCGACGACGACCGGATCCTGGTGGACTTCGGGCAGAACCTGGTCGGCAGGGTCCGTGTCACCGTGTCCGGTCCGGCCGGGCACACCGTCGTCATCCGCCACGCCGAGGTGCTCCAGGACGGAGAGCTGTGCGTGCGACCGCTGCGTGATGCGGTGTCCACCGACCGGTACACCCTGCGCGGCGGCGCCCCCGAAACCTGGGAGCCGCGCTTCACCCTCCACGGCTTCCGCTACGCGGAGATCACCGGATGGCGCGGCAGCGGGTTCCCGGGCCGCGACATCGTCGCCCGCGTCCACCACACCGACATGGCCCGCACCGGCTGGTTCGAGTGCTCCAACGAACAGGTCAACCGCTTGCACGAGAACGTGGTGTGGAGCCTGCGCGGCAACTTCGTCGACCTCCCCACCGACTGCCCACAACGTGACGAGCGGCTCGGCTGGACCGGTGACATCCAGGTCTTCGCGCCCACCGCCGCCTTCCTGTACGACTGCCACGGCATGCTCGCGTCCTGGCTGCGAGACGTCGCCGTGGAACAGCACGACGACGGGACCGTCCCCTGGTACGTCCCCGAGATCCCGGGGGGCGAGCAGTGGACCCCCGCCAGACCGGGCGCCGGCTGGGGCGACGTCGTGGCACTCACTCCCTGGGATCTCTACCGGGCCTCGGGCGACACCGCTCTCCTCGCCGCCCAGTACGAGAGCGCACGGCGATGGGTCGACCTCATCACCGAACTCGCCGACGAGTCGGGCCTGTGGAACCGCGGCTACCAACTAGGCGACTGGCTCGACCCGTTCGCACCCCCCGAGGACCCCAGCGCCGGCCGCACCGACCGCCACCTCATCGCCACGGCGTACTACGCCTGGTCCCTGCGGCATGTGGCATGGACCGCCGACGTCCTGGGGCGCGAGGACGACCGCGACCGCTACGGGGAACTCGCGCGACGCGTCCAACAGGCGTTCGCCGACGCGTACCTGCTGCCCGGCGGCCTGATGACCAGCGACACCCAGACCGCCTACGCCGTCGCCCTGCAGTTTGACCTCCTCCCCGATTCCGCGTCCCGGGCCGCCGCGGGACATCGCCTGGCCGAACTGGTCGCGGCGGGCGGGCACACCATCCAGACCGGCTTCATCGGCACTCCGCTCGTGGCACCCGCGCTGAGCGCCGCGCACCATGACGACACCGCCTACGCCCTGCTTCTCCAGCAGGAGTGCCCCTCGTGGCTGTACGCACTCAAACACGACGCCACCACCATCTGGGAACGCTGGGACAGCATGCTGCCCGACGGCACCGTCAATCCCGGCGAGATGACCTCGTTCAACCACTACGCCCTCGGCGCCGTCGCCCAGTGGCTGCACGCCACCGTCGCCGGGCTGACCATGGGCGCGCCGGGCTACCGGGACATCGTCTTCCGCCCGCGACCGGGCGGCGGCCTCACGTGGGCGAGCGCCGCCCACGAGTCACCGTACGGGCGCACGGCGATCCGATGGGAGCTGCGGGAAGCGCATCTCACCGTCGAAACGACCGTGCCCACGGGGACCACGGGACGGATCGAGTGGCCCGACGGAGACGTGAGCACCCTGCCGACCGGGACCACTACCAGCCGACGACGGTATCCCGTCTCCGACTCACACTGACCAGTCCGTGATCTTGGTCGGTTCGCGCCAACACCCCAGCGAAACAAAGGAGTCTCGCATGAGCGGCCATCACACCGCCGATTTGTCCCGCCTCGGAGCGGGCAGACATCGGCAGCGTTCCGTCCTCGCCACGATCCTCATCACCCTCCTGACGGTTCTCGGCCTGAGCACCGCCTCCCCCGCGCAGGCACTCAGCGGTGATCTGCGCATGCACGACCCGAGTGTCATCAAGGTGGGCAGCTGCTACTACGGCTTCTCCACCGGCTTCGAGAACGACCCGCTCAACCCCAGCGGATCCATCACCCTCCGCAAGACGTGCGCCGGCACCGCGGCCTCCGGATGGACCAAGGTCGGCAACATCTGGTCGTCGACCCCGTCCTGGATCACCGCCAAACTCGGTTCGACCCCGCCGAACATCTGGGCCCCGGACATCAAGTACTTCAACGGCGTCTACCACCTGTACTACGCCGGCTCGCTCTGGGGCTCGAACTACGCGGTGATGGGCCTGGCCACCGCCACGAACATCGAGGGCCCCTGGACCGACCAGGGCATGGTCACGGACGTCAACTACCCGATCGACCCCAACGTCGACTGGGGACCGGACGGCCGGCTGTACATCTCCTGGGGCTCATGGACCGGCAGCGGCACGTACATGCACGTCCTGGACCAGACCACGGGCAAGCTCTCCACCACCGACAACAACCTGTGGCACATCGCCGTCGGCATCGAGAACCCGACGATCATCCTCAACGGCGGCTACTACTACCTCTTCGGCTCCAAGGGCACCTGTTGCAGCGGCGTCAACAGCACCTACTACACCGTGGTCGGCCGCTCCAGCAGCATCACGGGGCCGTACCTGGACCAGAACGGCACCGACATGGCCTCCGGTGGCGGGACAACCGTCCTGACCGGCGCCTACCCCAGGGTGGCCGCCGGTGGCGCCGACGCCTACGACGACGGCACGTCCACGTTCCTCGCCTACCACTACTACGACGGCGACAACTCCGGGCAGGAGACCCTCGACATCCGGCAGGTGACCTTCGCGGGCGGCTGGCCGGTCATCGCCGGTCCGCTCGGGGCCTCGAACAACCACCTGCTGAACCGCAACAGCGCCAAGTGCGCGGACGTCTGGTCCCTGAGCACGGCAGACGGGGCGGCGGTGAACTCCGGCAACTGCAACTCCGGGGCAAACCAGCAGTGGGTGCCCACGCCCGTGGGTTCCAACTACGAGCTCGTCAACGTCAACAGCGGCAAGTGTCTGCAGATCTCCGGCGCCTCCACCGCCGACGGTGCGGTGGCCGTCCAGTCGACGTGCACCGGGGCCTCGCACCAGCTGTGGACGAGGACGGCGGTGATCGGCGGCTACGTCACCTTCACCAACGTGCGCAGCGGCAAGTGCCTGGAGGTCGCCGGGGCGTCGACCGCCAACGGCGCCGCCCTGGACCAGGCGGCGTGCACCGCCGGCCCCAACCACCAGTGGATGGTCGTCTGACGCGCAGGGCAACCGCCGACCGGCGGGGACTCCGGGCAGGCCATGCACCTCGGCCTGCCCGGAGTCCACATCCACGTCCGGGCTGTGGGCGCGAGGTCAGTGCCCCAGGGCCCGGCAGGCGAGGTCGAAACGAACAGAACGCCCCGGTGGCCGGGCGTCGTGTGGCGGCGCGCGCCGCCCGCCAGTCCCAGCGGTCAGGAACGCGCAGCCGCGTTCGCGGTGCCGGCCCGATGTTCCCGGATCTCGTCGTGGTGTTCGGCGGCCCAGGTGAGCAGGGACTTGAGGATGTCGTTGAGGCTGCGGCTGAGCGGGGTGAGGGCGTACTCCACGCGCGGCGGCACCTCCGCATAGGCGGTCCGCGTCAGCAGTCCGTCCTGCACGAGCTGGCGCAGGGTGAGGGTGAGCATGCGCTGGGAGATGCCGGGGACCTGGTGCTGCAGTTCGGTGTAGCGCAGCGGACCGGACTCCAGTACGGCGATCACCAGCACGCTCCACTTGTCACCGACACGTTCCAGCACCTGCCGGATGAAGTCCATCTGCTCGGCCGGGATGCCGGCACACGGCCCCCGGCCTGTGACGGAACCTGTCGTGGCCGTGACCTCCATGACGCACATTCCCCTCTGCCACAGACACGGATGTGCCTTTTGTGCGCGCTTCCGTACTGGTCCAGTATGGCGTTACGCACAAACAGTAGGAATTGAACCGCGTCATGCATATCACCTTGAACACCCGCAGGGACGCCGGGGGAAATGGGTGGGGCTGCTGTCGCTCGACCGGTCCGGTGGACTCGGGTGTCCTGCCTGTCCCCACGTGATCGGTACGGTGATACCGAGACGACAAGAGGGGGCGGCGCTGCCGTGGGTGAGGAAGCGGAGATCAGGACGGCGAAGGAGGCCGCCGACCACGAGCTCATCCTGGCGTTCGGGCGGCTGCAGGGGGCGGCGAACCGGCTGGAGTACATCCTCGGCCGGGCGCTGGAGGCGGAGTGCGGCATCAGCCATCTGGTCTTCGAGGTGCTGCTGATCCTCGGGCGCGCGGGCGAGCCGGGGCTTTCGATGCGGGCTATCGCCCAGGAGCAGGTGCTGACCACCGGCGGTGCCACCCGGGTGGTGGATCGCATGGAGGCGGCGGGCTTCGTGACGCGCGCGGACTCTCCCGACGACCGGCGCGGAAAGCTGGTTCGGCTGACGCCGCTGGGTGAGGAGACGGTCGTAGGCGCATCCCGGGTCCACCTGGAGAACATCAAGCGGTATCTCGTGGATCCCCTGCCCGCAGGGGATCGGAAGCGGTTCGCGGAGGATCTCCGGATCCTCAGCCACACGGCCCGGGATCTGCTGCCGCGCCTGCCCTGACCTGCGAAGTGGCGACATCGTTGGTGTAATGACGTTGTCACTCGTTCCCGTGTGCCCCACCTCACACGAACCTTGAAATATCTGACACGTCAGTTACTGTTCTGTCAGGTGAATCGCTCGCAATCGGCGGGCGCACATCCCTGCCGAGGTCTTCGATGAAGCTCGTCTACGTCTTCGACGCCTACTGCGGCTGGTCGCACGGGTTCTCCGGAACACTGAGCGAGGTCGCCGCCCGTCACCCCGAACTGCCGGTCGACGTCGTCTCCGGCGGCCTGTTCACCGGATCGCGGCGGGTACCCGTCCGCGAGTTCGGCTACGTCCAGGGCGCGAACGCCAAGATCGCCGAGCTGACCGGCGCCGAGTTCGGCGCAGCCTACGAGCAGCTGATCGCCGACGGCTCCTTCGTGATGGACTCCGAGGCCGCCGCCCGTGGCGTCGCCGCCCTGCGCCAGGCCGCCCCCGACCGCGCGGCGGAGCTGGCCGCCGCCCTGCAGGCCGCCTTCTACGTCGACGGACTCAGCCTGTCCGAGGCGGCCACCTACCGCACGGTCGCCCAAGCCGCCGGACTCGACGCGGATGCCGTCGTCGCCGCCTTCGAAGCACCCGACGCACAGACCGCGGCCCACGCCGACTTCCGCCGCGCGGTCCAGCTCGGCGTTACCGGGTTCCCCACTCTGCTGGCCGTCGACGGCGACTCCGTCACCGCGCTGGCCTACGGCCAAGCCACCGCCGACGAGGTCGACGCACGCTTCGCCGCCCACTGACCTTCCCCCGTCCCCACCCCATCCCTTGCGTACAGGAGCCACCCGCATGAGCATCCTCTCCTTCAAGGTCCTCGACCTGGACTTCCCGGCCGGCAGCAAGAACAAGACCGCCACCCTCGTCACCGGCGAGAACGACGCGCTGCTGGTCGACGCCGCCTTCACCCGCGCCGACGGCCACCGCCTCGCCGCCGAGATCCTCGACTCCGGCAAGAACCTCACCACCGTCTTCGTCAGCCACGCCGACCCCGACTTCTACTTCGGCGCCGAGGTGATCGCCGACGCCTTCCCCGACGCGGCCTTCGTGGCCACGCCGATCGTCATCGAGCACATCCAGCACTCCTACGAGGGCAAGCTCAAGGCCTGGGCGGCGCTCGGCCCGAACCTGCCCACCCGGCTGGTCGACCTCACCCCGCTGACCGGTGACGCCCTGACCCTGGAGGGCCACCGCTTCGAGCTCAAGGGCGGCCCGGACGCGCTGCCCGACCGCCACTACCTGTGGCAGGCCGAGCACCGCGCCCTCCTCGGCGGCGTCCTGCTCTTCCAGCAGGAGCACGTCTGGGTCGCCGACACCCCCACCCCGGGCGACCGTGCCGCGTGGATCGACCTGCTGGACGAAATGGCCGCCCTGGAGCCGGAGTTGGTCGTTCCGGGTCACCGTCTGCCCGGTACGGCGGCCGACGCCTCGGCCATCTCCGCCACCCGCGAGTACCTCCTCGCCTTCGAGGAGGAGCTCGGCAAGGCGGCCGACGGCGCGGCGCTGACCGAGGCGCTCGTGGCGCGGTACCCCGACAACGGCATGCTGATCGCCGCGCAGATCGGTGCGAAGGTCGCCAAGGGCGAGATGAAGTGGGGCTGACCATGGGCGACTTCGCGACCTCCACCGCCCCCGCCGACGTCGTACGACGTCAGTACCTCGCCTCCGCGGCAGGCGACCTGGAGGCACTTCGGGCCACCCTCGCTCCCGACGTGGAGTGGACGGAGATGGCCGGCTTCCCGCTTGCCGGTACGTACCGGACCCCTGACGGCGTCACCGCCGCTGTGATGGAGAAGCTCGGCCAGGACTGGGACGGCTGGACCGCCCACGACGACACCTACGTCGTCGACGGCGAGAACGTCGTCGTCCTCGCCCGCTACACGGCGGCCAACAAGGCGACCGGGAGGCCGATCGATGTCAGGGTGGCGCATCACTTCGTCGTGCGCGGTGGACTCATCGTCCGTTTCGAGCAGTTCGTCGACACGGCTCTTGTCCGCGACGCCATGACCGTTTAGGCGTACGGCCCAGCACCCAGAGAACAGGAGAAGCTCGTGTCCGCTGCCGACAACAAGGCACTCGTCATCGCGTTTTACGAGAGGGCGTTCAACGACTACCAGCCGGAACAGGCAGCTGCCGCGTATCTCGGCGAGAGCTATATCCAGCACAACCCGGAGGCGCAGGACAGCCGGCAGGCGTTCGTCGGCTACGTCCACTGGCTGCGTGGTCAGTTCCCCGACCTGCGCCTGGACATCAAGAGGGCGGTCGCCGAAGGGGACTTGGTCGTCACCCACAGCAACCTGCATCTCAAGCCCGGCGACCGTGGCATGGCCGTGGCGGACTTCTGGCGCCTGGTCGACGGAAAGATCGTGGAGCACTGGGACGTGATCCAGGAAGTGCCCGAGAAGAGCGCCAACGACAACACCATGTTCTGAGGTCCGCTCCGGCTCCGCGCGGGGATCTGTGCGCGCCACCCAGGTCGTGCGACCAGCCGTCACCTTGAGCCACCCGCCGTGCGCCGCGCCCCATGCCGCGGCGCACGGCGAACACGTGGGATTCTCCAGGCGAACGCCGTCCTGTCCCTGGTGTGGGGGCCCTACGGCTGTGCCCCGGCCACCGGGGAGCAGAAAGCCGCCACCAACGACTGATCGGTCCGCGTGGATGTCACCCTGCCCGCCGGTCTGAAGCCCGTCTGTCAGTACCCGAAAGGGAACTTCGGAGGATTCCCGCTCCATGGCCGACCGCGCCGCGATCGAGCGCTGGAAGCAGACCTTCGCTCTCTGCTTCGGCGAGGTCAGGGGAGACCCGTTGCCGGGCTCGCTCGGGCCGCCGCGGAATCGCGTTCAGCCTGTGGTGACACGGGCGTTGACCCGCCGCATCCAGTCCCGGTCGGTATGCCACATGGGGTGGTGCGGGGCCGCGTTGGAGGTGAGTACGACGCCCTGGAAGCCTGCGGCGAGGCAGCGGTCGACGACGTACTCCGCGATGTCCTTGCCGACGGCGTCCTCCTCGAAGCGGGTGAGGAGGGGGGTGTAGCCGACGACGCTCTCGCCGAGGACGGCGGGGATGCCGCGGTGGCGGGCGAACTCGGCGACGGCGTCGACCCAACCGGCCAGCGTGTCCCGCATGGCCTGTCGGTGCGCCGGATAGTTCTCGTAGAGCCACAAGTCCCAGCGGTCGGGGTCGACCCAGTCGTGGGCGTAGAACAGTTCGCGCGGGATTCCGGTGGCGGCCAGGCGCCAGGGTTCGTCCGGCTGGTAGTCGGCGAAGGCGGGTGCGTCGGGGCGCAGCATGGCGGCCAGTTCGGGGGTGGGCCAGGTGGCCGTCTCGGGCGCGGCTTCGGTGCCGTGGCCGAGTCCGACCGCCTCGTACAGGGCGCCGAGGACGCCGTAGACGTAGAAGTGGAAGTGCGCGATCTGGGCCTGCTCGGGCAGGTCGTCGAGTTCGTCGGGCCAGGGCTCGCCCAGGGAGTAGGTGACGGGGATGGCGGGGTGGCGGGCTTGCAGCAGCTTCACGGCGCGTTCGAGGGGGCCGCGCAGCCGGGCGTAGTGGCCGGGGGTGCCGTCGGCCGGTACGAGGGAGCAGTTGTCGACCTCGTTGTGGACTTCGACGTAGGCGACGTGGTCGGACAGCCCGCGCTCGGTGAGGAAGTCCAGCAGCCCGGCGAGCGATTCGGCCACCGCCTCGGCGCGGTCCGGGCCCGGAACTTCGGCCAGGGCGCGGTGCCAGGTGTCGGTGTCGGCGAAGCTGGGGGACTGCTGGTACTCCCACGAGGACACGATCACCTTGCAGTCGTGGCGCGCGGCTGCCTCGAAGAGTTCGACGAGTCGTCGGCGGCCGTCCAGCGGGTAGCCGCCGCGGACGTTGTACCAGCGGGTGCGCTGCCCGAACTGTTCGCCCAGGCCGCGGACTTGGATGGATTCCGGGGCGGGGACGCGTCCGGAGAACAGCAGGAAGGGCATGGCGCAGATCCGCACGGTGTTGAAGCCCCGCTCCACCGTCTCGGCGAAGGCGCGGTCGAGGTCGGCGAAGGGCTCACCGGGTCCGGCCTGCGTGTACCAGCTGAAGTCCCACAGCGTGATGGCGAGCCGGCCCGTGGTCTCGGGCGTGGTGGGTTGCTGCTGTGCGGTGGTCATGAGGTCACCCGTCGTTCGTGTGCGGTAGGACGCCGTCGGCCGCTCGGCGGCATCACGCTAGCTCAATTCATTATTTATGAATAATCCTTGACGAGGGTGGCGGGCTTGTCCAGGCTGTGGGGCGGACGAATACGTACGTGTCTCAAGGAGCCGCCCGTCATGACCGAATTCATCCAGCCGTCCCGGCGCACCGTCGTCACGGCACTCGGCGCCGCCGCCTTCGTCGCCCTGCCGGCCTGGCCGGCAGCCGCGCGAGCGGCAGACGGCGCGACCGGGGCCGTCGTGAACGGCCCGGTGCTCGACAGTCACCCGGCCACGGAGCCCTCCGGCACCCATGTGCGGGACATCGGCGGCACCAACGTCGTCTTCCAGTACGGCGCGGTGCTCCCGTCCTTCGACGGCTGGCGCACCCACGAGCCCACCCGCGACTACCTGTCCCTGGACAAGCGGTGGCGCTTCCGCTTCGATCCGGACGACCAGGGGCTCGGCGAGGGCTGGCAGTCCCCGCACCACGACGACACCACGTGGGGCCGCATCGACGTCCCGGCGGCCTGGGACCTGCTGGACACTCCCGGATTCGGTTCGGAGAGCGCCCCGTTCGCCAAGGGCACGGCGTTCAAGGACGGCTACGCCTGGTACCGCACCACCGTCGACGTGCCCGGGTCCTGGCGTGCCCGGCACGTCCGCATCGCCTTCCTGGCCGCCGGATACAGCGCCGAGGTCTGGGTCGACGGCACGCACCTCGGCAAGCACGAAGGCGCCAACTCGCCCTTCGCGCTGCCGGTTGCGGGGGCGCTCCGGCCGGGGACCCGCCAGACGATCGCCGTGCGGGTCTTCCGCCGGGCGAGCTACACCGACTACACCGCCTCGACTCCGCAGCCGGTGACCGACGACCACGAACTGCCGTACAAGCCCGTCGACTACTGGCCCTACGCGGGGCTGACCCGCTCGGCCTGGATCGAGGCGGTCCCGCAGGTCACCATCGCCAAACTGCTCGTGTCCGCCGCGAACGGGCGCCTTGAGGCGCATGCGGTCGTCGAGAACCACGGCGCCTCCGACTTCAACGGCCGATTCACCCTGGATCCCGGCCGGGGCAGTGGTGGCCGGCCCACCGTGGTCGCGGCCCGGATCGCGGCCCGCTCGGCGGGCGTCGTACGGGTCGTGCTCTCTGTGCCCGGCGCCCCGCGATGGAGTCCGGCCTCGCCGCACACGCTCACCGCCCGCGCCACGCTGACCGCCGGAAGACACTCGGGCGCGCGGGTGGACACGCTGTCCACCGTCTACGGCGTGCGTGAACTGACCGTCGGCGAAGCGCAGTTGAAGCTGAACGGCAAGCCCGTCTTCCTCAAGGGGCTCAACTGGCACGAGGAGACCGCCGCGCACGGCAGGGCGATGACACCGACCGAGTACGACCGCGAACTGGGCCACCTCACCACCCTGGGCGCCAACTTCATCCGCAACTGCGTCTACAACCGACACCCCTACGTCTACGACTGGGCGGACGCGCACGGCGTGTTGGTGATGGACGACATCGACACGATGTGGCTCAACACCGCCCAGGAGAAGCTCCAGACCGAGCGCTACGGCCTCGCCCGCGCCCTGGCCCTGACGATGGCGTGGAACCAGCACAACCACCCTTCGGTGATCCTCTGGGGGCTGCAGAACGAGTCGGAGATCGACGCCGACGGCGCCCCGGTCTACCGGGCCTGGCTCGCCGACCTGAAGGCGGCGGTGAAGGCGGTCGACCTGACCGCCCGTCCGGTGACCTGGGCCTCCAACACCAGCAACGACCCCGTCTTCGACCTCGCGGACGTGATCGGCTTCAACGAGTACTTCGGCTACTTCTACGGCAAGGACGCCGACCTCGGCACCACGCTGGACGCCGTGCACGCGAAGTACCCCGACAAGCCGATCCTGATCACCGAGAACGGCACCTGGTCGGAGGCCGGCACCCACGGCCCCGGCACCACGCAGGGCACCGAGGAATGGCAGGCGGCGAGCTTCAGCGCCCACTGGGCGCAGGTGACCGCACGCAGCGAGTTCGTCACCGGCTTCACCTACTGGGTCCTCAAGGACTACAAGGAGCGGGCCGGCTACAACCAGGCCTACAACGGCATCTCCGTCATGGGCCTGCTCACCTTCGCCGAGGAGCGGCCCAAGCTCGTCTACGAGGTGTTCCGCAAGGCGGTGAATCCCCGGGGCCGGTGACCTGGCGTGGTGCGGCGGAGGGGGGAGGGACGGTCCGTCTCTCCCCCCTCCGCTTCAGGACGCGCATCGCGGTGGTGAGCTTTACCTGTCTTCTTCTGTGGCTTGTTCGGTTGTCTGTGCCTCGATCAGGACGGCTACTCCGGCTCCCGGCAGCGTGACGCGGTCGGCGGGAGCCCCGCCCTGAGCCAGGGCGTCGGTCATCGGCTCGGGCAGTCTGATCTCCACCTCTGCCCGACCGTGGTTCAGCAGAAAGACGAACCGTCCGGCGTCGCCCTCGCGCACCGTCGCCTGCACGTGTTCCGGAAGATCGGGAAGAACGGGGCCGACGTACGCCGTACGGCAGACGTCGTCGATCAGTGCCCGCATGGCCTCCGGCGCGAGACGCGTCGCGACGTACCACGCGTGTCCCTCGCCGAAGGAGTGCCGGGTGACGGCCGGCTTCCCGGCCAGCGGCCCGGAGCCGAACTGGGCCACCGCCTGGGCTCCTTCGGGCAGGACGACCTCCGACCACAGGTCGGCGCGGCTGACCGACCCGTCGGGGTGGCGGATGTCGACGGTCTCTGTCTCCGCCAGCGGCCAGAACTCCTCGACGCGCAGGCCCAGTACGTCGCGCAGCGGGGCGGGGTACCCGCCCAGGTGTACGCGGTCGCAGTCGTCGACGATGCCGGAGAAGAACGACACCAGAAGGTGGCCGCCGCCGCGTACGAACTCGGTGAGACGTTCCGCGTCCCGTTCCTTCAGCAGGTACAGGTTGGGCGCGACGACGAGGCGGTAGCCGGAGAGGTCGCGGTCGGGGGGTACGACGTCGCAGGCGATGCCCGCCTCGAACAGCGGCCGGTAGTGGGCGAGCGCGATGTCCATCTGGCGCAGCGCGGTGGACGGGTGCGAGTCCAGCTCCAGGGCCCACCAGCTGTTCCAGTCCAGGACCAGGGCGACCTCGGCGGTGGAGCGGGTGCCGGCGATCTGCGGCACGGAGGCCAACTCCCGCCCCAGCTGGCGCACTTCGCGGAAGGTCCGGGTGTCGGTGCCGCCGTGCGGGACCATTGCCGAGTGGTACTTCTCGGCGCCGCCCCGGGACTGGCGCCACTGGAAGTACAGCACCGCGTCCGCACCCTGGGCGACCGCCTGCCAGCTCCACAGCCGCATCCGCCCCGGCGGCTTGGGGCTGTTGCGCTCACGCCAGTTGACCGCGCTGGGCGCCTGCTCCATCAGCATCCACGGCTGACCGGCGCGGGCGGAGCGGGTGACGTCGAAGATGAACCCCGCGGACACGTATGTGTCCTCCTCGTGCGGGTCCTGGTAGACGTCGACCGAGACGACGTCCTCCTCGGCGGCCCACCGGAAGGCGTCGACGGGCTTGTGCACGCCGATGAAGTTCGTGGTGACCGGGACGTCCGGGGTGATCCGCCGCAGCACCTCCCCCTCCACCAGGTAGCACTGCAGCAGCGCGTCGTCGGAGAACCGGGCGAAGTCCAGTTGCTGGGCGGGGTTCGGGAAGGTCGGTGCGAGCCGCGGCGGAAGCACCTCGTCGAAGCTGTCGTAGTGCTGCGCCCAGAAGGCCGTCGACCAGGCGTCGTTGAGGGACTCGACATCGCCGTACCGCTCGGACAGCCAGCGCCGGAAGTCGGCGGCCGACTCGTCGCACCAGCACTGCGGGGTGTGGCAGCCGTACTCGTTGCCGATGTGCCACATCTCCAGCGCGGGATGGCCGGCGTACCGGGTGGCAAGCCGCTCCACCAGGCGGACGGCGTGCTCGCGGTACACGGTGCTGGAGGGGCAGTAGTGCTGGCGTCCGCCGGGCCACAGCCGTCGGCCGTCGGCCGTCTCGGGGAGGATCTCCGGGTGCAATCGGGACAGCCACGGTGGCGGGGACGCCGTCATGGTGGCCAGGCATACGGCTACGCCGCCCCCGGCCAGGTTGTCCATGACCCGGTCGAACCAGTCGAAGTCGTACTCTCCGGGCCTCGGCTCCACCTTGGCCCAGGAGAAGATCCCGGCCGTGACCATGGAGACGCCGGCCTCCTTCATCAGCGCGACGTCCTCGGCCCACACCTCTTCGGGCCACTGCTCGGGGTTGTAGTCGCCGCCGAAGGCGATCCCGGACGGGCGCAGATGACGCCGACTGTCGAGCGGTACGGAAAGTGCCTGTTTCATGCTGGTCAGTCTTGAATCGGCATCGCTACGCCGTCAAGATATATTCATAATTAATTCAAAAAACTGGAGGGTGTGGGCATCAGAGGGCAGACGACTGGACCCAACGGACGGTGACCGGCGTGGCCGCCGCACACGCCGTCTACATGGCGGCCACGCGAACGGGCCGAGGAGCTGTGCCACGACGACCAGGACGCCGACATCCTGCGTCGCCGTGCCGTAACCGGGTCAGCCCTTCACGCTGCCCTCGGTCAGGCCGCTGCGCCAGAAGCGCTGGAGGGCGACCATGGCGATCATCAGGGGGACGACGGAGACGAAGGCACCTCCGACGGTCAGTTGGTAGAGCTGTGGTTGGCGGTCGGCGAAGGACTGCCACGACGTCAGACCGAGGGTGATGGGGTACAGCTTGGAGTCGGAGAGCATGACCAGCGGCAGGAAGTAGTTGTTCCAGATGCCGACGAACTGGAAGAGGAAGATCGTCACCAGGGCGGGGGTCATGATGCGCAGCGCGACGGTCGTGAAGATGCGGATCTCTCCCGCGCCGTCGATGCGGGCCGCCTCAAGCAGCTCGTCCGGTATGGATGCCGCGGCGTAGATCCGGCACAGGTACACGCCGAAGGGGCTGACGAAGCTCGGCAGCAGCACGGCCCAGTAGGTGTTGGCCAGGCCAGCCTTGCTGAACAGCAGGTACATGGGCAGCGCCAGCGCCGTGGCGGGGATCAGGACGCCACCCAGCACGATGTTGAAGATCGTGTCGCGGCCGGTGAAGGAGAACTTGGCCAGCGCGTAGCCGGACATCGCGGCCAGCAGCGTCGCCACGCCTGCGCCGACCCCCGCGTACAGCAGGCTGTTGGCGGCCCAGCGCAGGTAGATCGCGTGGTCGTAGGTGACCACCTGGTGCAGGTTGCTCAGGAACCGGGGATGGGAGAACCACAGCCCGAAGCTGCCGAACAGGTCGCCGGTGGACTTGGTGGACGCCACTGCCAGCCAGTACACCGGGAGCAGGAAGTAGCCGGCGGCTGCCACGAGCAGGCCGGTGACCAGGATGCGGCTGCGTGTGGTGACCCCGGTGATGCCGCCGTGCGGCGTCGTGCCCTCGTCGGAGGCCGGCGTCTCTTCCTGCGGAGGGACGGTGTGGGCCGGTGTCTGGAGACTCACGCGTCCCCACCTTTCTTGTTGATCAGCCGCAGGAAACCGAAGGAGAGCACGAACGCGGCGAGGGCGAGCAGCACCGCCTCGGCGGCGGCGAGGTGGTAGTTGTCGTTGGTGAACGCCTCGTTGTAGGCGCTGAGGTTGGGGGTGTAGGCGCTGTCGATACTCGACGAGACGGGCTTGAGCACCAGTGGTTCCGCGAACAGTTGCAGCGTGCCGATGATGGTGAAGACCGTGGTGAGGATCAACGCCGGGCGCAGCAGCGGCAGTTTGACGTGTCGGACCGTCATCCACGCGCTGGCGCCGTCGATGCGGGCTGCCTCGTACAACTCGGAGGGGATGGTCCGCAACTGGGCGACGAGAACCAGGACGTTGTAGCCGGCGAACTCCCAGGTGACGATGTTCGCGATGGACCACAGAACTGTGTTTCCGCCCAAGAGGTCGACCGATATGCCCAGATGGCGCATGCCGTCCACGAGAGGGCTGACTCCCGGAACGTACAAGAAGCCCCACAGGATGGACGCGATGACCCCCGGAACGCCGTAGGGCAGGAAGAAGGCGGCGCGGAAGAACCGCACGCCTCTGGCCGAGGCGCTGTCCAGCAGCAGCGCGAGCCCGGCGGACAACGCGACCATCACCGGCACCTGGACGGCCGCGAACAGCAGTACGCGGCCGATGCTGCGCAGGAAGGCGTGGTCGGACAAGGCGTCGGAGTAGTTGCGCAGGGCTACGAAGATGGTATGGCTGCCGCCGAGCCCCAGCGGTCCGGTGTGCTCGACATCCATGACGCTCTGGTAGACGGCGTAGCCGATGGGGACGGCGAAGGTCAGGAGGAACAGCAGGAGGAACGGCGCGACGAAGAGGACGGGCGCCAGGTTTCTGCGGCGGCGGGGTGCGCGGGTGCGGGTGGGCATCTGGGTGCTTTCTGGAGTCCGGAGGGGAGAACGGCGGCGGCCGTGTCGCGCCCTCCGGAGGTGGTCACTGGCCGGTGGAAACCTTCAGACCCTTCCGCTTCAGGTCCTCGACGGTCTGCTTCTGTGCCTGCTGGACCGCGGAGACGAACGTGCCCTTGCCGGCCAGGGCGGCCTGGAAGCCGTCGTTGAGGTGCTGGTACGTGGCGTCGATCGTCGGTATCCACTTCCACGAGGTGTCGATGCTCTTGTCCGCCTGCGCGAAGACCTCGTTGTACTTCTGGTCTCCGAAGAACTTCGACGGCTTGTCCAGCGAGGAGCCCTTGTACCCGTCGGCCGCCGCGGGCCAGCCGTATCCGCCCTGCAGCAGCAGGTCGACGCTCTTGGGGTCGGTGTTGAGCCACTCGGCGAACTTCAGGGCCTCGGGGATGTGCTTGGCGCCCTTGAGGACGGCCGTGGAGGATCCGCCCCAGTTCGCGGAAACGTTCGCGCCCTTCGTCCACTGCGGCATGGGTGCGACCGCCCATTTGCCCGTGGTCTGAGGAGCGTTACCGCTGATGATGGCGTCGCCCCACTGGGCACTGACCCACGAGGTGATGGCACCGGTCTGCAGGTCCTTGTACCAGCCGTTGGCGAAGTCGGGTTCGGTCTTGATCACCTTCTGGCTCCGCAGTTTGTCCC
The DNA here is from genome assembly GCF_044766845.1 of Streptomyces sp. NPDC101776. Taxonomy (NCBI): domain Bacteria; kingdom Bacillati; phylum Actinomycetota; class Actinomycetes; order Kitasatosporales; family Streptomycetaceae; genus Streptomyces; species Streptomyces sp. NPDC101776. Next base: position 8,601 of record NZ_JBIWMV010000006.1, on the reverse strand, counting down.
AGAAGGCGGCGACCTTGAGGGTCTGCGGGGAGTTGATGTTCACCGACCAGGTGTCGCCGTTGACGCCGAACCACTTGGCGCCGGCCTGCCATGCGAGTGCGGTGAACCAGGCGGAGTTGCCGGCGGGGAAGGTGCTGATGTAGGCCTTCGGGTCGGCGTCGTGGATCTTCTGCGCGGCCTGGGCGAACTCGTCCCAGGTGGTGGGCGGCGTGATGCCCCACTTCTTGAACAGGTCGGAGCGGTAGAACAGGCCCATCGGGCCGGACGCCTGGGGGATCGCGTAGACGGCCGAGCCGAAGACTCCCTGCTGCCACTGCCAGTCCGTGAACTTCGACCGGTCCTTGTCCGCGCCGTACTTGGACAGGTTCACCAGGCCGTTCTCCAGCAGGAACGAGGGGATCTCCTGGTACTCCACCTGCGCCAGGTCGGGCGCGTTGCCGCTCTTGAGGGCGGCGCGCATCTTGGCGTAGCCGCCGCTGCTGCCCGCCGGGATCTTCTCCAGTTTGACGTGGATGTCCGGGTGGGTGGCGTTCCACTGGTCGACTGCCTTGTCGACGCCGGGAACCCACGACCAGAAGCGCAGGTCGACCTTCTGGCCGGGCTTGGCGGGTGCCTGTGCCTTGTCCTGCGAACCGCTCGAACCGCCGCAGGCGGAGATGAGCAGAGAGGCGGCGGCAAGGGTCACTGCGAGTGCGCCCCGGCTTCTGTGGCGGGGAGTGGTGCGGCTCATGGGAGGGGGACCTTCCTGGCTTCGTACTGAAAGTGCCTGTTGTGCCGGTCAGTTTCGGAGTGGCACAGCCATGCCGTCAAGATATATTCATAATTAATTGAAACAGCTATGGTGAGCGCGTAGGCAAGAACGAGGGGAGACGCACGCGATGACGGAGTGCCGCAGGATGGCGGGGCGGGTGGCGGTGATCACCGGCGCCGCACACGGAATCGGCGCCGCCACGGCCCGAAGGCTGGCGGACGAGGGCGCGAGCGTCGTGGTCACGGACGTGGACGACACGGCGGGCAAGGCGCTCGCCGCGGGTATCGCGGAGAGCGGAGGACGCGCGGAGTACGTACGGTGCGACGTGACCTCGGCCGCCGACTGGGAGAACCTGGCCCGCCACGTCGACGAGCACCATGGGCGCCTGGACGTGCTGCACAGCAACGCCTTCGCCCAACTCAACAAGCCCGCCCACGAGTTGAGCGAGGACGAGTGGGACGGTCAGATGGCCGTGCTGCTCAAGCCGGCCTGGCGCGGGATGAAGACCTTCGCGGCCATGCTGCGCGAGGCGTCGGGGTCCGTCGTCCTCACCTCCTCGGTGCACGCGGTCATCGGCATCCCCGGCCATGCCGCCTACGCCGCCGCGAAGGGCGCGCTGTGCTCGCTGGGGCGGCAGTTGGCCGTCGAGTACGGACCGGACATCCGGGTCAACACGGTGCTGCCCGGACCCATCCTCACCGCCGCGTGGGAGGGCATCCCGGAGTCCGAGCGGGCGCGCAGCGTGGCGGCCACGGCGGCCAAGCGCTTCGGGCAGCCGGAGGAGGTGGCCGCCGCGGTCGCCTTCCTGGCATCGGCGGACGCCTCCTACGTGACCGGAGCCAGCCTCGTGGTCGACGGAGGATGGAGCGTCATGAAGGAGTCCTCGTGAGCGTCGCGCACCGCGCGGTACGTCGTACGAGGCCTTCGCGAACAGCACCGAGAGGAAACCGGACAACGTGGTGAGCAAACCCGGCAGGGGGCTGCACGGCCAAGCGGTGGAGGAACTGGGCCTGCGCATCATCCGCGGCGACTACCCCCCGGGCTCCGTGGTGGACCCGGCCAAGTTCGAGACCGAACTCGGCGTCAGCAAGACCGTCGTACGGGAAGCGCTGCGCGTGCTGGCGGCCAAGGGCCTGCTCGAATCACGGCAGAAACGCGGGACGACCATCCGGCCCCGCGCCGACTGGAACCTGCTCGACAGCGACCTGCTGCGCTGGCAGGGCAGCAGCGCTCCCACCGACGGCTTTTTTGGGGATCTCGCCGAGGTCCGCGCGATCGTCGAGCCCGCCGGAGCCCGGCTCGCCGCGACCCGCCGTACCCCGTCCGACCTGGACGCGCTACGCCACGCGCTCGACGCGATGGCGGCGGCGGGCACGGACGCGGACGCGATGGTGGAGGCGGACCTGGCCTTCCACCGCGCCCTGCTGGACGCCGCGCACAACGAACTCCTCAGCCGCATGGAGGTCGTCATCGAGGCCGGTCTGCGCGTGCGCGACCGGATCGTGCACGGTGCCCGGCACTTCGCCGACTCCATCCCCGTGCACCGGAAACTGCTCGACGCCGTCGAAGCCGGCGACCCGGACGCCGCCGTGGCCGCCGTCGCCTCACTCCTGGCGCAGGCCTCCGACGACCTGGAGGCCGCACAGGCACGGGAGAGCCGAAAAGACAGGAAAAAGCGCGCCGCCGACGTCGCGACCGACACGCCGCCGAAGGAAACTCCTTGAAAATAACCGGACTTGAGACCTTCCTGGTGGCCCCGCGCTGGCTGTTCCTGCGCGTCGCCACCGACGAGGGCGTCACCGGCTGGGGCGAGCCGCTCATCGAGGGCCGCGCCGAAACCGTCCGCGCGGCGGTCCACGAACTGGCCGACTACCTCGTAGGCCAGGATCCGTTGCGCATCGAGGACCACTGGCAGGTACTCACCAAGGGTGGCTTCTACCGGGGCGGCCCCATCCTCTCCAGCGCCGTCGCCGGCATCGACCAGGCCCTGTGGGACATCGCCGGCAAGACCTACGGCGTCCCCGTGCACCGCCTCCTCGGCGGCCCCGTCCGCGACCGCGTCCGGATGTACGCCTGGATCGGCGGGGACCGCCCCAGCGAGGTCGCGGAGCTGGCCGAGGAACAGATCCAGGCGGGTTTCACCGCCGTGAAGATGAACGGGTCGGCCGAACTCTCCCCGATCGACACGCCGGCCCGCACCGCCGAGGTCGTCGAACGCGTCGCGGCCGTCCGCGAAGTGCTGGGCGACGAGCGGGACATCGCCGTCGACTTCCACGGCCGCGCCTCCACCGCCATGTCACGCCGCCTGCTGCCCCAACTGGAGCCGCTGCACCCGCTGTTCGTCGAAGAACCCGTCTCACCGGAATACTCCGGCCACCTGCGCAGCCTGGTCGAGTCCACGAGCATCCCCATCGCGACCGGCGAACGCCTCTACTCCCGCTGGGACTTCCGCGAGGTCATGACCAGTGGCATCGCCGTAGCCCAGCCCGACCTCTCGCACGCCGGAGGAATCTCCGAGGTCCGCCGCATCGCGGCCATGGCCGAGACGTACGACGTCGCCCTGGCCCCCCACTGCCCCCTCGGCCCGATCGCCCTGGCCGCCAGCCTCCAGATCGCCTTCGCCGTACCGAACTTCCTCATCCAGGAACAGAGCATGGGCATCCACTACAACCAGCAGTGCGACCTGCTGGACTACGTCATCGACCCCGAACCCTTCCGGTTCCAGGGTGGATACGCCGTCGCCTCCACGCGCCCGGGGCTCGGCGTCGAGATCGACGAGAAGGCGGTACGTCGCGCCGCCGAGACCGGACACCGCTGGCGCAATCCCGTATGGCGCGGCCCCGACGGGGCGTTCACCGCATGGTGAGCACCGTCAGGCCCTCGCACCCCACGCCCAAGGAGAACTTGCTCCCATGAATTTGGTGGAATCGCTTCGAGCCCACCGCCTGTTGGCGATCGTGCGCGGCAAGGATCCCGCCGCGGCCCTGCGCACCGTACTCACCCTCGTCGAGGAGGGCATCGCGGCCGTCGAGGTCTCACTGACCACCGCCGACGCGCTGACCGTGATCAGGCAGGCGCGCACCGAACTGGGCCCCGACGCGCTGCTCGGCGCCGGAACCGTACGGTCGGCCGCGGACGCCGCACGTGCCGTCGACGCCGGCGCGTCCTACCTCGTCACCCCGGCGCTGGTCGCCGGACTGGAGCCCTACGGCATACCCGTGCTGATGGGAGCCCTGACACCGAGCGAGATCGAACTCGCCCTCGCGCGGGGCGCCGCCGCGATCAAACTCTTCCCCGGCACGCTCGGCGGACCCGGCTATCTGCGGGCCCTGCGCGCCCCGTTCCCCGACGTGCCGTTCGTCCCCGTCGGCGGAGTGGACGCACAGGCCGCCCGCGACTACCTGGACCGGGGCGCTCTCGCCGTCGGTGTCGGCTCACCCCTCGTCGGGGACGCGGCCGACGGCGGCGATCTGGACCAACTCCGCACCCGCGCCGCCGAGTTCCGCAAGGTCACCGCAGGGGAGACACCGTGACGACGACACCGGAACACCAGGCCCCGCCCGAAGTGGTGACCTTCGGTGAGACGATGGCGGCGCTCCGGGCTCAGGGCGCCCTGCGGCTCGGCGGCAACCTCGGCCTGTCCGTCGCGGGCGCCGAGTCCAACGTCGCCATCGGTCTCGCCCGGCTCGGGCACCGGGTGCGCTGGGTGGGCCGGGTCGGCGCGGACGAACTCGGCGCGCTGGTCCTGCGCACCCTGCGCGCCGAGGGCGTCGACACCGACCACGCGGTCACCGACGTCACCGGCCGCCCTACGGGACTGCTGCTGACCGAACCCCGCCTGGGCACACTCACGCGCGTCAACTACTACCGCGCCGGTTCCGCGGGTTCGGCCCTCTCACCGGCCGACGTACTGCCCGCGCTGGCCTCGGGACCCCGCATCCTGCATCTGACCGGCATCACACCGGCGCTCAGCACATCGGCGGCCGAGACCGCCCTGGCCGCCGCCACGGCCGCCCGAGACGCGGGCACCACGGTATGCCTCGACGTCAACTACCGCTCCCGGCTGTGGACTTCGGACCGCGCCCGCACAGCGCTCCGGCCGCTGCTGGCGCGCACCGACCTGCTCATCGCCTCCGAGGACGAGTTGCCGCTGATGCTGGAACATCCCGGCGCCGGTGAAGCCGAGGCCGTGCGCGGCATCCTGGCCGCGGGCGTGACCGAGGTGGTCATCAAACGCGGCGCACGTGGCGCGACCGCCTTCACCGCCGACGGGGCGACCGACTGCCCGGCGCGCGAGGTCGGCGCGGTCGACCTGGTCGGCGCGGGCGACGCCTTCGTGGCCGGGTACCTGTCCGGACACCTCCACGGCGTGGACATCCCCGCCCGTCTGCACCGGGCCGTCACCACCGCGGCCTTCGCCGTCGCCACCCGGGGCGACTGGGAGGGCCTTCCCACCCGGGACGAACTCGGCCTGTTCGACCAGCCCGAGGGCACAACCATCCGCTGACCCGGAGGACCGATCATGACATCCACGGCAGTACCGGCGGCGGTCGTCGTAGAGGGAGCGTACGAACTCGCGGAGGGCGGTCGCTGGGTCGACGGCCGGTACGTGTACGTCGACATCCTCAGCGGCCGGCTCTTCGAACTGCGCGACGGCACCGGGCCGGCGGCTCCACGCCAACTGGCCCGACTCGACGTGCCGTTGGGCGCTGTCGCACCGGTGAGCGGCCGGCCGGGCGCATGGATCGCCGCCGCGGGCACCGGCATCGCGCTGCTCACCCCCGACGGCACCCTCGAATGGCTGGACCGCCCCGAGGACCGCACCCCGGTCCCCAGCCGGATGAACGACGGCGTCGCCGACCCAGCCGGCCGCTTCTGGGCGGGCAGCATGGCCTACGACGGCACCCACGGCGCGGGCTCGCTCTACCGGACGGACCCCGACGGCACGGTCGTACGCGTCCTCGACGGCCTGACCATCGCCAACGGCCCGGCGTTCACCGCCGACGGCACGGTCCTGTACTTCGCCGACACGGCCGTCGGCACCATCCTCCGCTGCCGGGTCGACCCCGTCTCCGGCGGCCTCGTCGGCGGCCCGGAGGTCTTCGCCCGACTCGGCGACGGCGAAGGCGGCCCGGACGGAATGACCGTCGACGTCGAGGGCTGCCTGTGGGTCGCGATCTGGGGTGCGGGCGGGGTCCGCCGGTACCACCCCGACGGTCACCTGCTCCACACCGTGACCGTCCCGGCCCCGCACCCCACGTCGGTGTGCCTGCATCCCAGCGACAACCGTCTCTTCGTCACCACGGCCCGGTACGGGGTGGAGAACCCGACCGAGACCTCCGGCGCGGTGCTCGGCTTCCCCGTGTCGGTCAGGGGGACGGCGGCCTGCTCCTGGCGGGGCACCGTCAGCGCTTGACCGCTCCGGTGAGCACACCGGTCCTGAAGTGTACGGACGGCCTCAGTGGTCGGCCGGTCCTCCCGTCTCCGGCAGATGGGTCTGCGCCCATTGCGCGAGCCCCGTGAACGCGGGCTTCAGCGCCGTGCCCGCCTCCGTCAGCCGGTAGGACACTCGCGACGGCGGCCCTTCGTCCACCTCACGCACGATCAGTCCCGCGGTGGCGAGCTCGGTGAGGCGGTTGGAGAGCATGCGCTCGCTGATCCCGGGGATCGCCCGGCGCAGGTCGGCGAAGTACGCCGGCCCCGCAGTGAGCACGGACACGATCGGGCCGGTCCAGCGCTTTCCGAACAGTTGGAAGAAGAGCGTGACGCCGGCGTCGGCCTCTGTGCGGGTCCCCGGGTTGTGACGGTCCGCGTCGGGCGGGGCCGAGTGCGTCAGCCGCCTCATACGCCGAGGCCGCGGCGTGGCGCGGCGAGTACGCGTTTGCTTGCCGCGGATCCAGGGATGAGGCCTCCGTGCAGGACGCCGGGGTAGAGGGCGAGTTCGGTGGGGATGTCGGTGAACGGCCCGCTCGGGAGCGTCGTAAGCCGCGGTGTGATCACAGAGTCGTCCGCGTAGGTCATGGCTCCTCCTCGGCGGCCAGATGCGGGAAAGCTCGGGGGACTATCGATCGGCTGGCGCGGCGTCAGCCCCTGAGGATGCGCTCGGCCTCGTCGCGGTGAGTGGTGTGGAGGTCCCAGTAGGCGGGCGCGATCCGATCGGCCGTCACCCGCGCCTGTCCGTAGAAGGTGGGTGTGCCGATCGTCGCGTCGATGCCGACGTGGGCGGCCTGTATGCCGGCTTCGGCCAGTTCCTTGTGGAGGTTGATCGTCCAGTTGCGCAGAGCCGCGGCAGCAGTGTTGACGTCGGCGGTGGGCGGCTGAGGGGTGACGGAGCGAGCGCCGGTGGTGAACAGCAGAGTGCCGGCACGGACCTCGCGCATGGCCGGCAGTACGGCCCGGGTGGCGGTGATGGCTCCGTAGAGCTGGAACTCAAGCTCATGCTGCACGTGGGAGGGGTCCGTGTCGGCCGGGGTGGTCAGGGCGGTGGAGTCGAGATCGTCCAGCGGGGAGTACTCCAGGACGTCGATCCCCCCGAAACGTGTGGCGGCGTTCTTGAGGGCCTGGGTGAGCGCGTCGCGGTCGAGGACGTCCGCGGGGAAGGCGGCGGCGGTGATGCCCTCGGCGGTGAGCCTGCCGACGAGGTCGTCGAGCTTGTCGCGGTTGCGGGATATCAGGGCGACGTTCAGGCCCTGGGCGCCGAAGGTGCGGGCGATGGCCAGACCCAGCTGGGGGCCGGCTCCGATGATGGCGATGCTGGTCACAGCGATCCTTTTCGGATAGACCTATCCATTCCGTGATCCGGATAGGCCGCTCCGATTCACCTGGTCAGCCTAGCAGGAATTTGGATAGGCCTATCCGATTGCCGGGCCGGCCGGTATGTCCTGGAGGCTGGGCCATCACCCGCGCCTCTCTCCGGTCATGGGCGTCTCTGCACCCAGGGCGCCATCGCGCCCAGGTTGTCGCCGCCCTAGACGGCGCCCGGGCCTGTGCGTGAGAGGCGGACCATGGCGCGGTAGAGAGCGGTGGGCCTTGGGGCTTCGGGTACCGCGGGGATCGGCGCGCCGGGTGTGGCGTAGGAGCGGAGCATGTGGCCGACGAGGCGCCGCCAGGCGTCGGGGGCGTCATCGCCGGCGGCGGCGATGACGCCGGCGTTGGCCATGAGCAGGATGACCAGGTCCTGGTGGGTGAAGTCGTCGCGCAGGTGTCCGCTGTTCTTGGCGCGGGCGATGAGTTCGAGGAACCCGTTGTGCGACTCGGCGCGGCGGGCTTCCAGTGCTTTGGCGGCGGGGAACGTCATGGTCAGGACGTCGGCGAAGCCGCGGTCGGCGGCCTGCATGGCGCAGACGGCGTGGAGGTAGCCGGTGAAGCCGTGCCAGGGATCGGGGTCGGCCAGGGCCTCGGTGACGGCGTCGGCGTAGGCGTCCATGCGGTCGGCGAAGACCGCGTTGACGAGTTCCTCCCGGGTCGCGAAGCGCCGGCCGAGCGTGGCTTTGCCGACGCCTGCCTCGCGGGCGACCGAGGTCATGGAGACGCCGAGCCCTTCGGTGGCGTAGAGGCGGCGGGCGGCGGCCAGGATGCGGCAGCGGTTGCGTTCGGCGTCGACGCGCAGTCCCATGCCGGGCTGCGGGCCCGGCGTCTGGCCGGAAGGCGGGGAGGTCATACCTCCATTCTACCTAAGTGGAACGGGCGGACCGGTTCTGCTGTACGGTGGGCCGCAATGGAAGTGGGCCATGCGGTCCACTTAGGCGAAGGGCATTGGTGTGTCCAGAAGGTGAATGTGCGGTTCTGATGTAGAAGACGGAAACGAACAGTCGCCATGCTGTTGTGGAGATGAAGGTAGGTCCTTCGAC
>NZ_JBIWMV010000005.1:0-490574 GCF_044766845.1 Streptomyces sp. NPDC101776 | reverse complement strand
AAAGTTGAGGTCGAGACACCCCACCGTTCTACTCCAGGGCCCCCGACTTTCCCAGGCCGGGGGCTCACGAGATCACAACTCTACACAGGCCCTAGCCGCCGTGTGCGGGGCCGGGCTCGCGCTGTGCGGCGCGGTCATGCAGTCGCTGCTGCGCAATCCGCTGGCGGATCCGTTCGTACTCGGTGTCTCCTCCGGGGCGTCCACGGGTGCGGTGGCGGTCGTGGTGCTCGGTGTGGGCGGCGGGGCCGTGTCGCTGTCGGCGGGCGCCTTCGTCGGTGCCCTGCTCTCCTTCGGGCTGGTGATGCTGCTCAGCCACAGCCTCGGCGCGAGCATGGACCGGGTGGTGCTGTCCGGCGTGGCCGCCATGCAGCTCTTCTCCGCGCTGACCTCGTTCACGGTGCTGACGTCGGCGGACGCCGAGACCACCAAGGGCGTGCTGTTCTGGCTGCTCGGCTCGCTCTCCGGCGCCGACTGGGGCCAAGTGCTGCTGTGTACGGGCGCGTTGGCCGTCGTCCTGGTCGTGTGCCTCGGCCATGCCACCACCCTGGACGCGTTCGCCTTCGGCGAGGAGGCGGCGGCCGGGCTCGGCGTGAACGTGGCCCGCGCCCGGCTGATCCTGCTGTGCGCGACGGCGCTCCTCACGGCGGTCCTGGTCAGTTGTGCCGGGGCGATCGGCTTCGTGGGTCTGGTCCTGCCGCATGTCACGCGGGCACTCACGGGCTCCGGGCATGTACGACTGCTGCCGGTCACCGCGCTGACCGGAGCCGTCTTCCTGGTGTGGGTGGACACCCTCGCCCGTACCGTCGTCGATCCCCAGGAGGTACCGGTGGGGGTGGTGACGTCGCTGATCGGCGTGCCCGCGTTCGTCGTCGTGCTGCACCGGGGCCGGAGGAAGGCATGAGTGCCCCGGCAGACGACATGAGCAGCCCCGCACCGGACACCGGCCTGCACGCGGACCGGGTCGCCCGCCGCACCGACGGCCGGCTCATCGTCGACGGCGTCACCCTCGTCCTGCGGCCGGGCGAGACCGTCGGTCTGCTGGGCCCCAACGGGTCAGGAAAATCAACGCTGTTGCGGCTGCTCGCCGGGGTCCTCCCCGCCTCCGCCGGCGTGGTGACGCTGGACGGGCGGCCACTGCCCGAGGTCGGACGCCGCGCAACCGCCCGCCGTATCGCCGCAGTTGAGCAACACACCCACACCCAGACCGAGTTGACCGTCCGCGAGGTCGTCGCCCTCGGCCGCATCCCGCACCGCCGCGCCTGGTCACCGGCGTCGGCCGCAGACGCCCGCGCCGTCACCGAGGCGCTCGACCGCACCGGGCTGACCGACCGCGCCACGCAGTCCTGGCACACCCTCTCCGGCGGCGAACGCCAACGCGCCCAGATCGCCCGCGCGTTGGCCCAGGAACCCCGCGAACTCCTTCTCGACGAGCCGACCAACCACCTGGACATCCAGCACCAGTTGGACCTGCTCGACCTGATCGCCGACCTCCCGGTCACCACCGTGATCGCCCTGCACGACCTCAACCTCGCCGCGATGTACTGCGACCGCCTGCTCGTCCTGAACACCGGCCGCACGGTGGCCGAGGGCACCCCGACCGACGTCCTCACCCCGGCCCTCATCAAGGACGTCTACGGCGTCCACGCGGAGGTCGGCCATGAACCCGGGCATCCCGTGATCCGGTTTCTGCGGCGGGGGAGCGGGACGTCGTAGGTGCGGGTGGCTCATGTCCGCAACTGGCCCAGTCGCAACCGGTGTTGGTCTAGTGCACGGAGAACCCGCCGTCCACGAACACCGACTGCCCGGTGACGTAGGCGGAGGCGCGGCTCGCCAGGAACACCGCCGCGCCCGCGAAGTCCTCGGCGAGGCCGTTGCGGCCGACCATGGTGCGTGCGGCCAGTGCCGCCACCTTCTCGGGATCGGACGACAGCCGTTCGTTGAGCGGGGTCAGTACGAAGCCCGGGACCAGGGTGTTGCAGGTGACACCGTGCGGCGACCATGCCTCGGCCTGGGAGCGGGCCAGGGACTCCAACGCGCCCTTGGAGACTCCGTAGGCGCCGCTCTGCACGAACGCGCGGTGTGCCTGCTGGGAGGTGATGTGGATGATCCGGCCGAAGCCCCGTTCGGCCATGCCGGGGCCGAAGCGCCGGCCCAGGAGGTAGGGCGCCTCCAGGTTCAGGGCCATCGTGGTGTCCCACACCTCCTCGCTCAACTCACCCATCGGTGGGCGCAGGTTGATGCCCGCGCTGTTCACGAGAATGTCCGGCTCCCCGAACACCTCGGCCGCGGCCTCCGCCGCCGCCCGCACCCCGTCCCGGGTCCCCAGGTCGCCGCGCACCCAGGCCGCCCGGCAGCCCGCAGCCGTCAACTCGTCGACCACGACGGCCAGTTCCCGCTCCTTGCGTGCCACTACGACCACCGCGGCCCCCGCCCGCGCGAGGGCTCCGGCGACGGCCCGGCCGATGCCGGAGCTGCCGCCCGTCACGACGGCGACCCGGCCGTCCAGCGAGAACAGTTCGGAGAGATAGTCGCGAGAGATCATTCCCGCAGCCTAGGCGCCACCCGGGAACGGTCCCGAGGACGGACCCCTCGCAGCGGTGGCACCAAGTAGGTACCATCGCTGCATGCCATCGCTGAATGTGTCCTTCACCGAAGAGGAACTCGAGGGAGTGCGCGCCGCCGCCGCGGCCGAGGGGAAGAGCCTCAAGCAGTACCTGCACGACCTCGGCGTCCGCGAGATGCAACGCGGCCTGTTCGTCGCCGGCGCGTCCGAGTGGGCCGAGCGCTTGCGCGGCGAGTTCGACGACGCCTTCCCCGACGAGGTGCCGCCCGCCGAGCGCGACGGGGCCGCGGCCGCCTGATGCACCTGTACATCGACGTCTCCTGGCTCCTCGACGTACAGGAGGCCGCCCTCGGCCGCGAGGACATGTCGATATCCGACTACTCCGCGCTCGTGGCCGCCGTGTCCCGGCACAGGACCAAGCTGCCGACACTCGCCGCGGCCGACCCGGACGCCGCCTGGCGGGCCGCCGCGCTCATGCACACCATCGTGCGCCTGGAGCCGCTGCCGCACCGGAACAGCCTGTACGCCGCGTTCGTCGCCGCCCAGTACATGGGCCAGTCCGGCGAAGGCATCGACCCGCCCTACGGCGCCCTCTCCGACCTCGTCCGCAAGATCCGCGACACCCGTGTCGGCGTCCTCGCCGTCGCCGACCAGCTGCGGTCCTGGAAGGTCTGACCTGCGCCGAGCCGGCACCGCGTCGGCGAACACGCGGCCGTAGCCCTGCGTAGGCTGTGTCCGTGTCCACCGCCCGTCTGCGTCGCGTCGCCGTCCTCGTGCTCGAAGGCGCCAAGCCGCTCGATGTCGGCATCCCCGCGCAGGTGTTCACGACCCGGGCGAGCATGCCGTACGAGGTGCGGCTGTGCGGTGCGGCGCCCGGGCTGGTGACCGGCGGCGACGGGCTGTCGTACCACGTCGCCGACGGTCTCGACGCGCTGACCTGGGCCGACATCGTGTTCCTGCCCGGCTACCGGTTCCCGGACCGGGAGGACCCGCCGCAGGCCGTCCTCGACGCGCTGATCGCCGCGCACGACCGGGGCGCGCGGCTCGCCGCGATCTCGACCGGCGCCTTCGCGCTCGCCGCCACGGGGCTGCTCGACGGCAGGCGCGCCACGACGCACTGGCACTACACACGGGCGCTCGCGGCGAAGTACCCGCTCGTCAAAGTTGACGAGAACGTCCTGTTCGTCGACGAGGGCAGCGTGCTGACCTCGGCGGGCGCCGCCTCCGGTATCGACCTGTGCCTGCACATCCTGCGCGGCGACCTCGGAGTGGCCGCGTCCAACCACGCGGCCCGGCGCCTGGTCGCGGCCCCCTACCGCAGCGGCGGTCAGGCGCAGTACGTGCCGCGCACCGTGCCCGAGCCGCTGGGCGAACGGTTCGCCGCCACGCGCGAGTGGGCGCTGCACCGGCTCGGCGAGCCCCTCACCCTGGAGACACTGGCCCGGCAGGCCGCCGTCTCACCGCGCACGTTCTCGCGCCGCTTCGTCGACGAGACCGGCTACACCCCGATGCAGTGGGTCATGCGCGCCCGCGTCGACATGGCCCGCGAGCTCCTCGAACGGTCCGAGCGCGGTGTCGAGCAGATCGCCGTCGATGTCGGTCTCGGCACCGGCGCGAATCTCCGGCTGCACTTCCACCGGCTCCTCGGGACGACGCCGAGCGAGTACCGGCGCACCTTCGCCCAGGGCGAATAGCTCCGCCGTTTCCCACATGGCTCCGCCGTTTCCCACGCAGTTCCGCCGTTTCCCACGGTGTGGCGAAATCCTTTTGAACCATGGCGATCACGCCACTGTCCCCGACGGCTCCCGCGCGCGAGCCTGGTGGAGAACCGAAGGGACTTAACTCATGACTCGCATTGCCATCAACGGATTCGGCCGCATCGGACGCAATGTGCTGCGCGCCCTGCTCGAACGCGACAGCGACCTCGAGGTCGTCGCCGTCAACGACCTGACGGAGCCCGCCACCCTGGCGCCCCTGCTCGCCTTCGACACGACGTCCGGCCGGCTCGGCCGCCCCGTGACCGTCGACGGGGACACCCTTGTCGTCGACGGCCGGCGCATCAAGGTGCTCGCCGAGCGCGAACCGGCGGACCTGCCCTGGACCGAGCTGGAGGTCGACCTCGTCCTTGAGGCCACGGGCCGTTTCACCTCTGCCAAGGCCGCCCGCGCCCACCTCGACGCGGGCGCCCGGAAGGTACTCGTCAGCGCCCCCTCGGACGGCGCCGACGTCACCCTCGCGTTCGGGGTCAACAACGACGCCTACGACCCGGCCACGCACACGATCGTCTCGAACGCCTCCTGCACGACCAACGCGCTGGCACCGCTCGCCGCGGTGCTCGACCAACTCGCCGGTATCGAGCACGGCTTCATGACCACGGTGCACGCCTACACGCAGGAGCAGAACCTCCAGGACGGCCCGCACCGCGATCCCCGTCGCGCCCGTGCCGCCGCCGTCAATATCGTGCCGACCACGACGGGCGCCGCCAAGGCGATCGGTCATGTACTGCCGAACCTCGACGGCAAGCTGTCGGGCGACTCGATCCGCGTGCCCGTACCGGTGGGCTCGATCGTCGAACTCAACACCACCGTCTCCCGCGACGTGACCCGCGAGGACGTGCTGGCGGCCTACCGCACGGCGGCCGAGGGTCCCCTCGCGGGCGTCCTCGAGTACTCCGAGGACGCGCTCGTCTCCTCCGACATCACCGGCAACCCGGCCTCGTCGATCTTCGACTCCGCCCTCACGCGTGTCGACGGCCGCCATGTCAAGGTCGTCGCCTGGTACGACAACGAGTGGGGCTTCTCCAACCGGGTGATCGACACACTCGAACTCCTCGCCGCGGGCTGACCGAGCGCGGGGCGACTCCGGGACGCGGCGCGTCACCGGGACGTGAGGTGCCGTACTGTCCGGCCATGCCCACGTCGCCAGGCCCCGAGCCGATCACGCCCACCGCACCGAGCCGGGCCCGTCAACTCGGGCTCGGCGTCGGTCACTTGCCCACCGGAACGCACAACGCGCTCACGGATGTGCCCGGCATCCGCGTCGGACACACGACACTGATCCGCCCGCCGCGCGTGCACAGCGGCGTCACCGCGATCGTGCCCGAAGGAGTGGGCCCCGACAGCCCGTTGCCCGCCGGGGTGTTCGCGGGCAACGGCTACGGCAAGCTCCTCGGCACCACCCAGATCGCCGAACTCGGCGCCCTCGAGACCCCCGTGCTGCTCACCTCGACCCTCTCCGCCTTCCGGGTCGCGGACGCCCTGGTCGGCTGGATCCTGGAACGGCCCGAGGGCGCCGCCGCACGGAGCGTGAATCCGGTGGTGGGGGAGTGCAACGACGGGCTCCTGTCCGACATCCGGTCGCGCCCGGTCCGGGAGGAACACGTCCGTGCCGCACTCGACTCCGCGTCCGCCGGACCGGTCGCCGAGGGGTCGGTGGGCGCGGGCACCGGGATGACCGCGCTCGGCTTCAAGGCCGGCATCGGCACCTCTTCGCGCCGGGTGCCGGTCGCGGGCCGCGAGGTGACGCTCGGCGTGCTGGTGCAGGCCAACTTCGGTGGCACGCTGCGGGTTTCGGGCCGTGCGGTCGCTCCCGTCGACGTGGGCGTACCCACCGAGGATTCCGGTCCTCCCGGCCCGGAGACCGGCTCGTGCATGATCGTGACCGCCACCGACGCGCCCCTGGACGCCCGCCAGTTGACCCGGCTCGCCCGCCGCTCGGTCTACGCGCTGGCCCGGGTCGGCGCCGGTTACGGCCACGGCAGCGGCGACTACGGACTCGCGTTCGGCACCCGCCCGTTGGGCACACCCGCCGGGCCTACGGTGGTGCCCGACGCCGGGCTCGACCTCCTCTTCGGCGCTGTGTTGGACGCCGTAGAGGAGGCGGTGCTCAATTCGTTGCTGACGGCGACCGCTGTCACGGGTCCGTGCGGGCACACTCGGTATCCGTTGCCCTCGGCGTCGCTTCTTGCCCTGTTGGGGTGATCGCGGGGGACTGGAGGTCGCGCGCGTACCAAGTGCCCTGCTTGCCGCCCAAGTCGGAGGGGTGGGCGGGGCCGACCGGGGTGAAACCGGCCTTGGTCAGCACCTTTTGGGACGCGATGTTCGTGTGGGAGGTGGCCGCTCTGAGCGTGCGCAGGCCGTGCCGTTCGGCCGCCAGGCGGCAGAGTTCCTCGACGGTCGCGGTGGCCACGCCCTGGCCGGCCACGTGCTGGGCGACCCGGTAGCCGAGGTCCGCCGAGTGATCCTCGGTGAGGTCGAACAGATTGAACCGGCCGAGGACCGAGCCGTCCTCGGCCACGAGGACGTAGAAGGCGCAGACGCCCGCCTCCTGTTCGGCGAGCAAGGCTTCGTGGCGCGCGGCGAACTCGGCGAAGTAGTCGTCGCCGCGGTCGGAGATCGAGGCGGTGAACCAGGCGCGGTTCGCCAGCTCGAAGGCCAGGACCGCCGGGGCGTGGTCGGCGCGCAGGCGCTGCAGTTCGGGCATCGGCCGTCTCCGTCCCGCCGTCACTTTCTGGTGAGGAAGCAGGTGCCGTCCGCGTCCCGTGTCTCCGGGACGCCGAGGTAGGCGAGGTCCTGGACGAAGCGGTGACGGGAGACGGGAGCGTCGCCGGCCGAGTACAGATAGTCCGAGTACATGCGCTCGGTGGGCTCCTGGCCGGACCAGGTCAGCTCCTCGGTCAACCAGCGCACCACGCCGGGATCGACCGGTGGGACCTCGCCGGAATCGAAGGTGTGCTGACACTGGGGGCATTCAACTTCGTTGGGCATGTGCGCCATTGAAGCCTCCAGCCCCTTGCGCCACATCCGCCTGAGGTCGTAAGGAACGCCAGGGACGGTTTTCCGGGGAATCCCCCGTCCCGACCGCCATGACTTCTGTCCCAACGCTGTACGGGCATCCGGTGTTCGAGATACCGTCACCACGCAGCTGCCGACTGAAACGATTCAATCCACTGCCGCGCAAGGGGACAGCATGGCCTCGAACAGCACGCCGGACAAAGGCATTTCCCGTCGCACAGCTCTGGCCGCGGCGAGCACCGTCGGGCTCACCGCGGTGTCCCTCTCCACCGCACTCCCCTCGGCGGCGGTCCCCGCCGAGCAGGCCTCCGCTTCCTCCACCGGCAGCCCCTCCCGTCGTCCCGGCGGCTGGCACCGCTACGTCCAGGGCCCGTCCTCGCGCACGGTCCGCCCGGTGCGGATCACCTCGTCGAGCGGGGACGTGAAGAACCCCGACGCGCTGCTCAAGCCCGGCGGCGCCAGATCCGTCCTGCGCCGTCCGCAGCCCGTGGCGGCGCCGACCTGGCCCGCCGGCACCACGGCCGAGGCCTCGTCGGCGCACGCCGGCAACAACGGGAACGACGGACAGCCGCGCACCTACGACGCCTCCAACGCGATCGACGGCAACCCGGACACCTTCTGGAACGACGACACGCTGGGGGCGTTCCCCGACGTCCTCACCATCACGCTGCCGCAGGTCACGTCCCTGTCGGGCATCACCGTGATCTCCAACAGCGACGGCGTGCCGACCGACTACACCGTCGACGTGTGGCGTGACGGCGACTGGCACACCGCCGCCACGGTCGCGGGCAACAGCGCGGTGCAGAAGGCCGTTCCGTTCGCGGACAAGGCCAGTACCGATCGTGTGCGCGTCACCGTGACGAACGCGCAGGACACCTCGCACGGCGACTTCACCCGGGTCAACGAGGTCTGGCCCGCGCCCGTCGAGCCGATCCCGGTACCGAGTGTCACCGTGGACTTCGGCAAGGTCGTGGTCGGATATCCGCAGATCCGGTTCACCTCCGCCTCCGCCAACTCCCCTGGCGTACGCGTCGCGTTCTCCGAGACCCGCCAGTTCCTCACCGACCGCTCGGACTTCACCCGCGCCGACCAGGCGGGCGGCGCCGGAGGCGGCACGGACCAGTTCGCCGTCCCCGCGAAGGGCGCCAACTGGACCGACCACAAAGGCTTCCAGGCCGGCGACAAGGTCTTCGCCGACGGCCTGCACGGATTCCGCTACCTGAAGATCAGCCTCGACGCGCTCGCCACGGACAGCCCCGCCGCGCAGCCCTGGGGCACGGTCGAAATCGACTCCGTGGCCCTTCAGTTCACCGCGTACGTGGGCACACCGAGCACCTACCGCGGCTGGTTCCTGTGCTCCGACGACGAGTTGAATCGTTACTGGTACGGCGCCGCGTACACCAACGAACTCGTCACCGACACCTTCCGTCAGGACGACGTCGACCCCCGCAACGCGTGGAGCGCCACGCTGGAAGGGAAGTTGGTCCTCCAGGACGGTGCCAAGCGCGACCGCGACCCGTACGTCGGCGACCTCGCCGTCTCCGCGCGCACCCTCTACCTGACCCACGACGACGCCGCCGCCGCGGCCCGCAACGTCCTGGCCGACCTCGCCGACCACCAGCGCGCCGACGGCTGGATACCACCCGCCTCCATCGGCAACTACACCCTGCCGCTCTTCGACTATCCGCTGTACTGGGTCACTTGCAGCTGGGACTACGTCCTCTACACCGGGGACCGTCAGTACGCGACGCGCTACTACCCCACCCTGCTGAAGGTCCTGGACACCTGGTACCCGAGCGTCACGGACGACGCGGGCCTGCTGAGCAAGGGCCTCAACGGCACCGGCGGATACGGCGACTACGCGTTCCTCGGCCGCACCGGCCGTGTCACCTACTACAACGCGCTCTACGTCCAAGCCCTCCAGAACGCCGCCCAGTTGGCCCGCCTGCTGGGGCAGAAGGCCGATGCCGCGCGCTGGAGCACACGGGCCGACACGGTCGCGCAGGCCGTCAACTCGCTGCTGTGGGACGCGAGTTCGGGCGCCTATCTGGACTCCTCGACCGGCGCGGTACGGCACGCACAGGACGGCAACTCCCTCGCCGTTGTCACCGGCATCGCCGGCGCCGACCGCGCCGCATCGGCGCTCGCCCATCTCGACGCGACCACGAAGCGGCCGTACGGGAACGCCTTCATGGACAACGACACCATCTTCGACCAGGCCTCCCAGCGGGTGTACGCCTTCACCTCCTACCCGGAGATTGAGGCCCGCTTCCTGGCCGGTCAGGCCGAGTCGGCGCTCGACCAGATCCGCCGTACGTACGGCTGGATGGACCAGAACGATCCCGGCATCACCAACTGGGAAGGCATCGGCCCGGGCGGTTCCCTCTACGAGGGCGCCTACACCAGCATGGCCCACGGCTGGTCCACCGGTGTGCTGCCCGCCCTGACCAACAACCTGCTGGGCGCCCGGCCGACCTCGCCCGGATACGCCACCTGGGAGGTGCGCCCGCGGCCCGGTGGTGTCGACTGGGCGACGGGCCGACTCCCCACCCCGCACGGCCCCTTGGGCGTCGAGTGGGAGAACGGTGAGCGCGCCTTCCGCCTCACCGTCCATGTGCCCGGGCATACGCAGGGTTCGGTCGCCCTCCCCGGCGACGCGCGCGGGCAACGTGTGAGCGTCGGCAAGCGGACGCTCTGGGACGGGCGTCGCGCGTCGACCCGCGACGTGAGTGTGGTCGACGGCACGGTCACCGTGTCGGGCCTGGGCCCGGGCGAGCACAGTTTCGTGAGCGAGCGGCGCGGCAACTGACGCCGTACGGAGGGATGTTGTCCGGTGCCGCGCGAGCGCGGCACCGGACGGCGGAACGAGCGGGCGGGCGATCGGGGCCTCGCCGTCGGCCGGTTGGGGCGGGTGTCGTGCATCCGGTCCGGCACGCGGGTGCGGACTCGTGGCACGCGGTACGGATCAGAGTGCCGGTGAGCGTTCCGGCACGACGACCGGCTCCAGTCGGCGCACTCGGTGCCGGGCGCGGCGGGCCAGGGGCCGTTCGACGAGGGCGTACGAGGCGAGGGCGGCGGCGAGGGTGGCCGCGAGGCCGGCGGGGAGCAACTGGTCGCCCCGCACACCGAGATCGTGCAGCAGCCGGATGACCGGGTAGTGCCACAGGTACATGCCGTAGCTGAGGTTGCGTCCGATCCAGACCGGCGTGGACAGCGACAGCAGACGCGAGGGCAGGGACTCGGGGCACAGTTCGAGGGCGGCCACCACACAGGCCGTCAGCACGGCGGCGACCAGGAACCCGACCGTGTACCAGACGGGGTTCCAGCCGCTGACCTCGGTGATCGGGATCTGCCAGGCGATCAGCCCCAACAGCGTGAGCGCGGGCAGGCAAAGACGACCCGCCCACCGGCGCAGCGCTGCCAGGCGGGGGTCGTCGGCGCGGAGCCGGGCCAGGACGAGGGCCAGCAGCGCGCCGATGAGGAGCTGGTCGGCGCGGGTGTCGGGGCCGTTGTAGATGCGGTGTGCGGCCGAGGGATCCCAGAGCACCGTGCGCCAGACCACCGGCAGGACGCACAGCACCGCGACGCAGGCCAGCACCGCCCGCGCCCTCACATGCCGCAGCAGGGCGAGCAGCAGGAGCGGCCAGGCGAGGTAGAACTGCTCCTCCACTCCCAGGGACCAGGTGTGGCTGAGCGGCGCGGTGAGATCCGAGTACGTTCCGGCGTCCGCGGCCCGGACGAGATTGACCACCGAGCCCGCGGCCAGCGCCGCCGCCACCCACGCTCCTTGGAACAGCGGCAGCGCGAACGTCACGGACAGCAGGGCGGTGACCGCGCACATCACCAGCAGGGCCGGCATCAGCCGCAGCCACCGCCGCCGGTAGAACGACCACAGCCCGATGCCACCGGTGCGGGCGTACTCGCGCACCAGCAGCCGGGTGATGACGAAACCGCTGATCGTGAAGAACACGTCCACGCCCACCGAGCCGCCGGGCACCAGGTCCGGCTCCACGTGGTAGACGATCACCAGCACCACCGCGACCGTCCGCAGCCCGTCCAGCCCCGACACCCGCCCACCACCACGCAGCGCCGACGCGAAGCCCCGTCCGGCGCCTCTGCCCCGCCCCGCGGACAAGGGGACGTGCGGCGGCGCCGCACCCACATCAGGGCGCTGCTCCGTGGCCTCTTCTGCCGTGCTGCGTTGGAGGGTGCTCATAACCGCGGCGTCTGCCCAGCCGAGCCGGGATCACACAAATTCTCATGTTCCCCTCAGGTTTGCGCCGCTTTCCGGCCCCGAGGAACGGCGGCGTGGCGTGAGCCGTATTCCAGCCGGACCGCTCTATCCGCTAACATAGAATAATTAGCTAGATGAATAGCCTAGTGCTGTCGAGGAGTGGCCGTGGACTTCGGGCTGACCGACGAGCAGGACCTGTTGCGCGCGACGGCACGGCAGTTCGTCGCCGACGTGTGTCCGGCCGAGAAGGCCAAGCAGTGGGACGAGGAGGGCGTCGTACCGCCCGAGCTGTTCCGCGGGATGGCCGATCTGGGCTGGTTCTCCCTCCCGTTCAGTGAGGAGGAGGGCGGCGACGGCGGCAGCCCGCTCGAACTCATCCTGATCGCCGAGGAGTTGGGGCGGTCCAGTTTCGACGTCGCCATGTGCTACATCGGGGTGCTCATCCCGGGGATCACCGTGTTCCGGTGGGGCGACGAGGCACAGCGCGACTTCATCCGCGAGCAGGTGATGACCGGGCGCCACCGCCTCGCCGTCGGCCTCAGCGAGCCGGACAGCGGATCCGACGCCGCGGCCCTGCGCACCACCGCCGAGGATCACGGGGACCAGTTCCTCGTCCGGGGCCAGAAGGCGTGGTGCACCGGCGGCGGACTGCCCGACACGACCATCGCGACCTACGTGCGCACCGGACCCCGCGAGCCCAAGCACGGCGGCATCAGCCTGCTGCTCGTCGATCCCGCCACGGAGGGCGTCGAGGTGCGCCGGACGCCGACACTGGCCCGGCACATCCTCGGCACCAACGAGGTCTTCTTCAACGACGCGCTGGTCCCGAAGGAGAACCTCGTCGGCCCGCGAGACGAGGGCTGGAAGGTCATGCTCTCCAACATCGAACTGGAGAAGGTGATCATCACCGGGGGATATCTGGGCGCCGCGCAGGCCACCCTGGACGAGATGCTGGAGTACTCCCGCACCCGGCACGCCTTCGGCCGTCCGATCGGGAACTTCCAGGCTCTCGCCCACGCCATGGCCGATCTTCAGACCGAGATCGACTCCGCCCGGCTGCTCGCCTACCGCGCGGCCTGGCTGCTCGCGCAGGGCAGGCCGTGCACACGGGAGGGCTCGATGGCCAAGCTGAAGGGGTCCGAGACGTATGTGGCCGCCGCCCGGCTCGGGATGCAGGTCTGCGCCGGGCACGGCTTCTCGACCGAGAGCGTGATGAGCTTCCGCTACCGGGAGTCGATCGTGGCCACGATCTCCGGCGGAACCAGCCAGATCCAGCGCAACGGGATCGCGCGGAGCATGGGACTCCGGTCCTACTGACCCGCGCCCCGGGCCTCCTGGCCGGCCAGCCACTCCTCGTGCCGCGCGAAGTGGCCCTGGTCGCGGGTCACCCAGATCCCGGAGGCCCGGGCCAGCACGGCACGACTCGACAGCAGCACCATCTCGCCCGCGATGTACCAGCGCCGGCCCTCCCGCCGCTCGACCCAGGCCCGGACCTCCAGCGGCCGGTCCACCGGCACGGGCTTCACGAAGCTCACGCTCAGTTCCGCCGTGACGCTCAACACCCGGTGCAGCAGCGGGAGATGACCGAGACAGTCGTCCAGCACGGCCGCGGTCCAGCCGCCGTGCGCGACATTCGGGCCGCCCTCCTGGTCGCGGGGGCAGGTGAGTTCGAAGACCGCCACGCCGTCCTCGTCGAGCCGTTCGCCCTCGACACCCAGACGGCAGGAACCGGCGACGCGGCACGCACCGCACAGCGCCACACCTCCTTGGGTGCGGGGCGGGTCCTGGAAGTCGGCACCTGCCCAGTGCCCCGAGGGCGTCGCGGCCCCGCCGGTCGTCGTCGTCACGCTGCTTCTCCTCGGGTCAGGGATCGGGTCAGGGATCGGGTCGTAGACGGGGTCAGCCATCGAATCAGACATCGGCAAGCAGCGGGCGCAGCTTCCCGGCGATGAGCTGGACCTGGCGGGCGACCATCTCCTCGGGCATCCCGGCCAGCGAGGCCCACAGGAACACCCCTTCCACCGGCAACCCCGCCACGTATGCCCGGATGGCCTCGGCGACGTCCTGCGGGGTGCCGTACAGGAACTGACCGACGCCGGTCGCCTGCAATCCCGTCGCCCGCCACTTCTCGGGGTCGATGGGACGGGGGGCGGGCTGATCGGTCCCCTCGACCATGTACCGGCGATAGCTGTCCCACTGGTACGCCAGGTGCTTGCGGACCACCGGCCAGTCGCCGTCCGGGTCCTCGGTGACGAACGTGGTGAACGACCCCTGCATCCGCGCCGCCGACACGTCGTAGCCGCTCTCGGCGAGTCCTTCCCGGTACGGCGCCAGCAGCGCCGGGTTGAGGGACAGCAGCCCGGTGCCCAGCCGTCCGGCCCGGCGTGCTCCCTGCGGGCCCTGGTAGCCGAGCCAGATCGGCAGCGGGTCCTGGACCGGGCCGGGGGTCACCAGGGACTCGGACCAGAGGCCGCGGATCTCCCGCACCCGCTGGTCCGTCGTGGAGTACCGCTTGGCCAGGTCGCCGCCGTAGAGCCGGTACTCGGGTACGCGGTAGCCGGTGCCGAGCCCCAGATCGAGGCGGCCGTCGCTGATGATGTCGACGAGCGCGGCCTGTTCGGCGATCTCGGGGGCCGCGTGCAGGGGTGCGGGGATGACCGCGGTGCCGAGCCGGATCCGGCTCGTGCGGGCCGCGACGGCGGCGGCCATGGTGAGCGGCTGCGGGAGGTATCCGTCCTCGAAGCCGTGGTGTTCGGAGAACCAGACCGAGTCGATGCCGAGCCGGTCCGCCTCCTCGCACATCTCCAGCGCGAAGCCGTAGACGCGGGCCCAACTCTGTTGCCAGGGCGGGGGGTTGCGCATGTCGAAGTAGATGCCGACCTTCATGAGGGGTCACTTCTCCTTGTGTCGTCGGCGAGCCGGATCGTCGCGCGGGCGACGGCGACGCCGTGCCCGGGCGGCAGCAGCCGTACCGGACGAAGATCCATCGACTCGATCTCGGGCAGGTCCTCGACCATCGCGGAGATCCGCAGCACGGTGTCTTCGAGGGCCGCCAGGTCTATCCCCGGGCCGCCCACCCGGCCGTCCAGCAGCGGGGCGGCCCGCAGTGAGCGGATCATCTCGCGGGCGTCGCGGTCGCTGAGCGGGGTGACGCGGTGGGCGACGTCCGCCATCAGGTCGGCGTAGTCACCGGTGAGACCGAACGCGATCACCGGGCCGAACACCGGGTCCGCGCCCACCGAGAGGAACGCGTCCGGGCCCCGGGAGTCCGTGTCCCGCACGGAGATGCCGTACGCGTCCAGCAACTCGGCGGCGATCCGCGCCGGCACGGGTCCGGGAGCGAGGTCGGCGACCAGTGCGCGGGCCCGGTCCGTGTCGATTCCCGCGAGGTCCGGTATGACGCCCGCCGGGGTGCTGCGCCAGGTCTGGTAGGCGGCGGCGTGACCGAGCGAGGCGGCCGCCGACTCGGGGAACGCGTAGGTCGGTACGACGAGTTGGCCCCGGTGCAGGAGATCGGCGACGCCCGCGCCGCCCAGGAAACTCGCGACCACCGGTTTCGAGGGCGCGGCCTCGGCGGCGTCGAGGATCGCCGCGGCCACCTCGTCTGGCTTGTCCGCGAGCGGGGGCATGAAGAGGACTACGGCCGCGTCGATGCCGTCGTCGGCCAGTACGGCGTCCAGCGCCTGCCGGTAGTGCGCTGCGGTGGCCATGGGCGTGAGGTCCACCGGGTTGGTGACGTCCGCGCGGGGCGAGAGGGTCGTACGGAGTGACTGCCGTGTGTGTGCGGCGAGTTGGGGCACCCGCAGTCCGCTCGCGTCGCACGCGCCGACGGTCAGTGCGGCGGGACCGCCCGCGTTGGTGATCACGGCGACGCGGTTGCCCGGTGGGGGTGGCTGATGCGCGAGCAGGAGCGCGACGTCGAAGAGTTCCTGGAGGCTGCGGGTACGGATGACGCCGGACTGGGCGAAGAGCGAACCGACGGCCGCGTCCGCGTGGCCCGGGTGCACCGCGACGATCGGCTTGCGCGGCGCGACCCGGCGGGCGACGCGGGCGAACCGGCGTGGATTGCCGAAGGTCTCGACGTGCAGCAGGATCACCGAGGTCTCGGGATCCTCCTCCCACCACTGGAGCAGGTCGTTGGTGGAGACGTCCACGGCGTGGCCCACCGACACGAACCCGGAGAAGCCCAGCCGCAGCCGTCGGGCGAAGTCGAGCACCGCGAGGCCGAGCGGCCCCGACTGACTGGACATCGCGACGCGGCCCGGCGTCGGCAGCGCGGGGGAGAAGGTCGCGGCCAGCCGGGCCGCGGGCGTCGTGTTGACCACGCCCATGCAGTTCGGGCCCACCAGCCGCATCCCGGAGGCACGGGCGAAGCGGGCCAACTCCCGCTCGGCCGCCCGGCCTTCGACCCCCGATTCCCCGAAGCCGGTCGAGACGACGACCACCGCTTTGACGCCGGCCTCCGCACACTCCCGTACGACATCGGGCACCGCCTCGGCCCGTACGGCGACCAGCGCCAGGTCCGGCACCTCGGGCAGCCCCCGGACGCTCGGGTACGCGCGGACCCCGGCGATCCGCTCGGCCCGCGGATTGACGGGGAACACGGAGCCGGCGAAACCGCCCCGCAGCAGGTTGGCCACGATCTCGTGGCCGATCGTCAGGGGGCTGCGATTGGCGCCGATCACCGCGACCGAGCGCGGTTCGAGGAGCGGTCGCAGGGAGCGTCGTACGGCTGTGTGCTCGCGGCGCTCCGCGCGGGCGACCGCCTGGGCCTGTGGGTCGACGGCGATCTCGAAGTGGACGATCTGGCCCGGTGGTCCTGACTCGACCCGGAAGCCGGAGCCGAGGAACACGTTGATCATGCGGGTGTTGTCCGCGAGGACGTCGGCCTCCAGGACCCGGATGCCCCGGGCGCGGGCGGCAGCGGCGATGTGCTCCAGGAGCAGCCTGCCGAACCCCTCGCTCTGGTGGTCGTCGCGGATGGTGAAGGTGACCTCCGCGTGTTCCGGTTCCTCGGGGTCGCGGACGTAGCGCACCAGACCGGCGATCTCGTCACCGGCCAGGGCGACCAGCGCCAGTTCGTTGAGGTAGTCCACGTGGGCGCCGCGCCGGATCACGTCGTCGCGGGCGCGGACCACGGGTCCGAGCGAGCGGTAGGCCAGGGTCGCCCGCGACAGGCCGCCGACGAAGGCGACCAGGCGGTCGGCGTCCTCCGGCCGGACGGGCCGGACGAAGGTCGACCGGCCGGTGCGCACGAGGCCCGGTCGTTCCAGATCCTCGGGGTACGGCGGACTGCTCATCGGGGTGTCGCCGCTCAGACGGCCGCCTCCTGGGGACTCTGTTCGGGCAGGTGGAACAGCTCGTCGAAGGTGCCACGGGTGACGCGCTCGCGGATGTCCGCGGGCACACCGTCGAAAAGGTCGTGCAGGGTCGACTGGGTGTGGCCGTAGGTACCTTCGAGGTGGGGGTAGTCGTCGCCCCACATCACATTGCGGTAGCCGGTCGACTCGACGATCTCCACCGAGCTCTTGTCGTGCTGGAAGGAGGCGTACACCTGCTGCCGGATGATCTCGCTGGGCAGCCGGCCGAGCTTCGGCCTGACGAACATGCCGTGCTGCCGGTAGGCCTCGTCCATCCGGTCGCCGATGGCCGGCACCCAGCCCGCGCCGCCCTCCGCGATGAGGATCTTCAGGTCGGGGTGCCGGTCCAGGGCACCGCCCGCGACCATGTGGGACACGACGCGCATGCCCGGATAGGTCGTTTCCATGTAGTTGACGACCGCGCCGCCTGGCCCACGGAAGACGACGTTCTCGCCACCCGTGCCGATGTGGAAGCCCAGCACCAGCCCGGCCCGCTCGGCCGCCGTCCACAGCGGTTCCCAGCGGTCCAGGGCGTACTCCTCGCCCGGCCGGGTCTGGCACGGCAGGAACACCGACTGGAAGCCCATCTCCGCGACCCGTTCGACCTCGGCGACCGCGTCCTCGACGTCGGCGGTCGACACACAGGCGGGGGTGATGATGCGCTTCTGCTTCCCGAGGACCTCGGAGTGCGCCCAGTCGTTCCAGGCCCGCACGGTCTCCCGGGCGAGTTCCCGGTCGGTGATCGAGACCAGCCAGAACCCCATGGAGGGGAAGGCCAGTTGACCCCAGACGCCCTCCTGGTCCAGGTCTTTCAGCCGGACGTGGAGGTCGCGGGCGCCCGGCGGTCGCATGGCGTCCATGAAGTCGTTGAGCTGGCGGTCGATGCGCTCGCCGTCGATGTACAGCACCTCGTACTTGTCGCCGCGCTCACTGCGCGGCGCCCGGTCGGCGAGGCGCGGCGGCAGCGCCTGGACCCACAGGTCGTCGGGTTCCATCACATGGGAGTCCCCGGAGTTGACCCAGATCTTCGTCATGACGCTCCTTCGGGTCAATAGATGCAATCAGTTAGCGAGTTTAGTGGTATCGGTCGTCGGGTGGAAGGCCGGGAGGGGGCGGAGATCAGCTCCGACGCCGCTCGATCTCCGCCACCAGCTGCGGGAGCACCTGGAAGAGATCCCCTACGACGCCGTAGTCGGCCAGCTCGAAGATGGGGGCGTCCGCGTCCTTGTTGACGGCGACGATGGTCTTGGAGGTCTGCATGCCCGCGCGGTGCTGGATCGCCCCGGAGATCCCGGCGGCGAGGTAGAGCTGCGGGGAGACCTGGGTGCCGGTCTGGCCGACCTGGTGGCTGTGCGGGTACCAGCCCGCGTCGACGGCGGCACGGGACGCCCCGACCGCCGCGCCCAGGGTGTCGGCGACGCGCTCGATGAGGGCGAAGTTCTCGGCGCCGTTCACGCCCCGGCCGCCGGAGACGACGGTGTCCGCCTCGGTCAGTTCGGGGCGGTCGCCGCGCTCGCGGGGCGTGCGGGACAGGACCCTGACGGCGGCGGAGGTGGGGCCGAAGGTGACGTCCAGCTTCTCCAACTCCGCTGTGACAGGGGCGGGTTCGGGTGCGACGGCGTTCGGCTTCACCGTGATCACCGGGGTGCCCCGGGTGACGTGAGCCGTCACCTGGTAGGTTGCCGCGAACGCGGACTGCTCGGTGACCGGGCGGCCGTCCTCGCCCGCCGTGATGTCCACGGCGTCCGTGATCAGCCCCGACCCGAGCCGGAGCGCGAGACGTGCGGCGATCTCCTTGCCGTCCGGGCTCGACGGCAGCAGGATCGCCGCCGGGGCACCGCTCTCGGCGATCTGGTTGAGGGCGTCGACGGCCGGGGTGACGAGGAGCTCCTCGACCTCGGGCGCGTCCACGACGTACACCTTGTGCGCGCCGAACCGGCCCAGGATCTCGGCCGCGGTGTCCGCGCCCGTACCGAGGAGGACGGCCGACGGCTCACCCAACCGGCGTGCCAGGGTGAGGAGTTCGAGGGTCGGCTTGCGGACGACGCCGTCGGTGTGATCGACGAGTACGAGGATCTCGGCCACGGTGCTGTGCTCCTTGGGTGGGTCAGACGAACTTCTTGGCGGTGAGGAACGCGGCCAGCCCGACGCCGCCCGTCCCGTCGTCGGAGACGAGCTCTCCCTTGGTGCGCGGCGGACGCCTGGTGGCGGTGTCCACCGCGGACCTCGCGCCCGTACGGCCGACCTGTCCGGCGTCGATGCCGAGGTCGGCGAGGTCGAGGGTCTCCAGGGGCTTCTTCTTGGCGGCCATGATCCCCTTGAAGGAGGGGTAGCGGGCGTCGCCGGAACGGTCGGTCACCGACACGACGGCCGGCAGGGCGCCCTGGACGCGTTCGGTCGCGGAGTCGCCTTCGCGGCGGCCGGTCACCGTGCCGTCCTCGATGGCCAGTTCCTCGACGTGGGTGACGGCCGGGACGCCGAGCCGCTCCGCCAGCAGTGCCGGTACGACCGCCGAGCCGCCGTCCGTCGAGGCCATCCCGCACAGCACGAGATCGAAACCGTGGCGTTCGATCGCCCGGGCCAGGACGAGCGAGGTGGCGAACACGTCGCTGCCCTCGATGTCCTCGTCGGCCACGTGGATCGCCGAGTCCCCGCCCATGGCGAGGGCCTTGCGCAGGGCGTCCTTCGCGTCGTCGGGGCCGACGGTGAGGTAGGAGACCTCGACGTCGGAGCCCGACTCGGCGATCCGCAGGGCCTGTTCGACGGCGTACTCGTCGAGTTCGGACAGCAGTGAGTCGACCGCCGCGCGGTCGATGGTGCCGTCCTCGGTGAAGGTGCGGTCCGCCGTGGCGTCGGGCACGTGCTTCACGCAGACAACGATCTTCACGATGCTCTCCCGAGGATGTCCACGATGCCCTCCTGAGGTTCAATGAGTGCTAATAGTTAACTATATAGATCGGGTGAGCGCGAGAGTTCGGCGCCAATCCGTCGAATTGGTTGACTGATTGCGCTGTTAGCTGGAAGATCTGGGCAGCTGAGCCGCGAGGAGGCGTCATGGCCGGGGACACGGACACCGGGGACAGGTACTTCGAGCCACAGGTGGAGACCATGGCCCGGGACCAGTTGCGGGCAGGGCAGGAAGAGCGGGTGGTGGAACTCGTCGAGTACGCCTACGCCAACTCCGCCTTCTACCGGCAGCTCTGGGACGAGCACGGGGTCCACCCGCGAGATGTCCGCTCCCTGGACGACTTCCGGGCGCGGATCCCGTTCATCACGAAGGACATGGTGCGCGCCCACCGGGCCGGCACCGGAGACCCCTTCGGCGGGCTGCTCTGCGTCCCGACCGAGGAGCTGACCTCCGTCTCCTCCAGCTCGGGCACCACGGGCGACCCGGAGTTCTTCGCCGAGATCTGGGAGGGCGCACCACCCCTGGTCACCGCACAGGTGCGGGACCTGTGGGAACTCGGCCTCAGGCCCGGAGACCGGGTGCTGAGCCCGCCCGGCACCTTCCGCAACCTGATGGACCCCGGCTACCAGGCGCTCGGTGCCGTGGTCATCGAGGTGGACACCTGGCTCGGCAGGATGGACGAGGTCGTCGAGGCCCTGCGCACCTACCGCCCGGCCTACCTCCAGATGATGTATCCGCAGATGGTCGAGCTGGAGCACCTGGCCGCCACGACCGACCTCAAGGAGGCCTTCTCCTCCCTCAAGGGAGCCTCCTGCGCCGGACAGCCCCTCAGCCGCAAGATGCGCGAGCGGATCCGCGAGGACTGGGGCATCGACGTCTACGAGTACACCAGCGCCGCCGACACCGGCACCGCCTGGGAGTGCCGCGAACACGACGGCTTCCACCTCTGGGAGGACACCGTCTTCGCGGAGTGCGTCGAGGTCGACGAGCACGGCTGGCGCGACGCGGCCGAGGGCGACCTCGGCGAACTCGTCGCCACCGACCTGGACAACCGCGCCGCGCCCCTGATCCGATACCGCAGCGAGGATCTCGTCCGGCTGTCCCGGGACCGCTGCGGCTGCGGGCGCACCCACGCCCGGATGTGGGTCGCCGGAAGGCGCGGCGACGAGACGCTGGTCCACGGCCGTTCCGTGGTCCTGCGCGACATCTGGCAGGCCGTCGAGGACCAGCCGGAGACCGTCGCGGGCGTCTTCCAGATCGTCCGCGACCGCCGCGAGGTCGACGAACTACGGCTGCGCGTCGGCTACGACCCCCGTCTCACCGACGACGTCGACGCCCTGGCCGGACGCCTGAGCGAGGCCGTGCGCGAACGGACCGGCGTCAAGCCGGTGCTCGACATGCGCACCGAGGAGGACCTGTTGAAGACCATGACCAGCGTCGCCAAGTTCCCCCGGGTGGTGAAGAGTTGATGGCCCGCGCCGACACCCTCGCCCGCGCCCGGACCCTGGACCGGCCCCCGCTCGCCTATCTTGTACGCTTCCCCACCCCCGACGGCAGCCGGGACATGGAACTGACCTGGGCGGAACTCGCCCGCGACACCGCCTGGGTCACCGCCCGGCTGCGGGACCACGGCCTCGCCGCCGGACAGCGGGCGCTGCTGACCACCTCCGGCTTCGAGGGCTTCTGGGGCCACGCCGTGATCGGCGCCCTGCGCGCGCTGAAGGTGCCGTACGGCATCGCCGAGGCGATGGGCTGGGACCACCGAAGGACCGCCGTCTTCCACCGCGAACTCGCCCCGCACGCGGTCATCGGCCTCTCGGCGGAGACTCTGGAAGGTCTGGCGGGTAGCGCCGACGTCGGGGAGATGTTCCGGACGACGCCCCTCGTGCTGGCCCGGCCCGCCGCGATACCGATGCTGCACGGGGTGGGCGTGTCCGCCGCCGTGATCACGGCCGTGGGACCGGCGCTCGCCCTGGAGTGTCCCGAGCGCGGTGGCGCGCATGTCAACGCCGCCGAATGGCGGGTCGGCGTGCGGGACGGACACCTGTTCGTGGCGGCGGGGGAGGAGCGCGTCTCACCGCTGCCGGAGACCCCGCTCGGCATCGCCGGACACGTGCTCACCGGCCGCTGCGCCTGCGGCAGCGAGGACCCACGGGTCCTGTTCGCCGAGGCCAACTATTCTTCGTCAGCAAGGAGTTGAGGATGTCCGAAGGAGTGGTCGACGGCCGGGTCGTGGTCGTCACCGGTGCCGGGAACGGCATCGGCCGGGCCCATGCCCTGGCGTTCGCCGCACACGGGGCGAAGGTCGTGGTCAACGACCTGGGCGGCGGGCGCGACGGAGGCGGCGCCTCGGCCGGGCCCGCGCAGAGCGTGGTCGACGAGATCGTCGCGGCCGGCGGCGAGGCGGTGGCCAACACGGACGACATCTCCGCCTGGGACGGCGCCGGCCGGCTCGTCCGGCAGGCCGTGGACACCTACGGCGGTCTGGACGTCCTGGTCAACAACGCCGGCATCCTGCGGGACCGGATGATCGTGTCGATGACCGAGCAGGACTGGGACAGCGTGATCGCCGTCCACCTCAAGGGCAGCTTCGCCACCCTGCACCACGCCGCCGCGTACTGGCGCGAACGCGCCAAGTCCGGTCACGACAACGACGCCCGGATCATCAACACGACCTCCCCGTCCGGCATCTTCGGCAACCCGGGCCAGTCGAACTACGGTTCCGCCAAGGCCGGCATCGCGAGTCTCACCGTCATCGCCGCCGCCGAACTCGCCCGCTACGGCGTGACGGTGAACGCCATCGCCCCCACCGCCCTCACCCGGCTCACCGTGGACATCGAGATGATGAAGCGGGCCGCCGAGGCCCAGGACCTCACCCCCGAAGCCATCTCACCGCTCGTGGTGTGGCTCGGCTCGGCCGCCTCGCGCGAGGTCACCGGCCGGGTCTTCGGCGTGGTCGGCAACCGCGTCACGGTCCTGGAGGGCTGGGCCAACGGACCCGGCGCGAGCGCTGAGTCGCGCTGGACACCCGAGGAACTGACCTCTGTCGTCCCGAACCTGGTGGCCAAGGCGGCTCCGAACGCCGACGCACTCGGCAACAGGAACGGAGCGTGAGGACATGACGACCACTCAAATACCGGTCACCGAAGGCCTGTTCACCTGGCCGCCCGACGAGAGCACGCCCCTGCGGCTCATCGGCTCCGAGTGCGCGGCCTGCGGCCTGGTGAGCTTCCCCGCCGCCCCGGACTGCGTGCGCTGCGCGAGCACGGACTCCAAGGAACGGCTGCTGGCGGAGCGCGGGACGCTCTGGACGTACACCACCCAGGACTTCCGCCCGCCCTCCCCGCCCTACGACGGCCCCGAGGCCTTCGAGCCGTACGCGATCGGCTATATCGAACTCCCCGGTGAGCTGCTGGTCGAGGCCCGTCTCACCGAACCCGACCCCGACAAGCTCAGGATCGGGCAGGACATGCGGCTGACGCTCGTGCCCTACACCGTCCAGGACGACGGCACCGAGGTCATGACGTTCGCGTTCGCCCCCGTCGAGGAGGAGACACCGTGACCGAGGCCGTCATCATCGGCGCGGGGCTCCACCCCTTCGGCCGGTTCCCCGGGAAGTCCGCACTGGACATGGGCGCGGACGCGGTACGGCTCGCGCTCGCCGACGCGGGCGTCAACTGGCCGCAGATCCAAGGTGGTTACATCGGCAGCTACGAGGTCGCCAACCCCGACGCGATCGTCGCCCGGCTCGGCCTGACCGGCGTACCCCTGCGCGGGGTCTTCAACGGATGCGCCACGGCCGGTACGGCGGTGGCGCTGGCGGCCCGCGCCATCGAGAGCGGCGAGCACGACCTGGCCGTCGCGATCGGCCTGGACAAGCATCCGCGCGGCGCGTTCGCCGCCGATCCGTCCGTGGCCGGCATCCCCTCCTGGTACGGACAGACCGGGCTCTTCCTCACCACCCACTTCTTCGGCATGAAGATCAACCGCTATATGCACGACCACGGCATCTCGCACGAGACCCTGGCGCGCGTGGCGGCCAAGAACTTCGGCAACGCGGCACGGAACGAGAAGGCCTGGCGCCGAACTCCCCTCTCCGTGGCGGAGATCCTCGCCTCGCCGGTCCTCAACTTCCCCCTCCGGCAGTTCATGTACTGCGGCCCGGACGAAGGTGCCGCGGCCCTCGTGCTGTGCCGGGCGGACCAGGCCCACAAGTACACCGGCAAGCCCGTACGGATCCGGTCCACCGCCCTGCGCAGCCGCCGGCTCGGCGCCTTCGAGGTGCAGAGCCCGTCCTTCCCGGTCGGGGAGAACGTGGCGAGCCCGACCGTGGACGCCTCGCGGGAGGCGTACGAACGCGCGGGCATCGGTCCCGAGGACGTCGACGTCGCCCAACTCCAGGACACCGACGCCGGATCCGAGATCATCCACATGGCCGAGAACGGCCTCTGCAAGGACGGCGAACAGGAACGCCTCATCGCCGAGGGCGCCACCGAGATCGGCGGCCGGCTCCCGGTCAACACCGACGGCGGACTGCTCGGCAACGGCGAACCGATCGGCGCGTCCGGACTGCGCCAGATCCACGAGATCGTCCACCAGCTCCGGGGCACGGCCGGCGACCGGCAGATCCCCGGCACACCCCGCGTCGGCTACACCCACCTGTACGGCGCGCCGGGCGTGTCGGCGGTGACGATCCTCTCGACCTGAGAGCACAGGGACATATCCATGGACCAGGACATGCAGGACTTCACCGCCGAGGCCCGCCGCTTCCTCGACGCCCACGCGACGAAGGCCCCCGGCCGCACCGCCCCCGTCTGGGGCGAGGGCGACGACTCGATGGCGTACTTCAGCAGCCTCCCGCCCGAGGCGGAACGCGAGCACGTGCAACGGGCGCGCGACTGGCAGCGCGTCCGCCACGAGAACGGCTTCGGCTGGATCACCGGCCCGGTCGAGTACGGCGGCCGGGGCCTGACCCCGGTCCACGACCTGCTCTACGACGCCGTCGAGTCCGAGTACGACGTCGCCGACACCGGAGTGCTCAGCGTGATCGGCCTCGGCATGATCGGACCGACGGTCCTCGCCCACGCCCAATCGGCCGTCAAGGAACGGTGGTTGCCCGCGATGTACCGCGGCGACGCCGTCGCCTGCCAGCTGTTCAGCGAACCCGGCGCCGGATCCGACCTCGCGAGCGTGGCCACCAAGGCGGTGCGCGAGGGCGACCAGTGGGTCCTCAACGGCCAGAAGGTGTGGACCTCGGTCGCCCAGCACAGCCAGATCGGCCTCGCCCTCACCCGCACGAACCCGGACGCGCCCAAGCACCGCGGGATCACGGCCTTCCTGGTCCCGATGGACGCCCCCGGCGTTGAGGTCCGGCCGCTGCGGCAGATGACCGGCGGCGCCGACTTCAACGAGGTCTTCCTCACCGACGTCCGCATCCCCGACGACCACCGGCTAGGGGAGGTCGACGCCGGCTGGAGCGTCGCGCTGACCACCCTGATGAACGAGCGCGCGACCGTCGGCAGCGAGGGCGCGGGACCGGTCGCCGCCGCGCTGTCCCCCGACCATCTCTCGGCCCTGATGCGCGCCACCTGGACCTGGGACGACCGCGCGCTGCGCGCCCGGCTCGCGGAACTCCTGGTGGACGTCCTGGCGACCGGGTATCTCAACTCCCGTGCCCTGCGCGGTCTGCGCGGCGGTGGCACACCGGGTCCCGAGAGGTCCGTCTCGAAGCTGATGTACGCCCAGAACCTCACCCGCGCCGCACACTTCGTCTCCGATGCGCTCGGACCCCGGATCATCGCCGACACCGGGCAGTGGGGAACGTACGCCTGGTCCGAACTCCTACTGGCCACCCCGGCGTTGCGCATCCTCGGCGGCACCGAGGAGATCATGAAGAACATCCTCGCGGAACGCGTGCTCGGACTGCCCAAGGAGGTGCGGTCATGACCGCCGACGACAGTGAACTCCGCGAACTGCGGTCATCCGTACGGGAGTTCCTCGACGCCAAGTCGCCCGAGGAGGCCGTGCGCAAGCTCATGGAGAGCGAGCCGCGCTTCGACCCGGCGGTGTGGGCCCAGGCCTCCGAACAACTGCGGCTGCCGGGCCTGGTGATTCCGGAGGAGTACGGCGGTGACGGCTTCGGCCTGGTCGAACTCGGCGTCGTACTGGAGGAGATGGGCCGGGTCCTGCTGTGCGCACCCTTCTTCGCGACGGTCGTCCTCGCGGCCCAGGCACTGCTCGCCTCCGGCGACAACGAGGCCTGCGCACATCACCTCCCCGGCATCGCGGCCGGCGCGACGACGGCCGCCCTCGCGGTGTCCGAGGACAGCGGATCCTGGGACCCCGCGCTCATCTCCACCCGCGCGGTGCCGGACGGGGAAGGCGGCTGGAGGCTCAGCGGCCGTAAGTCCTTCGTCATCGACGGCACCACCGCCGACCTGGTCTTGGTCGTCGCCCGTACCGTTGCCGGCCCCTCGCTCTTCGCCGTCGACCGGGAAGCCACGGGACTGGCGGCCGAACCGATGGAGACCCTCGACGCGACCCGGGCGATGGCCCGGGTGACGTTCGACTCGGTGCCCGCGACGCTCGTCGGCGTGGACGGCCGGGCCGGGCGCACCATGGCGATAGTCCTGGACATCGCGTCGGTCGCACTCGCCGCCGAGCAGTCGGGCGGGGCACGCCGGTGCCTGGAGGCGAGCGCCGAACACGCCCGTACGCGGCACCAGTTCGGCCGGCCGATCGGCTCCTTCCAGGCGGTCAAGCACAAGTGTGCGGACATGCTCGTCCAGGTGGAGCTGGCCGAGGCCGCGTCCCGTGAGGCGGCACGCCTGGCCGACGAGGGCTCCGCGGAGTTCTCCGTCGCCGCGGCCGTGGCGCACGCCTGCTGCTCACGGGCGTACATGTTCGCGGCCATGGAGAACATCCAGGTCCACGGCGGCATCGGCTTCACCTGGGAGCACCCGGCCCACCTCTACTTCCGACGGGCCAAGTCCTCGCAGTTGTTGTTCGGTGGGCCTGCGGTGTACCACGAGCGACTGCTGGACCGGCTCGGGATCTGAGCAGAGAAACGCACGACGACGAAGGCCCCGGGGCTGTCCCCGGGGCCTTCGTCGTCGGTGCCGGTCAGCCTCGGGCGGCCTCGCCCAGCAGCGCCTTGGCGATGATGACCTGCTGGATCTGGCTCGTGCCCTCGTAGATGCGGAAGAGCCGGGCGTCGCGGTAGAAGCGCTCGACGGCGACCCCGCGCATATAGCCCGCCCCGCCGTGGATCTGGACCGCGCGGTCCGCGACCCGCCACACCATCTCGCTGGCGAAGTACTTCGTGCAGGACGGGCCGATCTTCGTGTCCGTTCCCGCGTCGAACGCGCGGGCGGCCTCCAGGACCGTGGCGCGTCCGGCGTAGTAGTCGGTCATGGAGTCGGCGATCAGCCCCTGCACGAGCTGGAAGGAGCCGATGAGCTTCCCGGACTGGCGGCGGGTACGGGCGTACTCCACCGATTCGTCGACCAGTCGCTCGGCCATGCCCACGCACAGGGACGAGATGTGCACCCGTCCGTGCGCGATGCAGCCCATCGCCGTGCCGAAGCCCCGGTTCAGACCGGCCTCGCCGCCGACGAGGGCGGACGCCGGCACGCGTACGTCGTCGAAGTACACGTCCGCCGTCCAGGCGCCGAACTGGCCCATCTTGTGGTCCTTGGGGGCCACGGTGAGGCCCGGGGTGCCGGCCGGGACCAGGAACGTCGAGATGCCGCGGGTGCGCGGGGCGTCGGGGTCGGTGCGGGCGAAGACCATGAAGACGTCGGCGAGTGGGGCGTTGGTGATGTACCGCTTGGCCCCGTTGATCACCCAGTCTCCCCCACTCTCGGCTGCGCTCGAGCGGGAGGTGCCCCCACCGTCCAGGTGTGCCCGCGTGGTCAGGGTCGAGGGATCGGAACCCGCCTCCGCCTCGGTGAGCGCGAACGACGCCAGGACGTCGCCCGAGGCGATCCTCGGCAGCCACTGCGCCTTCTGCTCCTCCGTGCCTCCGACCATCAGGACGTGCCCGGCGATGCCGTTGTTGGTCCCGAACATCGAGCGCAGGGACGGGGTGGTGTACCCCAGCTCGAACATCAACTGGGCCTCCTCGTACATCGACAGCCCCAGTCCGCCGTACTCCTCGGGCAGCGCGAAGCCGAACAGGCCCATCTTCTTGGCCGCCTCGCGGATGTCCGCGGGCATCTCGTCCTTCTCGTCGATCTCCGCCTCGACCGGCACGACCCGCTCGCGCACGAAGCGCCGGACCTCGGACAGCACCGCGCTGAAGTCAGCCGCGTCCATGTCGACTCCCTTATTGCCCTCAGTGGTCTTGGTTGTCTGTTTCTGCTTCGTCCGGCTTCGGCTCCGGCTCCGGCCGATAGCACGCGGCCAGCAGCGCCGCGGCGCTCGCCGTACCGATACCCACGGCCAGCAACGCGGGCCCCGCGCCCGCCCGTTGGCGTCGCAGCACTCCGTCCAGCGAGTACCTGCCGTGGCCCAGCGCGGCCAGTGCGACGGCCGCGCCGCCCACGACACCGACGTACTCCCAGCCGCCCTTGAAGACGAAGAAGCCCTTGCCGCGATGGTCGGTGCGGGCCGCCACGGTCATCAGTCCGACGGCCGCCGCCGCCGGGAGGGGGCCGGCCGCGCCGAGCGCGATTCCCACGCCGGCGGCCATCTCGGTCCCGGCCGCCATGCGCGCGTGCACCTCGGCGGGCCGCAGACCGAGCGCCTCGAACCAGCCCGTCGTGCCCTTGAGCCCGCCCGGCCCGGCGACCTTGTTCCAGCCGTGCGCGAAGAGCATCGGGCCGAGCGTCGCGCGCAGGACGAGCGCGGCGACGTCGTGGCCCCGGTCCTTCACTGGCCGACCCCTGTGGCCCGTCCGGCGGGGACGGCGCCGTACAACTGCGGTACGGCGTCCACGAGTTCGTCGTAGGTGAGGGCTCCTCCCGACCGGCTGGGGTGGACCGCGGCGACGGTCCAGCCCGCCAGCCGGTTCAGCCGGTCGCCCTCGATGCGCAGGACCTGGCCGGTGAGCCAGGCCGCGCTGTCGGAGGCCAGGTAGACGACGACACCGGAGGCGTTGGCGGGATCGCGCGGGTCGAAACCGTCCACGGCCTGGAGCGATGCGCCGACGTCCAGTCCGTCCGTCATGCGGGTGGCCGCGATCGGCGAGATGGCGTTCGCCGTGACGCCGTACTTGCGCATCTCCAGAGCGGTGAGGACCGTGAGACCGGCTATTCCGGCCTTCGCGGCACCGTAGTTGGACTGCCCCTGATTGCCGAACAGGCCTGTTCCCGACGTCGTGTTGATCACCCGGCCGGTGACGCGCTCACCGCGCTTCGACGCCTCGCGCCAGTACGCGCACGCGTGCCGGGTGAGCGCGAACGTGCCCTTGAGATGCACCGCGATCACCGTGTCGAACTCGGCCTCGGTCATCGAGAACAGCATGCGGTCGCGGACGATCCCCGCGTTGTTCACGACGATGTCGAGGCGCCCGAACTCCGCGACGGTGTCCGCGACCATGGTCTCGGTCGCCGACCAGTCCGTCACCGAGGAGTGGTTGGCGACCGCCTGTCCGCCGAGCTTGGTGATCTCGGCTACGACCTCGTCGGCGGGGGAGTCGCCGGTCTGTTCCCCGTGCACGCCGGCGCCGAGGTCGTTCACCACCACGGTCGCGCCGGCCTCGGCGAGCGCCAGACAGTGCGCCCGGCCAAGACCCCTGCCACCGCCCGTCACGATGGCGACCTTGTCGTCGAGGATGCCCACCTGCTACCTCCCGGTTGTGTCGAGTTCGCGGAGTACGTCGTCGGTGTGCTCGCCGAGCGTCGGCGCGCCGCCGCGCGGCTTGTCGTCAACACCCCAGAAACTGACGGGTGTTGCCACCGTCCGCAGCGGTGGCGCGTCCCCCATGCCGGGCTGCTCGACGAACGCCCCCACGGCTTCGGCCTGCGGATCGGCCGCGACCTCGGCGAGCGTCTGCACCGGCGCCCACCACACGCCCTCGGCGTCGAACCGCTCCGCCCACTCGTCGAGTGGCCGAGTCGCGAACTCCGCGTCGAACTCGGCGATCAGTTCGCGTACATGGCCGCGTCGCGCCTTGCCGGTGGCGAACCGTTCGTCGCTCTCCAGGTCCGCGCGGCCGAGCGCTTTGATCACGCCGGGCCAGTGCCGGTTGCCCTCCAGACCGACCAGCCAGAACCAGCGGTCGTCGGCGGCCCGGTAGGAGTTGTAGAGCGGGGACTCGTGTTCGGTGCGGTGCCGGGTACGGCCGCGCCTGCCGAAGAAGTTCTGGAGGGCCAGGTCGTTGCCGTTGGCATAGGTGCCGGACCGCAGCAGCGACACGTCCACCACGCCGCCCTCGCCGGTGCGTTCGCGGCGCAGCAGCGCGGCGAGCACGCCCGCCACCAGGTTCGCCGCGGCCGTACGGTCACCAAGTCCCGGACGGATTCCGGGCGGTGGCTCGCCGGCCGGGTTCAGCATGGCGGCGATGCCCGGCCGGGCCCAGAAGGCGGAGACGTCGTACCCGGCACGATCGCGCTCCGCGCCCGTCCAGCCGTAACCGGTCAACGTGCCGACCACCAGGCGGGGATGGCGGACGCGCAGCTCGTCCGGGGCCAGACCCAGCCGTTCCAGCGCGCCGGGCCGGAGGTTGGTGACGAAGACGTCGGCACGCTCCAACAGCCGTTCCAGGACAGCCTTTCCGTCCGCGGAACGCAGGTCGAGGACGATCCCGCGCTTGCCGCGGTTGTCGGTCTCGAACGGGGGCGCGCTGTCGATGTCCTGCCCGACGTGCCGGAGCGTGTAGCGGTTCGGATCGCCGGTCGGCGCCTCCACCTTCACCACGTCCGCGCCCCAGTCCGCGAGCATCGTGGCAGCGGCCGGCGCCGCCACCCACATGCCCAGCTCGACGACCGAAATGCCTTCCAGTGGCCGCACAACCCACCTCCCTGTCTGTCGGTCAGCCTGCTATTTGCCCTGGAAGTCGCCGGGTCGGCGCTCCCGGAAAGCCTTCAGTCCCTCGACCCGGTCCTCGGTGGAGAAGAGCACCGAGACGGTCTCGCGCTCGTACGAGATCGCCGCCTCCAGGTCCATCCCGAGGCCGTAGTCGATCAGCCGCTTGCCCGCCGCGAGTGCCAGCGGGGCGCCGGCCGCGAGGGTGGCGGCGAGCGTCTCGGCGACGCCCAACGCCCCACCGGGCTCGGCGAGTTCGTTGACCAGCCCGAGCGCGTGCGCCCGCTCCGCGTCGATCGGTTCGCCGGTGAGGATCATCTGCTTGGCGATCGCGGGCGGGATCAGCCGCGGCAGCCGCTGGGTGCCGCCCGCGCCCGGCAGCACGCCGAGCTTCATCTCGGGCAGGCCCAGCCGGGCGCCCCGCTCCGCCACCCGCAGGTCACAGGCGAGGGCCAGTTCGAGCCCGCCGCCGAAGGCGAACCCGTGGACGGCCGCGACCGAGGGCTTGGGGAAGTCCTCCAACAGCGCGTAGGCGTCGGTCAGTCGCTGGACGAAGGAATGGAACTGCCGTGGCGCCGTGAACGACTCGATCTCACCGATGTCGGCCCCCGCCGAGAACGCCCGGCCCGTCCCGGCCACGACCAGGGCGCGTACGTCGTCGTTGTCGCGCAGTTCGTTCAGCGCGCGGGTGAGCCGGTCCACGGTCTCGGACCCGATCGCGTTGAGCTGCCCGGGCCGGTCGAGGGTCAACACGGCGATGTGGTCCCGCAGTTCGACACGCAGCACGGTGCCCACCTCAGACCATCGTGAGGCCGCCGCTGACCGAGAGCGTCTGCCCGGTCAGGTAGGCGGCGTCGTCGGAGGCGAGGAAGGCCACCGTGCCGGCGATGTCGGCGGGCTGGGCGACGCGGCGCAGCGGGATCGCCCGCACGGTCGCGTCGTACATCTTCTGGCTGTACTCGGCGACCTGCCCGAGCAGCGCGGTGTCGGTCGGCCCCGGGCAGACGCTGTTGACGGTGATGCCGTGCCGGGCGACCTCACGGGCGAGGGCCTTGCCAAAGGCGATGACACCGCCCTTCGTCGCGGAGTACACGACCTCACCGGAGGAGCCGACCCGGCCGGCGTCCGAGGCGATATGGACGATCCGGCCGCCGCCGCGCTCGATCATCGGGTCGAGGACGGCTCGGGTCACGGTGATCGTGCCGCGCAGATTGACGGCGATGATCCGGTCCCAGGTCTCCTCGGCACTGTCGACGAACCGGCCGATGACATCGACGGCCGCGTTGTTCACCAGGACGTCCACCGGGCCGAGTGCGGAGGCCACGCGTTCCACGGCCGTGCGGACAGCCGCACTGTCGGAGATGTCCGCGCCGACTCCGACCGTGCGCACGCCGTACCGCTCCGTGAGGAGGCCCGCGACCTTGCCCGCCGCCTCCGCGTCGAGGTCGCAGACGGCGACCGCGGCTCCCTGGGCGGCGAGCCGGTCGGCGATCGCCTCGCCGATGCCACGGCCCGCTCCGGTGACGAGTGCCACCTTGTCCCGTACGCTCACGCGGCCTCCCTCGCCCGGCTGTCGATACCGCGCTATTGTATAACTACTTCAGCTGAATAAGCGAGATGCCTGAGCGGAGTCGAGCATGCGCCGTACGATCTTCACCGAGGAGCACGAGCTGTTCCGGGACACCGCCCGCTCCTACTACCTGCGGGAATGCGCCCCGTACGGCGAGCAGTGGGAGCGGGACGGGCAGGTGAGCCGCGCCGCGTGGGCGGCGGCGGGCAAGGCCGGGCTCATCGGCTGGCAGTTCCCCGAGGAGTACGGCGGCCAGGGGATCTGGGACTTCCGCTACAACGCCATCATGGCGGAGGAGATGGCGGCCACCAGTTCCGTCGGCATCGGACTCGGGCTCCAGAACGATGTGATCCCGCCCTATCTGACACACCTCACCACCCCTGAGCAGAAGGCCCGTTGGCTGCCCGGAGTGACCAGCGGCGAGACGATCTGCGCGCTCGCCCTGTCCGAGCCGGCCGCCGGATCCGACCTCAAGGCCATCCGCACCACCGCCCGCCGGGACGGCGACGAGTGGGTGATCGACGGGTCCAAGACCTTCATCACCAACGGCATCCTGGCCGACCTCGTCATCGTCGCCTGCAAGACTGACCCCGACGCCGGGCACAAGGGCATCAGTCTGATCGTCGTCGAACGCGGCGCCGAAGGCTTCGAGCGCGGGCGCAAGCTCGACAAGGTCGGCATGAAGGCGCAGGACACCGCCGAGCTCTTCTTCCACGACGTCAGGGTCCCCGCCGAGAACCTCATCGGGCAGGAGGGGCGCGGTTTCTACCACATGATGGGCAACCTCCCCACCGAGCGCCTCGCCATCGCCGTCTCCTCGCTGGCGGCGGCCGAGCGCGCCTTCGAGCTGGCGCTGGACTACGCGAAGACCCGCACGGCGTTCGGGCAGCCGATCGGCGAGTTCCAGGCGAACCGGTTCGCCCTCGCCGACATCAAGGCGAGGCTGGGCGCCGCCCGCGTCTATCTCGACGGCTGCATCCTGGCCCTGTTCCAGGGCGAGTTGACGGCCGAGGAGGCCGCCGCGGCCAAGTACTGGACCTCGGAGACCGGCTGGCAGGTCATCGACCGCTGTATGCAGCTCTTCGGCGGCTACGGCTACGTCAACGAGTACGAGATCGCCCGGATCTGGCGCGACAGCCGGGTGCAGCGGGTCTTCGGCGGGACCTCGGAGATCATGCAGGAGATCATCGGGCGGTCTCTGGGGCTCTGACTGCTGATACATGCATTGACTACCTTGGGTAAATAGGTTAGCTATTTAACCTGATGGGTGCACGGTAACGGACGGGCTGAAGGAGGCATCCGTGGTCGACGTCGATGTGAAGTTGCACCAGGACAGGGCGGAGAACGACCTGCCGCAACCCAGGCTGATCATCGGCGGCAGGCACATCGCCGACGCGAGCGGTGGTCTCTACGAGCACCGCAACCCGGCGACCGGACTGGTGCAGGCGCGCATCCCCCTCGCGGGCCCCTCCGAGGTGGACCGGGCCGTGGCCGCCGCCCGTCAGGCCTTCGAGGTGTGGGGAGCCATGCGCCCCGCCGAGCGCCGCCGACTGCTCACCCGTTTCGCCGGGCTGCTGCGCGACCACATCCCCGACTTCGCGGCGATCTGCCCGCTGGAGAACGGCGTCTGCATAGGCGGCTGGGCGGACAACGTCGGTCCACACGTCGCCGAGTGGACCGAGTACTACGCCGGCTGGGCCGACAAGATCGAGGGCATGGTCGGCGCGGCCTACAGCCCGCACGAGAACGTCGAATACACCATCGCCGAGCCCTACGGCGTCATCGGCCACATCATCACCTGGAACTCGCCCGCGCTGTCCCTGGCGATGAAGGTCCCGCCCGCGCTCGCCGCCGGCAACACCGTGGTCATCAAACCGGCCGAGTCCACGCCGTTCTCCGCGCTGCTCTTCGCCGACCTGGCCCGTGAGGCGGGTATCCCCGACGGGGTCATCAACGTCGTCACCGGACTCGGGGACGCCGGATCGGCCCTGGTCACACACCCCGGCGTGGACAAGATCTCCTTCACCGGCGGCCCCGCCACCGCGCGCCGCATCATGGCCGACGCCGCGCTGAGCCTCAAACCCGTCCTCTTCGAACTCGGCGGCAAGTCGGCCAACCTGCTCTTCGCCGACACCGACCTGGACACCGTCGTGCCCTATTGCGCGGCCTTCGCCATGAGCAACACCGGCCAGGGCTGCGCACTGCCCACCCGACTGCTCGTCGAACGGCCGGTCTACGACGAGGTCGTCGCGCGCGTCGCCGGTGTCGTGGCCCACCTGCCCGTCGGCGATCCTCTCGACCCCACGACGTACATCGGGCCGCTCATCACCGAAGCCGCCCGCAACCGCGTCCAGAGCATGATCGACAAGGCGGTCGAGGCCGGCGCCGGGCGGCTCGTGCTCGGTGGTGAACGCGTCGACACCGAGGGCTACTTCGTCTCCCCGACGGTGTTCGCCGACGTGGACAACCGGAGCGACCTCGCCCAGCAGGAGATCTTCGGGCCCGTCCTGGCCATCACCCCCTTCGACACGGAGGACGAGGCCGTCGCCCTCGCCAACGACACCCAGTACGGCCTGTCCGCCTACATCCAGTCCCGTGACATCGCACGCGTCAACCGCCTGGTGCCACGTCTGAAAGCCGGGACGGTCTACGTCAACCCGGGCCCGAATCCCATCACTTCACCCACCAC
The DNA here is from genome assembly GCF_044766845.1 of Streptomyces sp. NPDC101776. Classification (NCBI taxonomy): domain Bacteria; kingdom Bacillati; phylum Actinomycetota; class Actinomycetes; order Kitasatosporales; family Streptomycetaceae; genus Streptomyces; species Streptomyces sp. NPDC101776. The sequence goes on along the minus strand of NZ_JBIWMV010000005.1, from coordinate 455,489 downwards.
GCCGTTCGGCGGCGTCGGGATGAGCGGGTTCGGCCGGGAGGGCGGCAAGGCCGGTCTGGACGAGTTCGTCAGCGTCAAGGGTGTCGGCGTCGGCCGCGTCTGACTCCCCATCTCCCGAAAGCCTTTGGAGCCAAGAGCATGCATTCCGCCCGCCGCCTGACGTTCGGCGACATCATCCGTGAGCACCGCAGGTCCTTCCCCACCGGCGTCGCCCTGGTCGACGGTGAAGTCCGGCTGACCTGGCCGCAGTTGGACGAGCGCACCAACCGCCTCGCCCAGGCCCTCACGGGCGCGGGGGTCGGCCCCGGCGACCGGATCCTGTGGCTGGGGCAGAACTCCTTCCGCATCTGGGAGCTGCTCGGCGCCGCCGCGAAGATCGGCGCCATGGTCTGTCCCGGCTACTGGCGTTGGGCCGCGCCCGAAATGGCGTTCGCCGTCGAGGACTTCGACCCCAAGGTCGTCCTCTGGCAGGACGAGGAGATCGGCGACACGGTCGCCAAGGCACGCGCCGAACTGGGCAGCGACCACCAGGCGTTGTGGCTGCGCCACGACACCGAGGGCCCCGGCTCCTACGAGTCCTTCCTGGCCTTGGGCACGGATGAGGACCCGGCGGTCGACGTCGACCCGGACTCCGCGCTTCTGGTCATCTACACGGCGGCGATCTCCGGACGCCAGTCCGGCTCGATGCTCTCGCACCGCAACCTTCTCGCCATGGGCGCGAGCGCCGCCTGGATGGGGGACATCGGCACCGAGACCGCCTTCCTGGGCGCCGGGCCCATGTTCCACATCGGCAACTACCAGTTCTGGGGCGTCCCGGCCTTCGTGCACGGCGGCAAGAACGTCGTCGTCCGCCGCGTCGTTGCCGAGGAACTGCTCCCGCTCCTGGCACGCGAGCAGTGCACGCACGCCTACCTGATGCCGCCGACGATCGCCCAACTCGTCGCCCTCAACCGGGAAGCGGGCCACGACCTCTCGCATCTGCGGGCCAGCGTCGCCGCCCCCCTCTGGCAGGGCACGGTCCCCACCGACACCAGCCGCTTCACCCGCAACGGCGGCGGCGAGGGCCGCGGCTACGGCCAGACCGAGGTGACCGGCTTCGCGGTGACCGGCGCCTACGGTGGCGCGGGCACGGGCAACGCGGGGCGGCCCGGCCCCTTCACCGCCGTACGCGTCCTCGACGGCGCCGGCCAGGAACGCGCGGTCGGCGAGGCGGGCGAGATCTGCGTCCGCGGCGACCTGGTGCACCTCGGCTACTGGAACCGGCCCGAGATCAACGAGGAGCGCTTCCGCTTCGGCTGGTGGCACACCACCGACCTCGGCCGGCGCGAGAGCGACGGCACGATCAGCTTCCTCGGCACCACGACCCGCATGCTCAAGTCGGCGGCGGAGAACATCTTCCCGGCCGAGGTGGAGAACTGCATCGAGTCGCACCCGGCCGTCAAAGAGGCCGCCGTGATCGGTGTGCCCAACGAACGCTGGGCCCAGGACGTCAAGGCGATCGTCGTCCTCCACCCCGACGCCGGACCGGTCACGGCCGCGGACGTCATCGAGCACTGCCGGGCGCGGATCGCCTCGTACAAGAAGCCCAAGACGATCGAGTTCGTCGAGGCGCTGCCGCGCACCAAGGACTTCGCCAAGGACTACGAGGTGCTCGACGAGCGCTTCGGCGGGGGCGGCTATCCCGGCGGCGACACACTCGGCGCGGGGCGGTGACCCGGTGAGCGACCGCCAACCCGTCGTCGTCGGCGTCCACGCCACCGAACAGGCACTGTCCCTCCCGCACCGCGACGCGATGGGCCTCGCCCTCGAAGCGGTGCGCGGCGCGATCGAGGACGCCGGGCTCGCCCCGTCGGACATCGACGGCGCCCAGGTCGACTGGCCGGGCCCGGGCGGGGTCCCCGGCGAGGGCAGCTCCTGGGCACGAATGCTCGGCCGGGACCTGCGGTGGACCAGCGACTCGATGCTCGACAACGCCGGCTCGCGGGGTCTGCTGAAGGCGGCGGCGGCCGTACGGGCCGGGCTCGCCGACACCGTCGTCGTCGGCGGCTGCAAACTGGTCGCGCGCGGCGCGGGCCCCGTCGGCGCCGGGGTGCCGCTGGAGTTCGCCGACGTCTGGGGCAGCTACGTCGTCGCCCAGTTCGCCCTGGTGGCGGCCCGGCACATGCACGAGTACGGCACGACCTCCCGGCAGCTCGCGGAGGTCGCGGCCACCATCCGCAACAACGGCACCACCAACCCCGAGGCGATGATGTACGGCCGCGGTCCGTACACCGCCGACGACGTGCTCGCCTCCCGCATGGTGGCCACACCGTTCCACCTGCTGGACTGCTGCATCGTCGGCGAGGGGGGCGCCGCCCTCGTGGTGACCACCGCCGAACGCGCCCGGGACCTGCCCCACCCGCCCGTCGCCGTGCTCGGCGGCGGCATGGAGTACCACCAGGCCGCGTACGCCAATCCCGCCCTGTACCGCGAGGTCGGCCAACTCGGCCGGGACGCGGCCGAGCGCGCCTACGCCATGGCCGGCGTCAGCCCGCACGACGTGGACGTCTTCTCCCTCTACGACCCCAACTCCTTCGAGATCATCCGCCAGTTGGAGATCCTCGGCCTGTGCGGCGAGGGCGAGGGCGGCCCGCTGGCCGCCAGCGGCGCCATCGCCGTCGGCGGCAAGCACCCCGTCAATCCCGACGGCGGCTGCCTGGCGTACGCGTGGAACGGAACCCAGCAGATGACCCTCAAAGTCGTCGAGGCCGTACGGCAGTTGCGCGGCACGGCCGTCCACCAGGTCGAGGGCGCGGAACTGGCGGTCGTCGGCAACGCGGGCTCCGGCGCGCAGCACTACGAGATGAGCGTCCTGGGGAGGACACGATGAGCCGCCCCGTGCCCGTGCCCACCGAACTGTCCCGGCCGTTCTGGGACGCGGCCCGGCGCGGTGACCTGGTCGTCCCGCACTGCCCGGCCTGCGGGCTGCGCTTCTTCGTGCCCGAACCCGCCTGCCCCGGCTGCATGTCGACGCACTGGCGATATGTGCCCAGCGCCGGCCGGGGCACCGTCTACTCCGTGACCGTCGTGCACCGCGCACCCGGCCCGGGCTTCGACACACCCTTCGCGCTCGCCGTGATCGACCTCGACGACGGCGCCACCCTGCTCACCCACGTCGACGCCGGCGACCCGGACGACGTCGTCATCGGCCTGCGCGTACGCGTGGACTTCCGGCCTCTCACCGAGGAGATCACGCTGCCGTACTTCGTACCGGTCCCCGCCGACTGAAGGAGATGGATGCCGTGACCAACACGCCGGTACGGGTCCCCAAGATGGCCGAGCTGGTGGCGGCACAGCTGCGCCGCAAGATCGTGCGCGGAGAGCTGGCCGAAGGAGAGGCGCTGCCCGCCGAGACGGCCCTGATGGCGGAGTTCGCCGTCTCCCGGCCGACACTGCGCGAGGCGTTCCGGGTACTGGAGTCCGAGTCCCTGATCAGCGTGCGCCGTGGCGCCCGGGGCGGGGCACGCGTGCAGATCCCGGAGGGCACGGTCGCCGCGCGTTACGCAGGGGTGGTCCTTGAGTACCGCGGCACGACCCTCAAGGACGTCTACGACGCCCGTACGGTCATCGAGGCGCCCTGCGCCCGCCTGCTCGCCCAGCGCCGCACGGACCGGGACCTGGAGCGGCTGCGGGCCTCCGTCGCCGCGGCCGAGGGACTCATGGACGACCCCTCGGCCTTCATCCGCGCCCACATGGAGTTCCACGCCCTCGTCGTCGAACTCGCCGGGAACGAGACGCTGAGCGTCCTCAACGGCATGGTCCGCAACATCATCGACCAGGCGAACTGGTCCCATGTCGACCTCGACGCGGGCAGCCCCGAGAACATCCGGGCCAACCGCCGGGGCTTCCGCGCCCACGGCGCTCTCGTCGAGCTGGTCGCCGGGCGCCGGGCCGAGGCCGCCGAGGAGCTGTGGCACCTCCACCTCCAGGAGGCCGAGGACTACCTGCTGCGGAGCAGGTCCATGACGACGGTCCTGGACCTGCTCGGCTGACGATCCGTCAACTGTCGCGCAGGTCCTGCACGATCGGCTCCCACACCTCGGCGTCGATGTCGTACGCGGTGTAGAAGGACACCCGGTCCACCAGCGCCCCGTACCGGCGCCTGATCTCGTCCGCCACCCGCTCCGGCTCCGCGACGACCGCGAAGGTGTGCAGGACCTCGTCGTCGACGAGGCCGCCCATCGCCTCCCACTTGTCCTCGCGGGACGACTTCGACAAGGCGTTCAGCTCGTCGCCGAGTTCGCCCCAGCCGTGCAGTTCCAGGACGCCGCGGTAGGCCGGCGTGCTGCCGTAGAAGGCGATCTGGCGGCGGGTGCCGTCGATCGCGCGGGCCAGTTCCTCCTCGGTGCGGCCGGTCGCGGTGAGCAGCAGATGGGAGACGGAGAAGTCGCCCCGCGTGCGGCCGGACCGTTCGAGGCCGGTCGCGACGGTCGGCAGGGTCACCTCCCGCAGATAGCGCTCGGTGGTGAAGCCGTGTGCGAGGAGCCCGTCGGCGACCTCGCCCGCCACCCGGGTCATCGCCTCCCCGACCGCGGCCACGAAGACCTTCGGGGCGCCGCCGGGAGCGGGCGGGGGCGAGAAGAACGGGGACATGAGCGTGTGCGTGTAGAAGTCGCCGCGGAAGTCGAGCTTCTCGCCGTCGTTCCAGGCGGCCCAGATGGCGCGCAGCGCGCTCACGTACTCCCGCATGCGCGCGGCCGGGCGACTCCACGGCATGGCGAAGCGCCGCTCGATGTGCGGTTTGATCTGGCTGCCGAGACCGAGCGAGAAACGGCCCCCCGAGTAGGCCTGCAAGTCGTGTGCGGTGTACGCGAGTTGCATGGGCGAGCGGGCGAACGCCACCGCGATCGCCGTGCCGACCTCAAGCCGTTCGGTGTGCTCGGCCGCCAACAGCAGGGGCAGGAACGGGTCGTGCTGGGACTCCGAGGCCCACAGACCGTCGTAGCCGGCCTTCTCGTGGTGCCGCGCCTCCGCCACGACCTCCGTCGTACCCCACACACTGAGCTTGCCGTCGACCTTCATACCGCTCCCTCTGCTGTGACCGCGTCCAACCCGATGCGTCCCGCGAGCAGTTCGCGGTGGTACGCCGGGTCGCCGAACAGGAGTTGTGACGTCTTGGCCCGCTTCAGATAGAGGTGGGCCAGGTGTTCCCAGGTGAAGCCGATGCCGCCGTGGACCTGGATGTTCTGCTCCGACGCGCTCAGGCACGCGTCGGAGCAGAACGCCTTGGCCAGACTCGCCACGGAGGGCAGGTCCGGGTCCTCGTCCGCTGCGGCGAGCAGCGCGTAGTGCGCGGCGGCACGCGCCGACTCCACGTCGAGGAGGACGTCGGCGAGCAGGTGCTTCACGGCCTGGAAGGAACCGATGGGCCGCCCGAACTGGTGCCGCACCTTGGCGTACTCCACCGCCATGTCCAGCGCGCGGGAGGCCACCCCGACCTGCTCGGCGGCGAGCGCCACCGCGGCCCGGTCCAGCACCTGCGAGACCAGGTCCCAGCCGTCGCCGTGCGTACGCAACCGGGTCGCCGGTACGTCGTCGTAGTCGAGGCGGGCCTGTCGGCGGGTGGGGTCCATCGTGGGCAGAGGAGCGCGGGTCAGTCCCGGCGCGTCGCCGTCCACGCAGAAGACTCCGATGCCGTCGTCGGCACGAGCGACGGTGAGGACGACATCGGCGGCAGCGCCGTCCAGGACGAACATCTTGTGTCCGGTCAGTAGCCAATGCCCGTCCGAGGCGCGGGCGTTGAGCTGGACGCCGGTCGCGTCCCAGCGTGCGGAGTCCTCGGTCAGCGCCAGTGCCCCGACCGACTCGCCCGAGGCCAGCCCCGGTAGGAGGCGCTTGCGGGCGTCCTCGTCGTCGCAGCGCAGCAGTGCGGTCGTCACCAGCACGGCCGAGGAGAGGAAGGGCGCGCACAGTAGGGCGCGGCCCAACTCCTCCATGACCACGCCCACTTCGACCGGCCCGCACCCGGCACCGCCGTACTGCTCGGGGACGGCCAGCCCCTGAAGGCCGAGTTCCGTGCCCATCCGGCGCCACAGCGCCCGGTCGAAGCCCTCCGGCGTCTCCATCAGCCGCCGCGTCTCGGTCTCGGGGGAGGTGTCCGCGAGGAACGCCCGTACCGTGCGGCGCAGTTGCTCCTGCTCGTCACTGAACGCGAAGTCCATGCCGCTCAGCCCTCCGCACCGGTTCGGCGACGCGCGCGCGAGGCGATGATCTTCTCCACCGCGGCGATGTGGTCCGGGTCGTGCATGCTGTCCCGTTCGGCGAGCAGCGCGGGCTCCAGTACGGCGGTCATGGCCTGCTCCAGATGCAGGTTCACGGCCCGCTTGGTGCCGCGCAGGGCCTGCGCGGGCAGCGCGGCCAGCCGTCCGGCCAGGTCCATGGCCTCGTCCATGAGTTTGTCCTTCGGTACGACACGGTTGGCGACGCCGAGCCGGACCGCCTCCTCGGCGCTCACCCGCTCGCCCAGGAACAGGAGTTCCTTCGCCCGGGGCAGGCCGACGAGCAGCGGCAGGACGAGAGCGCCGCCGTCACCCGCGACGAGACCGACCTGGACATGCGGGTCGGCCACATAGGCGTCGTCCGCGATCAGCACCAGGTCGCTCAGCAGGGCCAGACTGCAACCCAGGCCCACGGCGGGCCCGTTGACCGCCGCGATCACCGGCAACGGGCAGCGGACCAGGCCCGTGATGATCCGCCGGGCCTCGTCCACGTTCTGCTGCCGGAAGGCGGGGTCGTGCTGGACCCGCGTCATGATGTCGAAGTTGCCGCCGGCGCTGAACGCCCTGCCGCGCCCGGTGAGCACGACGACCCGCGCGTCCGGGTCGTCGGCGACCGTGTCCCAGACCGACGCGAGGCCCGAGTGCAGTTCCTCGCTCATCGCGTTGAGCTGGTCCGGCCGGTTCAGCTCGATCAGCCGGACCGGCCCGAGGGCCGTCACCACCAGATCCGTCATCTTCACCGCCACCGTTCAGGAACAGGTCAGTAGAGTTGAATGCTATAACTAATTGAGCTTTATGAGAACCGGATCGCAGGGTGACGAGGTCGACGGAGGACACGCATGCCGGAGCAGGAGTACGAGACCGTGCGGGCCGAGGTGGCGGACCGGATCCTCACCGTCACGCTCAACCGGCCCGAGAAGCTGAACGCCTTCAACCCGCAGATGATGGGCGACCTCCTCGACGTCCTCGACGCGGCCGACGCCGACGACGAGGTACGGGTGATCGTGGTGACCGGGGCCGGTCGCGGCTTCTGCGCCGGCGCCGATGTCAGCTCCGGGGGCTCGTCCTTCGACCACCGCAGGGCGGGTGCCTGGCACCGGGACACCGGCGGCCGGGTCGCCCTGCGGATCTTCTCCAGCACCAAGCCGGTCATCGCGGCGGTCAACGGTCCGGCGGCCGGTGTCGGGGCGAGCATGACGCTGCCCATGGACATCCGGCTGGCCTCGACCTCGGCGAAGTTCGGCTTCGTCTTCGCGCGCCGGGGCATCGTGCCGGAGTCCGCGGCGAGCTGGTTCCTGCCCCGGGCCGTGGGCATGCAGCGGGCCATGGAGTGGGTGGCCACCGGCCGTGTCTTCGGCCCCGACGAGGCCCTGTCCGCCGGGCTGGTCCGCTCCGTCCACCCACCGGAGGAACTGCTCCCGGCGGCCTACGAGCTCGCCCGCGAGATCGCCGAGAACACCTCGGCGATCTCGGTGGCCCTCTCCCGCCAGATGATGTGGCGGATGCTCGGCGAGCCCCATCCGATGACCGCGCACCGCCTCGACTCGCGGATCATGAGCCAGATCGGCGGCGGCCCGGACCCCGTGGAGGGCGTCGAGTCGTTCCTCGCCAAGCGGCCGCCCGCGTTCCCCGGCCGGGTCAGCAAGGACCTGCCGGCCGTCTATCCGTGGTGGCGGGAGGAGGACTTCCGGCCCTTGGGGGAGTAGGCGTCACCGGGGGCGGGGGCAGCCTTCTTGGGGCACGCGCCGCTCCCGGATCGCCCCGACCGCAGCCCGGATCATGGCCGAAACCGGCCGACCATGGTCTCGGGCGACCCCGACAGGTCGATCATGGCCACGGCCCGCCGGGCGTCCGACCTCGCCCTGGACAAGGGCAGACCCGGGCGGGACACTTTGACAGACCGATGAGACCTGTCCGAAACATTGTCGTCGTTTGCCTGAAGTGTTAGCGTCCGGATGGCGGGCATTCAGTTGAATGCGTTAGCTATTCCGCTCCAGGACGGTGACCATGAGCGATGGTTTCCTGCACGAGTCCTTCCACGGTGTCGACTGGGGAGTCGCCACCGCGGACGCCATCGCGGCCCCGCCGCCGCCTCTCGCGGAACGCGGGGGCCACTTCCGGCAGTGGACCGACGACATCCGGCACCTGGTCGGCGTCACACCCGACACGCACCGGATGGTCGCGGGCTGGCCACTCCTCCAGCCCGAGGGCCCCGACAGCTGGGACCGCGCGGCCCTGGACCGCTGTGACCGCGAACTCGACTCCCTGCTCGCACTCGGGCTGCGCCCCTGTCTCACCCTGTTCGACCGGTTGCTGCCGCCCTGGCTGGCGGACGCCGGGGGCTGGCTGGAACGCGACGCCGCCGAGCACTTCGCCGCCTTCGCCGCCGAGCTGGGCCGCCGCTACGGCGACCGCGTGACCCGCTGGATCACCTCCACCGACCTGGCCGGACCCACCCTCGCCGACCACGTGGCCGGGATGTACACACCGGGCCGGGGCATCGGCCGCGCGGGCCTGCCCGCGGTCCACCACATCCTGCTCGCCAACGGACTCGCGACCCGCGCCCTGCGAGCCGCCGGCGCCGGCGGCTCGATCGGGACCACGGTCACCCTCGTCGGTGGCTACCCGGCCACCGAGGACCCCTTCGACCGGCTCGCCCTGGACCGCCTGCTGAGCTGGACCAACCGCCTCTTCCTCGACCCCCTGCTGCTCGCCGAGCACATGGTGACCGAGGACGACGTCTCACCGATCGAGGACACCGGCTGTGTCCGCCCCGGAGACCTGGACGTCATCGCCACCCCGCAGGACCTCCTCGGTCTGTCCTGGCACACCCCGTTCCGCGTCACCGCACCGGAGAACCTCGCCCGCGCGCTGCCGGCCGACAAGTGCCAGAGCAGGCTCAACGAGGTCAACCGTCTCCTCGTCGGCCTCGGCTTCGCCGTCGTCCCCTTCGACGACGTGGAGACGACGGCGTACGGCTGGCCCATCCTCCCCGAGGGCCTGGCCGACGCCGTCGCGGACCTCCACGACCTCTACGGCGACCTGCTGCCCCCGCTGTCCGTCGTCGACAACGGCATGGGCGATCTGGACCTCGTCGACGAGGCCGGTTACAGCGACGACGCGCGACGCCGGTCCCTGCTGCGCGCCAGGCTGTCCTGGCTGGGCCGGGTGATCGAGCGCGGTGTGGACGTCTGCGGCTACGAGTACTGGTCGGTGCTCGACAACCTGGAGGCGAAGTTCCGCTACACCCGCCTCTACGCGATGGCAGTCCCCGACCACGAGCCGCCGCCGCGCCCGCCGATGCCCTCCGACTGGCTGCGGGCCGGAGCCTTCGCGGGCCCCGAGGCGCCGGGCGCGGGGCCCGGGCTCACCCTGGTCCCGCCCGGCCCCGGGGATCACCGGGTCGGAGCCTCGTAGTCCCGGCCCCGGATCAGCCGCACCGGCGTGTAGACGAGCACGTCCTCGTCCCGCTGGTTGCGTACGGTGATCCGGCTGGTGACGACACCCCGGCCGGGTTTGCCGGACGGCCGGGAGGCCGTGGTCTCCACGACGGCGTACAGCGTGTCGCCGACGTAGACCGGGCCCCGCACGGTCATTTCCATGTGCAGGAACGCCAGCCCGGTCCCGTGCAGCACGTTCGTCTGGAGTACGAGCCCTTCCGCGATGCAGTACGTCAGCGCGCCCGGTACCAGCCGCCCCGTGTAGCCGCCGTCGGCCGCGTGCGAGGCGTCCCAGAAGAGCGGCTCGTTGAAGCCGCCCCAGGTGACGAAGTTGACCAGGTCGGTCTCGGTGACCGTACGGCGGGCGGTACGGAAGACCTGCCCGACCGGCATCTCCTCGTAGGTCAACCCCCTTACCAGCGGGGGGATTTCGGTGCGGATCTGCTCTGCCGTCATCGGGTGCTCCTCATCCGTACGTGGGTCACAGGTCGATCGGGTGCTTGGCGGCCACGCCCTCGAAGTCCGGTGCGCGCTTCTCGCGGTGCGCGGCGAGCCCCTCGACGACCTCGTGCCCGCCGAACCCGAAGAACTCCAGCCCGAGCGAGGCCTCGAAGAGCGGCTGGGCCGTGCGGTACCAGTGGTTGAGGGACCGCTTGGTCCAGCTGAGCGCGCTGGCCGGACCGGCGGCCAGCAGGGTCGCGACCCGCAGCCCCTCGGCGTGCACGTCCTCGTCGTCGACGGACTTCGACACCAGGCCGATCCGCTCGGCCTCCTCGCCGGTGAGCGCCTCGCAGGTCAGCAGGTAGTACTTGGCCTTGGCCATGCCGCACAGCAACGGCCAGCAGATGGCCGCGTGGTCACCGGCCGCCACCCCGAGCCGGGTGTGCCCGTCGACGATCTTCGCCTTGCGTCCGGCGATCGAGATGTCCGCCAGCATGCCGATGACCAGCCCCGCACCGACCGCCGGTCCATGGATCGCGGAGACCACGGGCTTCGAGCAGTTGATCACCCCGTAGACCATGTCCCGCGCCTCCCGCATCACCCGGGCACGCACGGCGTAGTCCTCGGTCATGGCCTCGATGGAGTCGAAGGTCCCACCGGCCGAGAACGCCTTGCCGGCTCCCTGGACCAGTACCACGCGGGTCTGCTCGTCCCGGTCGACGACCGGCCAGACATCCGCCAGCTCACCGTGCATCCGTGGATCCACGGCGTTGAGGTTCGGCGCGTCCAGCACGATGCGGAGCACACCGGGCGCGGGCCGCTCGAAGGTCAGACTCGTGAACGGGGCGTAGGAATCGGTCACGTCGCACTCCTGGTGTATTCAGTGCGGATACTATAATTATCTAACTGTATCGAGGGGCGGGCGGCAAGCGGCCGGTACCCGTGCCGTACCGAGGACGGGAAGCTCGGCATGGATCTCACCTTCAGCGAGGAACAGGACGAACTGCGCAAGGTCGTACGGTCGTTCCTCACCCGGCACTCCGCCGAGGCGGACGTGTGCCGCCTGGCCGCCGACCCGCGCGGCTACGACACGGTCGTATGGCGCCGTCTGGCCACGGAGATCGGACTGCAGGGACTCGCCGTACCCGAGGAGTACGGCGGCTCGGGCTTCGGCTACGTCGACCTCGGCGTCGTCTTCGAGGAAGCGGGCCGAGCCCTGCTGTGCGCCCCGTACCTCGCCACCGTCGCCCTGGCCGCCGAGGCACTGCTGCGCTGCGACGACGAGGCCGCCCGCGCCGAACTGCTCCCGGGCATCGCGGCCGGCCGGACGGTGGCCACCCTCGCGCTCACCGAGGAGAACGGCCGCTGGGACGAGCCGGGCATCCGTCTCAACGCCCGCCACACAGCGGCCGGTTGGCGGCTCACGGGCGCCAAGACCTACGTCCCCGACGGACACCTCGCGGACCTGCTCCTGGTCGCCGCCCGCACCCCGGCCGGCATCAGCCTCTTCGCGGTCGAGGCGGCCGCCGCCCCGGGTCTCACCCGCACACCCCTCCCTACCCTCGACCAGACCCGCAAACAGGCGCGCATCACCTTCACGGACACCCCGGCGCGCCTGCTGGGCACCGACGGAACGGCCTGGCCGGTCCTCGAACGCACCCTCGCCACAGCCTCCGTCCTCCTGGCCGCCGAAGAGGTCGGGGGCGCCTCCGCCGCGCTGGACATGGCGGTCGCGTACGCGAGGATCCGCGAGCAGTACGGCCGCCCGATCGGCTCGTTCCAGGGCATCAAGCACAAGTGCGCCGACATGCTCGTCGAGATCGAGTCCGCCCGCTCGGCGGCCTACGCCGGACTGTGGGCTCTGGACGCGGGTGACGAGACGGAGATCGCCGTGACGGCCGCCGTCGCCCAGGCCTACTGCTCGGAGACGTTCACCAGGGTCGCCGCCGACAACATCCAGGTCCACGGCGGCATCGGCTTCACCTGGGAACACCCCGCACACCTCTACCTCAAGCGTGCCAAGAGCTCCGAGGTGCTGCTCGGCACCCCCGCGTACCACCGGGAGCTGCTCGCGGCCCGGCTCGGCATCTGACACCCAGGAGAAGCAGACATGGAAGTGGACTTCGGGCCCGCCGTACGCGACTTCCGCGACGAACTGCGGGACTGGTTCGTGGACCACCTCGTGGGGGAGTTCGCCGAACACCGGGGCGTGGGCGGCCCCACCGACGGCGCCGCCTGGGACGTACGCCTCGCCTGGGACCGCGAGCTGTCGGCCGGGAACTGGCTGGGCGTGGGCTGGCCGAAGGAGTACGGCGGACGCGGCCTCGGACTGATCGAGGAGATCGTCTTCGAGTATGAGTACGCCCGCGCGAACGCCCCCTACCGCGCCACCGTCAACGCCCTCGACCTGCTCGGCCCGCTGCTCCTCGCGATGGGCGGCGAGGCCCAGAAGAAGCGCTTCCTGCCGCCGATCGTCGCCGTCGAGGAACTGTGGGGGCAGGGCTTCAGCGAACCCGGCGCGGGCTCCGACCTGGCATCCGTCCGTACCCGGGCCGAGCGCGACGGCGACCAGTGGGTGGTCAACGGGCAGAAGGTGTGGACCTCGTTCGGCATCCACGCCGACTGGCTCTACGTCCTCACCCGCACCGACCCCGACTCCCGGCGCCACAAAGGCCTCACCCTGCTCCTCGTCCCGACCGACCAGCCGGGTGTGGAGATCCGCCCCATCCGCAACCTCGCGGGCCAGGACGAGTTCGCCGAGGTGTTCCTCTCCGACGCGCGCACCGGCGCGGACATGGCCGTCGGCGAGGTCGGTCAGGGCTGGCGCACCGCGATGGCCACCCTCGGCATCGAACGCGGCACCACCTTGCTGCCCCAGCAACTCGGCTTCGAGCGGGAGGCCGAGGCGCTGATCGAACTGGCCCGTGCGCGGGGCGCGTTGGACGACCCCATGCTGCGCCGCCGGATCCTGGACGCCTGGATCTCCGTACGCATCATGCGCACGACCAATCTGCGCACCCTCGCCGAACTGACCGCGGGCCGCACACCCGGCGCGCAGGCCACCACGGCGAAGCTCTACGCCTCGACGCGCCACCAGCAACTAGGCCACCTGGCCATGGAGTTGGCCGGACCGGCCGGACAGATCGTCGGCGAGGACTACGAACTCGACACCCGGCAGCGCTCGTTCCTGCTCTCCCTCGCGGAGACGATCTACGGCGGTTCGAGCGAGATCCAGCGCAACATCATCGGGGAACAGCTCCTCGGTCTGCCGAAGGAGCCACGGCCGTGACCTCGATCGAGGACCGCCTCGACCGCGTCGAGTCGCACCAGGCCATCCAGCAACTGCCCATCCGCTACGCCCTGGCGGTGGACTCCCGCGACCTCGACGCCTGGGTCGGCTGCTTCCGGCCCGACGTGGACATGGGGCGCCACGGCCGGGGACGGCAGGTCCTGCGCCGGCACATCGAGCCCCTCGTACGCGGCTTCCATCGCTCGGTCCACCAGATCTGCGGCCACCGCGTCGAGTTCACCGGCCGCGATACCGCGACCGGCGCGGTCTACTGCCGCGCCGAGCACGAGGTGGGCGACCGCTGGATCGTCATGGCGATCTGCTACTTCGACGACTACGCGCGCGTGGACGGCGACTGGTACTTCTCCCGGCGCCGCGAACAGCACTGGTACGCGGCCGATGTGACCGACCGCCCGCAGTCGGTCGGCTTCAACGGGTGGGAGGGCGCGGGAGAACCGGCACTGCCGGACGCCTTCCCCACCTGGACGCCCTTCTGGAAGGAGACGTGATGGCACGGCTGACAGGCAGGACCGCGTTGGTCACCGGTGGAGGCCAGGGCGTGGGCCGTGGCATCGCCCTGGCGCTGGCGGCCGAGGGTGCGGCCGTGGTCATCACCGGCCGTACCGGGAGCAAACTGAAGGACGCCGCCGAGGAGATCGCCGAGCGCGGCGGGCGGGCGTACACCGTGGTCGGGGACGTGGGGGAGCGGGACGACGTCGACCGGATGGTGGCCGAGACGGTACGGGAGTTCGGCGGCCTCGACGTGCTCGTCAACAACGCCCAGTCGTCGGTGCAGCGACGACTGGAGAAGACGTCGTACGACGATGTCGAACTCACCTACCGCAGCGGGCCGTTGGCCGTCTTCCACGCGATGCAGGCCGCCCTGCCCCATCTGAGGGAGAGCCGCGGCAGCGTCGTCAACCTGGGTTCCTCGGCCGCTGTGCAGGGCGAGGCGACCTTCGCGGCGTACGCCATGGCCAAGGAGGCGATCCGCGGTCTGAGCCGGGTCGCCGCGCGGGAGTGGGGACCCTACGGGATCCGGGTCAACGTCGTCTGCCCGGCCGCGCTCAGCCCGGCGGCGGAGGACTATCTGGCCGCGCATCCGCAGAAGGCGGAGGAGCTGGCGCGGGAGATCCCGCTCGGCCGGCTCGGTGACCCGGAGGCGGACATCGGCCGGGCGGTGGCCGCGCTGGTGAGCGACGACATGGCCTATCTGACGGGCGCGACACTGATGCTGGAGGGCGGCCGCACCCTCATCGGGTGACGTCGCTACACGACACCCCGCGCGCGCAGCCCCGCGAGCTGATCCTCCGTCACTTCCGCCAGCCTGCCCAGGACTTCGGCCGTGTGCTCGCCCAGTGCGGGCGGCGGGGCGTAGCCCTCGACCGGGGTCGCCGTGAGGCGTATCGGATTGGCGAGCAGCGGGAGCCGGCCCGACACCGGGTCCTCGACCTCGACCAGCATCCCCCGGTGTTGGATCTGGGGGTCGGCGAAGACCTCGGGCATTTCGTTGAACGGGCCTGCCGGCACGTCGTGTTGGTCCAGCAGGGCCAGCCAGTCGTCCCGGGTCCTGGTCCGCATGATGTCTTCGAGGACCGGCAGGATCTCCTCGCGGTGGGTGATCCGGGCGGAGGTCGTGGCGAAGCGCGGATCCTGGAGCAGGTCGGTGCGGTCGGCCGCCGTGCAGAACGCGGCGAACTGCTTGTCGTTGCCCGCGACGAGGAAGAGCGGCTTGTCCGCGCACTGGAAGGCCTGGGACGGGATCCCGCCGTAGCCGCCGTTGCCGCGTCGGCGCGGAACCTCCCCGGAGACCAGGTAGTTCATCGCGAAGTGCGACAGCGAGGCCAGCCCGCAGTCCAGCAGGGAGAGGTCGACGAACTGGCCCTCCCCGGTGGCGTCCCGGTGCCGTAGCGCCGCCAGGACGGCGGTGGAGGCGTACAGGCCGGTGAGGATGTCGACCATGCTGACCCCGACCTTCATCGGCTCGTCGGGGTGGCCGGAGACGCTCATCATCCCGGACATGGCCTGGAAGATGCCGTCGTAGCCGGGACGCTGGGCGTACGGGCCGGTCTGGCCGAAGCCGGTGACCGACAGGTAGACCAGGCGCGGGTTGAGCGCCAGCAGACTCTCGTGGTCGAGGCCGTACTTCGCCAGCGTTCCCGCGCGGAAGTTCTCGACCAGGACGTCCGAGCGGGCGGCGAGGGCGCGGATCAGCTCCTGCCCCTCGGCGGTCGCGTGGTTGACGGTCACCGACTGCTTGTTGCGGTTGCAGGAGAGGTAGAAGGCCGCGGCATCCGTCCCGGGGGCGAAGGGCGGACCGTACGTCCGTGAGTCGTCGCCGGTGCCGGGCCGCTCGACCTTGATGACCTCGGCTCCGAGGTCGGCCAGCATCTGGGTGGCCAGCGGTGCCGCGAGGATGCGGGACAGGTCGAGGACGCGGATCCCGGCCAGGGCGGTCGACGGCATCGAGGTCTCCCTCTGTTCACAGGCATCGAATGAGTTATATAAATATAACATCTGGCGCGCTGGTCGCGTCTTGTGTGATTGCTTCAACTATCCAATTCATGTAACTATATGGATCGGCTGACCGGCCGAGACCGGAGGGCGTGCGGATGACCGTCGCAGCGAGACCCCTCACCGACCAGGAACAGCGCGAACGCCGCGAGTGGTTCCGGGCCCGCTGGGAGCGCGGCGTCGCGTTCAACCGCCTCTGTCGGCTGCGGATGGTCCGCTGGGACCCCGACGGCGTCGAGGTCGTCCTTCCCTACGCCGAGCAACTCACCGCCCACGAAGGCGTCTTCCACGGCGGAGTGCTCTCCGCGCTCATCGACACCGCGGGCGCCGGAGCCGTGATCGCCGGGCACGACTTCCAGAAGGGGAGTCGGCTCAGCACCGTCTCGATGTCGGTGCAGTACCTCGCACCCGCCCGGGGCACGGAGGCCGTCGCCTACGCGCGCTGCGTCCGCCGGGGCCGCAGGCTGCACTTCGCCGACGTCGACGTGATGACCGACGGGGTCGTCTGCGCCCGGGGACAGGTCGTGGTGACCATCTCGGGGGAGCGCCCGGGCGTAGGCGAACCCATCGAACCGCTGACCGAGGAGTGACGCGATGCCCGACGAACCCGACCGGGACCTGGTGCTGTACGAGGTCGACGAGGACGGCGTCGCCACCGTCACCCTCAACCGGCCCGAGCGCAAGAACGCGTGGAGCATCCCCATGGAGCGCCGCTTCTTCGCCCTCCTGGACGAGGCCGCCGCCGACCCGGCCGTCCGCGTGGTGATCGTCACCGGCGCCGGCCGGGCGTTCTGCCCCGGCATGGACGTCCAGCGCCTGGAACAGAACGCGCAGCCGGGTCAGTCCCTCAACCTCCAGGCCCGCGTGCCCATGTACAGCAGGCGCAGCATCCCGAAGCCGCTCATCGCGGCCGTCAACGGCGCGTGCGCGGGCATCGGACTGGTCCAGGCACTGATCTGCGACGTCCGCTTCGCCGCCCGCGGAGCGCGCTTCACCACCGCCTTCACCCGCCGCGGCCTCGCCGGCGAGTACAACCTCCCGTATGTGCTGCCGCGCGTCATCGGCCTGGAGAACGCCCTCGACCTCCTCCTCTCCGGCCGGGTCTTCGACGCCGACGAGGCGAAGCAACTCGGCCTCGTCAGCCGGGTGGTCGAGCCGGAGGACCTGCTCGACGCCGCCCGTGCCTACGCCCGCGACATCGCCCGCAACTGCTCACCGCGCGCCATGGCCGTCGTACGCCACCAGGTCTACGGCGACCTCGACCGGCCCTTCACCGACGCGCTCGCCCGCTCCTACTCCGCCATGGAGTTCTTCGCGGGCTCGCCGGACTTCCGCGAGGGAGTGGCCAGCTTCGTGGAGAAGCGGGAGCCCAAGTTCGAGGGACTGCCCCCGGACTTCGATCCGGACGAGGCCACCCGTGACGCGTTCCTGCCGTACTGACCGAGGAGTTGGAAGATGACAGGGCAGCCCTTCCCGGTCGAGGCCGGGCACATCCTGATGTTCGCCCGGGCCATCGGTGACGAGAACCCGGCCTACGTCGGCGAGAGCGCGCTCGCGCCGCCCACCTTCACCATGGCGAGCGCCCAGCACGACCCCGACTACCGGTTGCGCCCCAAGCCGGGCGAGGAGTGGTTCGGCTCCGGCGCCGGACCCGGCGTGATGCCCGAGGGCGGTGGCGGTCTGCACGCCGAGCAGCACTTCGCGTACCACCGGCCGGTGCGCGCGGGGGAGACCCTGTACGCCACCACCGTCCCCGGCCGCAGCTGGGAGAAGCAGGGCCGCACCGGCCGACTGCTCTTCAGCGAGCGCATCACCGAGTACCGGGACGCCGCCGGTGAACCCGTGGTCAGCGCCCGCACGGTGGCCGTCGTGCCCGAGGGCCCCGCAACCCGTAAGGACGCCCGATGAGCCTGAACGCGGACGACATCAAGGTCGGTGAGACGCGCGAGAGCGTGCTGGTCGACGACCTGAAGCGGACCCGGATCGTGCAGTACGCGGGCGCGTCCGGCGACTACAACCCGCTGCACACCGACGAGAGATTCGCCACCGAGGTCGCGGGCTACCCCGGGGTCTTCGCCCACGGAATGCTCACGATGGGCATGACCGGACGGGTCCTGACCGACTGGGTCGGTGTCGAGTCACTGCTGACCTTCGTGGTGCGCTTCAAGGCCCAGGTGTGGCCCGGTGACACCCTGACCGCCACGGCGACCGTCGAGTCGGTCGAGGACACGCCGGACGGACCGCTCGCCCACTTCTCCGTGCGGACCGTCACCCAGGACGGCGCCGAGGTGGTCACCGGCACCGCGACGGCCCGACTGGAACCCTGAACCGATGGGCGCCGAGGCGGAGTTCACCTGGACGGCCATGGTGGCCGCCGCCTACGACCACTCCCGTCCCGCCGTCCGCTTCGGGGACCTCACCTGGACCGGGCACCAACTCCTCGACCGGGCGGCCGGCGCCGCCGACTGGCTGGACACC
The DNA here is from genome assembly GCF_044766845.1 of Streptomyces sp. NPDC101776. Lineage (NCBI taxonomy): Bacteria > Bacillati > Actinomycetota > Actinomycetes > Kitasatosporales > Streptomycetaceae > Streptomyces > Streptomyces sp. NPDC101776. Next base: position 437,070 of record NZ_JBIWMV010000005.1, on the reverse strand, counting down.
CTCGGCCTCGCCCCCGGCGCCCCGGTACCCACCCTGGCCGCGACCTCCGCCGACGCCCTCGCGCTGGTGATCGGCGGCGCCGGGTCCGCCCACCCGCTTGCCCCGCTCGGCGTCCGTATGACCCCGTACGAGACCGCGGCCGTGGTCGAGGCGACCGGTGCTCAACTCCTCCTCGTGCAGCCGGAGTTCGCCCGACTCGGCGAAGAGGTCGCCCGACTGTCCGGCCGCCGTGCCGTCGTCGTTCCCGAACTGCGCCCGAGCACAAGGCCGTTGACCGCCGAACCGGACGACCTCGCCGCCGTTCTGCACACCTCCGGCACGACAGGCCTCCCCAAACCCGTCCGCATGACCCAACGCCGCCTGGCCGCCCGCGCCCGCGTCAACGGCCTTCTCTGCACGCTCGATCCGGACAGCTTCTACGGGGGCAGCGCCCCCTTCCATCACATCGCGGGCCTCGGCAACCTCGCCGTCGCCCTCGCGGCGGGCGCGCTGATCACCGGACTGCCCCGCTTCACCGTCGAGGGCTGGGCCCACCTGCGCGAACTCGGTGCCACCCACACCAGCATGGTCCCGGCGATGCTGGAAACCCTGCTCGCCGCCGGCCAGGCACATCACGGGACGCTGCGGGTGCTCCAGTACGGCGGCGCCCCGATCCGCCCCGACACCCTGCGGCGGACGTACGAGGCGATGCCCGGCGTCCGCATGCTCAACATGTTCGGGCAGACCGAGGGCTCGCCCATCAGCGTGCTCACCCCCGAGGAACACCGCGAGGCGGTCGCCGGACGCCCCGAACTGCTGCGGTCCGTGGGACGGCCCGCCCCCGGCGTCGAACTGCGGGTGCGGGACGCGGGACCCGACGGCATCGGCGAGATCCACGCCCGCGCCGACCACTTCTTCCGGATCGACACCGAGGGCTGGCTGCACAGCGGCGACCTGGGCCGGGTGGCGCAGGACGGCTACCTCTACCTGTACGGCCGGGGCAGCGACATGATCATCCGCGGGGGCGAGAACGTCCACCCGCTGGAGGTCGAGACCGTCCTGGCCGCACACCCCGGCGTCGCGGACGTGGCGGTCACGGGCGCACCCGACGAACGGCTCGGCCAGACCGTCGTCGCCTTCGTCGTGCCGGCCGACCCCGACGCCCCACCGGAACCGGCCGCGCTCAGAACACACGTGCGCGGCCGGCTCTCCGGATTCAAGGTCCCCGTCCGCTGGTGGATCGTGGACGACCTGCCGCGCAACGCCAACGGCAAGGTCGTACGGCGCCTGCTGCGCGAGCCCGGCCAAGGAGGAGCACATGACTGACCATCTGGTCGTCGATCCGGAGAGCGTGGGCGTGGACCCGCACCGGCTGGACGTCCTGCTGCGCCGGATCCGGCTGGAGGTCGAGCACGGGCCGCTGCCGTCCGCGCAGGTCGCCGTCGCCCGCGAGGGCCGTCTGGTGGCCTTCGAGACCTGGGGCGACGCCGGTCCGGACACCAGGTACGTCCTGCAGTCCGTCGGCCGGTCGATCGTCGCCGGCGTCGTGTGGAAAGTGCTCGGCGAGGGTCTCCTGCGTCTGGACGAGCAAGTCGCCGCGATCATCCCGGAGTTCGCACCGAACGGGAAGGAGACGGTGACGGTCGAGCAGGTGCTCACACACACCGCCGGCTTCCCCTTCGCACCCCTCGGCTACCCGAAGATGCTGGACCGCGAGCAGCGGCTGGCCGCCTTCGGCCGCTGGCGGCTCGACACCCCGCCGGGCACCCGCTTCCAGTTCCATCTCACCGCCGCCGCCTGGCTGATCGCCGAGATCGTCGAGCGGCGCACGGGGCTGCCCTTCGCCGACCACCTCCGCGAGCGGATCACCCGGCCGCTGGGCCTGTCCTCGATCGAACTCGGCGTCCCCGTCGAGCGCCAACCGGGCACCGTCGCCCCGATGATCGCCACCGACCGCACCGACGACGCCCAGGAACCCGACCCCTGGGGACCCTGGTACCTCTCCGACCCCCGCGTTCTGGCGGCCGGTGAGCCCAGCCACGCCCTGGTCGCCACCGCCGCCGATGTCGCCCTGTACTTCCAGGCGTTGGAGCACTCGGGCCTGTGGAAACCGGAGGCGGTGGCGGAGGGCACGCGGATCCGCCTCACCCAACTCCCGTACGGGGAGCAGATCTACGGGGGCGGCGGCAGCCGACGTACCAGCATGGGCCTGTTCGTGACGGTGGCGGGCCCGGACGCCGGCAGCCAACTCCCCTCCACGGGCTCGCCGTCACTCTTCGGCAGCGCGGGAGCCGCCTACCAACTCGGCTTCATGGACCCGGAGTCCGGCCTGTCCTTCGCCTGCCTGAGCAACGGCTACCCGCTCTCCGGCTACGACCACTCCCGGCGAGGCACGGCCTTGCTCACCAACATCGCGAACCTGGCGGCGGACCTCGTCTGACGCACCACCCGAAGGAGAACGGGCCCGGTACCGAAATCGGCACCGGGCCCGCCCTGTTGGAGTGTCAGGCGCTCAACGGCTGATCAGCTGCTGTGCGTTGTTGTACATGATGTCGTCCTGGACCGACTCGTCGAGTTCCGCGAGGAGCTTGCGGTAGTCGGCGGGGTTCGCGATGCCCTCCGCGTGTGGGAAGTCCGAGCCCATCACGATCGACTCGTGATAGCCGAGCCGCTTGACCAGGCTCGGGATGTCGTCCTCCGGATAGGGCACCACACGGATGTGCTTGCGGAACACCTGGCTGGGGCGCTCCGCCAACTGCCCGCCGATCCAGGGGCCGTTGCGGCCCATGCCCCGGCTCTTGTCCATGTGCCGGACGAAGTGCGGCACCCACTCGGCGCCGAACTCGGAGACCAGGACGTTGATGTCGGGGAAGCGCTCGAAGAGGTTGTCGAAGATCAGCGCGGACAGCGTCTCCTCGATGGGGCGCTGGCCGTAGGTGTTCATCCACTGCCACGCGGACATCCGGAAGTGGATCGGGCTCGCGTCGTGGCCCCAGGCCGGGGCGACGTTCGAGTTGTAGTAGAACTCGCTGATGTGGTAACAGACGCTGGCCTTGGCCTCGTTGACCAGTTTCCAGAACGGGTCGAAGTAGGGGTCGCCCGGTGAGCGGCCGTACTGCGGCCCGGTCGGCAGCATGATGAACCGGGCGCCCCGCTCCAGGACGTACTCCAGTTCCTTGACCGCGCTGTCCAGGTCGCGCAGGGACAGCAGGGCGGGGGAGTAGATGCGGTCCTGGTGGTTGAAGCCCCACACCTCGTTCATATAGCGGTTGAACGAGTGGTAGTTGGCGTAGAGCGGCTCGATGCCCTGTACGTACTCCTCGGCGACCAGTGCCCACCCACCGGGGTAGATGATCGTCTGGTCCAGGCCCTGCTCGTCCATGACGCGCAGCCGGGCCTCGCGGTTCTGGTACGACTCGTGCATCGGCTCGAACTGGTACGTCTCGTCGGGGTTGCCCGAGGCCATCGCCTTGAGCATCTCCTTGAGCGAGCCGGGCCGGTAGACCTGCCCGAACTCCGGCTCCAGGCAGACCACGATCCGGTCGCCGGCGAGAATGACCTCGCGGCCGTCCGGGAGTGTCACCGGTGCGACCGCCTGGCCGAGGAACTCCTTCGGGAGGTAGCGGGTGAAGGAGTCCCGCTCCTCGTACATGTGCTGGTCGCAGTCGAAGATTCGCTTGCGCTGTTCGGCCATGGCCGTCGCCTCCGGACCCCAGATCTATTCAGTACGCCTCCTATAATTATCTAACTATTTCGGAGACGCAAGGGGTGACGGCGGAAACGGCTCGGCGAATGCTCGGCGGTCCGGTCAGTCGATGAGTTCGAGAACCGTCTTGGGACCGGCGCCGTTCACCACGTCGTCGGCGCCGCTGATGTGGCGCTGCCACAGCTTCTCGGCCTCGTCCGCCTTGCCGGACTCGATCAGACCGACCAGTCGCACATGGGCCCGGTGCCCCTTGAGGGCCTGCGCCTTCTGGGTCTCGGCGTCGGTGGCGGCCGCGGTGTACGAGGCGTTGGCCCGGTCGATGATGTTGCGCAGCATGCCGCACAGGAGGATCAGCGTCTGGTTGCCGGTGAGTTCGACCAGCAGGGCGTGGAAGGTGTCCTGGGCCTCGACGAGACCCAGCGGGTCCTCCAGCACGGTCTTCTCGGCGGCCACCGCGTCACGCAACCGCTTGATGTCGTCCGCCGTGTGCTTGGCGGCCAGTTGGCGCACGCACGGCGGCTCGATGAGGGCCGCGGCGCGGTAGACGTCGCCCAGGGTGGCGCCGCGGTACTCCAGGATCAGGCCGGCGAAGCGGGCGGCCACATCGGAGTCCGGGGCGCTCACGCGGGCGCCGCCGTGCGCGCCGCGGCGCACCGTGATCAGCGACTCCGACTCCAGCACGCGGAACGCCTCGCGCAGCGTCGGCCGCGAGATGCCGAACTGCTCCATGAGCCCCGACTCCGGCGGCAGGGCGTCGTCGGGCTTCAGCTCGCCCCGTACGATCTGGCGGCGCAGATGTGCCGCGACCAGCTCGGCGGTCTTCGGGACGCGCACCTGGCGTCCGACGCGGGCGCGCGAGGGGACGGGCACGATCGGCGTTCCTGCACGGGCTGCCTCGGCCACGGTGGGCTCCTCATATAGCAAAATGAATCGTCTTAGTGCATCGAGGGTACCAGGTCAAGGGTTGGGTGATCTTCTCCTGACGGGACCTGATCTGGCGTTCGGGACGTCGTTGGGTATATAGATGATTCATCTAGCTATAAAGCCAACTGGCTCTGGGAGTGACCGCGATGACCGAGCAGGCGACCCCGGTGATCCTCAGCGAGCTGACCGACGACGGGGTCATGCTGCTCACGCTGAACCGGCCCGAGCGGCACAACGCCTGGACGCTGGAGATGGAGCTGCTCTACAACGAGCTGTTCGACCGTGCCGAGGCGGATCCGGCGGTACGGGCCGTCGTGCTCACCGGCGCGGGCCGCAGCTTCTGCCCGGGCATGGACATCGGCGTGCTGGACGGCGCGTCCTCGGGCGCGCGCCCGTGGCCCACCGACCGGCTGCCGCCACGCACCCGGCCCATGTCGTTCCCCAAGCCGCTGGTGGCGGCCGTCAACGGCGCCTGCGCCGGCATCGGCTTCAACCAGGCGCTCATGTGCGACGTACGGTTCGCCGTGCCGGGCGCCAAGTTCGCCGCCGCGTTCAGTGCCCGCGGTCTGGTCGCGGAGGACGGTGTGTCCTGGCTCCTGCCCCGGCTCGTCGGCTACGGCAACGCGAGCGACCTGCTGCTGTCCTCACGCCGGATCACCGGAACGGAGGCGGAGGCGATGGGCCTGGTCAACCGTCTGGCCGACCCCGAGGAACTGCTCCCGGTGGCGCTCGCCTACGCCACGGAGCTGGCCCGCTCGGCCAGCCCGTACGCGATGTCCCTCATCAAACGGCAGCTCGCCGACGACCAGTCGAGGAGCTTCACCGAGAGCCGTGACAGCGCCGCCGCGCTGCTGGCCACGGCGAAACGCGCGCCGGACTATCGCGAGGGCGTGCGCAGCTTCATCGAACGGCGGCCACCGGAGTTCGCCGGGCTGGGGGAGAACGCGCCGGAACCGGCGGAGGCCTCGTCATGAGCCGCGCCCAACTCCCGCTGCACCGACGCACGATCACCGTGACGGCCTACCAGGAGCCGGGCGGCGACGAGATCTCGGTCGAGGCGGAACTGCGCGACGAGCGGCCGTGGGCCGAGCCGACGGCCGCCGACATCCACCGGATGGTGCTGACCGTGCGCGTCCGCCTCGCGGACATGACCGTCGTGGCCGCCGACGCGGACATGCTGACGTTCCCGCACGCCGAGTGTCCCTTCATCACCCCGGTCTTCGACGGCCTGATCGGCCTCGGCGTCACCGCCGGATACAACCGGGCGATCCAGGAGCGTTTCCGCGGTGTCTCCGGCTGCTCCCACCTCTACGAACTGACCCGGGTCCTCGGCCCCGCCGTGGTGCAGGCGGCCATGTCGGCCAACGCACGCCGCCGTGACGCGGGCGAACCCGCGAACGGCCCCCGCGCCACGGCCGGAGTGCTGAACAGCTGCCACATCTGGGCCCCGGACGGCGTGGGCCTACGCAAACTCGACGCGGGCTGGCGCCCGGGGGTCGGGCCGCGTCCGGTGCCCGGGCTTGGGACGTTCGAGACGGGCGAGTGAGGCCGCGGGGCTGAGGGGCGGCCGCGCGAAGGCGGGGCCAGGGTGGTCGAGACCGATCGCGCTGATGCGGAATTCGCCCGGCGGGGCTCGTCTCCCTCGGGAAGCGTCGGTCCACGGCACGTTGGGCTGAACCGGGGTCGTCGCGATCCTTGTCGTCCGGTCGGCCGGCAGATGCCCGACCGGACGACAAGGATCTGGGCGCAGACCTGCCCCTCGGCATCGTCGTCATCGCTCTCTCGACGAGGCCCACATCGAGCCGGCCGGCACGGCGGCAGCCCTGGTCCGCCGCCGAACCGGCCCGCCCTAACCAGCCGTCGCCCTCGGCTCGCGCGGCAGCCCCAGCACCTTCTCCGCGAGGATGTTCCGCTGTACCTGGGAGGTGCCCGCGTAGATGGTGCCGGAGCGGGCGATGAGGTACGTCGTGGACCAGGACGCCGAGGAGTTCGCGGCGCCGGGGTCGTCCGTGCGGTAGGTGCGCAGGGGTGGTCGGCCCACCGGCACCTGGGCGTGGAGGCCCATGATGTCCATCGCCAGGTCGGTGACCTTCGTGTGGTACTCGCTCCAGTACAGCTTGGCGATCGACGACTCGGGGCCCGGCTCGGCACCCTTGAGCCAGCCGGTGAGAACGCGGTAGCCGAGGTAGCGCATGATCTCGACCTTGGACCAGCACCAGGCGATCCGCTGCCGGATGACGGGGTCCTGGTCCCTGCCGTACAGACGGGCCAGTTCCACCAGGCGTTCCACCTCGGCCCGGAACAGGATCGGGTTGGTGGCCGCCTCCTCGCCACGCTCCACGCCGAGCAGGCTCTGGGCGACCGTCCAGCCGTTGTCGACGCCGCCGACGACGAGATCGGCGCGGGTGCGGGCGCCGTTGAAGAAGACCTCGTTGAAGTGGAGTTGGCCGCTCATCATGCGGAACGGGCGGACCTCGACGCCGGGTTGGTCCAGCGGGACGAGGAGGAAGGAGATGCCGCGGTGCTTGGAGGCCTCGCGGTCCGTACGGGCCAGCACGAAGATCCAGTCGCTGTGGTGGGCGCCGGACGTCCACACCTTCTGGCCGTCGATCACCCACTCGTCGCCCTCGCGGACAGCGCGTGTCGTGAGCGAGGCGAGGTCCGAGCCCGCGTCGGGCTCCGAGTAGCCCTGGCACCAGGTGTCCTCGCCGTTGAGGATGCGAGGGAGGAAGTGACTCCGTTGCTCGTCCGTGCCCCAGCGCAGCAGCGTGTTCGCCAGCATCTTCACGCCGAAGGTGTCCTGCGGCAGCCCGAACGGCACACCGGCCAGGGCGAGTTCCTCCATCAGGACCACCTGGTGGAGCTTGGACAGGCCACGCCCGCCGCACTGCTCCGGCCAGGTGAGGGAGAGGTAGCGCTGCTCGGCGAGCAGGCGTCGCCAGTCCCGGGCGAAGGCCCACGCGGCTTCCTCGTCGAGGGCGCCGATGCCTTTCCAGTCCGGCGGCAGCGCCTCGGCGAGGAACTCCTTGACCTCGGTGCGGAACGTCTCGGTCTCCGCGGGATAGCTGATGTCCACCCGTGTGCTCCCCTCGCCCGGCCCCGCTCGTCCAGCCGGTCGCTGTATTGATTGTTTCAGCATAATAGGTTATCTATTTGAGAGGAATAGCGTCGAGGCGGGAGCGGGCTGACATGGGACTGCTGGACGGCCGGAACGCCGTGATCACCGGCGGCGCACAGGGCATCGGCTTCGAGATCGCCGGTGTACTCGGCGCCGCCGGGGCATCCGTCGTCCTCGGCGACATCAACGGGGACGCCGCCGCCGAAGCCGCCGAACGCCTCGCCAAGAACGGTGTCGCCGCCACCTCCCTGCGCTGCGACGTCACCGACGAGGACGAGGTCGCCGCCCTGGTCGCCCACTGCACCGACACCTTCGGCCCGGTCGGCGTCATGGTCAACAACGCCGGGATCACCCGGGACGCGACCCTGCGCAAGATGGCCCTGTCCGACTTCCGCGCGGTCGTCGACGTCCATCTGACCGGCGCCTGGAACGGCACCCGGTATGCCGCCGAGGCGATGCGCGCGCACGGACTCGGCGGCAGCATCGTCAACATCTCCTCCATCGCCGGCAAGGTCGGCAACTTCGGCCAGACCAACTACAGCGCGGCCAAGGCCGGACTCGTCGGCCTCACCAAGGCCTCCGCCAAGGAACTCGCCAAGGCGGGCATCCGCGTCAACGCCGTACAGCCCGGCCTGATCCGCACCGCCATGACCGAGGCGATGCCGCCGGCCGCCTGGGACGCCAAGCTCGCCGAGATCCCCCTGGGCCGCGCGGGCGAGCCCGCCGAGGTCGCCCAGACCGTCCTCTTCCTCGCCTCCGACATGGCGAGCTACGTCACCGGAGCCGTCCTGGAAGTGACCGGCGGCCGGTACATGTGACCCTCGAGAAAGGCATGGCTGATGCCCGCCCTCCTGCGTGACGCGGTGATCTGCGAACCCGTGCGTACCCCCGTCGGCGGCTACGGAGGCGTCTTCCGCGACGTGCCCGCGACCGAACTCGCCGCAGCGGTCGTACGCGCCGTACTTGACCGCACCGGTATCCCGCCCGCCCTCGTGGACGACGTCCTATTGGGCCAGTGCTACCCCAACGGCGAGGCACCGGCCATCGGCCGCGTCGCCGCCCTGGACGCCGGTCTGCCGGTGGAGGTGCCGGGGCTGCAGATCGACCGCCGCTGCGGCTCGGGACTCCAGGCGGTCATCACGGCCGCGATGCAGGTGCAGACCGGCGCGAGCGACCTGGTGCTGGCCGGGGGCGTCGAGTCCATGAGCCAGGCCGAGTTCTACACCACCGGCGTCCGCTTCGGTGTGCGCGGCGCGGGCACCACCCTGCACGACCGGCTCGCCCGCGGCCGGGTCACCTCGGGAGGCGTCAACCACCCTGTTCCCGGCGGCATGTTGGAGACCGCCGAGAACCTGCGACGCGAGTACACGATCCCCCGCGAGGAGCAGGACCGACTGGCCTTTCGTTCCCACGAGAAGGCGGTCGCCGCCCAGCGGGAGGGCCGCTTCGCCGACGAGATCGTGCCCGTCACCGTACGGACCCGGAAGGGCGAGATCGTCGTCGACACCGACGAACACCCGCGCCCCGACTCGACGTTGGAGAAACTCGCGAGCCTGCGTCCCGTACTCGGCCGGCAGGATCCCGAGGCCACCGTCACCGCGGGCAACGCCAGCGGACAGAACGACGGCGCCGCCCTCTGCGTCGTCACCCACCCCGAGCGCGCCGCCGAACTCGGTCTGCGCCCCCTGGCCCGCCTGGTCTCCTGGGCCGTCGTGGGCGTACCGCCGGAGACGATGGGTATCGGCCCGGTACCCGCCACGGCCAAGGCACTTGACCGCGCGGGGCTCAAGCTCGCCGACATCGACCTGATCGAACTCAACGAGGCATTCGCCGCCCAGGTGCTCGCCTGCACTCGCGAATGGGCCCTGACCGAGGCCGACTTCGAGCGGTTCAACGTCAACGGCTCCGGGATCTCGCTGGGTCATCCCGTCGGCGCGACCGGTGGCCGCATCCTCGCCACCCTGCTCCGCGAACTCGACCGCCGCCAGGCCCGGTTCGGCCTGGAGACCATGTGCCTCGGCGGCGGCCAGGGCCTCGCCGCCGTCTTCGAACGGACGCCCGCAACCGACGCCAATGGAGGCCGCTGATGGCCGGACTGATCGCATACGGCGCCTACGTGCCGTACCACCGCCTCGCCCGGGCCGACATCGCCGCCACCCTCGGGACGGGCGCGGCCCGGGGCACGCGCGCGGTGGCGGGATACGACGAGGACACCACCTCGATGGCCGTCGAGGCGGCCCGGTCCGCCCTGGCCAGGGACGGACTGCGCACCCGCATCGGCCAGTTGTTCCTCGCCACCGCCGCGCCCGCCTACCTGGACAAGACGAACGCGACCGCCGTGCACGCCGCACTCGGCCTCGACCCGCACGTCCTCGCCGCCGACATGGCGGGCTCCGTCCGCTCCGGCCTCGGCGCGCTGGTCACCGCCGCCCGCTCCTCGGTGCCGACCCTCGCCGTCCTGTCCGACCTGCGCACCGGCCTGCCCGGCGGCGCCGAGGAGAGCGCGGGCGGCGACGGCGCGGCGGCGTTCGCCTTCGGCGGCCACCGCAACGGCGCCCCCGTGATCGCGGAACTGCTCGCCCACGACACGGTCAGCGACGAGATCCTCGACCGCTGGCGGCTGCCCGGCGCGCCCGCCTCCCGCGTCTGGGAGGAGCGCTTCGCCGAGGAGATCTACGTGTCCCTCGCGGACAAGGCGCTGACCGCCGCCCTCGACCAGGCGGGCCTGGACCGCGCCGCCATCGACCACTTCATCGTCTCCGGCCTGCACGCGCGCGCGTGCGCCACGGTCCGTCGTACTACGGGTGTACGGGCCGAAGCCGCGACCGCGGACCTCGCCGCGGAGATCGGGAACGCCGGCACCGCCCAGCCCGGACTGCTTCTCGCCGACGTCCTCGACCGGGCCGAACCCGGCCGGATCATCGCGCTCGTCGTGCTCGGCGACGGCGCCGGAGTCCTGCTGCTGCGCACCACCGACGCCCTCCCCGCGCACCGCGCCGACCGCCCGGTCGCCGCGCAGATCGCGGCGGGCAGCGCCCCCATGCCGTATGCCACCTATCTCTCCTGGCGCGGCTTCCTCGACCGTGAACCACCCCGTCGGCCGGATCCCGAGCCGCCCTACGCCCCGCCGGCGCACCGCCGCAACAGCTGGAAGTACGGCTTCGTCGCCTCCCGTTGCGAGAAGTGCGGGACCCGGCATCTGCCACCGGACCGGGTGTGCACGTCCTGCCGGAGCGTCGACGCGATGACCGACGAGCCGATGGAACACGTGCCCGGCACGGTGGCCACCTTCACCGTGGACCGGCTGGCCCACACCCCGAGCCCGCCGATGCTCGTCGTGGTCGTCGACTACGACGGAGGCGGCAGGTTCCGCTGCCAGCTCACCGACGCCACCGAGGCCGACGCCGTCATCGGCGCGCGGGTCGAGATGACCTTCCGGCGCACGGTCACCGCCGCCGGCGTCCACAACTACTTCTGGAAAGCCCGGCCGGTGCGCACGGGCGAGACCGAGGGGACACACGGATGAGCTCGCACGGAATCCGGGACCGGGTCGCGATCGTCGGCATGGGCTGCACGCCCTTCGGCGAGCACTGGACCCGCTCGGCGGACGATCTGCTGATCGACGCCGTGGGCGAGGCGGTCACCTCGGCCGGCATCACCCTCGACGACATCGACGCGTTCTGGCTCGGCACCCAGGCGTCCGGAGTCTCCGGACTGACTCTCAGCCGCCCCCTGCACCTGCCGTACAAGCCGGTCACGCGCCTGGAGAACATGTGCGCGACGGGCTCCGAGGCGCTGCGCAACGCCTGTTACGCGGTCGCCTCGGGCGCCTACGACGTGGCGATGGCCGTCGGCGTGGAGAAGCTCAAGGACTCCGGCATGTCCGGGCTCTCGGGCACCACGATGCCCGGCGCGGGCGACGACAGCCGCGGCGAGATCACCGCCCCGGCGAACTTCTCCCTGCTCGCCCCCGCCTACGCCGCCAAGTACGGCCTGGAACAGGACGAGTTGAAGGACGTCATCACGCGCATCGCCTGGAAGAACCACGTCAACGGCGCCCGCAACCCCCGCGCCCAGTTCCGCAAGGAGGTGCCGCTGGAGCGCATCCGCTCGGCGCCGATCATCGCGGGCATGCTCGGCGTCTTCGACTGCTCGGGGGTCTCCGACGGTTCGGCGGCGGCGATCGTCGTACGGGCCGAGGACGCCTACCGGTACACCGACAAGCCGATCTTCGTGAAGGCGCTGTCCTTCGTCGCAGGACCGGCCGACGGACTCCTCGACCCGGACTACGACTTCACCACCTTCCCCGAGGTCGTCGTCTCCGCCCAGGAGGCCTACCGGCAGGCGGGCATCACCGACCCGCGCGCCGAACTCGCGCTCGCCGAGGTCCACGACTGCTTCACACCAACCGAGTTGGTGCTCATGGAGGACCTCGGCTTCTCCGCGCGCGGACAGGCATGGAAGGACGTCACCAGCGGCGCGTTCGACCTCGACGGCGCCCTGCCGGTCAACCCGGACGGCGGTCTGAAGGCCTTCGGCCACCCCATCGGCGCCTCCGGCCTGCGCATGATGTTCGAGGCCTGGCTCCAACTGCGGGGCGAGGCACCGCCCGAGCGGACGGTCGGATCGGTGGCCGAGGGGCGCACCCTCGCCCTCACCCACAACCTCGGCGGCGGACCCGGCGAGTGCGTCTCGTTCGTGTCGGTCGTCGGCAGCGAACTCACCGACTAGGAAAGGCGGTTCGGCCATGGGACGACTCGACGACAAGATCGCGATCGTGACCGGAGCGGCGTCGGGCATCGGTGCCGCCACCGCTCGCCGCCTCGCGGCCGAGGGCGCGCACACCGTGGTCGCCGACCTGAACCTCGACGGCGCCAAGACGGTGACGGAGGAGATCCGCGCCACCGGCGGCTCCGCCACGGCGGTCCCCGTCGACCTCGGCGACATCGACTCCGTACAGGCCATGGTGGCCACGGCGGTCGAGGTCTACGGCGGCCTCGACGTCCTGCACAACAACGCGGCGGCCACCCACCTCGCCGCCCGCCAGGACCTCGCCGTCCTGGAGGCGGACCCCGCGGTCTGGGACGACACCATGCGGATCAACCTGCGCGGCACCATGGTCGCCATCCAGGCCGCCGTCCCGCACATGATCGCGCGCGGCGCCGGCTCGATCATCAACACCTCGTCCGGCGCCGGCCTCGCGGGCGATCTGCGCAACCCCGCGTACGGCGCCTCCAAGGCCGCCCTCATCAACCTCACGCAGTACGTCGCCACGCAGTACGGCAAGCAGGGCGTGCGCTGCAACGCCATCGCCCCGGGGTTCATCGTCACACCGGCGAGCGCCGGTTCGGCGCACGGGGCGATCCGGGAGAAGATGCTCCGCCATCACCTCACCCCGCGCCTGGGACTGCCGGAGGACGTCGCCTCGGCGGTCGTCTTCCTCGCCTCCGACGAGTCCGCCTTCATCACCGGACACACCCTGCGGGTGGACGGCGGACTCCTCGCCCACCAGCCTTATGTGGCGGACCTGCGCGACGCATGACGTAGTCGGGATCGCGTGGTTCGACCGGCCTGCGGCGCGAGATGCCGCAGGCCGGTCGAACCACGTGACGGACCTCATTGATCTGGCCCCGGCGCCGTCCGCTCTCAGGCCGTCGTCTCCGGTTCCAGATCGCCCAGGTAGGCCGCCCGGACCGCCGGGTCGCGGCGCACCTCGTCCGGGGTGCCGGCGCAGATCCGGCGGCCGAAGTCCAGCACCACGACCTGGTCGCAGACGCTCATCACCATGTCGACGTCGTGCTCGACGAGCAGCACCCCCATGCCCCAGTCCTCGGCCAGCCGCCGCACCAGGTGGGCCAACTCCCGTGTCTCCTCGTCGGACAGCCCCGCCGCCGGTTCGTCCAGCAGCAGTACGGACGGTGACGCGGCCACCGCGCGCGCGATCGCGAGCAGCCGTCGCTCGCCGTACGACAGGTCGCCCACCGGCCGGTCCAGGCTGTCCCGCAGCCCGAACTCCCGTACCGCGACGAGCACATGGGCGGGCAGCGGACGGCTCCCGGGGCGGACCAGGTCGGTGAGCCAGGTCCAGCGGCCCGGTCGCTCGCAGGCGGCGTACAGGTTGTCCAGGACCGTCATGTCCTCGAACAGCTCCAGCGACTGGAAGGACCGGCTCAGCCCGGCCCCGGCCCGCCGGTGCACCGGCACCCGGGTCACGTCCCGTGCGCCCAGGCGGACGCTGCCCGACGCGGCCCGGGTGAAGCCGGTGACGGCGTCGATCGCGGAGGTCTTGCCGGCGCCGTTCGGGCCGATGAGGCCCACCACTTGGCCCGGTTCGACATCCAGGGAGAGGCAGTCGACGGCGACTACACCGCCGTAGCGGACCGTGAGGTCCTGCACATGCAGGGGGAGTGGGGCGGCGCGCGGTACGTCCGGCAGGGGGCCCGGCTCCTCCGGGGGCACGACGGCAGTGCGCTGCGGGCGCAGCTTTCGCTCAAGTCCCTTGACCTGCTTGCCGAGTTCCTTGCCGATGCCGTCCTGGTTGCCCACCAGGGTGAGCACCAGGACGATCCCGCCGATCAGCGGCATCCACTCGCTCAGCCCGGGCAGCACCAGGTCGCCGAAGCGGGCGCCGACCGTGCCCGCGGCGAAGGTGGCGCCGAACAGTGGGCCGACGAGGAAGCCGACGCCGCCGATGACGGCGAGTCCGAGAGCGGTGACGGAGTCGAAGCTCGCGAAGTCGGAGAACACCACCGAGGTCGAGCGGAAGCCGGTGAGCACTCCGGCGAGCGCGGCGATGGCCGAGGACAGGCCGAAGGCGTAGAGCTTGGCCGCGCGGACGTCGATGCCGAGGGCTGCGGCGGCCCGTTCGTTGGCCCGTACGGCGATCAGTCGGCGGCCGGTCCTGCCGCGCCGGACGTTGGCGACGACGAGCGTGGCGGCGACGAACAGGACCAGGACCACGGCGGCGTAGCGCTGCGGATGGTCGACCCCGGAGATGCTGATGCCGAAGAGTGTCTGTTTGCCGACCGCGATGCCGTCGCTGCCGGGTGTCGTCGACAGGTCGGTGTTCTGGAAGACCATCGCCTCCAGGGTGGTGCCGAGGCCGAGCGTGATGATCGCGAGATTGACCCCGCGTGTGCGCACGGCCGGCAGCGCGAACAGCAGGCCGATCGGCACGGTGCCCAACACGCCTGCCAGCAGGGCGAGTTCGAAGGGCCAGCCCCAGTCCGCCGCTGCGTGCCCGGCGATGAAGGCGCCGGTCCCGGCGAGGGCGTAGGCCGCGAGCGAGACCTGGCCCGCGTAGCCGGTGACCACGATGACGGACAGGATGATCAGGGAGAGCACCAGCGTGCTGGTGATCGCGTCGGCCCACAGGGGTGTCGACAGGCTCACCAGCACCAGCCCGAGGACGACGGCCAGGGCGAGCGGTACGGGGCGGACCCTGCCGGTGCCCAGAGCCGGGAGCCGGTCGAGGAACGTGCCCCGCAGCGGCAGCGCCCGGCCGCGGGCGACCAGCACCAGGGCGATGAAGAGGAACGGCACCGACGAGGCGAGTCCGGTGACACCGGAGCCGAAGCGCGTCAGCTCGGACTGCGCGACCCCGATGACCAGACCGCCGGCCAGGGTGACCGGGAACGACGAGAACCTGCCGACCAGCGCGGCGGCCAGCGCGCTCAGCAGCAGCGTGGTCAGCCCGGTCACCGAGAGGCCGATCACGGGCACGATCAGGATGGCGGTGAGGCCCGCGAGCGCGGAGCCCAGCGCCCAGTTGCCGGCGGCGATCAGGTCGGGGGACCAGCCGAGCGCGGCGGCGGCCGCCTCGTTCTCGGCGACGGCGGTGGTGCCCAGGCCGAACAGGGTGCGCCGGTACAGGAGATGGAGCACGGCAGTCACGGCGATCGCGATCCCGAGCAGCCAGGCACGGTCCTCGGAGACCGTCGCCCCGGCGATCGTCAGCAGCCGGGTGGGCAGCTTGCCCGGGACCAGTTGCAGACTGTCGCCGTAGCGCTTGACGGCGATCGCGGTGAGGACGATGAACACCGCGAGGGTGCCGACCAGCCGGGCGAGCGTGGACGCCCTGCGCAGGGGACGGATCACCAGCAGGTGGGTGAGCAGGCCCAGCAGCGCGGAGGTGAGCACACCGCAGGCGGTGGCGGGCCAGTACGGCACGCCGTGGTTGACGGTGAGCTCCCACTGGACGTAGGCGCCGGCCATCCCGATCGCGCCGTGCGCGAAGTTCAGGACACCGGAGCCCCGGTAGACCAGCACGATGCCGTGCGCGGTGAGCGCGTAGAGGGCGCCGAGCCCCAGGCCGAGCAGCGCGAAGCGCAGGACGTCGTCCATCCGAGGAACCTCCCAGGAGTGGGGTCAGAAGGTGTATTCATTTAAATAATTGTGCCGAGAGTACTTCACTAACCCCAAAACGCACCCCATGCTGTTCGGCATCTCGACGTCGCCCACTTTGGGCGCGAGCCCCGTGGAGGGACCATGAACGACTCACGCCGACGCAGAACTGCCGCAGCGAGCGCGCTGGCGGTGACCGGAGCCCTGCTCGCCGCAGGATGCGGCGGAGAGGCGGCCGGCAGCTCGGCCGAGACCTCGTCGCTGAAGGGCACCCCGGTCAAGGTGATGGTCTGGGCCCCGGAGAACACCCAGGGCAGCGCCCAGCCCGGTATCCACCTCACCGCCACGGCCTACGAGAAGTGGGTCAACGCCAACGGCGGGATCAAGGGCGGCCCCCTGAAGGTCGAGTTCTGCAACGAGAAGGGCGACCCCGACGAGGCCGAGAAGTGCGCCCAGCAGGCCGTCGCCGACAAGGTGACCGCGGTCGTCGGCTCCTACAGCCTCTCCGGGGACCGCTACATGCCCATCCTGCAGAAGGCCGGCATCCCCTACATCGGCGGGACCGGCGTCTCCGCGGCGGAGTTCTCCAACCCGCTGTCCTTCCCGGTCAACGGCGGCACCCCGGTGGTCTTCGCCGCGCACGGCCGTCAACTGGTGGAACAGGGCTGCAAGAAGATCACCGGCGTGCGGTACGACGTGGCCGCCGCGGCCGTGGTCTCGCAGTTCCTCACCCTGGGCGCGGTCTCCGCCGGAGGTGCGGCGCCCAAGGACCTCAAGGTGCCGCTCACCGCCACCGACCTCGCCCCGCAGGTCGCCGCGACCAAGGGCAGCGACTGCGTGAGCGTCATCCTGGGCACCGCCTCGGACCTGTTCGTCAAGTCGTACGTCCAGTCCGGCGACAAGACCAAGCTGGCCAGCGTCGTCGGCAACCTCACGCCCCAACTGGCCGCGAGCACCGGCGGAAGCAGCAGTCCGCTGGAGGGCGCCGCCATCACCGGCTACTACCCGCCGACCTCCGACGCCGTGTGGAAGGACTTCGTCGCGGCGGCCAAGGGCAAGGACATCGACACCACCAACGGCGCGAACGCGACGACCTGGGTGGCCTTCAAGGTCTTCACCGAGGCCGCCAAGAACCTGCCGACGATCACGGCAAAGGCGCTGGTGCAGGAACTCGACACGACCTCCGGTATCGACACCGGCGGCCTGACCCCGCCACTGAACTGGAAGGCATCAACTGCCCTGCCCATCAAGGGACTCGACCGCATCCACAACACCACCGCCACCGAACTCGTCATCCGCGACGGGAAGATCGAGTGGGCCAAGGCCGGGTCGACCTTCGTCGACGTCCGCAAGGTGCTGACGGCCGCGTCGCACGGCTGACCCCGGCCGACCCGCGCCGACTCCAGCCGACCCGCGCCGACTCCGGCTTAGGAGAGATCCCGTGTCCGACACCACCGTGCCCTTGATAGCGACCCGCGCCCTGTCCGCCGGATACGGCACCCGACCCGTCGTGAGCGACCTCGACCTGGAGGTCAGGCCGGGCGAGGTCGTCGCCCTGCTCGGCCCCAATGGCGCGGGCAAGACCACCACCCTCAGGACGCTGTCCGGCGACCTGACCCCGATGAGCGGCGAGGTCCGCTGGCTGGGCACCCCCGGCCACGCACCCCTGCACCGCCGCGCCCGCGAGGGCCTCGCCTACGTCGGTGAACGGGCTGTCTTCACCCGCCTCGACACCACCGACAACCTACGGGTCGGACGCGTACCGCCCGACCGGGCCGTCGCCCTCTTCCCCGAACTGGAGAAACGCCTGAGGACCGGCGCGGGCATGCTGTCCGGCGGCGAGCAGCAGATGCTGTCGCTGGCGCGTGCCCTGTGCCGCACCCCCCGGCTCCTCCTCGCCGACGAACTCTCCCTCGGTCTCGCCCCGTTGGTCGTCGACCGCCTCCTGCGCGCCGTCCGCGAGGCGGCCGACCAGGGCCTCGGCGCACTGCTGGTCGAACAGCACGTACGCAAGGTCCTCGACATCGCCGACCGCGTCTACGTACTGCGCCGGGGCCGGGTCGTGATGACCGGCACCCCGAAGGAACTGCGCGGGGACTTCGACGCCATCGAATCCTCCTACCTCGCGAACAACCCGACGTCATGACTGACTGATTGAGGTGGTTGCCGTGCCCAGCGCACGTGAACAGATCCGGGCCCTCGCCCGGTCCGGCGAGACCTTCGACCAACCCGCCCGCTACATAAAGGAGTTGCAGCTCGAAGCGGCACGGGAGGCCTTCACCGCCCACCGCGAGCGCATCCCGCTGCTGCGCACCCGGGCACAGGAGAGCGGCGTCCACGCGATCGAGAGCGCGGACGACCTCGTACCCCTGCTGTTCTCCCACACCAGCTACAAGTCGTACCCCCTCTCCCTCATCACCGGCGGCCGATGGGACCGGCTGCTGCGCTGGTACACGACGGTCTCCGTGGTCGAGCCGGGTGACGTCGACGTCGAAGGCGTCCAGGACATCGACGAATGGACCGACCGCATCACCGCCGCCGGCCACCGCCCCTACATCACCAGCGGCACCTCGGGGAAGGTCTCCTTCCTCAACTGCGACGCCACCGACCTGGCCTTTCTGCACGACATCCTGGAGAACCTCACCTGCTGGCCCGACCCGCTCCCGCCGAAACCCACCCGGCGCGGCTACCTCCTCGCACCCGCGAGCGGCCCGATGCGCTCCATCGACGGCTACCGATGGCACGCCGACGTCTTCGCCCGCCCCGGCGAGACCCACCTGCTGACCGACGAACCGATGCGGGTCTCCGAGCTGATGAGCAGCGCCCTGCTGCGCCGCCGGATGGCGGAGGGCACCGCCACCCCGCAGGAGATCAGCACCTTCGAGAGCGCGTCCGGGGCCCGCGAGGAGGAACTGGGCGCGGCCGTCGCCCGGATCGTCGACGACATCGCCGCGCATCGCGCCGAACCGCTGCTGATCGCGGGCATGAACAACCAGCAGTTCACCCTGATCCAGGCGCTACGGGCGTGCGGCGTGCCGGACGGCAGCCTCCACCCCGAGACGCTGGTCCTCAGCGGCGGGGGCAACAAGGGCGGCGCCCTCCCCGACGACTACCAGCAGCAGTTCGCCGCCTTCTACGACGGCGTACGGCGGGTGCGCAGTTATGGCATGACGGAACTTCAGGGCTCGTGCCTGGCCTGCGAGTTGGGCAACTACCACGTCCCGCCGTGGGTGATCCCGCTGGTCCTGGACGAGCCGGGCGAGAAGCTGCTCAACACCGAACAGGGCTTGGTGGAGGGCCGGTTCGCCTTCCTCGACGTATCGCTGGAGGGCCGGTGGGGCGGACTGATCAGCGGCGACCGGGTCTTCGTCGACTTCTCGCCGTGCGCCTGCGGCCGGACGGGCCCGACCGTCCTGCCCGACATCCGCCGCTACGGCGACCTCGGCGGCGACGACAAGATCACCTGCGCCGCGACACTCGACTCCTATGTGCGGGGGATGATCCACGGATGAGCACCACGACCCACACGGACGTCGTGCACGTGGTGCGCGGCGAGGTCGACCAGGCCCCGCCCGTCAGCCACGGCCGGGTCGGCTCGGCCTTCACCGCGCCGGCACTCGACCTGGACCGTCTGGTGTGGCCGCGCACCGAACCCGGCCCCGCCTTCCACGTGCCCGTCGCGGAGATAGTCGACCTGCTGGTGGAGACCGGCGAGGCACTCAAGGCGGACCGCGAGGGACTGCTGGCCGAGGCCCTCGACCGTATGGTCGGGGTCAGCCCGTTGCCCGCCGAGGTCCTCGAACGCGCCTACGCCGTGCTCTGGCGCAGCTTCCAACGCCCTGGCCTCTACGCCCAGATCGACCACGAACTCGGTGGGGCGGACGTGCTCGACGGCTGGCGCGAGGTTCACCTGCCCGACAACCGGACCGCGGCCACCCGGGCGTTCCCGCCGCGCCTGGTGCACATCATCGCGGGCAACGCGCCCGGCGTCGCCGCGATGTCCGTCGTGCGCGGCGCCCTCACCAAGGGCGTCAACCTGCTGAAGCTGCCCTCGAACGACCTGTTCACGGCGACCGCGATCCTGCGCACGATGGCGGCGGTGGCCCCGGACCACCCCGTGGTGCGCTCGTTCTCCGCGGTGTACTGGCGCGGCGGCGACGAGACGGTGGAGAGCGTGCTGTTCCGCCCGCAGTTCTTCGACAAACTGGTCGCCTGGGGCGGCGAGTCCACGATCCGCGGGGCGTTGCGGTATGTCGGTCCGGGATTCGAGCTCGTCTCCTTCGACCCCAAGACGTCCATCTCGCTGATCGGCCGCGAGGCGTTCGAGTCCCCCGAGACCCTCGCCCGAGCCGCTGACGCGGGCGCCGCCGACGCCACGTTCTTCAACCAACAGGCCTGTGTGGCGAGCCGCTTCCAGTTCGTCGAGGGTTCCTGGGAGGACGCCGACCGCTATGCCGCGCTGCTGTGCGAACGCTTGGGTGTGACAAGGGAGTTCAGCTCGGCGGGCGGCCCGAGGGTCGCCGCGTCTCTGCGCGAGGAGATCGACGTCCTGCGGTCCCTCACCCCCGACTACCGGGTGTGGGGCGGCTATGACGGGCGTGGCCTGGTGATCCGCTCTCCCGAACCGGTGGACTTTCACCCGGACGGAAAGATCGTCGACGTCGTCCCCGTCGCCGAACTGACGGAAGCGGTCACCCACGCCGGGGTCGCCACACAGACGGTCGGCGTGTACCCGGACACCCGCAAGGCGGAACTGCGCGACGCCCTGGCCTGCGCCGGGGTGCAGCGCGTGGTCTCGTTGGGCAGGGCGGGCGGGATGCCGCCGGGCCTCTCCCACGACGGGTTCTATCCGCTGCAACGGCTCATGCGCTGGGTGAACGACGAGTGACGGCGCCCACGGTCTCCAGCAGCGCGGCGAGGCCGTCGGCGTAGATGCCGTGGAAGAGCTCCTCGGCGTCGGTGTCGCTGACGCCGACGGGCGTGAACGTGCCGGACCATTCGACGCGCGAGACGCCGGGGCTGCCGGGGATGGCGTGCACGCGCAGCGTGGAGAGATAGCCGGTCACGGGGAACGGTGCCTCTTCGATGGCGTAGGAGTAGCCGCGCGCCTCGTGGTCGAAGGCCTGGAGGCGTTCGACGATGACGCAGCCGTCCTGGTTGGTCAGACGGCGTACCCGGCCGCCTTCGCGCAGCTCGCTCTCGGGGATGTACGGGAGCCAGTCGGGCAGGGATCCGAAGCCGCCGATGAGCCGCCAGACGCGGTCGGGGCTCTGCGGGATGTCGAGGGACACAGTGGTGGTGGCCATGGTGGGTGCTTCCTGTGGTGTGCCGTGGGAGGTCAGGCGGCGGGGGCGTCGGCGGCGATGAGCTTCTCTTCGCGCAGCGCGGTCCAGAAGGCGGCCGGCACGTGCTCGGCGAGGGCGGCGGCGTCCTCCGCGATACGGCCGGGACGGGTGGCGCCGGGTACGACGGCCGCCGAGGCGGGGTGGGCCGGCGCGAACTGCAACGCGGCGGCCTTGACGCTCACCCCGTGCTCGGCGGCGAGCGCCTTGATCCGTCCGACCTTGGCGAGGATCTCCGCCGGGGCCTCCTGGTACTCGAAGTGCCGGCCGCCGACGAGGACACCGGAGCTGTACGGGCCGCCGACGACCATGTCGACGCCCTGCTCGGTGGCGGTGGGCAGCAGGCGCTGGAGGGACCGCTCGTGGTCGAGCAGCGTGTAGCGACCGGCCAGGAGGAACGCGTCGGGGCGGGGCTCGTCCAGGTCGAGGGTCAGCTCGATCGGCTCGACACGGTTGACGCCGAGGCCCCAGGCCTTGATGACGCCTTCCTCGCGGAGCCGCCGCAGGACGCGGAAGGCGCCGGTGCGCGCGGTCTCGTAGACGGCCAGCCAGTCGTCGCCGTGGAAGTCCTGGGCGATGTCGTGCACCCAGACGATGTCGAGGCGGCCCGTCCGCAGGCGCGTGAGGCTGTCCTCGACGGAACGCAGGGTGGCGTCCGCCGAGTAGTCGTCGATCATCCTGTTCGGGCGGCCGTGCTCGAACAGACCGCCCTTCTCGCCCAGGTCGCGTGCGCTGGTGTCCTCCAGCTCGTCGAGGATGACCCGACCGACCTTGGTGCTGAGCACGAACGCGTCGCGCGGCCGGTCGGCCAGTACCTCGCCCAGCCGGATCTCGGCCAGACCGGCGCCGTAGAACGGGGCGGTGTCGAAGTAGCGGATGCCCTGGTCCCAGGCGGCCTCCACGGTGGCCGCGGCCTCCTCGTCCGGGATGGCGCGGAACATGTTGCCCAGGGGTGCGGTACCGAAGCCGAGGGGGCCCGGCAGAAGGGACTTGATGCCCATGACGAAGATCCTTCTCTCCATGACGTGACGCGTAGTTCGGGGGTTTTCATCCGATCCGCGGCTCTTGCTCTGTCGAGGTTGGGATCGAGGGATGAGACTGTCCAAGACTTGCTTGGACACACTTGAGTCCCGAGAGGTCTTACGTGCTTGACCTGCGCCAACTCCGGTATTTCGTGGCCGTCGCCGAGGAGGAACACGTCGGCCGGGCCGCCGAACGCCTGCACATCTCACAGTCGCCGCTGAGCCGGCAGATCGCCCAGCTGGAGAAGACCCTGGGCCTGACGCTGTTCGAGCGGAGCCAGCAGCGTATCCGGCTGACTTCCGACGGCCGCGTCTTCCTCACCGAGGCCACGGCCCTGCTGCGGCACGCCGACCGGCTGGAGAACCTGGGCCGACGCCTCGGCCGGGGCGAGGAGGGCGGTCTGTGCGTGGGATACGTGGGCGACGCCATGCACACCGGCCTCCTGCCCCGGGCCCTGCGCACCCTGCACGACGAACGCCCCGGAATCCATGTCGCCCTCTACGACCTGACCTCCCCGCAGCAGTTCGAGGGACTGCGCCAGCGCAGCCTGGACATCGCCCTCGTCCAGGAGCCGCCGCCGGCCACCGACCCGGACCTGTGTGGCACCCTCCTCCTCGAAGACCCGCTGCTCCTGGCCCTGCCCAGCGGCCATCCCCTCGCCGACGCCGCGGAGATCCTGCCGGAAGACCTGGACGCCCAGCCCTGGATCGCCATCGAGAACAGTCAGGACCACGCTTGGCGGGACAGTTTCGTCGCGTCCTGCGCCGCCGCCGGATTCACCCCCGACATCCGGCTCGAAGCCCCCGAACCCCTCACCGGACTCGGCCTCGTCGCGTCCGGCCTGGGCACCGCGTTCGTGCAGAAGAGCATGCTGCACGGCACCACCCCGGGCGTCACGGTCCGTGAACTCCCTTGGTTCCAGGGGTCCGTGCGTCTGTGGGCGGCCTGGCACCGGATCGATCTCCGCCCGGTCGTGGCCTCGTTCCGCACGACGGTCCTGACCATCGGAGACACGAAACAGGACCGCACCGACTGAACCCGCGCGCTCCTCCGAGCCGACGTAATTCGATGTCCTGGCGAGCGCGATGCCACGATCATGGAACGGACACCGAGGCGCAGACCGGAAGGAACCACTCACCATGCAGGTGCCGGCCGACCCGACGGTTTTGCATCCCATGCCCGGACAGCCGCGGGTGGTGCTCCTCAAGCCGCTCGTGAAGTCCCCGCTGATCGAGGTCGGGGAGTACTCCTACTACGACGACCCGGACGACGCGACCGCCTTCGAGACGCGCAACGTGCTCTACCACTACGGTCCGGAGAAGCTGATCATCGGCAGGTTCTGCGCGCTGGGCACGGGAGTGCGGTTCATCATGAACGGCGCCAACCACCGTATGGACGGCCCCTCGACCTTCCCCTTCCCCACGATGGGCGGCTCGTGGTCGGAACATTTCGACCTCCTCACCGGCCTGCCCGGTCGCGGGGACACCGTCGTCGGCAACGACGTCTGGTTCGGCTACGACACGAAGGTGATGCCCGGCGTGCGGATCGGCCACGGCGCGATCATCGGCGCCGGGGCCGTGGTCACCGCGGACGTACCCGACTACGGCATCGTCGGCGGCAACCCGGCCCGCCTCGTCCGCACCCGGTACAGCGAGGAGGAGATCGCCCGCCTGCTGGCGGTGGCCTGGTGGGACTGGCCCGCACAACACATCACCGAGCACGTGCGGACGATCATGTCGGGCGGCATCGACGAGTTGGAGGCCGCTGCCCGGGAGATTTCCTGAGGTGACGGTCAGACCGCCCCGTCCCGCAGCGCGGGCAGGGAGGCCGAGGTCAAGGGGCGCGGTGCGCTGTCCGGGTCGACGAGGACGACGGTGCAGGTGGCCGCGTGGGTGAGGGCGGTGGTGATGCTGCCTTCCGCGAACTGGGTGAGGGGGCCGTGCGGTGAGCGGCCCACGGCGATGGCACGGGCACCCGTGGCCGTGGCGTGCCGGGCCAGTACACGGCCGGCGGCGGTGTGGTCGCCGACGCTGGTGAGGATCTGGCCGGTCGCGGCGACGCCCTGTCGGGCGAGGCGGTCGAGGTGGGCGGTCACGGCGGCGCGGGCCTGGTCGTGCGACTCCGTGTCGATGGCCAGTTCCTCTACGACGGCGGTCAGTTGGACGTGTACGACTTCCAGCGGGCTGTGCGTGTCGCGGGCGAGCCGGGCCGCGGCGTCGACGATGGCGGGCGCCCAGTCGTGGGCGGCCACGGCGACGACGACCGGAGCTGTGCCCCCGCTCGCGGTCCTGCCGACGGGGAGGAGGACCGGGGCGACCGACTCGCCCTCGCCGGTGCGCTGTTCGGCCTCGCGGAGCAGACCGTGGCCGCTGGCCAGGACCGGTATCGCGAGCAGGAAGGTGGCGGCGCCCAGGTAGAAGGGGACGCTCAGATCGGTGGCGTCGGCGAGCTTGCCGGCCGCGTAGGGCGCCAGCCCGCCGCCGATGAAGCGCAGGAAGCCGTACGCGGACGAGGCGACAGGGCGTTCCACCGGCGAGACGAGCATGACGGCCTGCGTGGTGAGGGTGTTGTTGATGCCGATGAACGCGCCGCTGACGACGACCGCCACGATGACCACGGTCGGCGTGGCGACACCGGCGGCGATCACGGCCATCACGACGGAGAGGCCGGCGAGGTTGACGTACAGGACGGGCGCGGTGCCGTACCGGGCCTGGAGGCGCGGGGCGAAGAAGACGCTGAACGCGGCCACGAGCAGTCCCCAGCCGGTGAACACGAGGCCGAGCTTGTGGGCGCTCAGTTCCATGGGATAGGGGGCGTAGCCCAGCATGGTGAAGAAGCCCCAGTTGTAGAGCAGCGCCATGATGCCCATCGTCAGCAGACCGCGGTGACGCAGTGCCTTCAGCGGCGCGAGGGGCGAGGTGACCCGTCTCGGCTTGGGCAGGTCCGGCACGAAGACGACCGTGGCGACGAGCGCGACGGCCATGAGGACCGCGACGCCGAAGAACGGGCCGCGCCAGCTGATGCCGCCCAACTCGCCGCCGAGCAGCGGCCCTACGGCGATGCCGAGGCCGAGCGCGGTCTCGTACAGGATGATCCCGCCACCGAATCCGCCGCTGGCCGACGCCACGATGACGGCCAACGACGTGGCGATGAACAGGGCGTTGCCCAGCCCCCAGCCCGCGCGGAAGCCGACGATGCCGTTGATGGAACCGGAGGTGCCGGCCAGGGCGGCGAAGACGACGATGACCGCGAGGCCTGTGACGAGGGTGCGCTTGGCGCCGAAGCGGCTGGAGAACCAGCCCACGAACAGCATCGCCACCGCCGTCACGATCAGGTAGCTGCTGAACAGCAGGGAGACCTGGCTCGGCGTGGCGTGCAGGCTGTCGGCGAGGGCGGGCAGGATCGGGTCGACGAGCCCGATCCCCATGAAGGAGATCACGCAGGCGAACGCGACGGCCCAGACGGCCCTGGGCTGCCGGAACGGGCTGGCGGCAGTTCCGTGCGGTGCGCTCATGTGGGCTTGTCCTCCAGGGAGTTGAGGGGGAGGGGCGAACGTCAGGAGCGGGCCTGGCGGTCCTGGATCGCTCGGGCCAGGGCCGGGAGGGCGACCTTCACGGCCTGCTGCTCCGGGCCGGTCAACTCCTCGATGAGCAGGTGCAGGGCGTGCGCGCGTTCGGCACGCCGCTGCCGGGAGACCTCAAGACCTGTGTCGGTCACCTCCACCAGGACGCCCCGGCCGTCACTGCGGTCCGCGGTGCGCCGCACCAGGTCCGCGCGCTCCAGTCGGGTGACGAGCTGCGTCATGTTCGGCTGGGAGACGCCCTCGGCCCGGGCCAGATCGGTCAGCCGGCACGGACCCTCACGGCCCAGCCGCCCGAGCACGGCGGAGGCGGCCATGCTCAGACCGCCGGTGACGGCGCTCCGGCGGACGTAACGGACCATCCGCTCCACGGCGATGATGAGGTCCTCCGTCGGGGCCTCGGGAGGTGTGGGATCCATAACCCGCTTATGCATAACGGCATTATGCACTTACGTGTAGCTTGAAACAAGATGTGGCGCCGAAAGGAACCTGTGGCTGCCGGACAGTACGGGGTGTGGAATCCATGACGGAACAGGAAGCGCGCCGGATGCGGCGGGCGCGCTTCGAAGGACTGGCACACCTGGTGGTGGAACCGCTGCACCGGTATCTGCGGCGACGGACGAGCGCCGACATGGTCGACGACGTGCTGTCGGAGACGATGCTCGTGCTGTGGCGTCGACTCGACGACGTGCCCGGGCTCGGAGCGGGTTCCGACCCCGAACCGCCTCCCGATCCCGACGACGTGCTCCCGTGGTGCTACGGAGTGGCACGCGGGTGCCTGGCGAATGCCCGCCGTGCCGATGACCGCAGACTCCGGCTGATGGAGCGGCTGATCCGGAGCCGGCAGCAGTCACCGGAACAGGCCGCCGATCACGGCGAGTTGCATGCCGCGCTCGACGCCCTCGGCGCGCTGGACCGCGAGGTGGTACGGCTGTGGGCGTGGGAGGGACTGGCGCCGCGGCAGATCGCCGAGGCGACCGGGCTGACGTCCAACGCGGTGAGCATCCGGCTCCGTCGGGCGAAGGCGAGACTCGCCGACCGGCTCGGGCGAAAGGATGCCGAACGGCCCGGACACAAGAGGGACGAAGGAAGGAGCAGTCGATGAACGACGACGAGTTGCTGGCCAGGCTGAAGTCCGCGGACCCGGCGCTGACCGGCAGCGCTCCGCCACCCGACGTCAACCGCCTTGTGGAGGACACCTTGAACACCGACACCGCACTTCGGTCGGCGACCGCCGCCGCCGGAATCACGGCGGCGGCACGGGGACGCCGTCACGTCTTCGGACTCGCGGCGGCCGCCGCGGTTCTCCTGCTCGGCGGCGGCATCGCCGGAGGAATCATGGCGAACGACGGCAGCGACGGCGGCAACGCCAAGGTACCTGCGGCCTCGACCGGCGCGCTGCGGCTCACCGCCCAGGGCGGCTCCGGGAAGTGCGTGGTGCCCAGCGTCGACACCCTGGGCAAGTACCCGATCCTCTTCGAAGGAACGGTCACTTCCGTCAAGGGCTCGACGGCCATTTTCCGTGTGGACCGGTGGTTCAAGGGCGGTGACGCGGAGACGGTCGTCCTGACCAGCGACACCCGGATCCCCGAGACGCTGACGTATGCGGAAGGCGGGCACTACATCGTGGGCGCCAAGGACGGCTTCGTCCCGATGTGCGCCGCGATCGAGGCTTCACCCAAGGACATCGCCGAGTTCCGCCAGGCGTTCGGCAAGTGACCCCACCGGATCACGCGGAGTCGGCCAGCAGGCTTCGGGCGAACTCGTGCGCCGGGTCCGCCAGGGTGTGCCGGAGCTCGGCGAAGAGATCGGCCGCCGTCGTGCCGGACCACGAGGCGGGGAGGAGGGTGCTCGGCAGGCCCGGGTCGAGGTAGGGCAACCGGCGCCAGGCGGTGAGGACTTGGATGTAGTCGACGAACGCGGCCCGGTCGTCGGACACCTTGCCCGGCCCGGCCCAGCGCCCGGCCATCGGGGTGAACTCGGCGACGAAATCGTCGTAGAGCTTCTGGAGCGCCGCCAAGTCCCACCAGCGGCCCACCTGTTCGGCGGGGTCACCGAAGGCCACATAGTCGCCGCGGAAGAGGTCGACGTACTGGTCCAGGCCGTGCTGGAGCAGGTGGTCGCGGGTGTCGTCGAGTGCGTGGGCCGGGGCGATCCAGATCCCCGACGAGACCGTGCCGAAGCCCAACCAGGCCAGCCGTGACCGGAGTTGGTGACGCTGCTGGCGCTCGCTCTCCGGTACCGAGAAGACGGCGATGACCCAGCCGTCGTCGGTGACGGCGTGACGTTCGAAGATGCGCCGGTCACCGGTCTCCAGCACGGAACGGGCGTACGGCGAGAGCGCGTAGCCCGCACGGCCGTCCCGGCGCTCGGCCACCAGGATCTCGCGGCGCTTGAGCCGCGAGATCGACGAGCGGACCGCCGGGGCGTCCACGTCGAGTTCGGCGAGCAGACGGATCAGGGTGCTCACACTGATCCAGCCGCCGACCTCGCGCGCGTAGAGGCCGTACACCGTCACGATCAGGGATCGCGGCGGTGCGGGCTGGCCCGGGCTGTCGTCTTCGAGGTCGCTTGCCGTCACGATCGTAGTATTTCAGTGCGCCCTGGTGCTGTCCGATTCGGCCCGGACGTCCGTCGTGCCCAGCGCCGTACGCCAGGCGGTCGGCCAGGGCGCACTGGAACCGGTCTCCTTGTCGGGGACGTGCACGGTGACATAGCTGCCGTGGGCGGCACGGCGGTGTCGCCCGCCGTCCTCGGAGTCGCTCCACACCTCGAAACCGAAGGTCATCGAGGACCGGCCGAGGCGGATCAGCTCGACCCGCGTCTCAACCTCCTCGCCGAACCGGATCGACGCCTCGAACTCCACCTCGTACCGCACCCGCGGTGCCACCGGGAAGTACCCCGGGACGCCGTACGCGCGCATCAGCTCGGCCTCCGCCGCCTCGGCGAACCGGACGACGGTGGTGTTGTGGTAGATCCCGGCCGCGTCGGTGTCGATCCACTCCAGGCGGGTCCGGTGGATGGCGAAGGGGCCGCTCATTCCGCCGCCCTGCCCGGGGTCCACCGCAGATGCACGGCATCCCGGGGAGTCTCCCGCAGCAGCGCGAGACGCGGCCGGACCGCGTCGGTCCGCGACGTCGGCGGCTTGCGCCGTCCGGCCGCGAACTGCGCCGGCCAGTCGGCACCCGCACCCCGGTACTCCTGCTCGGCCGCCGCCTGAAGCGTCCACTGCGGGTTGTACAGATGAGTACGGCCGAGCGCGCACAGATCGGCCCGCCCGGCGAGCAGGATCGAGTTGACGTCGTCGTACGACGAGATCGCTCCTACGGCGATCACGGCCGCCCCCGCAGGAGCGGCGACCTCGTGCCGGATGCGGTCGGCGAACGGGGTCTGGTACGAGCGGCCGTACGCCGGCTTCTCGTCCTTCGTGACCTGGCCGGACGACACGTCCACGGCCGCCGCGCCGTGCGTGACGAAGGCGCGCGCGATCTCGACCGCGTCGTGCTCGGTGTTCCCGTCGGGGGTCCAGTCGGTGGCGGAGATCCGTACCGTCACCGGGCGGTCGGCGGGGAACGCGGACCGTACGGCGTCGAAGACCTCCAGCGGGAAGCGCAGCCGGTTCGCCAGGTCGCCGCCGTACTCGTCGGTGCGGTGGTTGGCGACGGGGGAGAGGAAGGAGGAGAGCAGATAGCCGTGGGCCGCGTGCACCTCCAGCAGGTCGAAGCCCGCGTCGGCGCCCCGCCGGGCGGCGGACACGAAGTCGGCGACCACGGCGTCCATGTCGGCCCGGGTCATCTCACGCGGTACATGGCAGCCGGTGCCGTAGGGCAGCGAGGACGGGCCCACGACCTCCCAGTTGTCCGCGTCGAGGGGCTCGTCGATGCCCTCCCACATGAGCCGGGTCGAGCCCTTGCGGCCCGAGTGGCCCAACTGGAGACCGATCTTCGCCGTGCTGCGGTCGTGGACGAAGGACGTCACCCGGGTCCACGCCTCGCGCTGCGTGTCGTTCCACAGGCCCGTGCAGCCCGGGGTGATCCGTGCCTCGGGGGAGACGCACACCATCTCGGTCATCACCAGGCCGGCGCCACCGAGTGCCTTGGAACCGAGGTGGACGACATGGAAGTCGTCCGGCACTCCGTCGACGGCGGAGTACATGTCCATCGGCGAGACCACGATCCGGTTCTTCAGCTCCAGTCCGCCGACGCTGAACGGCTGGAACATCGCCGGAGCGGACTCGGGCAGGCTTTGGGCGTTCGCGAAGCCGCGCTCGATCAGGTCGGCGAAGCCCGGGTCGCGGTCCTTGAGGTTGTCGAAGGTGATCCGGCGCGAACGCGTCAGCAGGTTGAAGCAGAACTGCGCGGGGTCCTGCCCGGCGTAGCGGCCGATGTTCTCGAACCACTCCAGCGAGGCCTGCGCGGCGCGCTGGGTCGACTCCACCACCGGCCGGCGCTCGGTCTCGTACGCCGTCAACGCCATGTCCACGGTGGGGTGTTCGTGCAGACACGCGGCGAGCGCGAGGGCGTCCTCCATGGCCAGCTTGGTGCCGGAGCCGATCGAGAAGTGCGCGGTGTGGGCGGCATCGCCGAGGAGGACCACGTTGTGGTGGTGCCAGCGCTCGTTGCGGACCGTCGTGAAGTTGAGCCAACGGGAGTTGTTGGTAAGGAGGTTGTGGCCCGCGAGTTCCCCGGCGAAGATCTCGCGGATCCGGGCGACCGAGTCCTCGTCGCTGACGCCGGGCGGGAACTGCGTGCCCTCCGTCGAGTCGAGGCCCGCCCCGCGCCACACGTCCTCGGCCATCTCGACGATGAAGGTCGAACCGCCGTCGGAGAAGGGGTAGCCGTGGATCTGCATGGTCCCGAACTCGGTCTGCTTGACGAGGAATTGGAACGCCTCGAAGACCCGGTCGGTGCCAAGCCACATGTACTTGTTGGTGCGTTGGTCGAGCGAGGGGACGAAGGCGTCGGCGTACTTGGTGCGTACGGCCGAGTTGATGCCGTCGGCGGCGACCACGAGGTCGTAGGACGGGCGCAGTTCGTCGACGTCCGGGGCGAGGGTGCGGTAGTGGACCGTGACGCCGAGTTCGGCGGCCCGCTCCTGGAGGATGTGCAGGAGGTCCTTGCGGGCCATCGCCGCGAAGCCCTGGCCGCCGACCGTGAAGGGGTGGCCGTCGAACTCGATGTCGATGTCGGTCCAGCGGGCGAACCGGCTCTCCATCGCCTCGTGGACGACGGTGTCCGCGTTCTCGATGCCTCCGAGGGTCTCGTCGGAGAAGACCACGCCGAAGCCGAAGGTGTCGTCGGGCGCGTTGCGCTCCCAGACGGTGATCTCATGGCCGGGATCCAACTGCTTCATCAGCGCGGCGAGGTACAGACCGCCCGGCCCGCCGCCCACGATCGCGATCCTCATGCCTGGTTCTCCTTCTCGACGATCCGCCGCAGCAGGAAGTGCTGAAGCTTTCCGCTGGTGTTGCGCGGCAGGGCGTCGCAGAAGCGCACCGCGCGGGGGTACTTGTACGGCGCGAGGTGCGCCTTGACGTGGTCCTGGATGTCCTTGACCTTTGCCGCGTCGCCCACGACCCCCTCGGCCAGGACGACGAACGCGCAGACGACAGAGCCGCGTTCGGGGTCCGGCTTGGCGACCACCGCCGATTCGACGACGTCCGGGTGGGTGTTGATCGCCGACTCGACCTCGGGACCGCCGATGTTGTAGCCGGAGGAGACGATCATGTTGTCCGTGCGGGTGCGGTAGTAGAAGTAGCCGTCCTCGTCGCGCACGAAGGTGTCGCCCGTGACGTTCCAGCCGTTCACGACGTAGTTCTCCTGGCGCCGGTCGTCGAGATAACGGCAGCCGACCGGGCCGATCACGGCCAGCCGTCCCTCGACACCGGGGCCGACCTCCTCGCCGTCGAGGTCGAGGACGGTGGCCCGATATCCGGGGACCGGCCTGCCGGTTGAACCGGGCCTGATGTCGTCGCCGGCGGCGGAGATGAAGATGTGGATCATCTCCGTGGCGCCGATGCCGTCGATGACCTTGATCCCGGTCTCCTCGTGGAGCTGCTGCCACACCTCTTCCGGTATGTGCTCCCCGGCGCTGACCGCAGCGCGCAGACCGTGCAGCCGGTCCGTCTTCCCGGCCTTGAGGATCTGCCGGTATGCCGTCGGCGCGGTCGCCAGTACGGTGACGCCCGCCTCGGCGACCAACTCGGCCAGCGGCTCCGGCGCCACGGCCTCCGTCAGCAGCGCGCACGCACCGGCCCGCAGGGCGCAGACGACCAGGATGCCGAGCCCGAAGGTGAACGCGAGCGGCGCGGTGCACGACACGAGATCGTCGGGCCGCAGCCGCAGGGTGTGCCGGCCGAAGGTGTTGTCGATCGACAGGATGTCGCGGTGGAAGTGGGTGGTGATCTTCGGTACGCCGGTGCTGCCCGAGGTGGGTCCGAAGAGGGCGACGTCGTCGGCGGCGGTGTCGACCGCGGTGAACTCCCCTGACTTCGCTGCCACTTGGCGCGTCAGGTCGTCGGCCGCGTCGCCGCCGTACGCCACGATCTTGAGGTCCGGCAGGACGGTGTCGCGTACGGCCTCGACGTCCGCGGTGAAGCGGTGGTCGACGAGTGCGACGGCCGGGCGGGTCTTGTCGACCACCGGGGTGAGTTCGCGGGCCCGCAGGGCGGCCATGGTGGTGACGACGATGCCGCCGGCCTTCAGGACGCCGAGCCAACACGCCACGACCCACGGGTTGTTGGGGGAGCGCAGGAGCACCCTGTTGCCGGGGACCAGGCCGAGGTCGTCGGTGAGGACGTGGGCGATCTGGTTGGCGCGGCGCAGCAGTTCGCCGTAGGTCCACACCTCGCCCTCCGGGGTGCGCAGGGCCGGACGGTCCGGGCCGAAGGCGGCGGTGGGCACGTCGATGAGCTCGGTGCCCGCGTTGAGGCGCTCGGGGTACCGGAGTTCGTCGGTGGTGAACTCCAGGACCGGCCACTGGGCGCGCGGCGGGAGATGGTTGCGGGCGAACGTGTCCGGATAGGCGGAGGGCGAGAGGTCCATCGGGTCCAACTGGTCCATCGGTAGGTTCCTTTCCGCAGGCCGGGGGCGGGCCGTGCAGGGATCAGGAGCTGCGCGGGAGTCCGGAGCCGCGGATCAGGCCTTCCTGGACGACCGTGGCCAGGTGGGTACCGGTACGGGTGAAGAACCGGCCGAGGGCGAGGCCGCGACCGGCGTCGGCGGCGACGGCCTCCTGGGCGTAGAGGAGCCAGCCGTCGATGGGGCCGGGGCGGTGGAACCACATGGCGTGGTCGAGGCTGGCGGTGACGAGACCCGGCAGCGCCCACGGCAAATCCAGCACGCGCAGGACGGGTTCGAGGATCGTGTAGTCGCAGACGTAGGCGAGCGCGGCGAGGTCGCGCTGCTCGTCGGTCAGGCCCTCGACGGGCCGCAGGGTGTCGAACGGCCTTACCCAGAGGGCCTGTTGGGGGACGCGCTCACCCTCGACCGTGAGGTAGACGGGTCCGGGCACATGCCGCATGTCGAAGCTGCGGCCGCCGCTCCAGTACGCCTCGGAGGTGTCGGTCATCGTGCCCCGGGGCGCGGCGGTGTCGCTCAAGTACGAGGCGGAGCTGGGCAGTTCGGCGGGATCCGGGACGCCGACGGGGGGCTCGGCGGCGAAGGTCGCGCCCGGCTCGCCCGCGGCGAAGTTGGCGAGGCAGGTGTAGACGGGCTTGCCGTTCTGGAAGCCGCGGACCTGCCGGGTGGCGTAGCCGCGCCCGTCGCGCAACAGCTCGACCTCGTAACGGACTTCGGCGCCGATGTCGACCGGCCGCAGGAAGTAGGAGTGCATCGAGTGCAGCGTCTTGCCCTCGACCGAGCGCAGCACGGCGGCCGTGGCCTGGGCGACCATGTCGCCGCCGTAGGCCTTCGGCCAGGGGCAGGGCTGGGTGGTCGCGGTGAAGGCGAGGTCGAAGTGCTCGGGCTCGACGGGGGTCAGGGCGATCGCGTCGGTGAAGTTGGCCGAGGTGGGGGTGGAGCGGGCGTCCGCG
Organism: Streptomyces sp. NPDC101776; assembly: GCF_044766845.1. Lineage (NCBI taxonomy): Bacteria > Bacillati > Actinomycetota > Actinomycetes > Kitasatosporales > Streptomycetaceae > Streptomyces > Streptomyces sp. NPDC101776. The sequence continues at coordinate 403,023 of NZ_JBIWMV010000005.1, read as the reverse complement.
CGGACGCCGGTGTCGGTGCTCTGGGTGTCGTTCACGGCCGGTCCAGCCAGTCGCGCAGGTCGGCGTCGGCCACCTCGGCCAGGTTGACCACGATGTTCTCCGGCGTACGGGTCGTCATCCAGGTCAGCGGGTTGTTGCGGTCGAGGTTGCACTCGACGTGCGGCATGAACGGCGGGACGAAGACCCAGTCGCCCTCCGTGAGGTCGAGGTAGTCCTCGAACCGTTCGCCGAAGTAGATCCGGGCCCGCCCCGAAAGAACGTAGCCGCCGGTCTCGGCCTCGCCGTGGTGGTGCGGCACCGAGCGGTAGCCCGAGTCGTTGCTCACCTTCCCGAACCACAGCTTCGTCGCCGGCGTGTGCTGGACGGACACACCGGAGATCCGGGTCGCCCCGGCGGACTGCCCGGTGGCACCGACCTCCAGACCACCCCGGGTCACGACCGGTACGACCAGGCCGGACTCGTTCGCGTACGACGAGTTGTCGCCCTCTAGGACGTACTTGGAGAAATCGGGTTCCATGATCAGCTCCTGGAGTCGGTGTGGCCGAAGTGGTTGCGCAGGGTGCCGATGCCGGGGATCTCGGTCTCGACTAGATCGCCGTCGGCGAGAAAGACCGGCGGGTTCATGCCCGAGCCCACGCCACCGGGGGTGCCGGTGAGCACGAGGTCGCCGGGGCGCAGGACCGTGAAGGTGGAGATGTAGGCGAGCAGATCGGCGGCGTCGAACACCAGCGTGCTCGTGTTTCCGCGCTGCCGCTCGACGCCGTCGACCCGGCAGATCACCTCGACGCCCGCGACGGGGTCCAGCTCGTCGGGGGTGACGACCACCGGCCCGAGCGGGGTGGTGCGGTCCCATGCCTTGCCCTGGAACCACTGGAGCGTGCGCTTCTGCCAGTCCCGCACGCTGATGTCGTTCGCGACCGTGTACCCGGCGATCGCCCGCCCGGCCGTTTCGCGGTCCGCCCGAGTGAGCTCGGCCCCGACGACGACCGCCAGCTCCGCCTCCCAGTCCACGTCGAGGCCGGGCGGCAGGACCAGGTCGTCCTCGGGGCCGGTCAGCGTGTCGGCGTGCTTGGCGAAGAGCGTGGGGTGCGTCGGCAGCTCGCGGCCCATCTCGGTGATGTGGTCGGCGTAGTTCAGACCGCAGCAGATCACCTTGCGCGGTGACGGCAGCGGCAACACCGGTACGGCGCCCGGGAGTTCGACCCCCGCGAGGTCCGCGATGCGGTCGGTCGTGGTCGTCGTCAGCAGTGCGGAGAGGTCGTCGGCCGGCAGTGCCCGCCAGCGGTCGCCGTCGAGCACGGCGGCCGTGGTGCGGCCGTCGTGGGCCACGGTGGCGAGCTTCATGGTCGTTCTCCCTCGGGGTGGCGGCGGTGACGGCGGTGGTGGCGACAGCAACGACGGCCGGGGTGACCGGGTCGCTATATAGCGAGATTTTCACGACCGTCGAAAACAGTCAATAGATGGGTTACGCTGCCTGTGTCGTCCCGTCCGGTCCGTCCGAGGAGGAACCCGCAATGACTCCGATCCCGGTGAACCCGCCCTCGCTCCCCGCACCGAGCGGCTACTCGCACGGCACGCTGAGCGGCAACACGCTGTACCTGGGCGGACAGACGGCCCTGGACGCGGACATGCGGATCGTTCCCGGTGGCATCGTCGAGCAGTTCCGTCAGGCGTTCGGCAACGTGCTCACCACGCTGCGGGCGGCCGGCGGCATCCCCGAGGACCTGGTCAGCCTCACGCTCTACCTCACCGACATCCCCGACTACCAGGCCCACGGCAAGGAGATCGGGAAGGCCTGGCGCGAGCTGGCGGGGCCGGTCTATCCGGCGATGGCGGGCATCGGCACGACCGCGCTGTGGCAGCCGGAGGCGATGATCGAGATCCTGGGGGTTGCGGTGGTCCCGGACGAGCGAGTGGTCCGTGCGGAGGAGCCGAACGTCTCCGGGGCGTGACGGAGCGCCGTATGCCGACCTCCGGGGATGACGGGAGCCGAGCACGGGTGTGGGAATGCGCAGGGCTCCGCGGGCCGGGCCGCCCGGAGGCGCTTGTGCCGGGCCTGGGCCCCGGTAGCGGCCTCCTCCCGGCTCGACCGACAGTCCCGCGTGTCACACGTCGACGGCGTCGGCCCCTCCCGGCCGACCCCGTCGAGCGGCATCAGGTCGGCCGGCGACCGTCCGAGCGTGCGCAGCGCCGACCGCGCACGAGCCCGTCCGCGCCCGGAGAGTCAGCCCGTGGCGGTGTTGTAGTTGACGATTCGTTCCACGAGGAGGGCGACCGCACCGGACAGTGGGCTGTCCGCCCCCTTGCTCACCACGTCAGGCAACCGGTGAGCCTCCTCCTCCGTGGCCGCCACCATGCCCCAGAACGCGTTGAAGTCCACAGGGTCCGACGGCTTGTCGCAGGCCGCCCGGACCCTCATGACGCCGCCCTCCTCCACCGTGGCCAGCGCGCCCATCTGCCGTAGCGTTTCCGGATCCCGCTCTTCGGCGGCCACGACACTCCAACCCGCCACCTCCGTCTGTCGCAACGCGGTGAGAAGACTGCCGGTACTGCCCACGCCGGAGACAACGATGTCGGGCAGGACGAGAGCCACCGGCCCGTGCGTCATCGGCAGGGCGGACCGGATCGCGCCGTCGAGATCCGGTTCCAACGACTGGTCCTGATAGACGAAGACCAAGTGGAAGATCTCGGCGTAGCGGGCGAGATAGCTCACCGTGTCCAGCTTGTGTGTCCCGAACACGACGACCAGGCGCACGTTCAGTCCGCTCTTGGCCAGCTCGACAACGGGCTCCAGACTGCGGTCCAGCACGGTGATCCCCGGAGCCAGACAGTGCAGCTCCTTCGAGTAGGGCGCTCCGAAGCGCGTTCCTGATCCGGCACAGGGAAAGATGATCGAGACATCGGGGAGGGGCACGGACGAACTAGGCATGGAGTGGCTCTCAGATTGTGGTGACGATCGGGAACCTTGCGCTCTTCGTCGGGTGCGGGTACGGGCGGCCCCGGGCTGACGCCGCACGGCGTCGACCTGGAAGCAACATCGGCGCTCACCGTAGTCACCGAGGACGCTTCCACGCGAGAGGGAGCGGAACGTTTGATCTACGAGACCGGCCACCGCACGGCGTTCCGTGACCGCCGCCTGCCCGTCGCCGACGTTCCTCAACTTGCTTACGACGGCGTCGACTTGCGAACGCGCCCGGGTGAGGGCAAGGCGTGCCTGGCTCCCCGCACCTCCGTGTTCGAGGACCACTGTCGCGTTCGGTGCCACGCGACGTACAGTGCTGCCGCGCACCCGCTACGGCCGACCCGTCGCCGTCGACGAGGACCGCCCGAAGTCCGGGCGGGCACGAGCTGCAACGTGCGGAAGACCGAACGGAAGAGGACACGGAATGCGGGTGCTGTTATCCACGTACGGGACGCGTGGCGATGTCGAACCGCTGGTGGCACTCGCGGTGCGGCTCCAGGAACTCGACGTGGACGTACGGATGTGCGCTCCGCCGGACGACGAGTTCGCGGAGCGGCTGGCAGGTCTCGGGGTGCACCTGGTGCCGATCGGGCCGCCGGTACGGGACTTGATGCGCGGGGCGACGCTGCCGTCGGCGGCGGATCTGGCGCGGTACCGGACCGAGATGGTCGACGCGCAGTTCGACATCTTTCCGGCGGCGCTCGACGGATGCGACGCGCTGGTGGCGGCCGGCCTGGCGCAGATCGCCGCGCGGTCCGTGGCCGAGGCCGCGGGCGTCCCCTACGTCTACACGAGCTATTCGGCGGTCAACCTGCCGTCGCCGCACCACGCCCCGCCACCCCGTCCGGGCTGGCCGGAACCGGCGGCGAGCGACAACCGGACACTGTGGGAACTCGACGCCCAGAACGTGAACGCGCAGTTCGCCGAGGTGCTCAACGGCCACCGGGCCGCGCTCGGCCTGCCACCCGTGGACAACGTCCGCGACCACGTCCTCACCGACCGGCCCTGGCTGGCGGCGGACCCGCTCCTCGGACCGTGGCCGGAGACGGCGGGCCTCGACGTGACGCAGACCGGTGCGTGGACCCTGCCGGACGAACGCCCGCTCCCCGCAGACCTGTTGGCGTTCCTGGACGCTGGCGCGCCGCCGGTCTACGTGGGCTTCGGCAGCATGCGCCCGTCACCGGACATCGCCCGCAGGGCTGTTGAGGCGATCCGCGCACAGGATCACCGGGTGCTCGTCTCCCGAGGCTGGGCGGACCTGGACCTCGTCGACGGCCGGGACGACTGCCTCGCCATCGGCGAGGTCAACCATCAGCGGCTGTTCGCGAGAGTTGCCGCCGTGGTGCACCACGGCGGCGCCGGCACCGCGCAGACGGCAGCCCGCGCGGGGGCGCCCCAAGTGGTGGTACCTCTCCAGTTGGCGGACAACCCGTACTGGGCCGGTCAGGTCGCGGCCCTGGAACTCGGTGCCGCACTCGACAGTCCGTCGCCGACCGCCGAGTCCCTGGACGTCGCCTTCAAGACGGCCCTGGCACCGGAGACCCGGGCACGGGCCAAGGCCCTGGGCGGCACGATCCGCACCGACGGAGCGGCGGTGGCCGCGAACCTGCTGCTGGGCGCGCTGCGGGTGACGCGATAGTCGGCTGCTAGCGTTCCGGCGCATGGACGACGGCGTGTACGTGGGTAATGCGGGCAAAGACGCGGCACTGGACCGGGGATGGCTGCTCGGGCACTTCAAGGAGGACGGTGATCCTCGCCACAGCGACGCCCTGGAGGTCAAATGGGGCGTCCATCCACGAGGCGATCAGCGAGCGCAGTGGGTGAAGGGCGAAGTGCGTACAGCTCTTCTGGTTCTCATTTCAGGGCGTTTCCGTATGGAGTTCCCCGGTCGTAGCGTGCTGCTGGAAGAACAGGGCGACTATGTCGTCTGGGGCCAGGGCGTCGATCACTCCTGGGCCGCCGAGGACGATTCCGTGGTACTGACCGTGCGCTGGCCTTCTGTGCCCGGCTACGCCGTACCGCGCGCGGAAGAGCGGACAAGTTAGCCTTTCTTCCTGTATGCGAATTTCATGGGACTCTTTTTCGGTGTGGGTGCTATGCGAAGTGCCGCGGAATGTCGAGTGTTGACATGCGCTGAGACCGTGATCGATGATTACGACTGTGTCACGGAGATCCGGGAGGAAATCCGAGTGAGCAGGAAAGTGATGTGACCAGGTAATTGGCCAGCGATTTCGAGAATCGAATTGTCGAATCGCCTGGCCGCTTTCGACCGCCTCGCCCCGTGGGCTCGTCCCTTCATCAACGACCTGACGTGTGCCCCGTCTCCCGGTGATCGTTCCGTGGTGACGGCGCCCCGCGCATCCCGTACGTCGGCCCCGCGTTCACTCCCTCGCGATGCCTGCCCGACGGCGGGCACACCCTGTTCCGGACGGTCGGCAGTCCGGTGATCCCGGCTTGTCGCGCCCGATGTCACCCAGCCCCACACCGATGGGAAGGCCAGGTACCGCCGGTGCACAACACCCCCCACCCTGTCCCCACTCCACGCGCACCCCGCGTCCGGCCCGCCTCCTTCGCCCAGCAGCGACTGTGGTTCCTGTCCCAACTGCCGGGCGCGAACGCCGCGTACAACGAGACGATCGCCTTCTCACTGACGGGCCCGCTCGACGGCGAGGTGCTGTCCCGCGCCCTCGATGCCCTGACGGACCGTCATGAGACTCTGCGGAGTCGGCTGGTGGCCACGGAAGGCGAGGTGCGCCAGCACATAGACCCGCCGGGAGAGGGGTTCTCCCTCGCCTTCGAGAACCTCGTCGACGCCACCGGCGTCGACCCCGACGCGCAGGTGGCCGCCCGCCAACTCGGCGAGGCGCGACGGCCGTTCGACCTCGAAGCCGGCCCGCTCGGCCGCGGCCGCCTGCTCGCCGTGGGGCCTGAGCGCCACGCACTTCTGCTGACGTTCCATCACAGCATCTACGACGGCGTCTCGATGAACGTCATGATGGACGAACTCGGGCAACTCTACGAGGCGTTCACGGCAGGCACCCCGAACCCCCTCCCGCCGCTCGCGGCGCAGTACGCCGACCACGCGCGGACCCAGCGACAGGCGGTCCTCGGTGGCGGACTCGCCGCCCAGGAGGAGTACTGGCAGCGCGCGCTGCTCGACGCGCCGCCCGTCCTGGAACTGCCCACCGACCGTCCACGCCCGCCGGAACAGCGATACGCGGGCGGCCGGGCCGAGTTCAGCCTCGACGCCGATGTCACCGCCGGGCTCCGCGCCCTGGCCAGACAGCACGGTGCCACCCCCTTCGTGGCCGTCCTGGCAGGCTGGGCGATCCTCCTGTCACGCCTTTCCGGACAGCAGGACATCGTTGTCGGAAGCCCGTTCGCCAACCGGCGCGGCCCGGGAGCGGCCGGACTCATCGGCTTCCTCGTCAACTCCCTCCCGCTGCGCATCGATCTGTCGGGCTCCCTCACCGCGTCCGAGGCCCTCACCCGCACCCGCGCCGTCGTGCGCGAGGCACTCGCCCACCAGGATCTGCCCTTCGAGCGGATCGTCGAACTGGTCAACCCCCCGCGCAGCGCCTCCCGCACACCGCTGTTCCAGACCATGCTGGCCTGGCAGCCCGACCGGCGGGACCTGCTGCACCTGCCCGGAGTCGACGCCCAGCCCCTGCCCATCGCCCAGGCGCCGGCCAAGTTCGACCTCGCCCTGTCGGCGACCGAGTCCGAGGGCCGTATCACCGGCCACCTGGACTACGCGACGGCCCTCCTCGACCCCGCCACCGGCCAGCGCTGGGCCGGCCATCTGCGGCAACTGCTCACCGACATGGTCCGCCACCCCGAACGGGACATCCGGGCCCTGGAGTTGATGGATCCTCAGGAACGCCGACAGGTGCTGCTCGACGGTGACGCCACGCGGCCCGGCACCGTCGTTCGCCCCGACCCGGGGGAAGTCGGCCTGCGCACGGCGTCCGGACTCGTCGAACTCTTCGAGGCCCAGGTCCGCGAACGCCCCACGCAGACCGCCGTCGTCGACCGGGACACCTCACTGGACTACGCAGCCCTCGACCGCCGAGCCAACCACCTCGCGCACGCCCTCATCTCCCGGTCCGTACGCCCCGGCGACGTCGTGGGTCTCCACGCGACACGGTCCTGCGACCTGGCCGTCGGCATCCTGGGCATCCTCAAGGCGGGCGCCGCCCATCTCCCGCTCGACCCCGGCCAGCCCGCCGAGCGCCTCGCGCGGATGGTCGAGGACGCGGCCTGCCCCCTCGTGCTGAGCGACCACGACAGCGCTGAACGTGCCCCCGAATGGGTCGACTTGAAGGCCGTGGAGGCCGAGGGAACATCCCGGCAGGGACCGCCCGCGGACATCGACCACGCGCCGGACCGCCTGGCCTACGTGATCTTCACCTCCGGATCCACGGGACGGCCCAAGGGCGTCGCGGTGGAGCACCGCAGCGTCCTCAACCTCTTCGCCACCTGGCACGCCCGCATGGGCACCGCCCCCGGAGAGGTCGGCTCGGCCTGGTCCAGCATCGGCTTCGACGCCTCGATCCACGAACTGCTGCTGCCCCTGACCACCGGCGGTGAACTGCACATCGTCCCCGAGGAGTTGCGCGGCGACCCCGAGGCCCTGCTGACGTGGATGCGCGAACACACGGTGACCCAGGCGTTCCTGCCGCCCGCCTACGTCAAGTGGATCGACGAGGACCCCGCCGTACGACTGCGAGGGCTGCAACTCCGCACCCTGCTCACGGGAGTTGAGTCGCTCACCGAAGCCGCGCTGCACCGCATGACCCAGCACATACCGGGTCTGCGGATCTGCTTCGGCTACGGCCCCACCGAAGCGACCCTCTACAGCACCGCCCACTACGAACCCCGCCCGCTGGAACAGCCCTGCCCCATCGGCCGCCCGCTGCCCGGCACCCGCATGTACCTGCTCGACGGCCGGATGGAACCCGTCCCGCCCGGTGTGGTGGGGGAGGTGTACCTCGGCGGAGCGTCGCTGGCGCGCGGCTATCTGGGCCGCCCCGACCTCACCAAGGAACGCTTCCTGCCCGACCCGTTCGTGCCCGGCGAACGCGTCTACCGCACCGGAGACCTCGCCCGACGTCTGCCGGACGGCGCGGCGCACTACAGCGGGCGCGCCGACGACCAGGTCAAACTCCGTGGATTCCGTATCGAACCGGCGGAGGTCGAGGCCGCGCTCATGGCTCTGCCCGGCGTCCGCGAGGCCGCCGTCCTCGTCGACCACGACGCGACGGGCCAGCCCCGCCTCCTCGCCGGCATCGGCCGGGGCACGGCACCGGCCCGCACCACCCACGACTGGCGCACCGCCCTCGCCCGCCGACTGCCCGACTACATGATCCCCGCCGTCTTCCTCGACCTCGACGCCCTGCCGCTCAGCCGCAGCGGCAAACTCGACCGGCCCCAACTGCTGCGCCTGGCCCAGGAGTCGACCTCCGACCAGGTCAACACGGCCAGCCCACGCGACCACGTCGAACACGGCCTGTACCGGATCTGGCAGCGCATCCTGCTCCACCCCGACATCGGTGTCAGCGACAACTTCTTCGAGATCGGCGGCACTTCGCTCTCGGCCATCAAGATGGCCCACGCCGTGACCGAGGCCTTCGGCCGCCGGCTGCCGGTGGGCGAGGTGATGACCCGCCCCACCATCGAGACCCTGGCCGCGCTGCTGCGCGAGGACGGCACCGCCCGCACGCCCGGCAGCCTCATCGAGTTCCGCCCCGGCACCGGTCCGCGCGTCGTCTGCGTCCACCCCGCCGGCGGTACCGCCTTCTGCTACCTCCCCTTGGCCACGCTCCTGCCCGACAACGTCGGCCTGTACGGCATCCAGTCCCCGGGAGTGAACCCCGGCGAGGACCTCCTGCCGAGCGTCGAGGCCATGGCCGAGGAGTACCTGCGCCTGCTCGCACCCGACCGCGAAACGCCCCTGGTCCTGACCGGTCTGTCCTACGGCGGCCTCGTCGCCCATGAGATGGGACGCCTCCTGGCCCGTGCCGGACACCGGGCCGTCAGTGTCGTCCTCCTCGACACCCAGGCCACCGACGACGCGTCCGCACGCGCGGAGATCGGCGCCGTGGACGCGGCCGAATTCCGCGACAAACTCGTGAGGTTCAACGGGATGTACCCCGGAATCGACGACGCCCAGATCGACCGCTACTTCCACCTCTACAACCACAACCGCCTCACCGCCCGCGAACACCTCCCGGCGGCCTCCCCGGCGCGCCTGGTCCTCGCCCAGGCCGTGCCGGACGGCGACGACACCCCCTTCCACGCCGAGGTCCGAGCCTTCTGGCGGCGCCGCGCGGAGGGCGACTACCGCGTCGAGACGATGGAGTGCGACCACTGGGAGATCCTGGAGGGCGTCGGAGCGGCCCAGGTCGGCACCCTGCTCACTGCCGAACTGGCCTACCACGGAGCTCAGGTGACCCAGTCGACCCAGCTGATACGGGAGGCGTGATGGGTCTCAGTCCCGCCCGCAGAGTCTCTCCGGTCCCCACGAGAACCGTCTCCCTCGCCGAGGCCGTGCTGGCCCAGGCCCGACGCACCCCCTCCGCCGTCGCCGTCGAGGACGGCGATCGCGTCCTCGACTACGCCGAACTGGAGCGAGCCGGCGGCCGAGTCGCAACACGCCTGTACGCGGCCGGAGTTCGCCCCGGCCACGCGGTCGCCGTACACCTGCCCCGCTCCTGGAGACTGGTCTGCGTCATGCTCGGCATCCGCCGCGCCGGAGCCACCGTCGTCCCCCTCGACCGGCTCAGCCCGCCCGACCGACAGCGGCACATCCTCGACGACTCGGGCGCCGTCGCCGTGGTCCACGACAGCGGGCACGCACCTCAACTGTCCGAACACGTTGCCGAGTTGGACGTCCATCTGCTGCTGGACGGTGACGGGACCGGCCTGCCCGCCGTATCCCCGGAAGCCCCCGGCGACACCGCCACGGGCTTCGTCTTCTACACCTCCGGCAGCACCGGGCGCCCCAAGGGCGTCGAGGTCACCGACGACGGAGTGCTGCGCCTGGCCCGGCCCGGCTACCTCGACCTACGGCCCGGCGCCCGCTTCGCCAGCCTGGCCAATCCCGCCTTCGACGCGCTCAGTTTCGAGGTGTGGGTCCCCCTCCTGACCGGCGGCGTCTGCGTCGTACTCGACGATGCCCAGGTGCACAGCGCGCCCCAGTTCGCCAGGGTGCTCAGTGACCGCCGCATCGACACACTGTTCATCACGACGGCCCTGTTCAACGCGGTCGTCGAGCAGGTGCCCGACTGCTTCGCCACCATCGGACAGGTACTCGTCGGCGGTGAGCAGCTCAACGCGCGGATCGTCCGCCGCTGGTATCAGACCAACGCCGCCTCCCGCACCGTCCTGCACAACGTGTACGGCCCGACGGAGGCGACGACCTTCGCCCTCTGCCACCCCATCCCACGCGACTTCGCCGACGACACCATCCCGATCGGCACCCCGCTCCCCGGCACCGGCTTACTCCTGCGCACCGAGGACGACCGCCCCGCCGAACCGGGCGAGGTCGCCGAACTCCTGCTGTCCGGAACGGCATTGGCCCTCGGCTACCGCAACCTCCCGGAGCAGACCGACCGCGGCTTCGTACTGCTGCCGCACCAGGACGGCGGCGGGCGTCGCTGGTACCGCACCGGAGACCTCGTACGCCAGGACACCGAAGGCCGGATCACCTACGTCGGCCGGGCCGACCGCCAGGTCAAGGTCCGCGGCTTCCGGATCGAACCGGGCGAGGTGGAGCGGCAGATCCTCGCCCGACCGGCCGTCCGCCAGGCCTACATATGCACCCGCCGAGACGAGGCCGACCGCAGCGAACTGCTCGCCTTCCTCGTCCTGGGCGACGAACTCTCCTACGACGCCTACGACCGCCACCTCACCGCCGCCCTGCCCTCCTACATGCGCCCCCATCACACATACCTCGTCGCCGAGTTGCCTCTGAACGCCAACGGCAAAGTCGACCGCGAGGCACTGCTACGCGCGTCCGGGACCCCGTGGCGCGGTGCGCGGGACGGTGACCTCCCCGTCAGCGACGAGCAACGGCGGGTGCTGGAGGTCGCGGAGGACATTCTCGCCGTCAACGGCCTGCGCCCCGGCGACCGTTGGGCCGCGAGTGGCGGCGACTCGTTGAAGGCGCTGCGCTTCCGCTTCGAGATCCTCAGCCGCTTCGCCGTCGATCTGCCGCACGACCTCGTCCTGCGGGCCGACTTCGCCGCCCTGGCCGACGCCGTGCACGCCCCGGAGAGGACCGCGGGCGAACACCCGCCTGTGCCCGGCCCTTCGGGCGAACGGTCCGCGCCGGCCACCAGCGAACAGGAACGCCTCTGGCTGCTGCACCAGCGTGAGCCCGAAAACCCGTCCTACGACGTGCCGTTGGCTTTCCGCGTCCGGGGCCGTGTGGACGCGACGGCACTGCATCGCGCGGTGCGCACGCTGGTGGAACGGCATGTGGCCCTGCGTACCCGACTGGTCCCCACCCCTGACGGGCTGCTCCAGCGGACCGGAGATCCGTACGACCCGTGGCAAGCGCTCGAAGCCCGCCCGGGGGAGGAGTGGCAGGCCACCGCCGACCGGTTCTTCGGCCATCGCTTCGACCTCGGCGACGCCCGGATGCTGCGGGCCGCCTGGGTGACGCACGACGAGGGCGGACTGCTCCTGCTGCACCTGCACCATGTCGCCGTGGACGGCTGGTCGCTCAACCTCCTCCTCCGCGACATCGCCGAGGCCTGCGCCGACATCTCCATTGCCAACAGGGCCCAGCAGTCCGCCGCCCTCACCCCTCTCGACTTCGCGCACTGGCAACGCAGTTGGCACACCAGCCCCGCCTACGAGGACCGACGTGCACGGCTGCGCTCCCACTACGGCCGTGACGGCGAACCGTCACCCGCCCTGCCGGCCCCCGCCGCCGCACGGGCCCGCCTGCTGCGCACCTCGCTAGACCTGGTCCGCCGCAGCGCGCTGGACCGGCGCGCCGCACAACTCGGCCTGACCCGCTTCCAGTTGCTGGTGTCCGCCTTCGCCACCAGCCTCTATGGCGTGACCGGGCAGGGCCGTCCGCTGGTCGCCACGCCGGTCGTGAACCGGTCCCGCCCCGAATTCGCGGACACGGTCGGCATGTTCGCCAACACCGTGCTCCTGGACCTGCCGATGGAGCCGCACAGCTCCCTGGACGCTCAACTCGCGGCCCACTCCACCGCCGTGCACACCGTGCTCCAGGACCAGGAGGTCGCCCTCGCCGACGTCCTCGCGGACCGCGCCTTCCGCGAGCGAACTCCCTTGTTCGACTACCTGTTCGTCCTGGAGAACACCGACTTCTCGGCCCTGCGCCTGGACGGTTGTGAGATACGGCCGCTGTGGCCCGAGCCGCTGGGAGCCAAGTGCGCCCTCACGCTGTCGGTGGTGGAGCACGAGGGCGGCTTCGACTGCCTGTGGGAGTACCGCGACGACCTCGGCGCCGAACGTGCCCGAGCCGCCGCCCGTCTCTTCCGCCAGACCCTCGACCATCTGACCGGCGACACCGACACCACCGTCCACGAACTGGTCGCGGACTACCGCCGTACCCTGCCCGAGCACGGCCAAGGCCCAGCGCGGGCACCGGACTTCACCACTGTCGCCGACGGCTTTGCCCGGCAGGTGGCCCGCACCCCGAACGCCCCGGCCGTCACCACAGGCGAGGTGACCCTGACCTACGCGGAACTCGACGCACAGGCAGCCGAGTTGGCCGCCGTGCTCGGCACCCGACTCCCGGCAGACCCAGCCGCCCCGGCAGCCGTGGCGCTCTACCTCCAGCCCTCCGCCGAACACGTCGTGGCGCTCCTGGCGGCGGCCCGTCTCAACCTCACCGTCGTCCCCCTCGACCCCGCCTATCCACCGCCCCTGCTGCGGCACGTGCTCGAACGGGCCGACCCGTTGTGCGTCCTCGTGGCACCCGAGGACGAGGCCGTCCTCGCCGCGATCGCCCCACCGTCGCTGCCCCGGCACCTCCTCACCCTCGCCGACACCCCCACCGCGGCGCCCCAACTGCCCGCGCGCCAGGGGCTGCGCCCGCTCTACACCCTGTTCACGTCCGGCTCCACCGGTACCCCCAAGGGAGTTCAGGTCTCCGACCGGACCCTGTGCAACCTGCTGACCTGGCAGCGCACCGACGGCGGCCTGAGCGGGCCCGCCGTCACCCAGCAGTTCTCCATGCTGTCCTTCGACGTCTCCTTCCAGGAGATCCTCACCACCCTGTGCTCGGGCGGCCTGCTGCGCCTGGTGGAACCCGCCTGGCGGCACGATGTCCCGTCTCTGTTGCGGGAGTTGGAGACCGGGGGAGCGGAGCGGATCTTCCTGCCGTACGTCGCTCTGCAACTGCTCGCCGAACACGGGGTGCGCACCGGGCAGTTCCCGTCCAGGCTGCGTGAAGTCGTCACCGCCGGGGAGCAGTTGGTGTGCACCGACGCGATCCGCCGCTGGTTCGCCGGCCTGCCGGACGCCCGGCTGTTCAACCACTACGGCCCCACCGAGACCCATGTCGTCAGCGGCCTGTGCCTCGACGGCGACCCCGCCGGCTGGCCGCTGCGCCCCGCGATCGGCCGTCCGGTGGCCAACGCCGTCCTGCGTGTCGTCGACGAGGGCGGACTGCCGGTCCCGCCCGGTGTCACCGGCGAGTTGCTGATCGCCGGGATCATGGCGGGCCGCTGCTACGTCGGCGACGACACACCGCAGCACGACCGCTTCACCGACGACCCGGACCTCGGGACCTTCTACCGCACCGGCGACCTGGCCCGGTTCGACGAGCGGGGTCTGCTGCACTACGCGGGCCGCGACGACGGCCAGGTCAAACTCGGCGGCCACCGGCTGGAGTTGGGGCAGGTGGAGGCCGCGTTGCTGCAGTATCCCGGAGTGACCCACGCGGTCGCGGCGGTGGCGGACGGGCGTCTGGTCGCCTGTCTGCGATGCCGGGGCGGCGACCCCGAGGTGGCGGACCTCGCGAATCACCTGGCCGGGCTGCTGCCGGCCTATGTGCGCGTCAGCCGTTTCCGGCGTCTGACAGAGCTGCCGCGCACACCGAGCGGCAAACTGGACCGCCGGGCGGCACTCACCTCCCCGGGCCGCGAGCTGCGTTCGACCGACGTGACCGCTCCCGCCCTCTCGTCGCTCGAAGGACGGCTGGCCACCCTCTTCGAGTCCGTTACCGGCAAGGCGGTCGGCGTCGAGCAGCGGTTCTTCGACGCCGGCGCCACCAGCCTGGACCTGATGCGCTTCCAGCTCCGCTGCGCGGGGGAGGACGAACTCGCCTTCACCGTCCCGGAGTTGTTCGAGCACGTCAGCCTCCGCGCACTGGCCCGCCTCATCGAGGCGCGGGCAAGGGAGGGCACCGACACGACCGCGGTTGTCTCCGACGCCCCCCGGCCGCCGGGGGAGCGGGCCGAGGAACCCGTCGCCGTCATCGGGATGGCCGTACGACTGCCGGGCGCCCCCGACCTGGCCGCCTTCTGGGACCTGGTGGTCTCCGGCCGCCGAGGCATCGTGCACTTCCCGACGACGGACGGCCGGGTCGGCGCCCGCAGCCAGCTCGCGGGGCTCCTCGACTTCGACCCGGGCCGCTTCACGATCAGCCCGCACGAGGCCCGGCTCATGGACCCCCAGCAACGACACCTCCTGATGAACTGCGTCGAGGCACTCGCCCACGCCGGTATCGGGGACCCCTCGGCCCAGCGGGTCGGACTGCTGGCCGCCTGCGGGGAGAACACCTACTTCCAGCGCATGCTGCGCGAGGCGGACCCCGCTCAACTGCCCGACGCCTTCCGACTGGCGCTCCATCACGAGAAGGACTTCCTGGCCACCAAGGCCGCCTACCACCTCGGTCTGACAGGACCCGCCTTCACCGTGCAGTCCGCGTGCTCCAGCTCGCTCGTCGGCGTACACGTCGCGGCCGGACTGCTGCGCCAGGGCGACGCCGATGTGATGCTCGTCGGCGGTGTCCTCGTCGACGTGGACCTGACCGACGGCTACACCTACCGGCCACAGCACATCTTCTCGCCGGACGGCCACTGCCGGCCCTTCAGCGCGGACGCCGCCGGCACCGTCGGAGCCAGCGGCAGTGGAGTGGTCGTCCTCAAGCCCCTCGCCGCCGCCCGCCGCGACGGGGACACCGTCTACGCCGTCATCACCGGCTCGGGCATCAACAACGACGGCTCGGACAAGCTCAGTTACAGCGCCCCCGCCCTGGCCGGACAGCGCGCCGCGCTTCGCACCGCCCTGCACCGCAGTGGTCGTAGCGGAGCCGATCTCGGCTATGTGGAGGCGCACGGCACCGGCACCCGGCTCGGGGACCCGGTGGAGGCGGCCGCGCTGCGCCAGGCGTACGGACTGACGGACGACTCGCGGGTGGCGTTGTCCTCCGTGAAGAGCCAGATCGGGCACCTGGGCGCCGCCGCGGGCGTCGTCGGAATGGTGCGGGCCGTGCTCGCCGTGCACCACGGGATCGTCCCGCCCACGGCGGACTTCGACCGGCTCAACCCGGAGATCGACGACGGCCCGTTCCGCATACCGGTCACGGCCGAACCCTGGCCGCAGGACGGGCCACGGGTCGCCGCCGTCAGCAGCTTCGGCATCGGCGGGACCAACGCCCACCTGCTGCTGGAGCACGCGGACACCCGACCCGCCGTACCCACCGCGTACGCGCCGATGCCGTGCCTGGTGCTGTCCGGCAGTTCAGAGGCCGCCGTACGCGCGGACGCCCGCCGTATCGCCGCCTACCTGAGGGCGCGCCCCGACACCTACCCGCAGGTGCTGCGGCACCTCCAGGCCGGACGGCCGGCGCTCGCCCACCGCGCGGCGACGGTCTGCGCGGACGCCGCCTCCGCCGTCGACTGGCTCGAAACGCTCTCCGACATCACGGCACCGCACCCGCGTACCGGCGACCCCGCTCAGGGCCGGGATCCGCACGTCCTTGCCGAGGCATGGACGGCGGGTCACACCCTCGTCTGGCCCGAGGGTCCCGCACCCGCGCCCTGGGACTTCCCGCCGCCCGCCTTCGACACGGCGGAGTACGACTTCCGGCGCGCGCCCATGCCGTCGGCCGGACCGCAGCGGCTGCCCGCCGACCAGTGGCTTCACCAGCCGCAGTGGTCGCGGCTGCGACGCGCCCGCACCGGCGCCCAGGAACGACGGCGCACCGCCGTGGTGGTCACGGACGCGAGCGGTGCGTCCTGGCGGTTCCTGGAACGGCACTACGCCCGGGTGGTGACCGTGTCCGCCGGGGAGACCTTCGCCCGTCTCGACGCGGACCGGTACGAGGCCGACCCGGCCGACACCGAGCAACTCGCCGCCGTGCTGGCGGAGTTCACCCGAGACACCGGCCCCGGCGTCGACTGGCTGCACACACTGCCGCTGGCCCTCGACGGCAGCCTCGACGAACACGCCCTGGAGGCAGCCCAGTTGGCCTGCCTCGACACCGTCGCCGCACTCGCCCGTGCCCTCGCGGACGTCCCGGCCGCCGTACGGCCCCGGGCCTGGTTGCTGTCCCACGGGGCGCAGCCGGTCACCGGCGCCGTACGCACCCCTGAGGCGGGGTTGCTCGCCGCCGCCCTCGAAGTGCCCCGGCAGGAACTGGGTGTGACTCTCCGCTGGACCGACCTGCCCGGCCCCCGCCCGGCCGACTGGGCGGCCCACCTCGCCGATCTGCTCCTCGACGACACGATCACCGAAGCGGCGACCGCCCTGCGCGACGGCTTCTGGTGGCAGCGCACCCTCCAGCCGGTCGCGGCCCTCAACTCCCCGGCGTCCGCCGTCCGTTCGGCCGCACCCGGAACCCATCTGGTGCTCGGCGGCACCGGCGGGATCGGCGCCACCCTGGCCGCACGCCTCCTGGAACACCCCGGCAACCGCGTGGTCCTCGTCGCCCGAGGCACCGGGACACCGCCCGCGCTGCGGGCACACCAGGATCGCGTCACGGTCGTCTCGGCCGACCTCGCCGACGACGACCTGAGCACGGTCGCGGACCGCCTGGCCCCGCACCTCGACGGCCTCGCCGGCATCGTCCACGCGGCGGGCACGGCAGCCGGGGGACTCCTCTTCCGTCGCGACCCCGTCACCGCCCGCCGTGCCACCGCCGCCAAGCTGCGCGGCGCCCTGCTCGTCGAACAGCTCATCGCCGAGTACGACCCCGACTACGCGGCCTACTGTTCCTCAATGGCAGGCGAGTTCGGGGGAGTTGGACAGTTCGACTACGCGGCGGCCAACGCCTGCCTCGACGCCTACGCCCATCACGCACCTCCCGCCGACGACGCCACCACCGTCCGTATGAGCATCGGCTGGGATGTCTGGCGGGACGTGGGCATGGCACAGCAAGCCCTCACCACCGACGCCCGCCACCAGGAACACCTGAAGGTGGCGCTCACTCCCGAGGACGGCGCCGCGATCTTCGAACGGGCCCTGCATCTGCAGTTGCCCCACCTGATGGTCAACACCACGGCGTTGACGGAGGCTCGCTTCTTCTACGGGCACGAGCACGAGGGCGAGCACCAAGGCCAGGGCGAACCGCTCGCCGACTCCGCGCCGGTGTCCTCCGCGCAACCCGCGTCCACCGACCCCACGGCCGAACTCACCGAGATCCTGGTCGACTTGCTCGGCGTGGAAACCGTCGACCCGGAGGCCGCGCTGTACGACCTCGGCGCCGACTCGCTCACCCTGCTGGAACTCCTCGACGAGGTGAAACGCCGCTACGGCACCGACATCGACCTGTCCCGGCTCAGCCACCGGGTCAGCCTCGCCGAGGTGCTCGGTCATCTCGACACCGGCACCCGCGCGTCCGCCGTCGCCGTGGACGTCGAGGTGTGGCAGCGCGGAACCGGCACGGACGTCCTGTGCCTGGTCCATCCGGTCGGCGGCGACATCCAGGCCTACCGGCCTCTTGTCGCGGCCCTGCCCGACCAGTTGACGGTCTGCCTGATCGCCGACCCGAAACTGCGCGACCCGGCGCGGCCCGCGCGGTCGATCACCGAGCGCGCCGCGCACTACCTGGCAGCCGTGCGGGCCGCGTTCCCGGACCCCAACGTCCGTCTGAGTCTGGCGGGTTGGTCGTTCGGTGCCTGGACCGCCCTGTCCATGGCGGCACTTGCCGAGGCCGACGGCGGATTTGTCGAGGCCGTCCACCTCCTCGATCCGCCACCGCCCGGCGCCGGCCAACGGCTCGCCGCCTACGACGAACGACAGCTGGACGCCGTGTTCGCACGGGAGTTGAGCGGCAACGGACACCACAGTGGTGGCGGACGGCTGTCCGAGTCAGGCCGCGCGTACGCCGAACGACTCGCGCACTGCTGCCGTGCGAATCTCGCGGCCATGGCCGACCACCGACTGCCTCGACTGCACCGGACGCCCGCCGAGGTATGGCTCGCCGAACGTCCCGTAGAAGAAGGGGTGTTGGCGCCGGAGCCGACCGCGCCCGGCGCGTGGGACGCCCATCTGGCCCGCCCGTTCCGCCTCCACCACGTCGACGCCACCCACTACGAACTCGTCGCGGAACCCCACGTACAGGCGATTGCCGCCTTACTCACGGCGGCCCTGCCGGAGGGTGCTTTGCTCCGCCCCGCCGGACGATCCTGAGGAGGTCACCGTGCAGCATCCCTTCACCCGCCTGCCCGAGTGGTTCTTGTGGCGGACCGCGGTCGCCGAACCGGACGCGCTCGACATCACCGACCTGTGGACGCCGAAGTTCACGATCGGCCAGGACGCCCCCGTCATGGCCGACCCGGGTGCCTTCTTCGCCGCGCAGCACGTTCTCGCCACCGAACTCACAGCGCGCGGCGTAGAGTTGGTTGACTTCAGGGACCGCGTCATCGACGCCTCCGGCCTGCAACGCCCCGCCTTCTGCCAGGTGGACGACACGATCCACGGCAATCTGCCTTCGGGCGTCTCGTCGTATCCGAACTCCTCGACCGAGGCTTGTAGTTGCAGGCCCTTCGCCCCCTTCCTCACCCCACCGATGCCACGGAGGTCCCTCATGGAGGACTACGCACTCAAGGCCGTCGAGCGGCTCACCACCCGCCCCGCCGAGCCCTACGACACCCTGTCCGTCGCCCCGATCACCCCGCTGCTGGGGGGCGAGGTCACCGGCTTGGACCTGTCCCGGGAGCTGACACCCCAGCAGGAGAAGGAACTCAAGCACGCGTTCCACACGCACCACGTCCTCGTCTTCCGCGACCAGGACATCACCCCCGAGGAACACAAGCGGTTCGCGGGCGTCTTCGGCGAACTGCACCCCGTGGCCCTCGCGCCCGAGGGATCCGACCCGTACATCCTGGAGATCAAGGCGACCAAGGAGTCCAAGGCCGTGGCCGGCAACGGCTGGCACGCCGACGGCACCGCCGACGCCGAACCCTCCCTCGGCTCGCTGCTGTACATCACCACCATCCCCGAGGGCGGCAGCGGCGGCGACACCGTCTTCGCCAACATGCATCTCGCCTACGAAGTGCTCTCGCCGGCGATGCGGAGCTTCCTCGAGAGCCTCACCGCCGTTCATGACGGAGCCCTGCCCTGGACCGCCGCCGGACAGACCCCGCCGCCCGAGTACGAGGTGCCGCGCACCGAACAGCCGGTCGTCGCCCGCCACCCGGAGACCGACCGCAAGCTGCTGTTCGTCAACGCCCCCTACACCTCGCACATCACCCAACTCTCCCGCACCGAGAGCGACGCGCTGCTGGAGATGCTGTACGCGCACATCGCCCGCACCCCGTTGCTGCACTGCCGGGTCCGCTGGCAGGAGCGCACCCTCGTCCTCTGGGACAACCGCAGCGTCCAACACCACGCTGTCTGGGACTACTTCCCGCACACCCGCGAGGGGCGCCGGGTGGCCGTCAACGGCTCCCGGCTGGAGGCCTGAGCGGGGTCCCGGTTCACCGACGCGAGCGAAGGCGCTCAACTCCGTGCTGTCGTGCGTGTGTTGGCAGACCGGGGTGACTCGCTCCCCACCACGCTACTGGCCGAGGGGTTGCCGGCGGCGCTGGAGTCAGGCGGTGCGGGCGTTCGCGCTGCGGACCTGGTGGGGGAGGGTGAAGGCGTCGGCCAGCCAGCCCAGGCCGCAGATACCGAGGGTGCACAGGTGCAGCAGCCCGAGGCGGGTCCTGCCGAGATAGAAGTGGTGAACTCCGAAAAGACCGAGGAAGAACCACCAGACGTACGCCACGGCGACCGACCTCGGAGCACGCGGCGCGCCGACCTGTCGTAGCGGCGGCGGCACCGACGGGCGAGTCCAACTCCCCTGCCGTGCGCCCTCGATGGACACGTGGGGCAGGACGCGGTCCAGCCAGGCGGGCAGCCACCAGTTCGCCCGGCCCAGCAGGTGCATCAGCGACGGGACCAGCACGGTGCGCAGGACGATGGCGTCGATCGCGACGGCCGCGGCCAGTCCCACGCCGTACTCGGCGATGACCCGCTCACCGCCGAGGACGAAGGCGGTGAACACGCAGATCATGATCAGGGCGGCGGCGTTGATCAGCCGGCCGGTCTCGGCCTGGCCGACGCGGACGGCGCGGTGGTTGTCGCGGGTGCGCTCCCACTCCTCGTGCATCCGGCTGACCAGGAAGACCTGGTAGTCCATGGACAGGCCGAACAGGATCGCCAGCATGATCACCGGAAGCTCGGCCTCCACCGGCCCCGCCTTGCCCAGGCCGAGGAGTTCGGAGCCCCAGCCCCACTGGAACACGGCGACCACGACCCCGAAGGACGCGGCCGACGCGAGCAGGTTCATCACGGCGGCGGTCAGCGGCATCAGGATGCTGCGGAAGGCGACCATCAGCAGCAGACAGCCGAGTCCGACGATCACGGCGAGGAACATCGGCAGTTTGCCCGCCAGCAGATCGGCCAGGTCTCCGGCGGCGGCGGTCGAGCCGCCGACGTGGACCGTCAGACCGCTTCCCCGCTCGGCGGCGGGGACAACGTCGTTGCGAAGGTGGGTGATCAGGGTGCTGGTCGACTCGTCCTGCGGTGCGCCGGTCGGTACGACGTCGATGACGGACAGGCGTGTCCCGGCGGTGACCGGCTCCGCCTTGGCCGAAGCCACCCCGGGGGTGGCGCGCACTGCGGAGAGCAGCTTGTCGAGGGCCGACTGGTCGCCGGGCGCGGCCAGTTGGGCGACCAGCACCAGCGGGCCGTTCGAGCCGGGGCCGAAGCCCTGGGCGAGCAGGTCGTAGGCGGCTCGGGTGGTGGTGCCCTTGGGATCGTTCCCGGCGTCCGAGGTTCCCAGACGCAGGGACAGCGTGGGGAGGGAGAGCACGGTGACGACGAGGAGCGCGATCAGGGCGAACAGGGCCTTGTGGCGCTCCACTTGCTCGGCCCAGCGGCCTCGGGGACGTGTCGTACCGTGCTGTTGAAGCTCGCCCGTCTCCGGGGTGCGGGTGGTCAGGGCTCGTCGCTGACGCCTGGTCAGCAGTTGTCTGCCGAAGAGGCCGAGGAGGGCAGGCAGCAGGGTCATCGCCGCGATCACCGTGGCCAGTACGGCTGTTGCGGCGCTAATGCCCATCGCACTGAGCGGGCTGATCCGCAGGACGAGCAGGCCGAGCAGGGCGGTGACGACGGTGAGTCCGGCGAAGACCACCGCCCGCCCGGAGGTGTCGAGTGCGCGGATCACGGCCTGCTCCGGTGTCAGTCCGTTCCGCAGGCCGGTGCGGTGCCGGGTGACGATGAACAGGGCGTAGTCGATGCCGACTCCGAGCCCGATGAGGGCAGCGACCGTCGGGGCATCGCTGCCCAGGGTCATCACATGCGAGGTCAGCCCGACGGTGAGCAGCCCGGCACCGAGCGCCGCGACCGCGACCAGCAGGGGCAGGAGCATGCCGAGCAGTGAGCCGAAGGCGGCGAAGAGGATGATGCCGGCGGCGATCAGCCCGATCGCCTCGGTGCCGCGCGTCCTGCCCTCGGCGGCGGAGCTGATGGCCTGTCCGCCGAGTTCCACCTGGAGATCCGTGTCACGAGCGGCCCGGGCGGTGTCGATGACCCGGGTGACATCGGCGGCCGGTATCCGTTCGGCCTGCGCGTCGAACGTCACCGTGGCGTAGTCGGTCCGGCCGTCCTCGCTGATCCGGGCCGCGCCTTCGGCGCCGTACATGCTGCTGACCGAGGCGACGGAGGGGAGCGTGGCGACCCGGTCGAGCATGGAGGTCACCTTGTGTCGTACGGCGGTGTCCCGGATCGAACCGTCATGGCGCAGGTGCACCACGATCTGGTCGGTGTCCCCGGCTTGTCGGGGCTCGGACGCCTCGAGCCGCGCCTGTGCCTTCGAGGACTCCAGGCCCGGCAGGCTGAAGGCGTCGGAGTAACTGGTGCCGAGCGTCGCGTACGGCACGGCGAGCGCGACCAGCAGGGTGGCCCAGATTCCGATGACGAGGAGGCGGTGCCGGAAACACCATGTGGCCAGTGCGGACATGGCTGAACAACGTCCTTTGCGGTAGGGGGAGTTGGCTAGTGCGGGAAGTGGGCTGGGACGGCTTCCGCGCTCATGAGCCGGTCGGCGTGGCGGGCAGCGGCTTGTCGAGCATGGTGCAGACCGCGGTGTTGAGCAGGGCCTCGGTGGCGGCGGCGGGCTTGGGTGCCGCGATGCCGAAGATGGTCGGGACGAAGACCGAGACGGTGCGTCGGCCGGTGCTGTCGGTGTAGTCCCAGCTGGAGTAGCCGGGGGCCTGGCCGTCGTGGCCCCAGACCGGGCCACAGGGGGTGGCCCTCTTCTCCAGACCGAGGCCGTAGCGGTTCGGGTTGCCGCTCTCCTCCGCGACGGTGGTCTTCATCTCCTTGAGCTGGGCGGCCGGCAGGAGCTTGCCGGACATGAGCGCGGTGTCGAACCGGGCCCAGTCCTCTGCGGAGGAGACCATGCTCCCGGCGGCCCACTCCGTGTTCTCGTTGACCCCGGTGACGTCCAGGTAGCCGGCGGGCCGGGCGGGGCCGACGAACACGGTCCCGGCGGGGATGCCGGGCCAGAGCACCGGGGCCAGATGGTTCGGGTCGGGTTCGTAGCCGTGGGTGAGACGGGGGCTGTCGGTCCGATCCGAGCCGTTGACCAAGTAGGTGTTCCTGAGGTGCAGCGGGCCGGCGATCCGCTCCTGGAGCAAGTCGCTCAGGCGATGTCCGGTGGCCTTCTCGGCGACCAGGCCGAGCGCGATGTAACCGGTGTTGCTGTATGAGTACTTCGTACCGGGCGGGAACAGCGGGTCGTGCCCTACGCCCACGGCGAGCAGCTCCTCGGGGGTCCACTGCCGGTTGTCCTGACCGGTGAACGTCTTCAGGACGTCGGCGTCGTCAGGGATGATGTTGTACAGACCGCTGGTGTGGTCGAGCAGCATCCGCACGGTGATCGCGGACCCGTCGGGGACGAGGCCGGGCAGCCATTTCTCGACCGGGTCGGTCAGCTTGAGCCGGTGCTCGGCGACCAGTTGGAGAACGACGGTGGCGATCATCGTCTTGGTGTTGGAGCCCATCCGGAACTCGTCGCTCACGGTCAGGGTGTGGTCGGTCCTCGCCCAGGACGTCTGCCGGGCGATCACGGTCGGCTGTCCGCGGCCGTTGTCGACCCGCACGAGCACGCCGGGGGCACCGGCGTCCACGACCTGCTGGGCGAGCGTCGTCAGTCGGGCCTCCTGAGGTGCCGTCACGCCAGGCCGTCCGGCCGGGGTACGGGCGGTGTCCTGCGCCGCGTCGGCGGCCGTGCAGGCCGTGAGCGTGCCTGTCAGCGCCGCGGCCAGGGCCAGCGTCGGACAGACCTGCCGAGTGGAGCGCGGGTAGGGGATGTTCCGGGGCATGAGGTGTTCTCCTCGATACGGGGCACGGGTTGCCGGGACGGCCGAGGAGCGGATCCCTGGGGGCTGCCGCACCATCGCCTTCCGACGGCTCCAGGCTTCCGGCGACGCGGACGAAGAACACTGATGCTGGGCCCCGGCGATGGTGGAGGTATCCCCAGTGCGCGGACCGGAGTCGGCGGGTCATCATCAACTTCCGGCGCGTGATGAACTGCCCTCCCGTCACGGCGACTTCCCGTCGGTCGGCCGTTCGACGCGGTACCGAAGCACGACGATGGAGCGTGATGACCTATACCGGCGAGCATCAAGTCCCGCTCAGCGCAGGGCGGGTGGGGGAACGTCCCACGCCCGGCGCCGGCTGGCGGGCCGCTCTCGTCCTGCGGGTGAGCCTGCTGGGCTGGTCGTTCGTGCTGCTGCTCGGCTCGGTCCTGGGTTTCACCCTGCTCACCCTGTGGACCACCTCGCTGACGGTCGTCGTGTTCTGGGTCGGTGTCCCGCTGACCCTGCTCTCGACCGTCCTGGTGCGCTGGTTCGCCGACCTACACCGCCAATGGGCCGCCGACCGACTCGGCGAACCGGTGGCCCGGCCCTACTCGCCGACACCCGACGCCAGTTGGCCGGTACAGCTGTGGGCCATCGTGCGCGACCCGGCGACCTGGCGGGACTGGGCCTGGCTCGCGGTCAACTCGATCACCGGGTGGTTCGCCTTCGGGCTGTCGTTCCTGTTCTTCGTCTGCGGTGTCGTCTACCTGAGTTATCCACTGCTGATCGCGCTGACCCCGCCTACGGTGTTTCGCACACCGCTGGGCAACGGCTTCCGGCTGCACAGCGTCCAGGAGTCGTTCGCCGTGGTGCCGATCGGCCCGGTGCTCCTCCTGCTCTGGTACACCACCGCCGTACGGCTGGCGAACCTCAACGCGCTGGTGATCCGCACCCTGCTTGCGCCCACCGCGCAGGCACAACTACGGGCCCGTGTCGCGCAGTTGGCCGCCTCGCGGGCCGAGACCGTCGACACCCAGGCGGGCGAACTGCGCCGGATCGAACGGGACCTGCACGACGGGGCACAGGCCCGGCTGGTGTCGCTGGGCATGAGCCTGGGCCTGGCCGAACAACTCCTGCCCCAAGATCCGCAGGCCGTCGCGGAGTTGCTGGCCGAGGCCCGCGCGTCGACCGCCGGTGCCCTGGCCGAACTACGGGACCTGGTACGCGGCATCCATCCGCCGGTGCTCGCGGACCGCGGCCTCGACGGCGCCCTGAAAGCCCTGGCGCTGGCCAACCCGATACCGACGACCGTCGTCACCCGCCTGCCCGGACGGCTGCCCGCGCCGGTCGAGTCGGCGGCCTACTTCGCCGTGGCCGAGGCGCTGACGAACGCCATCAAGCACGCCCGGGCCCAACACATCGAGATCGGCGTGGAGTTCACGTCCCGCCCCGGTACGACGGCGGGGCTGCTGACCATGCGGGTGTACGACGACGGCCGCGGCGGCGCCGCCCTCGACGCCGGTACCGGTCTGCGGGGCGTCGCGCGTCGTCTGTCGGCCTTCGACGGCACCCTGACCGCCGACAGTCCGCTCGGCGGACCCACCGAGATAAGGATGTCGCTGCCGTGCGCATCGTCATAGCCGAAGACCTCGCCCTGCTCCGCGACGGCCTGATCAGGATCTTCCGGGCCAACGGCTTCGAGGTCGTCGACGCGGTCGACAACGGACCTTCCCTGATACGGGCGTTGACGACCCGCCGGCCCGACGTCGCGGTCGTCGACGTACGGCTGCCCCCGACCTTCACGGACGAGGGGCTGCGGGCGGCGATCGACGCACGCAAGCTGATCCCCGCCCTGCCCGTCGTGGTGCTCTCGCAGTACGTCGAGCAGCTCTACGCAAGGGAGTTGATGTCGGACCGCGCCGGAGCGGTGGGCTATCTGCTGAAGGACCGGGTCATGGCGGTCGACCAGTTCGTCGCCAACGTCCGTCAGGTCGCCGCCGGCAGCACGGTCATGGACCCCGACGTGGTCGCCGCCCTCCTCACCCACCGCTCGACGGACCCCCGCCTGCTGGAACTGACCCCGCGCGAGCACGAGGTCCTCTCCCTGATGGCTCAGGGCCGCACCAACGCCGCCATCGCCGCCCGGATGTACGTCAGCGAGAAGACCGTCAGCAAGCACAGCTACAACATCTTCACCAAGCTCGGCCTCGAACCGTCCGAGGACGACCATCGCCGCATTCTGGCAGTGCTCGCGTACTTGGAAGGCTGAACTGCCGCGCAGTGCCTGCCTACTTGGAAGGCCACGCCGTTGGGTGGTCGACGCAACTCGCCCGACTGCGGACGGAGTTACCGGAATATGCGGATTCCGCCGCTGGAGCCGTCGCTTCGGCGCTACGCTGAGTAGTCGCGTCGGTGGGGGAGGGGGCGGCTCATTTGTCCGGTGCCGCGGGTGTGCCGTCGTCGGGCGCGGGGCCTGCTGTGGCGGCCTCCGCCGGCTCGCCCCGGCCAGGGTGGTGGGCCGCACCCTTACGGCGGCGGTTGTCGGTTCGGGGCGAGGCCGTCGCCCTGGCCCTTTCCGGCGCGGTGTTCGGGACGTACGTACTGATCGTGACCGCACCGGGCCGGTACACCACCACGACCACGATCCTGTTCTCGGGAGCCGTCGGCGGCCTGTATCTGGGCGCTGGGCTGCTGGCGCGTTTGCGTCGGCCCGCCAATCGCGTCGGGCTGATGATGCTGTTGGTCGGGATCGGCTGGTTCGCGGAGGATCTGCAGATCAGCCTGGATCCGGTCGTGCACACCGTGGGGCTGCTTGTTCGTTCGGCGTCGAGCGGTTTCCTCATTCCGCTGTTGCTGATGTTCCCGGACGGCCTGTTGAGGTCGCGGACCGATCGGGTGCTGGCCGGTGCCGGATATCTGACGGCCTTCGGGCTGATGCCGGTGAGCGTGCTGTTCTCCACCTCGGTCGTGGAGAACCTGCTGCTGGTGCACCCCGTGGAGTGGCTGCGCCAGGTGACCGACGTGGTCCAGTTCGTCATGAGCGGAGCGGTGGTCGCCGTACTGCTGGTGCGCTGGACGACCGCCACACGTCCGGCCCGGCGTGTGCTCGCCCCGCTCTTCGCCGTCGGTCTGGTGGGCGGTCTCGCCTCCGCGCTGGACGGGATGCTCGGGACCGGGCCCTCATGGACGCACACCCCCCTCATCAACATCGCGCATGTGGCCGTACTGCTGCTGCCGTTGGCGTTCCTGGCCGGGGTGTGGCATGTTCGGATGGGCCGGACCGCCGTGGCGGATCTGCTCCGTCGGATGCCGCTCGCGTCGAAGGAGCAACTGCGGGACGCGCTCGCGAGAGCCCTCGGCGACAGCTCCGTACAGGTCGGATTCCCCGCCCCGGACGCGCCCGGATACGTCGACACCCAGGGCCGTACGCTCAGCGCCGCGCCCGGACAGCAGGTCAGCCCGCTTGAACGGAACGGCCGACGGGTCGGTGTCCTGCTCCACGACCCGGCGCTGCGCGAGGACCGGTACGTGTTGGAGGCGGTGGTGTCCGCGGTGGCCCTGGAACTGGACAATCAGCGGCTCGCCGCCGAGGTGCGGGCGCAGTTGGCCGAGGTCCGGGCCTCCCGTGCCCGCATCGTCGAGGCGGGCGACGAGCAGCGGCGGCGCATCGAGCACGACCTGCACGACGGAGCGCAGTCGAGGTTCGTCACCGCGCTGGTGACGCTGCGGCTGGCCCGACAGCGGTTGGCGAACCAGCGGGCGCCCGAGCCGGGGCTCGCAGAGCCAGCCGAGCTGGCCGAACTACTGGACCGTATCGCCGAGTTGATGGGCGAGGGCATGGACCAACTGCGCGACCTCGCGCACGGAATCCACCCGGCGGTCCTCAGCGAGACGGGACTGGTACCGGCCCTGGAGATGATCGCCGCCCGGTCCCCCTGTCCGGTCCGGATCAGCGCGACGGCGGTGCCCGAACTGCCGCGGCCCCTCGCGGCCACCGCGTACTTCGTGGCTGCGGAGGCGGTCACCAACGCTCTGAAGCACGCCCACGCGACGAGCATCGGCATCGAGGTCCGGCACGAGGACGGCGTGCTGCGCCTCACGGTCACCGACGACGGTGTCGGCGGCGCCGACCCGGACGCAGGCACCGGGCTGCTCGGTCTTCGCGACCGGGTCGCGGTGTTCGACGGCGAGATGACGGTCACCAGCGCGCCGGGTCAAGGGACGGTCGTGGCGGCCGAGTTGGTGACCGGACGTTTCGGGTGGACAGGTTCCGAGGACGCGCGAATCGGGCAGGCGGCTCCGGCCGAGGGGGAGGACGGACGAGGATGACGGCTTCGGGAACGCCGCCGGAGTGGACAGCCAAGGCAGACGCACCGAGGACACGCCCTTTGCGTATCGTGCTCGCCGACGACGAGCGGCTGTTCCGGTCCGCGCTCGCCGCGCTGCTGGAGAGCAGAGGACACCGGATCACCGCCCAGGTCGGCGACGCAGACGCGCTGCGCGCCGCGGTCGCCCGCACCGATCCCGACCTCGCGGTGATCGACATCAGGATGCCGCCCACGAAACGGCTGGAGGGCCTACGGGCCGCGGTGGACATCCGGCAGTCCCACCCCGGTGTGGGGATTCTCCTGCTCTCCCAGAGCGTCCAGGTCACCCATCTCAGCGAACTGACGGGTTCCGGAGTCAGAGGCGTCGGCTATCTCCTCAAGGAGCGGGTGGCCGACGAACACTTCCTGGACACGGTGCGCCGCATCGCCCTGGGGGAGTGCGAGTTCGACCAGGAGGTTCTACGGCTCCTCTTCAACGGCCGTCACCAGCACGACGGTCTGGCCCGGCTCAGCACGCGTGAACTGGAGGTGCTGAAACTCATGGCCCAAGGCCTGACCAACCCGGCCATCGCGAGCCAACTCGTCGTCACCGTCAAGACAGTTGAGACCCACGTGGGCAGCGTCTTCAGGCGGCTCGAACTCCCCGACGAGAGCGAAGGCGAGTACCACCGGCGTGTCCTCGCCGTCCTCACATATCTGCAGTCCGACCGCTCTGAATGACCAACTCCGCCGCCTCAGGACTCCGCTGCGAAGCGGGACAGCGCGGTGGCCGACAGCCTCGCCTTCGGAAGGAATCCGGCCGCCGGGGAGCAGGCGATCCGCCCGCCGAACTCGTCGGCGTCCCGCACCGAACACAGCACGATCACCACCTCCGCCGCCAGCGCGTTGAGCTCCCGGGCGGCGGCGAACACGTCCTCGCCCGGGAGCCCCAGGTCCAGCAGCACGAGGTCGGGACGATTCCCCCCGGCGATCCTCGCGACGGCGGCCGAGGCCGAAGCTGCCTCCGAGACGGCGTACGCACCGTCGGCCTCCAACAAGGCCCGTACGGCGGCTCGGTAGGCGGGATCGTCGTCCACGACAAGCACGCTGCGGCCCATGTCCCCATGCTGGCGGATCCCGTGGGCGAGGGCATCAGGGCCAGCACTGAGAACTCCGGTCCCGGGACGGGTGGTTGCCCCGAAGACCCGTACCCGCCGCGAATTCACACTGGTCGGACAGCTCATGGACGCGGGGGCGACCGGGGGTGCATGGCCCGGCGTACGACCCGCGGATCGGGATTCGTTTTCGGGGGGAACGTATGCGGGGTTCCATGGTGAGGCTGCTCGCGCCGGTACTGCTGGCGGCACTGGTGGTCACCGGTTGCAAGAAGCCGGCGGGGGATGTGTCGGGTTCCTTCAAACCCGCCTTCCTGCCGGTGACGTTCACGATCGACTCGTCGGGGCACATCAGTGTCTCCGCGGAGGCGTCGATCGTCACGCCGCTGGGTGAGGTGTCGGTGTCGGGATTCCAGCAGGAGCTGGGCAACCCCAAGCCGTATCTCGTGGCGGCCATCCGGCATCTGGCAGGAGGCACGGGAGCCGACCAGAGCGCGTTCGTGGACCGGACCACGGGGCCGGTCCACGCCGCGTACGCGGAACATACGGACTCCGCCAACTACACGGAAGAAAGCGGGAGTTCGGTCTACTCCCTGTACAAGATCGCGGCGGAGGGCCGTAGTGTCCAGCCCGCGTTGAACGGACAGCCGCTCGCCCTGGCGAAGAGCGGCACGATCGTCGTCGACGCCACGCGGACGAAGCCCGGCAGTGTGACCCAGGTGCAGATAGCCGACACCGAGGAACAGGACTCACCCGTGCCCTCCGGCACGGCGTCCTCCTGCGCGGGGACCGACGCCATCGGCATCACGCTCCCCGAGGTGTCCGCGGGAGCCGAAGTCACCGACACCGTCGCGGAGTTGACGGCCGACTGCCTTCAGGTCCAGTACGCGGCGGAGCCGGCCGACGGCGTGACGGAGGGCACCGTCGCACGGGTCGTGATCCCGACCGAGGGCTCGGCCGACCCGGTGCGGTTGCCCCCGGTCGACGAGGGCGCACCGGGGCCGGGGGACCATGTGACGGTGAGCCGACGGTCGCCGACGACGGTGTATGTCGCGGCCACGGCGCCCGCACCCTCATCCTCGCCCTCGCCCTCGTCTTCGTCGAGCAGCACCGACGATCCCTCCGGGCAGCCTTCCGAGACCGTGGAGCCGGCGACCACCCTGGTGGAGGCCGCCGCCTACGCGCCCGTACGCACGGCCCCCGGCACGACCGGTGAACAGGCCAGTCACATCGAGCCGGGAGCCCAGTACCGGGCGGTGTGCGTGACGCACGGCGAGTCGGTGCGGGCCCACGGCTACACGAGCGACCTGTGGGCCGAGTTGCTCCTCAGCGCCGGCGGCACCGGCTGGGTCACGGCCACGGCGCTCACCGGCGGCCCCGACGGTCTGTCACTCTCCGACTGCTCGGGCACCGGGGCCGGAACCGGCGCTCCGTCGCCCACGACCTCGGACACCACACCGACGGGTTGAAGGCTGACGGTCACAGGAACCGGCCGCCCGTCCACGGTTCGTCCCCGTGGACGGGCGGCCGGTTTCGTGTGGCGCGCTCGCGGTACGTCGGCCGGTGCGACCTCTCAACTGTCTTCTCCCGCCCCATTGTGGTGCGCCCTGCACACCCCTACTGTTCGACTTTGCCTGAGTCTGTTTGATGCTGTTCGCCCAGTCGGTCTGGAGGCCGCCGTGCGGGGTAGTCGGAACGGTTCAGAGAGTGCGAGACCCGGTCGGCGCCGGTGGTGGAGGGCGGTCCTCGCGACGGCCGCGACCATCGCCCTGGCGGCGGGCCTGACCGCGCCCGCCACGGCGGCGGCGCAGGACATCGGAGAGCAGCCGCCCGCCGTGAGTCCGCAGGCGCACACCGTGACTCTCGACGGCTACTCGTTCCTCGTCGACGGCAAGCGCACCTATCTGTGGTCCGGCGAGTTCCACTACTTCCGGCTCCCGAGCCAGGACCTGTGGCGCGACATCTTCCAGAAGATGAAGGCCGCCGGCTTCAACTCGACCTCCCTGTACTTCGATTGGGGCTACCACTCGCCCAAGCCGGGCGTGTACGACTTCACCGGGGTGCGGGACGTCGACAAGCTCCTCGACATGGCGCAGGAGGCCGGCCTCTACGTCATCGCCCGCCCGGCGCCGTACATCAACGCGGAGGTCGACAGCGGCGGACTGCCCGGCTGGCTGACCACCAAGGCCGGCAACAACCGCAGCGACGACCCGCAGTTCCTGAAGTACGCGGACGAGTGGCTGACCCGGATCGACCGGATCATCGCCCGCCACCAACTCACCAACGGCACCGGGTCGGTTATCGCGTACCAGGTCGAGAACGAGTACTACAACGGCTCGACCGCCGGCCGCTCCTACATGCAGCACCTGGAGGACAAGGCCCGCGCCGACGGCATCACGGTCCCGCTGACCGGCAACAACAACGGCACCTTCAACTCCGGCACCGGCGCCCTGGACGTGGACGGCCCGGACTCCTACCCCCAGGGCTTCGACTGCTCCAACCCCTCGAAGTGGAACGGCGTCCCGGACATCAGCTACGACCACCCCGCCGGAAAGCCGCTGTACTCACCGGAGTTCCAGGGCGGCGCCTTCGACCCCTGGGGCGGACCGGGCTACGACAAGTGCGCCCAGCTGATCAACGACCAGTTCGCCAACGTGTTCTACAAGCAGAACATCGCCGTGGGCGCGACCGCGCAGAGCTTCTACATGACCTACGGCGGCACCAACTGGGGCTGGCTGGGCATGCCGCAGAACTACACGTCGTACGACTATGGGGCCGCGATCCGGGAGACCCGCCAGCTCGACCCGAAGTACTACGAGGACAAGCTCATCGGGTACTTCACGCAGGCGGTCGCCCCGCTGACCAAGACCGAGACGATCAGGGCCACACCGCCGGACGACTCGGCGGTCGTGGACACCGCCCGTATGAACCCGGACACCAAGACGCAGTTCCATGTCCTGCGGCACGGCAACTCCACCTCCACCGCCGTCGACAAGACCCACATCTCGCTCGACTTCAACGCCCAGCTGTCCGCCGACACCACCTACACCTGGGACGACCCCGACTCCGCGCTGCAGTACGCCGGTTCGTGGTCGCACGTGGCCGACACGAGCTACACCGGCGGCGATTACAAACACACGGAGTCGTTCTCGAACAAGGCCGGTGACTCGCTCACCGTCCCCTTCGACGGCACCGCGATCCGCTGGATCGGCTCGAAGACCAACAACCACGGCTACGCCGACGTCTACCTCGACGGCACCAAGGTGGCGACGGTCGACGACTCCGGCAGTGAGAGCCAGGCGGTGGTCTTCCACAAGACCGGCCTGACCCCCGGCACGCACACGCTGAAGATCGTCGTCGCCGGGAACCACGCCTCGGGCTCCACGGACAACTACGTTGCCGTAGACGCCATCGACGTACCGACGGCCGAGGCCGGCGCGGAGCCGACCTACCCGGTCGTGCCGCAGCAGCCCGGCACCGCGATCACGCTCGACGGACGCGACTCGCATGTCATCGTGGCCAACTACCGCCTCGGCGAGGCGCAGTTGCAGTACTCGACCTCCGAGATCATGACCGACGCGACCATCGGTGACCGGGACGTCTCCGTGCTCTACGGCGACGAGGACAGCGACGGCGAGACCGTGCTGCGCTACGCCACCGAGCCCACCGTGACCGCCAACGGCGGTTCGGTCACGACCACTTGGGACCCCGCCACCGGGGACCTCCGCCTGAACTACACGCACAAGGGCCTGATCCGCATCAGCGTCAACGGCGGCGGAAACCGCCCGCTGCTCCTGCTCGTCGGCGACAAGGCCACGGCGAACACCTTCTGGCGTCAGGACACGGCGAGCGGCCCGGTGCTCGTGCGCGGCACCCACCTGCTGCGGACGGCGACCAGCCTGCACGACGGCCGCACCCTGGCGCTCACCGGCGACAACGCCGACGACAAGAACATCGAGGTGTTCACCTCCGCCGCCCAAGTCACCTGGAACGGCAGGGCGTTGGGCGGCAAGGCAATCAACACGGGGAGTCGCACCGGGAAGATCGCGGTGGCCGCCCCGATCCACCTGCCGACGCTGACCAGTTGGAAGCACTCCGAGGAATCCCCCGAAGCTGCCCCCGGTTTCGACGACACCAGTTGGCAGGTGGCCGACAAGGCGACCACCAACAGCGTCTCCGGCGTCAACTCGCTTCCGGTGCTCTACGCGGACGACTACGGATTCCACACCGGCAACACGTGGTACCGCGGCCGCTTCCGTGCCACCGGCAAGGAGGACGGCATCCACCTGGTGTCGGACTCCGGGGGAGGTGCGCAGGCGTTCTCCGTGTGGCTCAACGGGACCTTCCTGGGCAGTTCCACCACCGGCAGTGGTGACTTCGCCTTCCCGGCGGGTTCCGTGAAGTCCACGGGCGACAACGTCCTCTCCGTGCTCACCGTCAACATGGGGCACGAGGAGGACTACAACTCCACCAACGGCAACAAGACCGCGCGCGGCCTGACCAGCGCCTCCCTCGTCGGCGCACCATTGACGTCCGTCACCTGGCGCCTCCAGGGCGTACGGGGCGGCGAGGACCTCCAGGACACGGTCCGCGGCCCGCTGTCGACGGGCGGCCTCTACGGCGAACGGGCCGGCTGGTCCCTGCCGGGCTACCCGGACGGCGACTGGAACCGCGTGTCCCTCCCGACGACCGACACGACCCCCGGAGTCTCCTGGTACCGGACCGACGCGAAGCTCGATCTGCCGCACGGCCAGGACACCTCGCTCGGCCTGACGTTCACCGACGACCCGGCACGCAAGTACCGCTCCACGATCTTCGTGAACGGCTGGCAGGTCGGCAACTACGTCAACTACCTGGGCCCGCAGCACACGTTCCCGGTCCCCAACGGGATCCTGAACCCCAACGGCCACAACAGCATCGCCATCGCGGTGTGGAACCTCGACGGCAGCACCGGCGGCCTCGGCAAGGTCTCGCTGACCAATTACGGCAGTTACGCCTCGTCCCTGCGCGTCGCGCAGAACGACAGTCCGCGCTACGACGCCCGGACCTACGCGATGCCGAAGCGCCCGGGAGCGGATGTCACCCTGGACGTGCCGGACACCGCCCAGCCGGGGCAGGCCTTCACCGCCCGGGCGACGGTGCGGGTGCCGAAGGACCGGCCGGCCGCGTCCGGACTGACGGCGTCGCTCTCCGCCCCCGACGGCTGGAGTGTGAGTGCCGCGAGCCCCACGTCGGTCGAGCGGGTGCGACCCGGTGCGTCGGCCACCTTCACCTGGACGGTCCAGCCGCCGACCGGGACGCTGCCATCCGCGTCGGCGCTCACCACTTCCGTGCACTATCGGCAGAACGGGCGGAAGGCCGTCGGCGGTGACGAGCGCATCGTCCGCGGGATCCCGCCGGCCCCACCGGCCGGGCCGAGCGATGTGAGCGCCCTGTCGTTCCTCTCGTCCACCAACGGGTGGGGTCCGGTCGAACGGGACACCAGCGTCGGCGAGCAGGCGGCCGGTGACGGTCGTCCGATCACCATCGCCGGAGTCGGCTACGCCAAGGGGCTGGGCACCAACTCCGTCAGCGATGTCGAGCTCTACCTCGCCGGACAGTGCTCGCGGTTGACGGCGGACGTCGGCGTCGACGACGAGACCGGCGGTGCGGGCACGGTGACGTTCTCCGTGATCGCCGACGGCAAGACGCTGGTCACCACGCCGACGATCCACGGCAAACAGGCCGCGGTGGCGATCGACGTCGACGTCAGCGGCGCCCAGGTGATCGACCTCAAGGTCGGTGACGCGGGCGACGGCAACGGCAACGACCACGGGGATTGGGGGACGCCGACGTTGACGTGCGAGTGACGAGCGCGCCAAGGGTCGTGCGAAGGGCGCTCACCGCGGCTTTGTCACCGGCGCGCATCGCTTCCGGCAGCGCTCGACGCATGCGAAGACGTAGATGGATGCGGACACTGGTTCGAAGAGCGGGGCAACCGGAACCGCCCCTCGTGGGTCTACTCACCGATGACACACCATCAGGTTTCGTCGTACGGGGAGGCGGCGAACCCAGCGTCCCGAGGGGGGACTTCATGCGCATGCGCCCGACCGTCGCCGTCACTTTTCTGACGGCCGCCCTTTCCGCATCGGTGCTTCCGGCCACCGCCCACGCGGCGGACACGGCCGTTGCCGACCAGACCACGTTCTCGAACGTCGTGGTGAACGGCGGCAAGGACCTCGTGCTCGGCCTGACCACCAGAAAGACCGTCACGATCACATGGACGGCCCGCGACCCGGAGGGCGTCGCCGCGTCCTGGGCCTATTTGTGGCACGGTCCCAACACCGACGACGCGGACGGCATCCTGCCGTTGTACCCACCGGTGGGAACGTGCGTGGTGTCGGCGGCCGACCCGACGACTTCCACGTGCAAGGTGAGCTTCGCTGTGGACGCCGCGCGGGACTTCGACCACAACGCCCTCGCCGGTGCCTGGAAGGTGCTCGCCGGGGCGCAGGACACCACCGACGACTGGACGGAGACCGACGTCACCGGCACGGCCAGTTTCAAGCGGTCCGCCAAGGTGACCGTCAACGCCTCGCCCGAGCCGGTGAAGAAGGGCAGGACGATCACGGTCACCGGGAAGCTGACCCGCGCCAACTGGGAGAGCGGCACGTATACCGGTTACCAGAGTCGGCCGGTGCAGTTGCAGTTCCGTAAGAAGGGCAGCTCGGTCTACACCACGCTGAAGACCGTCAGCAGCGGCGTCGGCGGCAAGCTGAAGACCACCACCAAGGCCAAGTCCGACGGCTACTTCCGCTTCGTCTTCACCGGTACGGGCACCACCGGCCCGTCCACGGCGGCAGGTGACTTCGTCGACGTGAGATGACGGAGCGCGGCCGTCGCCGCTTGTCGGCGTGGTGTCGGGGGGCTCGGGGCGGGATCGTCGATCGGCCCGAGCACCGTGGGGTGGCCGGAGGCGGAGTACCGGGCCGTTTCCAACCCGCTCGGACGCAGCTGGTCCGAGGGTTCCGAAGCGGTGCCGTCTCCCCTTGCCGTCGCGCCGAGAAGCGGTTGCCGCCGCCGTCTCCCGGCGGTGCCGGCCCGGCCGACGGATGCGGAAGTCGCAGCTGGAGGCGACCATGAGCCTCATCGGGGCGAGTGGAGTCGCCCGTATGACGTGTTCTGCCTCCGGCCACCGCCGGCCCCGGGCGCCGGGCTCGGCGTAGGCGACCGCCGACCCGCAAGCACACGCCTCGGAAAGGACACCGATGTCCGGAACTGGAACCTCCTCGTCGCGTCGGCTGACACTGGCCGCGATGATCTTCGCGGTGGCGATGACGTTCATCGACCAGACGATCGTGTCCATCGCCGCACCGAACATCCAGGCGGAGCTGGGGCTGTCGAACACCGGCGTGCAGTGGGCCATCAACTCCTACCTGCTGGCCATGGCCGCCCTGTTCGCCTTCGGAGGGCGGCTGGCCGACACGGTCGGGCACCGGCGCATGGTCGTCCTCGGCGTGGTCGTCTTCGCCGTGGCGTCCGCGCTGTGCGGGCTCACGCCCAAGGGCGGCGCCGCCGAGGGGTGGCTGATCGGGTTCCGGGCGCTCCAGGGTGCGGGCGGCGCGCTCATGTACCCGGCGGCGCTGGCCATCGTGGTCGACTCCTACGCGTTGCAGGAGCGCGGCAAGGCGCTCGCCCTCTTCTTCGGGATCGCGGGCGGTCTCACCGCGGTCGGACCGATCCTCGGCGGTTGGTTGACGCAGTGGACCTGGCGGGCCATCTTCTGGGTGAACATCCCCGTCGCCGTCGTCGCGTTGGTGCTCATCGCTATGGCACGTCCGCACACCCCGAACCGGCCGGCTCCGATGGACTACCGCGGACTGGCGCTCATCGTGGCCGGTGTGGGCCTGAGCATCTTCGGCTTCCAGCAGTCGTATCTGTGGGGCTGGCACTCCGCGGCGACCTGGCTGTGCATCGTCGTGGGTCTGCTGCTGCTCGTGGTCTTCGTCCTCGTCGAGAAGCGGACGACCCATCCGCTGCTGGACGTCGACCTCTTCCGTGACCGGACCTTCTCCGTGCAGAACGTCGTGCTGGGCGTGGCCATGGCGGCCTTCGTGCCGGTGTTCTTCTTCACCAGCGTGTACGCGGAGGTCGCCCTCGGGAAGGAGGCGTCCGCGGCCAGCCTCGACCTGCTCTACTTCTTCCTCGGCTTCGTGGTGGCCGCGCAGATCGGCGGACGGATGCTCGACCGGATCGGCGCCAAGCGGCCCGTGGTGCTGGGCTGCGCACTGGCCTGCGCCGGCTTCTTCCTGTGGGCGGGCCGGGTGACCGAGCTGAGCGAGAGCCGCATCGTGTGGTACATCGTGCTCACCGGCGCGGGCATGGGGCTGATGCTGGGGCAGTCCAACACCGACGCGGTCAACCGGGTACCCCAGCGATCCTACGGCGAGGCGACCGGAGTCACCCAGACCCTGCGCAACTACGGCTCCAGCCTGGGCCTGGCCGTCCTCGGCACGATCTTCGCCTCGGTGCTCCAGTCACGGATCACCGATTCCCTGATCTCGCAGGGAATGGGCCACGGGGAGGCGAGCCGGCAGGCCAAGTCGATCTCCCAACTGAGTTCAGGGCAAGGCGGCAGCGGCACCGAGTCCATTCCGCACTTCGTCCGGCTGGGCGTGGCCGAGGCCACCCGCTCGGTTCTCCTCGGCATGGGCGTGATCATGGCCGTCGCCTTCGTCGTCGCCCTGTTCGGCCTGCGCCGCGGAGTCCAACAGGAACTGCCCGCCGACAAGGGGGAGTTGAGGGGCGCCAGGGCGCCGGAAACGGGGGACTGAGGACTGGCCTCGGCAGAGAGGGCGAGCTGGGGACCGGGTCTGTCCGTCAGCCCGCCGCCTCCAGCGAGCCCCGAGCGGTGCAGGTGGCCTCGGTGGTCACCGCTCAGGGAATCGGCCGGTGGTCAGTTCGTGTCCGGCGGCTGCCAGGTGGCCCGGACCAGGGCCCGTTCCGTACCGGCCAGGTAGACGGCCGCGGCGAGCCAGGCGCGTGCGTAGCCCTCCGGGTCGGCTTCCTCCGTACGGCCGAAGACATCGCGGCTGCGTCGGTCCGCCTCCGAGGCGAGGCCGTGCGACAGGTCCGCGGCCGTCCGGAAGCCGGCCCGCCGCAGCGCCACGACGGCCCCGGACCGGTCGCCGTCGCGCGCGGGTTCGGCGGCGGCCCTGCGGCCGCCGGACACGGCGACCTCGACCAACCGCCGCAGCCGCCACAACGGAGCCTCGGCCACCGGGTCCGGCGGCAGGGCGAGGAGCCCGGGTGTCTCCGGCAGAGCGTCGGCGGGCGGCAGATGAATCCCCTCGATGCGGTCGTAGCCGAGATCGGCGTGCCCCAGCCACTCCGTCGGCAGACGCAGCGTCGCCGTGGTCTCGTCCGGCAGCGGGGCGACGGCGAGTGGCCGGAGCGTGGCCGCGCGATCGGGGTCGAGACGGCCGACGACGCGCAGCCGCAGCCCGGGGCGGGACGCCAGCCGGCGGAGGTTCGCGGTGTGGGCGAGGTCGGGGTGGCCGTTGGACGGCAACAAGCGGATCAGGAGACCGTCCATGTCCGGCCGGCCGGCGCTCAACTCCTGTGCGAGCAAATGGTGGTCGACCACTCCGACGATGACCAGATCGCAGCCGATCAGCTCACCGTCCGTCCGCTCGGCCTCCTCCGGGTCGCTCACCGGAGCGTTGCCGAGCCGGGCGGCGACGGCCTCGGAGAGGGGCCGGGCGAACAGGGCGGCCAAGGGGCCCGAGGTCCAGGAGAGGCCCGGGACCGGCGTCGCCCGGACTCCCTTGCCGGCGCCGAGACGGCCGTCCGAGGACAGCGTCGCCCCCGAGATCAGCAGCCCGCCACGGGAGAGCCCGGCATGGTCGAGGCTGCCCGAACCGGGCGCGACGGTGGCTTTGGCGGCTCCGCGCGCACGGGCGACCCCGCCCGGCTTCACGTCCGCGACGCTGAACCAGCGCCCGTCGTCGGCGATGAGATGCGTGACCACACCGCCGTACCCGGTGGCGGAGATCACCGGCTCCCGGCACACCCCGTGCACGCGCAACGAGCCTTCCGGCCGGTACGCGCGGCGGGCGGTTCCGACCAGTGCCGGGGCCGGATCGGCCGCCGCCAACAGGCTTGTGGTGAGCAGGAGTTCACGTAGATCGGCGACCAGGCCGGCCAGTCGGTGGCCGTCGCTGCGGGACCGGGCGCCGCGCACTCCACGGACCACCCGCAGCGCCGCCGCCTCGGCGCGGTGCAGCCCGGCGAGGCGCGCGGTGTGCGAGGCACGCAGCACCTCAGCCTGCGCCACCGCACCGGCCGCGGGCACCCCGGCGGCCAGTACCGCTGACGCGGCGGCCCACAGCGAGCGGGCGGCTGCGAGTTGCGCGTCGGTGGGGCCTGACTGCGGCGATGCTACGGAGGTGTCCACTCCGGACACACCGACGTCGGCTTCGACGGTGTTCTGCGCCGGCGGCTCGCCCTCCTGGGCTACGGCTGTCTCCGCGTCGGCCACCGGACACGCGCCCAGCACGGCGGCGCGATGCAGACACCGTGGCGCCAACAGGCAACTGCACACGGCCTGTTCGGCGTCCGTGACCGCACCCGATGGGCCCGGAGTGAGGACGACCTCCGCGTCCTCGCCGCACCGCACACGTCGTACGGCGCCCTCGACGGTGACGGGTGCGGCCACGTACGTCTCGATCGACGCGTCCAGCTTCTTGCGCAGGCGGGAGGTCAGGACCTCCACGGCAGCCGCGGCCACCTCGGGTGCCACCGGGGGCAGTTGGGGGTTCATCGGGTCTCTCCGCGGAGGCGTTCGCCCACCCAGCGGGCGAGGGCGAGAGGACTGAGGGCGGCGACGGGCATCCCGGCCGCGACGAGTTGCTGTGCGACGGGCACGGAGTAGCGCGGCGTTCCGCTGTCGTCCAGGGCGGCGCAGCCCATCAGGTGCACCCCGGAACTCGCTAGCGCCCGTACCTCGCCGAGGAGTCCGCCCAGTGGGTAGCCCTCCTCGAAGTCGCTCACCACCACCACGAGGGTCCGGCTGGGCACGGTCACCAGGGAGCGGGCGTGGGCCAGACCGGCCGCGATGTGGGTGCCGCCGCCCACCCGCACCTCCAGCAGCAGGGACAACGGGTCCTCGACCCGGTCGGTCAGGTCGATCACATCCGTCGAGAATGCCAGGAAGTGCGTACTGAGCGTGGGCACTCCGCCCAGTACGGCCGCGGTCAGCGCCGCCCAGATCACGGAGGCCTCCATCGACCCGGACACGTCGACCACGAGGATCAGCCGCCAGTCCGCCTCCTTGCGCGAACGCGTGCTGAACACCGGCCGTTCCGGCACCACCAGGGTGCTGCCGTCGGGCCTCTTGCGGGCGTGGGCCAGGTTGGCCCGCAGGGTGCGCGGCAGGTCGATCCGGCCTCCCGGGCGGCGGGTCGGGCGAGGGGTGGCCAGTCCGGACAGCGCGGGGCGCAGCCGGGTGGCCAGCTCCTTGGCCAGTTCGTCGACCAGCCGGCGCACCAGTGGGCGCAGCCGGGCCAGTTGCTGCTCGGGCATGCCGCCCGCGAGGGACAGCACGGAGGTCAGCAGATCGACCGAGGGACGTACGGCGTTGGGGTCCAGCTCGGCCAGTACATCGCTGCGCCCCTGGTCGGCGGCGCGTGCGAGGACCTCCTCGCGCACCTCAGCTCCGAACAGTGCCTGGAGTTCCTCGGACCACTCGCGCGCGGTCGGGAAGGAGGCGTCCTGTCCGCCGCCTGGACCGGTGTCCCGGCCCAGGTCCGAGGAGCCCTCGCCGCTCCCCCTGCCGTACAGCTCGTCGAGTGCGTGCGCGTAACGGCGGGCGCCCGGAGGCAACTTGTCGCTCTCGCTACCCAGGAGCAGGCGCCACCGGTCCGTCGGTGTGAGGCGGAGTTCGTCATGGCCGTTGACCGGCGGGTCCGGCACCGGCACGGGACGTGGGGTGGTGGTCCCGGGGGCCGGATCGTCGGCGGGCCGGGGTATCGGAGGCGTCGACCGCAGCGCCTCCACCGCCGTACGGCCGGCCTCGTCCGCCGCCGCCCACAGGGCCAGCAGTCGCGGGGAGGCGGCCAGGGTCAGGTCGAGGCGGTTACCCAGCTTCTCCGTGACCGTGTGCAGCAGGCGGTCACGGCCCGCCGGAGAGAGCGTGTCGAAGCCGCCGCGCAGGGCGGGCAGCCGGTCGAGGAATGCCTGGTCGGTCAGCGTGTCGACCCGGTCGAGCAGGGGGTCGAGCGCGGTCGGTGCCGACTGGAGCAGGGGTGCGGCTCCGGTCAGCAGTCCGGCGAGTCTGCGGGCCAGCGCGTGCCGTGCGTCGGGGCCGGTGGCGGCATCGATCCAACCGGCGGCCCGTGCGCCGAGGGCGTCGGCGTCGTCCAGGTCGAGCAGGACCCGGCAGGCCAGGGCGGCCCCCTGGACGAGCGGCGAGCCGGTGCGCGCGAGGCCGCCGAGGGCCTCGTCCATGCGCAGCCCCAGGCGGTGTTCACCGGCCCGTGCGGCCAGGGCGACGAGCGCGGCCGCCTCCTCCGGGTCGTCGCTTCCCGCCAGACCGGGCAGGGACCGTACCGCCGACTCCAGAAGATCGGCGGCGAGCACGCCCGCCGCCCGGCCGGTCTCGGGCGTGGTGCCGGGCAGATGGCCCCGGCGCAGCGCCTCCAGCAGATCCAGGCCGGTGAGAATCTCGGGGAGCGTCGCGGAGGCGGGCAGCACCTCTGCGGCCTCGGCCAGCCGCTGGGCGACGAGGGCTGGCAGATCGCAGCGGGCGGCGTCCCGAAGTCCCGTCAGGACGAGGGCACTTGTGGGGCCACCCTCCGCCGACTCCCTGCGGAAGGTCTCCCGCAGGGTGCCCTCGGCAGCCAGCGCGGCGGTCACGCCCCGCACCCCGGCCAGGTCGAGGCGGACGGGCACGGACGGCACCCAGGCCAGCCGCCAGCGGGTGCTGAGCGCGGCGGCATCGCCCGTACCGGCCACCTCCACCGCCTCGCCGTATCCCACCCCGCACACGTCGAGCCGCCGGAGGAGGATCTCGCGCCGGCTGTCGAGGGGCGAACGGAGCGGATCCAGGCGCAGTTCACGCCGTTCGGGATCGTCCGGACCGGGCAGCCGCAGGGCGGTGAGTTCGGCCTCGACGGACGGGCCCAGCCCGGAGCGCGGGGTGCCCGGTGCGACCCGGCCGCGATCGGTACCCACCAGGACCACCTCCAGGGCCCGCGCGAGAGCACGGCCCCGGCCGAGCGGCTCGCCCTGACCCATCACGGACGTCAGGGCCTCAAGCACCTCGCCCCGGCCGGGCGCGGGGAGGCCGCGCACCCGGGCGAGGTCGCAGGCCACGCGCAGCGTCTCGCGGGCCTCGCCCGTCCCGGCGGTGTGCCCGGCCGCGCGCAACTCCCGGCACACCCCCGTGATGGCCCGCGCGGCGGCGTCGTACAACAACTCGGGATCGCCCGCCGCGCCGAACACTGCCTGCTGCCAGCGCGGGTCGCGGATCCCGGCCGGGTAGCCGGACCGGGAGTCCAGCAGATCGAACGCGTACGGGACCAGAGAGGTGGTGACGGGCGAGGGCACCCCGGGAAACACCGGTGCCGTCCCCTCCACCGCTGTGCCGTCGGCCAGCGCCGAGGCGTGGAAGGCGCCGATCACCGCCGCGACACGGCGTCCGCCGGCCGCCGCGAGGGCGATCGTCTCCCGCATGTGCGCCTCGCGCGCGAGGTCCACCGCGGGTACGCCGCCCGACGACTCGGCGTCCTGGCGCAGCGCCCAGCCGACGCCGAGGGCGGCCCGGCGGAGCGACTCGGGGGTGCAGCCGGGGGCGAGGACCTCCACGCTGCGGTCCCACAGGTCGTCCCCGTCACGTCCGGTACCGGCCGCGG
This sequence comes from Streptomyces sp. NPDC101776, assembly GCF_044766845.1. NCBI lineage: Bacteria > Bacillati > Actinomycetota > Actinomycetes > Kitasatosporales > Streptomycetaceae > Streptomyces > Streptomyces sp. NPDC101776. The sequence continues at coordinate 359,961 of NZ_JBIWMV010000005.1, read as the reverse complement.
TGAGCGCCTGCGCGAAGGAGACCGGCGTCGGACGGTCGGCCGCCTCGGCGCGTAGGGGTGCCTCCGTGTGCCAGCGGGCGTCGGCCATCGGCAGATCGCAGCAGACGACCTGCGCTCCCCGCTCCCGGGCCCAGCGGACCGCGGCGAGTTCGGGGGAGAAGTCGGCGAACGGGTAGAAGCCCAGCCGTCCGTCCTGGCCGGCACCCGCGAGCGCGACCGGCGCGATCGTGCCGGGTGCGCCGAGATGGGTCAGCCACGGCTGGAAGTCCGTCGGCAGCTCCACGCAGACGACTTCGGCGCCGGCCGCGTCCAGCAGCGCGGGCACGGCGGCGGCGAGTGCCGGGCTGTGGTGGCGTACGCCCAGCAGGTACGGCGCCACGGAGTCGGCCAGGGCGTCGAGCGCCGTCCTGGGGTCCTGAGCGGTCGTCACCGAAGGTTCTCCCGCAGGTCCCAGAGGCGGCGCCAGGTCGCGGAGCCGTCCTCGGCGCGGCGGCGCACCGGGCCGTCCCAGTAGCCCAACAGGCGTGCGTGGTCGCTGGGATCGTCCTTGCGGACCACGCCCAGGAGATGGCCGGGAACCAGATCGAGGGTGTCGCCGGCGGGGAGATAGGCGGTGGCCACCCCGAGGGACACGGCGACCTGCACCGCCTCCGCCGTGGACATCACCGTGCCGGGACGCTCCACGTCCCAGCCCTCGGCCGAGCGCCCGGCCCGCAGGTCGCGGAAGACGGTCACCAGGACGTCGAGCACCGCGTCGTCCACGGCGAAGGCCGCTCCCGCCCGCTCGACGGCCGCGGTGGCCTGTCGCTTGACGAGCGCGGTCTCGGCGTCGACGTCCGAGATCGGGTGCACCGTCTCGAAGTTGAAGCGGCGCTTGAGCGCGGCGGACATCTCCGACACACCGCGGTCGCGCAGGTTGGCGGTGGCGATGACGGTGAAGCCGGGCGCGGCGGCGACCTGTGCGTCGTCCGTGCCGGACAGCTCGGGCACGCTCATCCGGCGGTCGGAGAGGATCGACACCAGCGCGTCCTGCACCTCGGGCAGACAGCGGGTGATCTCCTCGACGCGCGCCACGCGTCCGGAGCGCATCGCGGCGAGCACGGGCGAGTCCACCAGCGCCTGGGGAGTGGGTCCCTGGGCGAGGAGGAGGGCGTAGTTCCAGCCATAGCGCAGGGCGTCCTCGGTGGTGCCCGCGGTGCCCTGCACGGTCAGGGCGCTGGTGCCGCAGACGGCCGCCGCCAGCAGCTCGGAGAGCATCGACTTGGCCGTGCCCGGCTCACCGACCAGCAGCAGCCCGCGTTCCCCGGCGAGCGTGACCACGCACCGCTCCACCAGGGCGCGTTCACCGACGAACTTGGGGGCTATGACGAGTTCGCGTGGCAGCGTCTCGTGGGGCTTGGCCAGCTTGAGGGCTTCACCCGCGCTGCCGCACACGAAGGTGATGGCGGATCGGGGCGTCAGCAGCCAGCCGGGCGGACGCGGGCCGTCGTCGTGGGCGGCGAGGAAGGCGAGTTCGGTGGCGTGGCGCTCTTCGGCGGGCAACGTCTGCCGGGCGGGCAGGGCCGTCGCCGTGTCGGTCGGGGTCATGAAAGTCCTTGCTGGGTAGGTCTGTTGGTCGATGATGAGGGGGCGCCGATGAGGTCCGGCGCCCCCCGGTACGGCGTCCGTCAGCGGCGGCGGCCCCGGCGCACCTTCAGCTCCTCGAACCGGGGAGCGTCGCCCTCCCGGACCCGCTGCCAGGCTCTGCGGTAGAGGTCCGCGACCGGTTCGGTCGGCACGATCACGCCCAAGAACGCGAGATTGCCGTCGACGATGTCGAACAGCGGCAGCTTCCAGCGCTCCAGGGGAACGCGCGGAGCGGGCTGTTCGGCCCAGCCGCCGGGCAGGAACAGCGAGCGGCCGGCCCTGGTCCGGGTGGCCTCGACCACGAGGTCGGTGGCGGCCAGTTCGGCGCGGGCCGCCTTGAGCCGGGCCGGCTTCCATCCCGTCCACCGGGCCGTCGTCCGGTCGGTCGGGTCGGGCATGGCGAGCAGCATCAGATACAGCGTGGCCGCGTCCTCGCCGAGGCCGTACTCCTTGGCCACCTCGATGACCAGGTCGGGCACGGAGCGGCCCGGGTCCTGCGGCCACCAGGTGCCGTCCTTGTCGCACGCGCCCGCCATCGGCTCGCCGGGATCGGCGAGAAGGGCCGCGAAACGGGGGTCGCGGACCAGGCGCAGGGCGATCTCCGCCCGGTACGGCTGGTCGTTGACGCGGGTCGCGGGCAGGTAGGGGTCCTGCCCGGCCTCGTCGAGGAGGTCGACGCGGACGCCGGGGGCGGGCTGGTCGTCCTGGGTGGCGAGGACGACGGCGCCGTAGCGCTCGAAGCCCGGACCGGTCTCGGTGGGGGTGCCCGCCGTCTTCCGGAACGCGGGGAGGCTGATGTACTCGCCGAGGTCGAGCATGAACCCGGGTCCCGCGAGGCGTTGGCGCACGGCGGTGAGCACGGGAGGCAGCGCGGCCCGGATCGGGTCGCCGGCGGGCAGCCGGTGGGCGAGCCAGGCGGCGAGGCCGACCGAGCCGACCAGAGTCTGCGAGGTGAATCCGGCCGTGTCGTCGCCGACCGGCCGCACCCGGTCGCCGATGACCGCCCACCGCAGGTCCCGGCTGAGCTCCGGGGCACGGGTCGGCTCCAGCAGCGCGGGCAGCGCTTCCCGTACCGCCCACGGTGCGTGCTTGAGGGCGCGTATGGCATCGCTGAGCAGATCCTCGGGGATGGCGGGACGCCGGCCGAGCCTGTCGTTCCAGACGGCGGCAGCCGCTGCCACATCCGGGCCCTCGGTCCACAGAAGGACCGGGTCGGCGGGCAGCAACGCGGCCACGACCGCGGCGCGGACGGCACTGTCGATGCTCCGCAGTTCGTCCTTGGCGACCGCCGCCGGGGCGACCTTCACCCCGATGACGGTGCGCGCCTCGGTGCTGAGGAACGTCCGCTCGTACGCGTCGACTCCCGGAAGTCCGGCGACGACGAGCCGGGCCATGGTCTCCGTGACGCCGGTGAGCCGGGCGAACTCCTCGGGGGCGTCCGGGAACCACGGTGCCGGACCGCGCTCGGCCAGCGCGGCGAGGAACACACCGAGCCGGCCCGGGTGTTCGTCCTCGCCGATCGGGTCGCAGGCCAGCATCTTGTACGGCTCCGGAGCCTCGAACCGTCCCGCCGGATCGTGGAACAGACCGGTGAAGTCACAGCCGTCGTCGCCCCGGGACCCGTGTCCGGTCACCGCGACGAAGGCACCGTCCGCCAGCGGCAGCAGGCCGGTCCAGGAGCCCTCGCGCCAGTCGCCCGAGGCCAGCCGCAGCCGGTGCGCGTCCAGATGCAGGGTCACCGTGCGCCAGCGGCCGGGCGCTCCGGACCCTCCCAGCCCCAACTGGTCGAATCCGGCGAGCAGTTGCCGCAGTGCCTCACGGTGCTCGTCCGTGGTGGTGCCGACCGCAGCCCGGTGGGCGAGGGCTGTCGTCCGCCCGATCAGGGTGCGCAACTCGGGCTGCCCGGTGAGCAGTTCGGGTCCGTCGAGATGGAGCCGGCCATCGGACGGTTCCGCTACGGCGTCGGCGGCGCGGGTCAGCACCCGCAGGGCGCGGAAGACGCTGTCGGCCTGGTCGTCGCGGTTCCACCAGTAGCCGTTCGACGCTCCGAGTCCGCTCATCGCGTCGCGCAGCAGGCTGTCCGTCGGACCGGCCGGGCCCTCCTCCTCCACCCCGCCTTCCAGGGCCAGGGTGAGCCGGGTCGCCGCCGTGTCCAGGACCGCCTGCTGGGCCGCCGCGTACCGCACGACCCCGGCGATGCCCGCGAGCAGGGCGGGGTGGGTGACGGGCAGCAGCGTGCGGATCGCGGTGGGCAGCGCCTCCGGTTCCTTGTCGCCTGCGGCCGACAGAAGGGCGGCGGTGGTGTCGCGGTCGATCTGCCGCAGTCCCGCGGAGCCCGCCGGGTCGCGCGGGGTCAGGCACTCCCAGTACTGCACCGGCGGCAGCAGCAGGGAGCCCTCACCGAAGACGCCCGCCGTACGGTCGGTCTTCCCCCAGGCGGTGACGACACCGTCCGCGTCGACCAGGTCGAGCTGCCAGCCGTTGTGCACGACCGCGGTGGGCCGCTCGGCGCCAGGGAACATCACCAGCGTGAACGGCCGGCCCGTGTCGGCGGGCAGCGTGAGGGTGTGTCCGGCGAGATCCTCGACCCGCGTGGAGCCGTCGGGGAGTTCCAGCCTGCGCAGGCCCACAAGGCCGTCGACAGGCGCCGAGGCGGGGGCTGCCTCGGCCGTGGGGGAGGGGCGCAGCCGGCCGCCGGCGAAGCTGCTGCCCGCAGGGGCGTCACGCAGCGCGTCGGCGAGGAAGGCGGGCCGGCTCATCCGTCCGCGCTCGTCGGTGGCCGGGTCGTACTCGTACCAGCCGTGCGCCTCCCGGTCCTCGGAGTCCGCCTGCCAGACCCAGTAGGCGGAGCCGTCGAAGAGCAGCGGACGCTCCTCGGGCACGGTGGTGTCCCCGGCGTGCAGCACTCCGCCGCCGGTGGTCCGGCCGCCGCCCGGCAGCGGCAGGGTGATGGGGAAGTTGCCCTTGTACCAGTCCATTTCGGTGCCGCGGGTACCGCTCGGGCCTTCGAGCTTCTCGACGCGGTCGGCGCGGGTGTGCCAGTAGCCGCGCAGTCCGTCGTTGCGGCTGTTCCAGTAGACGAGGAGTTCGCCGTCGACATGGTGGAAGCCGGGGTCGCCGTACCGGTCGTCCTTGGGGACGCGCAGGTCGTGGGTGAGCAGGGTGCCCTCGGCGCCGATCACCCGGGCCTGGGCCTCTCCGGCCACCACGAGGTGCGGCCAGGCGTCGGCGACGATCAGGTCCTCCACGCTGCTCTTCGGCACGAGGGAGGCCGCCGCGTCCTCCCAGGCGGGCCAGCCGAGTTCGTCGAAGAGCCCGGCGCGCAGGGTGCGCGCCAGCACGGGGGCGAGGTCGGTGGCGACCGCCGCGCGTACGTCCGCCTCGGCCAGCGCGAGCGCCTCGGAGGGCAGCCACTTCAGGCGGGACAGCGCGTCGGGCAACTGCGGCAGACCGACCGCGGTGAACCGCTCGACGACCGTACGCACCCACTGGGCCAGCAGCGGACGGCAGCCGGGCGACTGTGCCAACAGCCGGATGGCGCGCAGACCTTGGTCGTCGTTGCCGAACCGGTCCGCGCCCTTCTGGAACGCGTCGTGGAACCGGGCGTCGGCACCCAGGAACAGCAGGTCCCGTTGCTCCTCGCCCACGGCCCACTGCTGGAGCGGCAGACCGTCGTTCCGCTCGGGAGCGGCCACCGGAACATCCAGGGACAGCAGCAGGTCGATCAGATCGATGTCGTGCGTGACCTTCAACGCGCCGCCGGACGCGGCGAGTTCGGCCCGCAACAGGTCCACCGCCCGCTCCACGAGCGGGTACAGCTCCGGCATCCGGGTCGAGCCGCGCCACGACCGGGCCCGCTCCCGGAACGTCAGGAAGCGCTCCAGCCAGCCCGCCGTACCGTCCCTCGGACGCTCCTCCTCGGGCAGGGCGGCGTCCCACAACCCCGCCGTGGCACCGGAGTCCTCCAGCACCTGGAGCCACAGCGCGGGCATCTCGTCGTCCGAGCCCGCGGGGAGCATGTCCAGCAGGGTGCCGCGCACCTGCCGCTCCCGCGTGGCCAGGGCCACCAGCGCGGCACGGTGGCCCTTCCACCAGCCGGCCGCGGCACGCAGCGTGGCCGGCAGACCGAGCAGCTCGGACAGATAGTCCTGCTCGGCGAGGTCGGCGTCCTGCCCCGCGGCCCGAGCCAGCTTGCGCAGGTCGCCCGCCATCTGCGCGGACGGCGGCAGACCGCCCGCGGTGCGGCGCAGACACAGCCGGGTGAAGCGCCGCAGCGCCTCCTCGGCCGGCACCCGGGCGCCCAACTCCTTGCCGTAGGCGGACAGCACCTTCACCGGCAGCGCGCCCGCCAGCGCGAACTCCAGGAACACCGCGTCCAGCCGGTCCTCCTCGATGACCAGCCCGTGCTCCGCCTCGGCCTTGCGGGCCCGGGTGAACAACTGGGCCGCGTAGGTGGCGTTCTCCTCGGCCAGGAACACGCGGCCCGCCTGCTCGTAGAACGTCGGCAGGAAGTGCGGAACGGAGGCAGCCAGCCGCGCGCCCAGCTCCAGATAGGCGTCCAGGGCGGTCTTGGGCCGGGACTTCACCTGCCGGGCCGCCCGCTCCAGGTCCGGTACGACACCGAGCGCGTGATGCCCGTCCTCGGGGTGGTGCACCAGCACCCACTCCGGGAAGCCCAGCGACTGACGCAACCCGAGCCCCACCACGGCCGGTTCGGCAGCCTGCTCCAAGCCGAGGAAACCGGCGGCCAGGTCCTCCGCCGCGCCGAGTTCACCGGCGACCAGCCGCACCACCACCCGGTCGTCGAGACCCGGGTGACGGTAGGTGCGCGCCGTCAGCGGCACCGCCCGCTCACCGGCGTCCTCCGCATCCGGCGGGAGCACCGCCCCCGCCGCGAGCATGTCCTCATACGATACCTGCGTCCCCCCGCTCATGCGTCCTTGCCTTCCTCGATGTCACGGCCGGCGTACAGCGCCGCCGCCATCCGCATCCCCTCGGACCAGGCCACCGGGCCCACCTCGCGCAACGGCAGCGCGCGGCCGTCCTGGTCCTGCCAACTGAGGCCACCGGTCTCCACCGTGTCCTCCCAGTACGGCTCCCCGATCCACACGGAGGCCTCGACGGTGCGCCCGCCGTCGCGCACCCGGGCCGTGGAGTAGCCGCCGGAGACGCGGTAACCCAGTGAACTGGCGCGCGCGGCGAGGGCGAAGCGGGAACGGAACGAGCCGCCGGCGAACTCGCGCACCTCGGTGGCCTTGGGAGCGATCTCGTCGGGACGCCGCCAGGTCCCCCGGTGGATCTGCTCGACGCGCTGGACTATGCCCAACTCCGCCGCGAACTCCCGTATGTCGTCGAGGTCCGGCAGCAGCACCGGGTGCGGCAGGGTCACCGTGCGCGGGGACAGCCGTACCGTCTCGCCGTCGAGGTTCACCACCCGCAGCTCGCCGTCCTCGGTGGTGCCCCGCAGGAAGCCGACCTCGTCGGGGTCGTCGCCGACCACGGCCAGGTCGCGCAGCGCCGACTGCCAGGCCTCGTCCGGCCACACGCGGACCAGCAGGTCGGTCGGGACGGGCAGCGACGACACCATCCAGGCGTCGACCTGTGCGACGCACGCCGCGGCGTGCCGATCCAGCCATTCGGCGAACCGCCGCAGCCGGTCCACCTCCGGGTGGTCCTTGAGTGCGCGCGGCAGCGATTTCAACTGCCGCCCCGCTGCCCGGCCCCCGGTGGCTCGCGCCGCCACCCGCCCCTCCACCAGGGCGACTTCATACCCGTCACCCGCCGACAGCCAACCCACTATGCCCCCGCCTCCCACATCAACACAGCCAGAAGAAAGCACAGTTCAGCCGGGATACCCCGACTTCTGTGCGACGACAAGTGGAACGTTAGCGGCGATCACTGACAATCGGCCGGGGAAGCTGTGGACGGGCTGAGACGAGACACCTCTCAAACCGGCGAACAGGGCGTATCTCCACGCTCGTTCTCCGTACTCGCGCAGGGCCGGCGGGCGGTTCGCCGGGCCACGAGTTCAGGCCAGACGTACGGCGCCTGCCCGGAACGGACGTGCCGTCACAGACGCAGGACGATCAGGGCCGTGTCGTCGGTGTTGCCCTCGGCCGGCAGCAGATCGGCGAGCAGGGCGTCGGCCAGGGGCTCGGGCTCCGCGTCCCGGTGCCGGGCGAGGGAGTCGGCGAGGCGGGCGAGGCCGCGGTCGATGTCCTCCGTACGACGCTCGATCAGTCCGTCGGTGTACAGCACGAGGGTGGCGCCCTCGGCGAAGGGGACGCCCGTCTGCACCCGGCCGACATGCTCGGGCCTGGCGCCCAGGGGCGGGTCGGTGGCCTGGTCGAGGAAGGTCACCGTGCCGTCGGGGGCGAGCAGGGCCGGGGGCGGATGGCCCGCACAGCTGTAGGTGATGATGTGGTCGTCCCAGTCGATGAACGTCGTCACCGCGGTGGCCGACTCGGCGCCCTCGACGAAACGCGAGTACAGACCGAGAGCCTCCAGGGCGGGGCCAGGCCCGTCGGCGACCCGGCAGGCCGCGCTCAGGGCGCTGCGGAGTTGACCCATGGCGCAGGCGGCCTGCAGGCCGTGCCCGACGACGTCACCGACGGCGACCGCCATCCCGCCGGCGGGCAGGTCGACCAGGTCGTACCAGTCGCCGCACACGTTCAGGGCACCCACGGCGGGCCGGTAGCGGACGGCCGCCCGGTGGTGGCCGACCGGGCGCGGCGGTGGCAGCATCGCCGCCTGGAGGGTCAGGGCCACCTCGCGCTCATGGGCGTGGGCCGTGCGCAGCCGCTCGTTGACCTCCTGAAGCTCGCGTGCCCGGGTGTACAGCTCGGCTTCCAATATCCGGGCCCGTTTGTCGTCGGCACGGCCGCCGAAGGCCCGGACGAACTCGGTGACCTCCTCGACCCGGTGGACGATCAGCGTCACCTTGCCGTCCTGGCCGCGCACGGGCGCGTTGACCGGGCTCCAGAAGTGCTCCACCCAGCGGCCGGACCCCTGGGGGTCCTCGATGTCGTAGCGGAGCAGGGCCATGGTGTCGCGCTCCCCGGAGGTCGCCGCGCGCAGCATCGACTCCCGGGTCTCGCGCATGCCGGCCGCCGCCGGGTCCTTGGGGTTCTCGGGGAAGACGTCGAAGATGTAGCGGCCGATCAGTTCCTCGCGTTTACGTCCCGACAGGCGTTCGAAGTCCTCGTTGGCATCGAGGTAGACGAGCTCGGGGGTGAGCAGCGCCACCATGCCGGGCAGGGCGCGGAAAATCTCCGCGTAGTCGATCTCCGGATCCTGCATGGCCTGCCCGTTCGACGCCGAGGGTCACTGTGTCGCTCCACGATAGGAGGGATCTGGCCATGAAGCCCGGAAACGGCTCTTTTCGGTTCGGTGAGCAGTGACGATGCCCTAGGCCGTCACTCGACCGAGTGGCCTGCCCGCGGAGGCCGTCCTGGGCGGCGCCGCGATGGTATTGCCCGGTGAGCGGCCACGCCGTTCATGGTCCGGTCTCCGTCGGGCCGCCGATGTCCGTGGTGAGACGGCGGTAGGCGGCCCGGGCGTGGAGGAGGCGGGCCAGAGCCGTGCCGACCAGGGCGGCGGTGAACAGACAGGCGAGCCAGAGCGCGTCACGGTGTCCGGTCCAGGTGAGGGTGCCGGCGGGCGGGACGGCGAAGCCGTTGAGGAAGAGCCAGCACAGCACCGCGGTGCCGGGCGCCGCCGTGAAGCGGGCGCACAGGCCGAGCAGCACCGAGAGCAAGGAGAGTGCGGCCAGCGCGGGCGAGGGCCGATCGGTACCTATCAGCGCGTTGAGCAGCGCCACCAGCACCAGCGCGCCGCCGGACGCCGCGGCCCAGACCAGCGGCGTGGCCATGGGCGAGGGGACGGGCCGTGCTCCGGTACGGAGAGGCACCCAGTCGATCATGCCTGCGACTCCTTCTGGTCGACCCGCTCCTCTGGCGACGGGGAAGCCAGCCTGCCCGAGTCCGCGCCGCCGGTACAACCTCGCCCCATGGCTCAACTCCCGGTCCGCACCGCCCTCTTGGACGACTTCGCCGCCCGTCGCTCGTAGAGGATCGGCCAAAAGGTGATCAGGACGAGCAGCCAGACCACGGACACGGTGCGGACATGTGTGCCGAACACCGCCAGCAGCAGGGGCAGCACGCAGCAGGGGAGCGCCACGGACAGCAGCCACCGCCGTTCCCGCTCGGCTTGGCCGAGCCAGGCGAGTCCGCTGAGCAGGAAGTACCCGGCCAGCGACGAGCACAGCAGCCACCGGGTGGCGTCCGGCAGCGTCTCCAGATGCTCGGCGGCGGCTCCCAGCGCGGCGGCCAGAGCGGCGAGGCAACCGGACACGAAACAGTGCAGGGGCAGGGCCGCGCGGGCGGGCAACACTCCGGCCGTCAGGTGCGGCACCCCCGCGTAGCCGTGCCCGAAGGACAACGACCACAGCGTGGCCAGCAGGAAGAACGACGCCACGGCGAGCATGTACAGCTTCTTGTCCCACTCCGCGTCCGAGGTGGCCGCGACCACCTGGGCGACGCCCTCGCCCAGCACGATGATGACGAAGAGGCCGAGCCGTTCGCTCAGGTGCTCCGACTGGGGCCGCGCGAGCGACGTGCGCCCCGCGGAGTCGCGCCGAGCGGATTGCTTGTCGTCGCGTTCCCGATTCTTGCCGTGGCGTTCCCGGGCCTCCTGGTGCTCGACGATGTCGCGCGCGGAGACCGCGAACGTGACGTACAGATCGAGGGCGATACCGAGGGCCCAGAGCCAGTAGCGCGTCGGATCGTGTGCCCAGAGGGAGACGATCCACGGGATCACGCCGAGCGACATCTGAGCGGCCGGCCAGTCGACGAGGATCTGGCGACGGTGCTGCCAGGCCCGGCTCGCCAGGACCCGGATCAGTACGTAGGCGAGGGCGAACACGCGCGCGTGCCGGTCGTCCCCCTCGTGCACCCCCGCCACTGCCGCGGCCATGACGGCCATGCCGAACATCGCGGCCAGCACCGTACGGACGTGGGTGTTCTCGTAGGCCACGTTCGCGTACAGGGTGAAGCAGATCCAAGCCGTCCAGAAGGCGAGGAACAGCAGCGCGTACAGGCCCAGGTCGGACACGTCCGGAACTCCGTGCAGCAGATGCGCGATCTGCGCCACACCCGCCACGGCGACCAGGTCGAAGAACAGTTCCAACCAACTGGCGTGCCGGTTCTCCTCGGAGGTCGGTTGCGGGGCCGGTGCGGTCGTGTTGTCGTCGCTCACTGGATCACCATGCCCTGTTGTCGATGACTTACGACGCGGAAACCGGCGGTTGGCGGTGGGCAGTTGGTGGGGCCGATGCTTGGGTGCCCGACTCCCCGTAGTCCGGCAGAGGCTCAGGTCCGGGACGGTGGGGGAGCCAGCATGATGGGCCACTCCTCGTCGTCGGCGAGGAGCCGGTCGAGCGTGACGTCGGGTCCCGCCGTGAACACGGCGGTCGGCTCGCCGAGGCGTGCGCGGAGCGCCGGATCGGCCGTCGTCCGGGCCGACAGAAGCAGCACGGCGTCCGGGTCGATCGCCGACCGTTCGGGGAAGTCGGCCGGATCCACGCCCGCCTGCCCGAGCAGCACGGGGTGGACGGCGACGCCGACCACCAGGGCCTTGGCGTCGAGCGACCGCTCGGCCCAGCCGTCGGTCCGTACGAGATGGAACGCACTCTCGCCTTCGTGGCAGTGCCCGCCGAGTCGGCTCAGGGCACGTTCGCCGGGGGTGCCGTCGGGATCGACGACGAGGATGGGGAAGGCCGCGTCCGGGTTGTCGGGGGCGAGGCCGGAGCGGACGTACAGGCGGGCCATCGGACGGAGCCTCCGGGCGGATCGGATGTGGGCGGGGTGCCAGTACGGTATGCGATCGGTTCGGCAACGCCCTTGGCCCGTCCGGGCGTTGCCCAAGCGCGTGCTTCTCGTCTCCGGGTCTGAAGGGCTGGTCCTCGCCCACCTGGACCCGGACTGCGGACGCCCAACTCGACTCGGTCGATGCCCAGTTGGTCACTGCCGCGATCGGCCCGCGCTACGCCGCGCCATGACGACCGGACCAGGACCGTTATGATCCGCCTGTGTCAGGTTGCTCGCGCAGTGCTTCGGATTCCCTTCCCCGCGGTGGGCGGGCCACGCCGTGACGAGTGGTGCGATACCCGAGGCCGAAGGTCCGGTGAATCGTCCGGCGGGGTTTTCCGAGCAGCCGGTCTGGACCGCGCTCGGGCTCCTGGTCGTGTGTGCCGGTCCCCTGATCCTGCTGGCCGGTGTCGGCGGGTACGTCCCCGACGACGACAGGCTTGCGGTCGTCGTGACCGGTCTCGTCTGGACCCCACTCACCGTGGTCGTCCTGATCCTGGCCGTCGTCGGCACGGTGCGGGATCAGCGCGTGTGGCGCGACCTGGACACGGCCGGCGTGCGCGCCATGGGCGACGTCACGTCCGCGCAGCACGTGTGGTCCGGCGAGGACGACCGCTGCACCAGGGTCCGGATGCTGGTCACCGTGCCGGGCCGGCCGCCGTTCACCACGAGCCACCTCGTCGCCGGGGAGAAGATCATCGAGGTCGGGACGAGCATCCCGGTCGAGGTGCACCCGACACGCGACCTGTTCCGCCTGGTCGCCGAACCGCCTACGGGCGGGGCGTCCCGGTAGTTCTCCCGCAGCAGGCGACGTTCTGCGGCGTGGGGCCGGACATCGGGTAGGTGGGCAGCGAAGGCGGGAGTGCCGGTGCGGTGAGCAGCCCGGGAGCGACGGTGATCACCCAGTCCACGCAGCCGGGTTGGCATCTGCTCACTGGTCAGTGCCCTGGGCGCACGGCCGACTGCACCGGCGCGCATCACCTCGCCGAGTCGCCGGCGAAGGTCGCCGACCAGGGGGCGCGCCGGTGCGCGGACGGGAGTGCGGCGGCGCGCTCTGCGGCAGGTAACGGTGACCTGTCCGGGATTCACTCGTTTGACGCAACGGCACATCGCCGCCCCCTCTCCCGGAAAGCGTCCCGATCCATGCAGCTTCGCTCGCTACGGCCCTACGCCGGGGGCGTCAGGTCCCGGGTTCGGGAGGCCGAGTCCGTCCTCGTCGAGCAGTACGGCGATCTGGTCCGCCTGGCACACCTCGTCCTGCCCGCCTCGCTCGGCCGGCACCAGCGGGTCCTCGTGGCGCACTCCCTGGTCCAGCGGGCGCTGCGCCGCGCGGGCACGGTACGTACCGAACCCGGCGTCCCCTCCCCGCGCGGGGAGTCACGGGGAGGCGGGGGAGGCGACACCGTCGAGCGCCGCCTCCTGGTGGAGGTGCTGCGCGCGACGCTGACGTACGGCAGGCGTCCGCGGATGTGGCCCGCGGGGTGGGTTCACCCGGGCGCGCTGCGGCCCCGGCTGCCTCTGGTCTGGGGGTTGCGATTGTTCCCGCGTTCGGGCGGAGTGGACGAACTCGCCCTGGCGCAGCGGCTGTCCGCGGCCCCCGCAGCGGCCCGCGCGGCGTTCCTGCTGCGCACGGTCCACGGCCTTTCCGTGGACTCCGTCCGTGACCTGCTGGAGTCGGCGGACGTCCCGGATGTGCCCGCGGCCCTGCGCATCGCGGGCGTCCTGGAGGAGAACTCGCGCAGATCGCCCGCCGCGCTGCTCGCGTCGCAGGAGTTCGACGCCTGCGCCCTCCAGGCCGGTCCCACCGATCTGCTGCGCCGCACCAGGCGGGCCCGCCTGGTCCTGGGGGCGGCGGCGATCGGGCTGGTCACGGTGGTGACCCTCGCCGCTGCCGGTGACGGCACGGCACACCGGGCGGACACCCAGGCGCCGGCGGCACGCACCGTGCCCGGTCCCGCGGACCTGGTGCGTACGGCCGCCGGGGTGTGGGACAACACCTCACGGGTCGACTTCACCGCCTGGCCGGCCCGCGGCTCCCGCAACCACGACCAGAGCCTCCTCGACCGCGCCCTGTCCGCATGGACACACCCGCGTTCCCGCACACACCTCCACCTCACCCCCGCCACGACCGCGACCCCTCCGGCCACCGCACCGCAACTGCTCTACGCCGGGAACATCGACGACCGCGCGGTGGTACTGCTCTACGACGGAGAGCGCCTCGCCCGCTACGGCGAGGCCCGATCCGGGGCGCGGGACGCGGAGTTGAGCGTCGCCCGCGCCGACGACGCTGACGTCACCACGGCCGCCGCCGTCACCCTCACCCCGCCGGGAGGCAAGGCCCGCTACCTCCTGGCCCCCTGGGTGGCGGAGTCGCAGACCCGCGACCTGCTGCACCCCGATGTCCTCGCCCGTCCGCTGCACACCGCGAAGGACGGCGTCACGGACCCCGTCCCCACCGTGCCCGCGTCGGGGAAGTGCGACAGTCGGCCGGTCCTGCAACTGCGTTCCTCGCAACGCATCGCCGAACACCACGCGTTCCTGCTCGCCCCGCTGGGCGACCTGTCCCCGGTCCACCTCACCTTCACCCCGCTGCCCGGACACGGCACACCGCCCGCCCGTCAGCCCCGTGAAGCCACCGGCCCGCAGGCACTCCTGGCCTGGGCCCACCAGGCCTGCTCCCTGGGGTCCCTGCGCGACAGCGGTGTACGCGCCGTGAACAACTGGGACTTCGCCGAACAGGACCTGCCCGACGGCGGCGGCCACGCCGTGTGGACCTGCGCCCGCGCCGACACCTGGCGCGGTTCCGGCGACGTGACGGTGTCCTTCCGCACGAGCGGGTACGCGCCCGGCGCGCCGGCCCGGACGGTCGCACGGGCCCACGCGACCGCCGCGTGCAGCCGGTTCGGGCAGCACGTCGTGGCCGTGAGCGGCTGGCGCTCCCCGAACGGCCACTGGTTCGCGCTGGCCGCCGGCAGCCGAGCCGTCACCCGCCTTTCGGTGACCGGAGACGTGACGATCACGAAGCAGGCCCGCACCCTCGCCGTACCGGCCCCGCACGACCCGCGCGTCACGGTCCGGGCGCGCCTCTCCACCGGCGAGGGGTTGGACGCGGTCGGCACTCCCGGGACCTGAGTCCTCTGTCCTACTGCGTCAGCAACCGCGAGAGCGCGAGCGCGGGGCTCGAAGTCCGCTCACCGACGGGGGTCCGAGCGGATGAACCGCCCCCATGGCCTGGTCGAGAAACTGAGGCAGGGGCGATGTGCCGCCGCGGCTCGACCCAGGTCTCCATGGCCGCGTCGAGACAACTTAGGGCGCTGGCGATGGGAGCCGATGCGCCTGGATCGGCCTGTGCGGGGTCCGGCGGTGCGAGCCGGCGGACGACCTCGGGATGGAGCAGTTCTCGCAGGTGCAGTTAGCGCTCTTGGTAGTAGCTGCGGACCGAGGGTGATCGGACGATGGCCCGGGCTGTCTGCAGCGCGGCGGCGGTGTCCTTGCCCTCTTGGCGTACGGCGGGCTCCGGGGCGTACCGCAGTGCTGTCCACACCGGTTCGTCGTCCGGCCGTCCCGCCAGGGCGTCCCGTGTGTGCCAGGAGTGGTCCTCCACCATGACCAACAGGACGTCTTCCTTGGTGGCGAAGCAGGGGGATTGCGGATCCCGTGTCCCGCCCGCCGTAGCCGCACTGTGCCACTTGTCGGCTCGGGGCGCCTTTCCCGGTCGGCCGGGGGACCGCGCCAACTCCGTCGACCTTCTCAGCTCGATCCCGGGCGGCGGTCCGGTAGCTGTGGTCATCCTCACAAATCACTTGATTACGGCCTTTTCGTGGCACCGGTCACCTCACGAAACCGTCGCCTCGTCTACGTTCGCACCTCTGTGTCCCCGCCCCCGAACCACCGAGGCCTCATGCCGCACCGCCCGAACCCTCGACCGACCACGCGGAGCACGAACACGAGCACGCCCGGCCGACACGCCAGGCGTGCCGGTCTCCGCACGGCGCTCTTCACCGGCTCCATAGCCACCGTCCTCGCGGTCGGTGTCGTCGGCCCGGCGGCAGCCGTCACCGGGACGTCGGAGCCATCCGCCGGCACCGCGCAGCCGACCGCGACCAGCGAGGCGCGCGTGACGACCGCCGTGCTGGACCTGGACCACCCCGCGCGGAATCCGCAGGTACGGGGGAATGACGTCCCCTACGACACGGCCAGCATCATCAAGGTCGACATCCTCGCCACGCTGCTTCTCCAGGCTCAGGACGCCGGACGCGGCCTCACCCAGCACGAGCGCACCGAGGCCGAGGCGATGATCGAGCGCAGCGACAACGACGCGGCGACCGCGCTCTGGCGCGAGATCGGCCTCGCACCCGGCCTGGAGGCGGTGAACAAGCGCCTGGGCCTGACCTCGACCGTGGGCGGGGCCGGTGGAATGTGGGGACTCACGCGCACCACGGTGACCGACCAGATCCGCCTGCTGCGCGCGGTGTTCGCCGGCGGCGGGACCTCGGCCTCCAGCGGGCCCGTACTGACCACGACGTCCCAGACCTACATCCGCACGCTGATGACCCGCATCTCCGCCGGACAGTCATGGGGCGTCTCGGCGGCCTCCGACGCCGGATGGGCCCTCAAGAACGGCTGGCTGCAACGCAGTACCACCGGCCTGTGGGACATCAACAGCGTCGGCCAGGTCACTTCGGGAACACACCACTACCTCGTCGCGGTCCTCTCCGACGGCAACGCGTCGATGCCGGACGGCATCGCGGCGGTCGAACGCGCGGCCCGCACGGCGGTCACCGCAGCACGGGCGGCCGGCTGACGGCACGGACGCACGTGACGTACCGCGTTCGGCGCGGCGCGTCGGACGGGTACCCGTGCGATTGCGGGCCACCGGCTTCCTGGTCGTCCGTTCCTGGTACGCCGTGGCCCCCCGAGGTCCGGTCCGCTCCGCGCGATCCGTAACTGCCGGGGCCGCGACGAAGAACCGCAGGGGCTTGGTCCGATCGTGGCGGTGCGAGACCACCTGCGCCTGCAACTGGTCGCGCCACTGCGGAAGTTCATCGAGACCCATGCCGGCCGGCCCGCCGTGGCCCAGTCGCCGACACGCGCTCCGGACCTCCACCCGCAGGAAGGCAACTGGTCCCCGGCCAACACCGACACGGGCGGTTCTGCCGCCGTCGAGTCCGCTGGAGTTCAGCCGGCGAGGCGGGAGCCGCCGGTTGTCGCGCGGGGTGCGCCGAGGTGTTCCAGCAGCAGCCCTTCGCGCGTGGACCAAGGACAGATCTCGACGGCTTTGGCCCCACACGCCTCCATGAGGGCCTGCGCGATCAGGGCTCCGGCCAGGGACTGTTCGGCGCGATGGCGCGAGATGCCCGGCAGCTTGCCGCGCCGGGACGGCTTCGCCCCGGCCAGCAGGGCGACCGACGTGCGCAGGTGAGGCAGGGCCAGCTTCCGCCCGGTGCGTGGCGACGGGCCCCGCGCCGCGGCGAGCCGGGCGAGCTGTTCGAAGGTCTTGGAGCAGGCCAGCACCCGCACGCCCGGCTCTGCGAGCGGCAGGCCGGGAACGGCTTCCAGGGACCGGCGCAGATGCTTGCGGATCTCGGCCAGGCGGCGCTGGGACGGCACGGTGTTGCCGGGCAGCCAGTCCCGGGTGATCCTGCGCGCGCCCAGCGGCAGCGAGTGCACGGTACGGGGCTGGTCCCCGGTGCCGGAGGCGATCTCCAGGGTGCCGCCGCCGACGTCCAGGACGAGCAGTGGACCGGCCTCCGGGCCCGCCCACTGACGAGCGGCGACGTAGGCCAGCCGCGCCTCCTCCTCACCGGTCAGCACGCGAAGGCGGGTACCCGTGGTGCGCGCCACGCTCGCGATGATCGCGTCACGGTTCGGCGCGTCCCGGATGACGGAGGTGGCGAACGCGAACACCTCCGGCCCGCGCGGACGCGGGTTCGCGGCCACGGCCTCGGCCACCGCCTGCTCGACGCTTTCCACGCCGGCCTGGTCCAGCCGTCCCTTGTGGTCGAGGGTCTCGTGCAGCCTCAGCCGTACCTTGCGGGAGAAGACCGGCTCCAGCATCGCGCCCGGGCTCCGCCGCACGACCGTCAGCAGAGCACTGTGGCACCCGACATCGAGCACACCTGCCTGCCGCACCCTGTACCCCCCTTGTCCCGTGTTTCCGGCCCAACGGACAACTATATCGTCACCACTTGTGCGCCCTCCGATCTGTCTCCTGAACAGCGGGGCGAAGCCGCGCCGAGCCGGAACGTGCCCCCGTCACGAGTGTGCGATCTCCTTGTGCGTGAAGGTGGGCGACGTCCCCGGGTTCGCCCAGGAGGCGGTCAGTTCGCTGGAGGGGAAGAACTGGAGGAAGCGGGGATCGGTCTGGGAGCGGTCGACCAGGGTCTTCTCGACGATCAGTGAGTTGTACTGGTCGGCGGTCGTCTCGATGGTGTTCGCGTTGAGGACGACCTCCTGGCCCCAGGTGCGGGCCCAGCGGGCGATGCCCGGCATGCGGGAGTGCTCGGGGGTCAGGCACTCGGCGGCGATCACGTTCTCGCTGCTCGCCCAGACGCCGGTGGAGGTGTTGAGGACGATGGTCTGGTTGCCGAACACATGCCCGGGGGTCTCGACCACGGCGACACCCGGACCGAGGATCAGCGAACCGTCGACAGGGAGGAACGCGTCCGGCCGTACGTCCTGATAGGTCTCCGGCTGGTACCAGGGCCGTTGGAGTGGGTGCAGCTGGGACATGGCCAGCAACTCGTGGCGCTGCACGATGACTTTCGCGTTGGGGAACGCGGGTGTCACGGTGCCGCCGAGGTCGCGCTGCGGACCGGTCGTCCCCACCCAGCGGCGCAGGTCCTGGGTGTGCAGATGGTCGAAGACCAGGTAGTCGACATCCTCCGGCCTGATGCCGAGACGGGCCAAGTGGCCCAGGACCGTGCCGTGTTCGGTGGTGAGCAGCGACTGCAGCGGCCCGGGGGTGCGGCGGATCAAGGCGGCGAAGTAGGGCGTGTTCTGGCCGGGTTCGTGGTCGCTGGGCTCGAACAGCAGCACCCGTTTGCGGCCGTCGCTCTCCGCCCACCGTACGACCAGCATGCGGTTGGTGATCGACAGGAACGGGGCGATCGCCCGACTGGCCCTGAACAGGCCGAACTTGGTGGGGTACGGCAGTGTGATCAGGTCGCAGGTCGTGACGCTGTCCGGGGTGCCGGTGGCGGCGAACTCGGTGCGGAAGACCTTGGCCTGATCGCGGGCCCAGGCGAGTCGGGCGCCGTAGCCGCCGGGCACCTCGGTCAGGCCGTCGAAGGCGGTGACGCGGGTGCCCAGGGTGGGCATGTCGAGGACGTCGGAGTTCTGCCAGGCGAGCTTCACCGGTCCTCCTGGACGATGGGGGCAAGTGTTTCGGGGTTCTAGTAGGGGGCCTTCTCGCCCTCGGTCGTCACGTCTAAGGTGTTCAGGAACTTGCAGACCAGTTGGTAGAAGCCGACCGTCAGGACCAGGTCGGAGAGTTGCCCGGCGGTGAGGAACGAGAGCGCCTCGGCGCGGTCGGTCTCGGTCAGCGTGTGCTGCGCCAGCAACCGGTCGGTGAGGTGGAGGATCGCCGTCTGCTCCGCCGTCAGACCCTCGGCCGAACCGGTTCCAGCGGCAGCGATGCCGGCCTCGTCCAGCCCGAGGAGCCGGCCGATGTTCTCGTGGTGATGGATCTCGTACGGCGCCCGGTAGGCGTGCCCGACCCGGAGGATGGCGAGTTCGCGCAAGGGATGCGGCAGCGCTCCCTGGAAGATCGCGTCGGCCATCTGAAGGAAGGCGGGAGCCAGGGCAGGCGAGTGGAACACCATGCGGTAGATGTTCACGGCCGACCGCTCGGCGGCGATCTTCCGCAGGTCGGCGGGGAGTTCGGTCAGGTCGGGGTAGTCCATGCTCATCAGGCCTCTCCTTCGTGCGTACGGCGGGGTCAGCCGACCTTGTTGATGGGGTTGGTGCCGTCCCACGCGGCCGCCATCTCCCGTAGCGCGGCGAAGAGTTCGCCCTTGGCGCCGCCGATGTCGGAGATCTCGATCACCGTGCCGGGGTGCGTCTCGGTGTCGAGGTAGGCGAAGCGGCCACCTTGGATCGCGGCCTCCTGGGCGACGGTGTAACCGAGGGACAGGGCACGGTCGTAGAGCTTCTGGTAGTCCTTGGTCCAGTAGGCGACGTGCTGCGCGCCCTCGTGTCCGGCGTCCAGGAAGTCCTTGTAGAGGGACGGCTCGTCGTTGAGCGGCTGGATCAACTCGGTCTGCCCATCAGGTGGTGGCCTACGTCCGTAACCCGGACGCGGTGCAGACGCGGCCCGCCCTGACCGTCGTACAGGGCTCCCGCGACGACCGGGCCGCGATGGCGAAGGCATTCGTCGGCAGCGACGCCGTGATCTCGGATATCGGGGTCGCCCTGCGCGCGAAGAAGCCCGTCGACCTGATGCAGCGCACCCTGCCGGTCGTCACCGCCGCCGTGCGGGATGCCGGTGTCGAGCGGTTCGTGCTCGTCTCCGCGTTCGGCGTCGGGGACACGGCAGTGAAGGCGTCGCTCCTCGGGCGGCTGGTCTACAAGACGGTCGTCGCCGCGATCTTCAAGGACAAGGAGCTCTCGGAGCGGAGCCTGCCCGCGAGCGGCCTGAACTGGACGATCGTCCACCCGGTCAACCTCAAGGAGGCCCCGGCCGCCCCCGCCGCCACCGTCAAGCGCCTCGACCAGGTCGCCAAGGTCCCGGGCCTGCCCACCCTCCCGTTCACGAACGTAGCGCGTGCCCTCGTCGAGATCGCCGGCGACCGCGGCCTCGCCGGTCAGCGGGTGCTGGTCACGACGGAGAAGGGGTGGAAGGCGCCGGGGCATGCTGCCGCCTGAGACGGGCGTTCGGGGGCGATGCGTCGTGGGCGGTCATGCGGAACTCCTCGTGGGTGATGGGCGTACGGGGGCGCGTCAGCCGTGGCTCTCGATGACGGAGGCCTTCATGCCGACGACCTTTGCGCCGCGCTCCACGGGCTTCGTGTCGATCAGCCGATCACAGGGCCGGCCCCGCCGCAGACGGCGTACTCCGGCGCTTCACGCACCGCCTGGTCGTAGGAGGGCTGTCCGTCGGGCCAGGTGGCCGTGAAGTCGATCCGTAGGTGTCGGCACCTGGTGTTCTTGGGGTCTCGGCAGCCGCTTGAGGGCGGAACCCCCCCAGCCATACGCGGACTTGACGATCCGGGTGTTCGGCTACCCCGTCACGGAGCGCTGTGAGCACCGTCCGAGCCCTACCGGCAGCTGGCCGCGCTTTCGAAATCCCGCAGCAGCCGCCCGAGGGGCATGGCCCGTGGCCTGTGGACCCGCCAACGGGCAGTGCGTGCGGTCGACTTCGCCCTCCGGAACCGGAGTGACAGAGCCTGCCGCACGCGACCGCCGACCGTTATGTGAGCGATTGCCGTTGAGGGGCTGACTCCTTAACGCCGCCCGGTGTTAATCCAGTTAAGCCGGAACTTCGTCGGCATCGCCCATCACCGGAGCCTGAACGGGGCGATACGTGGATTTGACGACCTCGCCGGAGGGCGGATCAGCGTAGTCCGGCGAAGAGGTCGTTCTCGGGTACGGCCGTGCCGGTGGTGTCCTGGACGCGTACGAAGGTCTCGATGCCCATCAGCTCGCCGAACCTCTCCTTGCCCAGCTTGAGGAAGAAGATGTTGTCGCCCTGACTGGCGTGCGCGGCCAGGGCGTCGAACTTCTGGCCGCTGAACGCGGTGGTGTCCACCCAGGTGGTGATCTCGTCGTCGGGGAGGCCGATCTCGGCCATCGCGGCGGCCTCGGCGGGATCCGGCTCCGGCATGTCCGGGTGGAACTCGCGCATGATCTCCCCGAATCGCCGCATCCCCGAGCGGGGCATCGTGGTCCAGTACACCTTCGGTGCCAGTCCGGTCATCTCCAGCGCCGCCATGGTGATGCGGTGGGCCTGGATGTGGTCGGGGTGGCCGTAGAAGCCGTTCTCGTCGTAGGTGACGACCACATCGGGACGGTAGTGCCGCATGAGGTCCGCGAGTCGGGCCGCGCCTTCTTGCACGGGGGTCTGCCAGAAGGAGCCGGGGGCGTCGTTGGTCGGCCACCCCATCATCCCGGAGTCGGCGTAGTCCAGCAGTTCCAGATCGCTGATCTTCAGGACCTCACAGCTCGCTTCGAGTTCCTGACGGCGCATGAGGGCGACGGCCGCCGGATCGTGGCCGGGATCGCCCGGCTTGACACCTCCCGGTCCGTCACCGCAAGCGCCGTCGGTACAGGTCACGAGAACCGTGCGGATGCCTTCCGCCGCGTACCGCGCGAGGACCCCTCCGGTTCCGGTGGCCTCGTCGTCGGGGTGGGCGTGCACTGCCATGAGCGTCAAGGGCCGGCCAGTCATGAAAAGTCCTCCTGCAGAAATTACGTCGTGGTCCAAATAGTGCGGTGGGTGTACCGCGATCCGGGGCCCGGATCCGCGCGGGGCGGACGACATTGCGCTCTCCTGTTCCCCGCCCGCGCGGCACGGTCCCTCGGCCGTTGCAACCGCGCCGACCGGACCAACTGTTCCCGGTGAGGCCGCTCGGCCTTCCGGACGTCGGCGTCTCAACGCGATCGGGGTACAGGCGCGACCTGCATGTCCTGATGGAGTGGACCACTGTCGTCGACGAGGACGGCGCCACCGGGACCCGCGGCCCACACGCCGCGCAGCGCCGGGACTCGACGCCGAGTGAGGACCCGCAGATACGGGGAGTACGGCGTGCCGATCATGTGCGTCATCAGACCGGCGGTACGGCTCTCGGCCTGCCGTCAGGAGTTCCCCCCCGCCGACGGGAGGCGCCGGAAGCGGGGTTCAGGAGGTGAGCGTGCCCTGGTCGGTGTACTTCGTGGTGCGGGTCGGGACGCGGATCGCGCCGTCGGCCAGGACGGGGCCCCTTGGTGGGGCGGGCGAACACTATGAACGCAATGATCGACGACTGGTCCCCGCATGCGGCGCTTCCTAACATCTCGGATCGCAGGGCAACTTCGCACAGTGAATTCATAGGAGCCGCTCCCGTGACCACATTTGACGCGCCCGTGCCGGTACGCCGACGGCTCTCGGCCCCTCGCCACCGTCGGGCCGCACTCGCCGCAGTCCTCGCCGCGGCACTCCTCGGCACGCTCGGCAACGCCCCCGCGCCCCCGGCGCAGACCGCGCCGCCCGCCGTAGCCGCCTGTCCGCCCGACCTGATCGGGAAGGCGACGTGTTACACCGGCCAGGACGCCAACGGGGCGTATTACGCGATGGCTGTTCCGACCCGCTGGAACAGATCCCTCGTCGTGCACGCGCACGGCGGACCCGATTTCGGTGACTCCTCGGACCCGGCGCGCAGCACCGACGATCTGGGGCGCTGGGCGGTGATGGTCGAGGAGGGGTACGCCTGGGCCGGCTCGTCCTACCGCCGCGGTGGGTACGGGACCCGGATGGCCGCCGCCGACACCGAGAACGTCCGCAGACTCTTCGTCTCGACGTTCGGCAAGCCGAAGCGGACCTATGTGCACGGCCAGTCCTGGGGCGGCGACGTCGCCGCCAAGGTCGCGGAGACCTACGGCAGACGCCCCGGCGCCTACGACGGCGCGCTGCTCACGAGCGGCGTCCTCGGCGGCGGTTCGCGCGGCTACGACTACCGGGTCGACCTACGGGTGGTCTACCAGTACTACTGCCACAACCACCCCCGCCCGACGGAGCCGCAGTACCCGCTGTGGCAGGGGCTTCGCGCGGACTCCACCATGACGAGCGCCGGGCTCCGCGCCCGCCTCCAGGAGTGCACGGGATTCTCCTCCGCCCCCGCGGAGCGGACCGCGCTCCAGCAGCGCAACCTCGACGACATCCTCGCCGTCACCCGCATCCCGGAGCGCTCGCTCGAATCACATCTGCGGTTCGCGACCTTCACGTTCCGGGACATCGTGTCGACCCGACTCGGCGGCCGAAATCCCTTCAGCAACAAGGGCGTGCGGTACTCGGGTTCACACGACGACAAGGCGCTCAACGCGGGCGTCGAACGGTTCTCCGCCGATCCCACCGCGCGCCGCGACCTCTCCTACGACGGCGACCTGACGGGCAAGGTCTCCATCCCCGTCCTCACCCTGCACGCGATCGACGATCCGACGGCCTTCGTCGAGCACGAGACGGCCTACCGCGCCACTCTCCAGGGCGCCGGCCGGGGCGGCAACCTCGTCCAGACCTTCACGACGGAGACCGAGCACAGTGCGCTGAGCGACTCCGAGTACGCCAACTCCATTGCGGCGCTGGACACTTGGGTACGCCACGGACGCAAGCCGACCGCGCGCTCGGTCGCGGCTTCCTGCCCGGCCTTCGACCGCACCTACGGCAGCGGTTGCTTCTACGACCCCGCCTTCCGCCCCGCCCCGTACGCCTCGCGGATCCGTCCCCGGCCGGGCGGGCTCGCCTGGCCCGCCATGACCGCGGACCAGGAGCGGGCGTGGAGCCGGATCGAGAGCGTGGGGATCGCTCCCTGACCCTCGTCGACACGGAGGGCGGCAGCGGTCGAGGAGCGGTCCCACGAATCCCGGCAGCCGTTCATGTCTACGGCTGCCGGGGGGTGACGGGAATCAGGCCACCGTCTGCTGCACGTACGGCGTGAGTTGGACCGGCCCGACCAGGCCGTAGTTCTGCCGGGCGGACGTGCCGAACACGGCGGGGTTGCTGATCCGCAGCCGGTTGAACAGCGGGGTGGCCACCTCGATCTCGATGGTGTTGGCGCCCCGGCGCAGATGTCCGCCGAGGTCCACGACGGGGTTGAGCCGGTCGACGGGGTCGAGCAGGGTTCCGTTGACGGTGACCCGGCAGGTGTCGGTGACACTGCCCAGCTTCAGCAGGGCCCCCGTGCCGGAGACCCAGGTGCCCGGCAGTGCGAACGTCGTCCGGTAGCGGCCGACGCCGCCCACGTCGGCCAGTTCGGGGATCTGCGACCACGGCAGCAGGGCGTCGAGTGCCAGGGTGTGCGTGACGATCCTGGTGGTGGTCACGGTGGCGCCGGGCTGCCAGTCGTCGACCGAGAGCGTCCACCGGTCGAGGGTGACGGTCGCCGGGACCTCGGGGATCTTCGTGGTGACCTTTCGGCCCGTCGACAGGGTGGTGGTGCGGGCACCGGCCGTGAAGGCGCGCACCACCAGTGATCCGTCCGTGAAGAGAACGCTGTCCGCGTCGGTGGCGACCGCGTGCGGACGGCTGCCGCAGCGGTCCCGGAACAGTCCCGGGTCGCCCAGCGCGACGACGAGGGTCTCGCCCGGCTGGAGCGTCACCCGGAACGTGAACGCGTCGCCGTCCTGGGTGTACTGGGCGAGCCGGTTGACCCGACCGCTCCACGGGTCCAGCAGGTAGGGGACCGTTCCAGAGCCCTTGCGGTGAGTGGCGTGCAAGGTGACGTCGTGGTCGATGAGGGCGACGGCGGGCTTGACGGTCTCGGCGTGCTTGCCGTTGCACAGGTAGTAGAAGTCGGCGTCGTCGGTGACCCGGTGGGCGTTGAGCAGGGTCGACGACACGGAGTACACGGCGTCGGAGGTCACGCCGAGTTCCGCGAACGCCGCGCCGACCAACGTCTTGTCGGTGATCCGGCGGACATTCGGCAGGGCCAGCAACTGGGCGGTCAGAGAACGCAGTTCGGCCTGCTCCCCGTCGTCGGGGAGACCCGGGGTGAGTGCCTGGTCGAAGGCGCCGAGGAGCACGGTGGGCAGCCCGGCACGCGCGAACTCCAGGAGTCTGCGGGCGTCGGCGACGGCGAGCGTGGGATTGGAGCCGTAGAAGAAGTCGCCTTCGAGGAACAGGGCCTTGTAGGCGGGCCCGTCGGATGCGAGGCGCTTGCCGGAGACCTTGGCCGCGGGGAGGTCGAGCAGGGGGCCGCTCAGGAACTGGTGGGTCCAGCCGAGCGGGATGCCCGTCGAGGTCAGCCAGGAGGCGCCGATGCCGGTCGCCGTGTAGCCGGTCTGGCGGAAGACCGCGATGTCCGCGCGGGCGGTGCCCGACTGGAGCACCTCGTGGACGCGGCCGAGATAGCCCGTGATGTCGGGGACATGGCGCCAGGTCGGCTGTCTCGGGCCCCACGACTCGCCGTATCCCGGGGCTCCGCCGTACGGGCTGAACGCGGCGAAGCCGGGCCAGCTGACGCCCGGCGCGGTGGCGTAGGAGAAGCCGTGGATCACGGTCTGGTTGACGCCCGCCGCGTACGCGCCGCCCATGGTGCGCAGGAACTTGTCCCAGGTGGTGTTGTAGGCGCCGCCCGCGTACGCGCCCGCCTCGCAGGACAGGATGCGGTGGCCGGCCATGTCCCGTCCGCCGGCCAGGCAGCGGTAGTCGTCGAGGTTCTTGAAGCCGAGCGACTCGCCCTCGGGGACGTCGAGAAGGGCCGCCGAGGCGATGGCGTCGGTCTGGAGACCGTAGGGCTGGGAGCGGAGTCTCATGCCGTGTCCGTGCGCCCAGGACTTGAGCGCGCCGAGGTGGTGCTCGTTGAACAGCCCGGAGACGGTCTCCCAGAAGTCGTGCCGGATCTCCTGGGTGAGCCGGGCCTCGAAGGCGAAGACCTGGTTGCCGTTGTCGAGGACGACGGCCGGCAGATACGGCAGCAGGTCCCGTCCGGTGTGCTCGCGGAAGGCGGCGGGCAGGCCGGGCGTCCACTGGAGCCCCTTGGTCTCCAGCTCCACGGAGTCCTCGAAGAAGGTGTTGCCCGCCGATCTGAGGAGCTTGCGGAGTGTGGAGTCCAGGATGGTGGAGTCCCAGTAGCGGGTGACGGCCGCGGTCCCGGCCGCGCTGAAGTGGTCGACGACGTACGCGGCGGGCGAGGAGTGCGGTCCCGCCTCCGGCTGCTGGCCCGAGCCCCGCTGCCAGTACGACAGGATCACCCAGGTCGCCGCGTCGGGCGGGGTCCAGCTCAGGTGGCCGCCCGAGACCCGGTCGGTCAGGTCGGTGACGCTGTCGGCGTCCAGGCCGGTCGCCTTGCCGCTGGAGTAGGCGGTGTTGACGCGGGCGGCCTGGACGGCGAAGAGCTTCTGCACGGTGACACCGGAAGGGGCCGCGTAGACGGAGGCCGGCACCGGACCGTCGTAGGCCGCGCCGCCGGTCAACGTGGCCTTGCCGTAGGCGAGTTCCTTCACCGCGGCGTCGTCGTCGGGAGTCACTCCGGGCACGGCGACGGGCCAACTGGGGCCGAGGGTGAGGTCGATGGTCAGTCCGCGGCGGGCGGCCTGCCGCAGCGCGGCCGTCACACCCTCGCGCCAGGCCGGGCTGCCCCACCCGTGGTGGGCGGTGTCGAGCACGGAGGTGTCGGTCATGCTGTGGTGCACGGCCGCGATCTCGGCGCCGCCGAACCCCGCGTCGGCCATCCGGTCGATCTCCCGCGCGATCTCCACCGGGTCCACCAGCCCGTCCGGCCACCACCAACGGAACCTGGGCCGAACCTCCTTGGCCGGTCGGGCGAACCAACTCGCCGTGGGCGCGGCTCCGGTGGAGTGGGCCGTCCCGGAGGCGGCGGCGCTCGCCACTGGACCCAGTGCCGCGAGAACGCCCGTCGTCAGACCGGCCGCCAGTACCGACCGACGCGTCGCACCGCCACGCTGCGGGTGGGTTTTGCGCATGGTTCAGCCCCAACTTGTCACGTATGGACAGGTGTTGAATCGTTTCACTCAATGCAGGCTCCGGAACCGTAATTCGCCCTTCGAGCAGAGGTCAAGGGAAACGACAACGATTCAAGGAGGCGCGAGGTGAGCCGAGTTCACGAAGGCGTGTGCGCCGGGTCGGGACGAGCCGCGGATCACGCATGCGGCTTCCGCCTCGTGGCCCGGCAGGTCCGATAGCCCGGTGCGGGGAGTGCGGTGCCGCGTGCTTCTGGCGCCGCCGCAGGAGTCGGCGCGAGGGCGGCGCGGGGCACGGCGGAGAGTCGAACCGATTCGACAATGGGGGAGGGTGGCGTGGCGACACGAAGGATCGGCCCTTTGTGGGCAACGCTCGTCATTGCGGCGCCTTGTCGAACCGGTTCGGAGAAGCTAGCACCGGGCATATCGACGGGCAACACCGCCGACCAGGTTTCCGAGGCGTTGCGAAAGTTCGGCCCGAGGCGTTGACACCGGTCCGAAGCTGCTCCTAACTTCACTTCACGCGAACCGGTTCGACAGCCGGTTCCGCCCGTCCACCGCCCACCGGGAGCATCGAACCGGTTCGAGCAAGGAGTCAGCCCGTGAACATCGGTGAGATCGCCCAGCGGGCCGGTGTCTCGCGGAGCACCGTGTCCTACGCGCTGAGCGGCAAGCGTCCCGTGTCGGACGAGACCCGGCTGAAGATCCAGCAGGTCATCGACGAACTGGGCTACCGGCCCAACGCCAGTGCGCGGGCCCTTGCCAACGGCCGGACCAGCACCCTCGGCCTCGTCTTCCCACCGGCCGGCAACCACTACACCGGCATGCAGCTCGACTTCATCGGCAGCGTGACGGAGGCCGCCGCGGCCCACGACTACGACGTGCTGCTCTCCCCGAGCGGCGTGGACAGCGACCGCTCCTTCCAGCGGCTGCTGGGCGAGCGGCGGGTCGACGGCGCGATCCTGATGGAGATCAGACTCCAGGACGACCGGGTCGACCACCTGGACGCGTTGCGCTTCCCCTCGGTGGCCATCGGCCGTACCGCACACCCGGAGCGCGGCTGGTGGGTCGGCCTGGACCACACCGCGCTGGCGGCGGCCTGCGTCCACCACCTCGCCGACCTCGGCCACCGCCGGGTCGCCTTCGTCAACCGGCCCGAGCAACTCCTGCGGGCCGGGTACGAGTCCGCCCAACGGGGGCTGGACGGCTTCACCAAGGCCGCGGCGGAGCGCGGGCTCACCGTCCGGACGTACTGCTGCGGTGACGACGCGGCCTCCGGTGAGACCTGTGTCGAACGGATCCTGCACGAGGATCCTGCGACCACCGCACTCGTCACGCTCAACGAGGCGGCGCTGGGCGGGATTTACCGCGGACTGGCCTCGGCGGACCGCCATGTGCCGCGCGACTTCTCCGTCACCGGGGTCGTGGCCGGCCGCTGGGCGGAGACGGTGACCCCGCAACTCACCGCCGCGGACGTGCCCGCGGCGGAGATGGGCCGGCTCGCCGTCGACCTGCTCGTCGAGCGGCTCGACCACCCCGAGGCACCGCCCCGGCACCGGCTCCTCGCCCCGCCCATCTCGCTGCGCTCCAGCACGGGCCCCGCCGGTACCTCACCCGACGGTGCCGCATCGGACGCGGGCCTCGACACGAACTCCTGACCTTCTGACCCATGGCTCTCTGACCCCGGCCTTCCGGCCGCCTGATTCACGACCGTCGAATCCCGCACGTCACTGCCCACCCACCCCCTTCACCATCACCTCTCCCTTCCAGCAGGGCCGCCCGGACAACTCGGCGGCCCCGTTCGGCAGGCCCCGATCACCCCACGCCACCCCTCCCGGGCATCGCTGTGCCCGAAAACGAAGAGGACCGCGCCATGAACACATCCACGACCCCCGCCGCCAGACGGCGTCTCACCGCCGTGGCCCTGACCGTCGTCGCCATCGCCACGGGCACCACCGCGTGCTCGTCCGGCTCGACCGGCTCCGCGCAGACCGAGGGCAGCGGCACCTACACCGTCTGGGACCCGTACCCGCAGTTCGACAAGGGTTCCGCCTGGGCGAAGCTGATCGACGCGTGCGGCACCAAGGCCGGGGTGAAGATCAAGCGGACCGCGTTCGACACCGGCGACCTCGCGAACAAGGCACTGCTCGCGGCCCAGCAGGACAACTCCGCGGACGTCCTCATCGTCGACAATCCCGTGGTGTCGACCCTCGCCGAGGCCGGTGTCCTCACCACCACCGAGGACAACAAGCT
Source organism: Streptomyces sp. NPDC101776 (assembly GCF_044766845.1). NCBI lineage: Bacteria > Bacillati > Actinomycetota > Actinomycetes > Kitasatosporales > Streptomycetaceae > Streptomyces > Streptomyces sp. NPDC101776. The sequence continues at coordinate 330,604 of NZ_JBIWMV010000005.1, read as the reverse complement.
GAACACCTCGGCCGTCGACCCCAACCTGCTGGCGGCCGGCCAGTCCGGGGGCAAGACGTACGGCACGCCGATCGGCGCCAACACCCTCGCCCTCTACTACAACAAGAAGGTCCTCCAGCAGGCCGGGGTGGACATCACCACGGTGAAGGACTGGACGTCGCTGACGGCGGCGCTCGCGAAGGTCAAGAAGGCGGGCAAGAAGGGCATCACCTTCTCCGCGATCGGCACCGAGGAGGGCACCTTCCAGTTCCTGCCCTGGTACTGGGGATCGGGCGCACAGCTCACCACGCTCGACTCCGGCAAGGCGGTCTCCGCGCTGACGCTGTGGAAGGACTGGCTGAGCAACGGCTACGCGCCCAACTCCGTCCTCAACAACACCCAGACGACCAGTTGGCAGGAGTTCGCGACCGGCGACTACGCGTTCAGCGAGAACGGCACCTGGCAGCTCGCCAACGCGGCGAAGGCCGGCTTCGGGTACGGAGTCATTCCTGTGCCCGCGGCCGACGGCGGCAACGCGTCCGCCCCGACCGGCGGCGAGTTCGTCACCGTCCCGGTCCAGGGAAAGACCGCCCGCTACGCCACCTCCCAGAAGATCGTGACCTGCCTGACGAGCACCGACAACCTCCTCGCCACCGACACCACGCTCTCCTACGTGGCCCCCACCACCGAGGTCCAGGACAAGCAGGTCACGGCCGCCCCGGAGTTGAAGCCCTGGGTCGACGCGGTCAAGGCGGCCAAGGGGCGCACCAGCGACGACCTGGGCACCAAGTACCCCAAGATCTCCGAGCAGTTGTGGAAGGCGGTCCAGTCCGCGCTGAGTGGCTCGAAGTCGCCGAAGGACGCGCTGTCCACCGCCCAGTCGGCCGTCAAGTGACCGTCCGCAGAGGGGTGTTGACCAACCACCCGACACAACTGCCGGACCGGCCCACAGCGCGCGAACAGAGCGGGACGCCTGCCACCCCCCCGGCCCGCCGCCGCCCGGTCTCCCCGCAGTGGGCCGCCTGGGCGTTCCTCACCCCGGTCACCCTCTACCTTGTCCTCTTCTACGCCTATCCGCTCTACCGCAACCTCGACCTGAGCCTGCGCGACTACACCGTCCGCTCCTTCGTCCAGGGCGACGCGCCCTTCACCGGCCTCGCCAACTACCGCACCGTCCTCGACGACCCGACCTTCGTCCCCGCGCTCGTGCACACCGTGGTGTTCACCGTCGTGTGCCTGTTCCTCCAGTACGCCATCGGCCTGGCCCTCGCGGTCTTCTTCAACCAGAACTTCCGGCTCTCCACGACCCTGCGCGCCCTGTTCCTCGTACCGTGGCTGCTGCCGCTCATCGTGTCGGCCTCCACCTGGTCGTGGATGCTCAACAGCGACTCCGGAATCGTCAACGCCGCCCTGCACGCGGTCGGCATCGGGCCGGTCAACTGGTTGACCTCGCCCGACTGGTCGCTGACCTCGGTGATCATCGCGAACACCTGGATCGGCGTTCCCTTCAACCTCGTGGTCCTCCACAGCGGGCTACAGTCCATCCCCGCCGGCCTGTACGAGGCCGCCGCCCTCGACGGCGCGGGCGCCTGGCAGCGGTTCCGGCACATCACCTTCCCGCTGCTGCGCCCGGTCTCCGCCATCACCCTCCTGCTGGGCCTGGTCTACACACTCAAGGTCTTCGACATCATCTGGATCATGACCAAGGGCGGCCCGGCGGACTCGTCCACCACCTTCGCCACCTGGTCCTACCAACTCGGCTTCGGCAACCTGCTGCCCGCCTTCGGCCCGGGCGCGGCCATCGGCAACCTGCTCGTCGTCGCCGCCCTGGTCTTCGGCCTGGTGTACGTCCGCGCCGAGCGGAAGCAGAGGCTGTCATGAACCGCCGCACCCGTACGTGGTGGAAGACCGGCCTGGGCCTGCTGCTCACTGGGATCATGCTCTTCCCGGTCTACTGGATGCTCAACGTGTCCTTCACCCGCGACCAGGACATGCGCAAAAGCCCACCGGACCTGTTCCCGGCGCACGGCACCCTGGCGGGCTACCGGGCCGTCCTGGACCAGCAGTTGCCCTACCTCGGCACCAGTCTCGTCATCGGCCTGGGCACCGTCGTCCTCACCGTGGCGCTGGCCGCACCCGCCGGGTTCGCCCTGGCCAAACTGCGCCCGCGCGGCGGCGGAATCCTCGATTTCGTCCTCCTGGCCGCCCAGATGATCCCCGGGATCATCATGGCGATGGGCTTCTACGCCATCTATCTGAGCCTCGGTCTGCTCCAGTCCGTGCCCGGTCTCATCGTCGCGGACTCGACGCTGGCCGTGCCCTTCGCCGTACTGATCTTCACCGCGTTCATGTCCGGCATCCCCGGTGAACTCCTCCAGGCCGCGCGGACCGACGGCGCCGGGACCCTGCGCACCTTCTGGTCCATCGTCCTGCCGATGAGCCGCAACGCGATCGTCACCGTGTCCCTGTTCGCGTTCCTGTGGTCCTGGTCCGACTTCGTCTTCGCCAGCACCCTCGCGAACGGCGGCGCGCACGAGCCGATCACCCTCGGCATCTACCACTACATCGGCAACAACAACCAGCAGTGGAACGCCATCATGGCCACCGCCGTCGTGGCCTCGCTGCCCGCCGCGGTGATCCTCGTCCTCGCCCAGCGCTATGTCGCCGCGGGCGTGACGGCCGGCGCCGTCAAGGACTGACACTCCGTCACCTGTCCGTCGTAGAAACCCCGTTGAGAAACGAGTCACGTCTCCATGACCGACGCCTGTTCCGGTCCTGCCTTCTCCGTCCACGACATCCCGTTCAGCACGCACGGATCCTGGTTCGGTATCTCTCCCGTCCTCGCGGAGAAGACCCGCGCCGAGGACCTCCATCTCGTCTCGCACCAGAACGGCATGCATGCCGTTCTGCGTCTCGTGCCGCTCGACCCGGTGGCGGGGGAGAGGGCCGAGGCCGGCGTGCGGGCGACACCGGGGCTGCTCAGCTGGACCGGGGACGGCGGGCGCGTCGACCTCGCCTACGAGTCGCCGGACACCGTGCGGCTGCGCGGTACCGGTCTCGGGCTGCAAGTCGGTGCGGCGGCAAGGGTGTTGACCCCGTTCAGCGGTACGTACTTCTTCCACGACCCCGTGGCCGACGCGCACGTGTTCACCTCGTACGAGACCGGACGGCGCTACCGGATCACCGTCCTGTCCGGCACCCTGGCCGACATCGCCGGTGCTCAGGAGCTCGGCCGCGCCGACCGCGGTGTCACGATCGCCGCCGGTGCCGACGGCGTCTGGGAGGCCGCCGTCGAGGAACTCGACACGGCGCGACCGCCGTTCACCTCCCCGGCGACGTTCGACGAGGTGGTCACCGCCGCTCGGCGTTCGTTCGCGGCCTTCGTCGACACGGTGGCGCCCTGGCGCTCGCCGGACACCCCGGCCGCCGAACTCGCCGCGTACGTGCTGTGGTCCGCGACCGTGCGCCCGGCCGGACTGGTCACCCGGCCCGCCGTCCTGATGTCCAAGCACTGGATGGACAAGGTCTGGAGCTGGGACCACTGCTTCAACGCCCTTGCCCTGGCGCCCGGTTCGCCCGAGCTGGCCCGGGACCAGTTCGCGCTGCCCTTCGACCACCAGGACGCGAGCGGGGCCCTGCCCGACTCGGTCGCCCACTCCGAGGTCCTCCACAACTTCGTCAAACCGCCCATCCATGGCTGGGCGCTGGGTCGGCTGCGCAGCCGGCTCCCCGAGCCCCTCGACCGGGACCAACTCGCCGAGACCTACCTCGGGTTGGAGCGGTGGACCGACTTCTGGCTCACCGCGCGCCGCGCCCCAGGCGCCGCCCTGCCGCACTACCAGCACGGCAACGACAGCGGCTGGGACAACGCCACCACCTTCGACCCCGAGCGTGTCGTCGTGACCGCCGACCTCGCCGCGTTCCTCGTCCTCCAGATGCGCGAACTCGCCGACCTCGCCACCGAGTTGGAGCAACCCGACGACGCCCGTCGCTGGACACGTACGGCCGACGCGACCCAGGCGTCGATGTTCGACCAGCTCTGGACCGGCGACCGGTTCGTCGCCCGCGGTGTCCGCAGCGGCGACGCCTGGAGCAGTGCCGGCCTGCTCGACCTGGTGCCCGTCGTGCTGGGGGAGCACCTGCCGCCGGACGTGGCCGCCGTGCTCGCCGACCGGATCGAGCAGCACCTCACCGCGCACGGCCTCGCGACCGAACTCCCCACGTCTCCGCAGTACTTGGACGACGGCTACTGGCGCGGCCCGATCTGGGCACCGGCCACCGTCCTGATCGAGGACGGCCTGCGCCGCGCCGGCCGCACCCGCCTCGCGGACAAGATCAGCGCCCGCTTCCGCGCCCTCTGCGAGACCTCGGGTTTCGCGGAGAACTTCGACGCCCTCACCGGCGCGGGCCTGCGCGACCGTGCCTACACCTGGACCGCCAGCAGTTATCTGCTCCTCGCCGAGGCCCATGAGCTGAGGCGTGCCGAGGCCACGGAGGCCGTCGGCTGACAGACCTCCTGGGCGAGCCGCGCCCAGGCAGTACCCCTTTCGGGAGATCCGCACATGCGCATACCTCGCCTCCATCCCGGCTTCGGACGATCCGTCCCGAGAACCCGCAGGACGGCCGTGATCGCCGCGCTCCTCGCCTCCTTCGCCGCTGTCACGCTCCCCGCGACCACGGCCCACGCCGCCGACACCTCCGTCACCGTCGACTTCGCCACGGCCGGCGGCGCCCCCACGTACCACGCCTCCGGGATGATCTACGGAATGACACCGGACGGCTCGCTGCCGCAGGACCACTTCTTCACCGACATCAAGTGGCACTTCATGCGGGCCGGGGGCGCCCAGCTCAACAGCGGCGGCTACGCCACCAGCCTCGCCGACTACCAGACCCGCTGGGCGTCGACTCTCGCCCAGTACAAGCGCACCGCCGCCCTCGGCGGCACCTTCGTCCTCCTGCCGCACGACCTGTGGGGCGCGGACGGCACCACCTCTCAGGGCTGGCCCGGCGACAACGGCGACTGGACGCAGTTCGACGCCTTCGTCACCCAGCTCATCGGTGACGTCAAGGCCAACGACATGACGGTCCAGTGGGACCTGTGGAACGAGCCCGACGGCAGCGGCTTCTGGGGCGCCTCGCAGTCGCAGTACCTGGCGATGTGGTCCCGGTTCTACGCCAGGGTGCGCGCCGCCTTCCCCGCGCAGCTCGTCGTCGGACCCAGCATCGCCGGCCAGCCCAACTCCTCCAACACCTGGTGGACGACCTTCCTGACGTACGCCAAGGCCAACAACGTGGCCCCGGACATCTGGAGTTGGCACGACGAGCCCGGCGACCCCGTCACGGACGTAGGCCGCGCCAACTCCACAATCTCCGCGGCCGGGTTGACCAACACCAGGCCGTACCAGATCAACGAGTACGCCACCCTGTCCATGCAGTCCCCGGGCGGCGGAGCCTGGTTCATCGGCCGCCTGGAACGCGCCGGCGCCGACGGGCTGCGCGGCAACTGGGCTTCGGGCACGGGCCTGCACGACGACGAGGCCAACCTCCTCACCAAGAACGGCGCCGGACAGTATCTGCCGCTCGGCGAGTGGTTCATGTACCGCTACTACGGCTCCCAGAGCGGCAACATCGTCAACCTGATCCCCGGCACCGGCACGGACGGCCTTGCCACCAAGGACAACTTGGCGGGAAACGCGAAGGTGTTGCTCGGCAGCAGCGGAAACACGGGCACGGTCACCGTCAAGCTGACGGGGCTCAACACCACGTCGGTCGTGGCGAACAACCAGGTCCGCGCCGTCGTCCAGCGCATTCCCTACAACAGCGGGGCCGCCGTCACCGGACCGGAGACCGTCGCCGACACCACCCTCACGGTCAGCGGCAACGCCGCCTCGGTGAGCCTCCCTTGGACGAACGCCAAGGACGGCTACACCGTCACGCTGCTGCCCCCGTCCGACACCACCGTCTCCACGGTCGCCGTCAGCCAGAACAGCGGCCAGTGCCTGGACGACACCAACCTCTCCACCGCCAACGGCACGCAGTACCAGCAGTACTACTGCGAGGGCGGGTACCAGCAGATGCTCGACCTCAAGCCGGTCAGCGGCACGACCAACACCTATACGGTCGTCGACGAGTTGAGCGGCAAGTGCCTGGACGTCTCGGGCGCGTCCACCGCCGACGGCGCCGCCGTCATCCAGTACACGTGCAACGGGGCCACCAATCAGCGGTTCACCCTCAACCCGGTCACCGCGCTCGGCAACAGCCACGACTACCAACTGGTCGCCGTCCACAGCGGGAAGTGCGTCGACGTCAGCAATGTCTCGACGACCGCCGGCGCGAAGATCCACCAGTGGACCTGCGACGCGGCGAGCGCGCTGAGCACCAAGAAGAACCAGATCTGGCGGCTGCTCGGCAAGGCCTGACCGGCCGTTCCCGCCGGCCGGCGGCGGGCGCCTCCGTCGTCGGCCGGGTCAGGGTTCGTCGAGCAGTCGCCGGGTCGTCGTGATGTCGGTGACGAGCGCGGTGATCCAGTTGCCGCGCACGGCGGCCCGTACCGCGGTGTACTTGTGGTCGCCGCCCGCGACGGCGATACGGCGCGGGACGCTGCGGAGCTGGTCCACGGAGACGCCGATGGTCCGCTCGCCCAGGCCCGCGTCGACATGGACGCCGTCCTCGTCGAAGAAGCGCTGGCAGATGTCGCCCACCGCGCCGAGCCGGCGCAGGCGCGCGATCTCCGTGTCGGCGACCGCGTTGCCGCTCAGGCGCAGCAGGGGGGAGGGCTGGAGGCTGCCGATGCCCACGAGGACGGCGGTCAACCGGTCCCAGGCCTGGCCCACTTCGAGGACCGTCGAGTCGTGCAGCAGGGACAACCGGGCCTGGGCCGACCCGACCAGCCCCGGGGCCCGGACGAACAACGGGCTGGCGCCGATGAGTTCGGCGAGCCGCGCGGCGAGCCGGGTCGCCTGCACCTGCCCCTGCGGGTCGCCCATGCCCCCCATCAACTGCACGACCTTTTCGGCCCCTTGCATCCGGGAGGGCTGCATCGACTCGACGGCCGCGAGCAGCGTCTCGCTCCAGGTGGAGACGCCGATCACGTCGCCCGGCCGGAAGGCACCCTCCAAGTAGGTGGCCGCCGCCGAGCCCAGCGCGCGCATCAGGGTGCGGGGATGTTCCGGCAGGTCGTCGCTGTCGACGATCACCACGTCCGTGAGCTGGTAGCGGTCGGCGAGCGCGTCCTCGAGTTCGCTGTGGATACCCGGCGGAGACACGACGATCGTACGGACCACCCCTCGTTCGGTCGCCTGGCGCAGCAGTCGGGACACACCTGCCTGGGAGAGCCCGAGGGCCTTGGCGATCTCGGCCTGGCGCAGCCCACGCTCGTGGTACATGCGTGCTACACGGACGATGAGCCTGAGCTTGTCGGCGGACTCGCTGCTGTTGAGGTCGGCATGCTGGAACACAGGACGCACCCTACTGGGCCCCACGTCGGTCGTCGCGGTGCTCATGACGCACGGCCGCCCCCTCGTGACGTGCCGGCTTCTGGGCGGCGGAAGCACCGCGCGCCCGGGCGACCGCGTCGTGCCACCCCTGGAGGGCGCGTTCCTGATCCGGCTCCGATCGCCCCGGGCGGTACACCTCCTCGGCACGGGTGAGCCCGGCGAGCCGGGTCTTGGTGAAGACCCCCGCCGCGCAGCCGGCCAGGTACGCCGCACCCACAGCGGACAGGTCACGGTCACGGGGCCGCCGGACGACACGCCCCGAAGTGTCCGCCTGGAGCTGCATGAGGGCGGCGTTGTCGGTGGCGCCGCCGTCCGCGAGCAGCGAGGTGACCCGCCCGGTCGCGGTGTCGAGCCCGGCGACCACGTCCTCGATCTGGAAGGCGACGGACTCCAGGGCGGCGCGGGCCAGTTGGGGTGCTCCCGTCGCGAAGGTGAGCCCGGACAGGAGGCCGGTGGTGTCGTTGTCCCACCAGGGAGCCGCGAGTCCGCCGAAGCCCGGGACGAGGTGCACGCCCCCGGAGTCGGCCGCCGCCAGCCCGGCCAACTCGGCCTCGCCGACCCGGAGCAGTCCGGCGAGCCAGCGCAGGGTGGCGCCGGAGGAGCGGATGTTGCCCTCCAGGGCGTAGGCGGGTGTCCCGTCGTCCCAGGCGAGGGTGAGGCACAGCGGGGAGCTGTCGGCGTGCTCGGGGCCGGGGATCAGGCCCATGACCGACGAGCCGGTGCCGTAGGTGACCTTGACGCTGCCGGGCACGAAGACCCGGTGTCCGAACAGCGCGGCGTGCGAGTCGCCGAGCACGGCCAGGACCGGAGTGCCGTCGGTGAGCGGGGGAAGGCCGCGCACGGCGGGGAAGGGGCCGGTCGACGCGGTGATCCGGGGGAGTGCCTCGCGCGGGATGCCGAAGACGTCCAGCAGCCGTTCGTCCCAGTCGCGGCGGCGCACGTCGAGGAGTTGGGTGCGTGCGGCGTTGCCGACCTCGACGAGATGCTCCCGGCCGCCGCCGAGGCGCCACAGCAGCCAGGAGTCGACGGTGCCCAGGCACAGCTCACCGCGCCGGGCCCGGGTGCGGTCGGGGTCGTGGGTGTCGAGCAGCCACTGGGCCTTGAGCGCGCTGAACATCGGGTCCAGGGGCAGACCGGTGACGCGGCGGACCTCCTCGTCGAGACCGTCGGCGAGGAGTACGGCGCAGCGGTCCACCGTGCGCCGGTCCTGCCAGCCGATCATCGGGCCGAGGGGGCGTCCGGTGGCGCGTTCCCACAGCAGGCAGGATTCGCGCTGGCTGGACAGCCCGATGCCGACGACTCGGCTCGGATCGTGTCCGGTGAGGCATTTCGCCACCGCCTCCAGGACGCTGTCCCAGATGTTGTCGGGCGACTGTTCCACCCAGCCGGAACGCGGATGGTCGATGCCGAGCGGGGCGGACGCCGAGGCGACGACGCCTCCATGGGCGTCCACCAGGAGCGCCTTGGTGGCGGAGGTGCCCTGGTCGACGGCGAGCAGCAGCGGCTGGTTCATGACGCCGAGGATGACAGGCCGAGGACGTCGCGTGCGGCACGGTGGACACCGTCGGCGGTGAGCCCGAAGTGTTCCAGGAGCCCTTCCGCGCTGCCGGTCGGGGCGAAACCGGTGACGCCCAGCAGCCTGAGCGGGACCGGGCGGTGCTGGCCGGTGAACGAGGCGATCGCCGTGCCCAGGCCGCCGCTCAGCGTGGCCTCCTCCGCGACGACCAGCCCGCGCGTCTCCTCGGCGGCCCGCCGTATCTCGTCGGTGTCGAGCGGGTCGACGAACGGCACGTTGAGGACCCGCGCGGAGATGCCCTCGGCGGCCAGCCGCTCCGCGGCCGTCAGGGCGCGGGAGACCAGCGTGCCGATGGCGACGAGGGTGACGTCGTCGCCCTCGCGCAGCACCTGGGCGCGACCGTGCGCGAACGGGGTGTCGGGCGTGGTGACGTCCGGGACCTTGAAGCGCGGGATGCGCAGGTAGCTGGGCCCGTCGTGGGCGTACGCCCAGCGCAGGGCGGCCCGGGTCTGGGCGCGGTCGGCCGGGACGACCACGGTGAGGCCGGCCACCGCACGCAGCCAGGACAGGTCCTCGACGGAGTGATGGGTGGGGCCGAGTTCGCCGTAGGCCATGCCGGGGCTCTGGCCGCAGAGGATCACCCGGAAACCGCTGTAGGCGCAGTCGGCCTTGATCTGCTCCAGGGCCCGGCCGGTGAGGAAGGGGCCGGCGGCGGACACGAAGGGGACCAGGCCCGCGTTGGCCAGGCCGGCTCCGACGCCGACCATGTTCTGCTCGGCGATGCCGACGTTGATCAGCCGGTCGGGGAACTCCTCGCGGAAGCCGACGAGGTTGCTGGAGCCCACGGAGTCGTTGCAGACGACGACCACACGCTCGTCCTCGCGGGCGAGCGCGGCGAGTTCCTCGGCGAAGACCGTGCGGCAGTCGTACACCGGGGCGTCGGTGAGCACCGGGGCATGGGTCTCGGTCAACGGGTCAGCTCCTCGATCGCGGTGTGCACCTGGTCCTGGGTCGGCACCTTGTGGTGCCACTCGACGCGGTCCTCGATGAACGAGACGCCCTTGCCCTTGACGGTGTGGGCGACGACGGCGACCGGCCGACCGGTGGTGGAGGGGGCGAAGGCGTCGAGCAGCGCGCCGTGGTCGTGGCCGTCGGTCTCGCGGACCTCCCAGCCGAACGCGGTGAACTTGTCCGCCAGCGGGTCGAGTTGGACGGTGTCCTCGGTGCGGGCGCCCTGCTGCAGCCGGTTGCGGTCCACGACGGCGCAGAGCCGGTCCAGGCGCTGGTGGCTCGCGGACATGGCGGCCTCCCAGTTGCTGCCCTCCTGGAGTTCGCCGTCGCCGAGCACGACGACCGTGCGCGCGCCGTCGCCGCGCAGCCGGGCCCCCAGCGCGCAGCCGACCGCGACGGGGAAACCGTGCCCCAGGGGACCGGTGTTGGTCTCGACGCCGGGGACCTTGCGGCGGTTCGGGTGGCCGTTGAGGGGCGAGTACGGGGCCATGAAGGTGGCCAGCTCGGCCACCGGGAAGTAGCCGCAGTGGGCCAGGGTGGCGTACAGGGCGGCGGCGCAGTGGCCCTTGCTGAGGATCAGCCGGTCCCGGCCGGGTGCCTGCGGCAGTTCGGGGTCGACGTCGAGGACGGCGCCGAAGAGCGTCACGAGGATGTCGGTCACCGAGAGGTCGCCGCCGATGTGTCCCATCCGCGCCCGGCTGATCATGTCGACGATCGACAGACGGACTTCGGTGGACAGGGCCCGCAACAGGCTTACGGCGTCCGGAGGTTCGGCGGCGCGGACGGCCTGCCGTAGCGCGTGGTGGTCCGCCGCGGTGGAATGATCGACAGCGAGCATGTGAATATCCATTCAGGCTATTAATTTCTACGCAACCGGATGATGCGCTCGGCTCCTCGGGATCGTCAAGGGGTCAACCGTCAGGGGCGGAATAGGTAAATTAGTCGCCTGGGTACCGTTCGGCATTCATCACCGCACCACCCTTGACATGAGTGGTCGGCGGATTTTACGGTCCCGGCCATCGAAGGTAACATTGTGTGAATAGATATTCAGAAGGAGTTGCCGTGACTTCCCCTCCGGCTCCCCGCACCTTCACCGGCGGCATGTGGACGTTCGGCCGCATCATCGACCGCTACGCGACGGACGGCTACGGCCCCGCCGTGTCCACCCTCGACACCATCGAACTGGCCGCGCAGTCGGGCGAACTGGTCGGCCTCGACCTCAACTACCCCTTCGACGCAGGGGTGTCGGTCGACGACGTGAGCAAGTCCCTCACCGCACACGGTCTGTCGGCGGTCTGTGTCACGCCCGTCATCTACGACCGCGGCTTCCGCAGCGGCTCGTTCACCGCCGCCGACCCGGCCACCCGCACCCGCGCGCTGGACCTGGCCCACGAGTCCGTGGAGGCGGCCCGCCAACTGGGCGCCGGCTATGTGAAGTTCTGGCCCGGCCAGGACGGCTACGACTACCCGTTCCAGGTCGACTACGCCACCCTGCGCCGCCACGCGATCGAGGGCATCCGGGACGTGGCCCGCGCCTTCCCCGACGTCACCTTCGCGATCGAGTACAAGCTCAAGGAACCCCGCAACCGGCTGTTCTGGTCCACGGCCGCCACCAGTCTCCTCGCCATCGAACAGATGGGAGTGGACAACGTCGGCCTGGTCGTCGACTTCGGCCACTCGCTCTTCGCCAAGGAGAACCCCGCCGAGGCCCTCACCCTCGCCCACTCCATGGGCCGGCTCGTCGACATCGAACTCGACGACAACTACCGCGAGTGGGACGACGACCTCACGGCGGGCGCCCTGCACCTCGTAGAGACCCTCGAATTCCTGCACGTGGTACGGGAGATCGGCTGGGACAAGCCCCTCAAGCTGGACCTCTTCCCCTACCGCGAGGACCCGGGTGACGCGGTCCGCGAGTCGGTCGCCACCCTGCGCGCCCTGGAGACGAAGGCCGCGGCACTGCCCCTCGACGCCCTGCGCGCCGCGCAGGAGGCGCACGACGCGATGGCCGTCCAGCGGATCGTCCGCACCGCCCTGCTCGGTTAGGCGGTGTCGCGATGCCCCACCTTCTCCAACCCCCTTGCCTTTGCGGGAGCCCCTGATGTCCTACGGCCCCTCGTCACTCCTCGGAGACGTGCTGCGCGACAAGCGGGCCGAGGCGGTGGTGCGCAAGCACCTCACCGGAATCGTCAACGCGCCGCTGGAGATCCAGCTCCGGTACGCACCGCTGGAACAGGTCACCGGCTTCCTGGAGACGATGCGCGCCGACCCCGTCGCCCGTGCCGCCTTCTACGCCGAGTTGGCCACTGTCGACGAGACCGCCGTCGAACCGTCCCGCCCGACCGAGGCGAGGACGATCCCGTCACCCGACTACGAGCCGGCGGACGTGCCGGTCGGCGGCGCCCGGCCGGTGCACCCACCGACGGCCACCCGCTGGAGCACCTTCGAGCTCGAACTCCACGGACCCGCGCACGGCAACCCGTTCACGGACGTCGCCCTGCGAGCCGAGTTCCGCCACGGCGACCGCACGCTCACCGCCCACGGGTTCTACGACGGCGACGGCGTCCACCGGATCCGGTTCCTGCCCGACGAGGAGGGCGCGTGGTCGTTCCGCACGACGAGCAACGCGCGCTCGCTCGACGCGGTCGCGGGCGACTTCACGTGCGGCCCGCCCGCCCCCGGTGACCACGGCCCGGTGCGCGTCCACGGCACCTACCACTTCCGGCACGCCGACGGCACCCGCCACCTGCCCGTGGGCACCACCGCGTACGCCTGGACCCATCAAGGGGAGGAACTGGAGGAACGGACCCTGCGGAGCCTGGCCGCCGGCCCGTTCAACAAGGTGCGGATGTGCGTCTTCCCCAAGGCCTACCTCTTCAACACCAACGAGCCCCCGCTGTACCCGTTCGCGGGCTCGCCCCAGGAGGGCTGGGACTTCCGGCGCCCTGTCCCGGCGTACTTCAGGCATCTGGAGCGCCGTATCGCCCAACTCGGCGCACTGGGCGTCGAGGCCGACCTCATCCTCTTCCACCCGTACGACCGTTGGGGCTTCTCCGACATGGGGCCCGTCGCCGACGAGCGCTATCTGCGGTACGTGGTGTCGCGCTTGGCGGCGTACCCCAATGTGTGGTGGTCCCTGGCCAACGAGTACGACCTCATGTGGGCCAAGGACATGGACCACTGGCACCGCTCCGCCGCGACGGTCAAGGAGTGCGATCCGCACGGCCATCTGCTCGGCGTCCACAACTGCCAGGAGTTCTGGGACAACGGCATCGACTGGGTGACCCACTCCAGCGTGCAGCGCGTGGACGTCTACCGCACTGCAGAGAACACCGATGCGTGGCGCACCCGTTGGGGCAAGCCCGTCGTCGTCGACGAGTGCGGCTACGAGGGCGACATCGACCAGGGCTGGGGAAACCTCACCCCGCAGGAGATGGTCCGCCGCTGCTGGGAGGGCGCGGTACGCGGCGGCTATGTCGCCCACGGTGAGACCTATCTGGCCGACGACGACGTCCTGTGGTGGTCCAAGGGAGGAGAGCTCAAGGGGGAGAGCCCGGCCCGTATCGCCTTCCTGCGGGACATCCTCGAAGAGACCCCGGGGGACGGCATCGACCCGCTGCCCTCGGACTGGGACGTCCCGGCCGGCGGCGTCGAAGGACGCTACTACCTCACCTACTTCGGCTTCATGCAGCCCCGCCGGCGCACATTCGCACTGGCCCCGGGCGTCCGCTACGAGGCCGAGGTCATCGACACCTGGAACATGACCGTCACCCCGCTCCCGGGCACCTACGAGGGCGTCTTCACCCTGCCGTTGCCGGCCCGCCCCTACATCGCGGTGCGGTTGGTGGCACGTGCCGTCGAAACGGGCGGCAGATAGATCATGGCGTGCGTCGCCCCGCCAACTTCGCGGCCGGTATCTCGTTCGTCACCCTCGCGCTAGGCAACGCACGTCCTGGCGACGGCAGTTGCCGCGTTCTCCTCGACTCCCCCTTCTTCAGCAGACATCGCGGGAGGCCCTGCCTCGCCGCCCTCCATGAACACGGAGACACCCATGCGACGCATCACACTGACGGCTGTGGCGGTCACCCTGGCCCTGGCCGCGACGGCCTGCGGCTCGGGTTCGGACAGCGGCAGCGGAAAAGGTGCCACCGGGGGCACGCTGACCCTGGCCCCCCTCGTCCAGGCCCAGCCGTGGGACCTGGCCGACGCCGGTCTCGGCAACAACACCCAGTACTACCAGCCCGTCTACGACTCCCTGTTCCGCATCTCCCCGACCGCAGAGGTCACGCCCAACCTGGCCACCAAGTGGTCGTACGACGCCGCTCGCACGGCACTGACGCTGACCCTGCGCTCCGGGGTCAAGTTCACCGACGGCACCGCACTGGACGCGACGGCGGTGAAGACGAACCTGCTGCACACCAAGGGCGGCACCAACGAAGCGGCGGGGCAGCTCAAGGGCATCAGCGGGGTCGACGTGGTCGACGCGTCCACGGTCAGGATCAAGCTCGCGGCCCCCGACCCCTCACTGCTGGCGAACCTCGGGAACGTGGCCGGCATGATCGCCAGCCCCAAGGCCATCGCCGCCGGGACGCTCAAGTCCGCACCGGTGGGCTCCGGCCCGTACACCCTGGACAAGTCGGCCACCACATCGGGCAGCACCTACACCTTCGTACGCAACCCCGGTTACTGGAACAAGTCCGCCTTCCCCTTCGACAAGATCGTCCTCAAGCCCCTCACCGATCCCACCGCCACCCTCAACGCGCTGCGCTCGGGGCAGGTCAACGGCGCGGTGCTGACCAGCGCCAAGAACATAGCGCCGGCCAGGAACAGCGGGCTGACGATCACCAAGTACACGTCCGGCGACGTCGAAGGCCTGTACATCTGGGACCGGGCCGGCAAGCAGGTCAAGGCCCTCGGGGACGTCCGGGTCCGGCAGGCACTGAACTACGCCTTCGACCGGGAGACCATCGTCAAGACCGCCAAGGGCGGCATGGGCCAGGCGACGACGCAGATCTTCAACCCGGCCGGCTCGGCCTTCGACAAGTCGCTGGACTCGACGTACAGCTACGACCCGGCCAAGGCCAAGAAGCTGCTCGCGGAGGCCGGCTACGCGGACGGCTTCACGGTCACCATGCCGGACTTCTCGGCCGTTTTCCCCGACCAACAGGCCGCCATGACACAGCAGTTGGAGGACATCGGGGTCAAGGTCAAGCTGGACAAGGTACCGGTCGACCAGGTCCTGAGCAGGCTGCTGGCCGGCAAGTACCCCATGTCCTACATGGTGTTGGCCTCCTTCCGCCCCTGGGACACCATCCAGCTCCAGGTGACCAAGGCATCCCTGTGGAACCCGCTGCACACCGACGATCCCAAGGCGGAGTCCCTGATCGAGCAGGCCCAGGCGGCGACCGGGGTGAAGCAGGACTCGCTGTTCAAGGAGCTCAACACCTACCTCGTCGACCAGGCTTGGAACGCGCCCTGGGACTCGGTGCAGAACAACTACGCGACCAGCAAGAACATCACCTTCACCCCGCAGGAGTTCGCCGCCGTACCGCCGATCTACAACTTCAGGCCCGCCCGCTGACCAGCCCGCTGATGGTGAGGAAGGAGTGGGGCGGCAACGTCACGGTCAGACCCCCGTCGACGACCTTGAGAGCGTCGAAGGGGCGAGGGGAAACCTCTCCCGGTGTGTCCGCGCTGTTGTGGTCCTGGAGTTGATCGGCCGTCAGGAGGCGGGCGGTCGGCTCGCCGAGCAGGCCGCCGCGCAGGTCGAGCGTCACCTCGGCCGGCTCCTCCGCGTCCAGGTTGGTCAGCGAGATGAGGACCTGCCCGTCCTTGACGCTGGCCGAGGCGGACAGTGAGTCAAGCTCGGCGTCTCCCACCTGACGACGGGCGTCCTGCGTCCGCAGGTGGACGGCGAGTGAAGTGGCGTCCTGGTGCCCCTTGTTCATCTCGAACACGTGGTAACTGGGGGTCAGGACGAGGGTGTCGCCGTCGGTGAGGATCATCGCCTGGAGGACGTTCACGGTCTGGGCGATGTTCGCCATCGACAGACGGGCGGCGTGCTTGTGGAAGATGTCGAAGTGGGTGGAGGCGACCAGGGCGTCGCGCAGGGTGTTCTGCTGGAACAGGAACCCGGGGTTGGTGCCCGGTTCGACGTCCCACCAGGTGCCCCACTCGTCCAGGACCAGGCCGACCGTACGGCCGGGGTCGTAGCAGTCCATGACCGTGGAGTGGCCGGTGAGGACGCGGTCGAGCTTCTGGGCGGCGGCGATGGTGCGGTAGTAGTCGTCGGTGTCGAAGACCGTGGAACTGCCCTTGGCCTCCCAGGGCCCGGCCATCGTGTAGTAGTGCACGGACAGGGCCTGGAAGAAGTTCTTCGGGGTGGCCTCGCAGCCGAAGCAACTGATCTGCCGCATCAGCGTCTCGGTCCACTTGTAGTCGTCGTTCGAGGCGCCCGAGGCGATCCGGTAGAGCTTGTTGTCGCCGTGGTCGCGGCAGTAGGTGGCGTACTGACGGGACAGGTCGGCGGCGTATTCGGCACGCATGTTGCCGCCGCAGCCCCAGGTCTCGTTGCCGATGCCCCAGAACTTCACGCGCCAGGGTTCGTCGCGGCCGTTGGCCCTGCGCAGCCGCGCCATCGGACTGTCGCCGTCGCGGGTGAGGTACTCGACCCACTCGCTCATCTCCTGCACGGTGCCGGAGCCGACGTTGCCGCTGATGTACGGCTCCGCGCCGAGGAGTTCGCACAGGGCCATGAATTCATGGGTGCCGAAGTGGTTGTTCTCCTCCACGTCGCCCCAGTGCGTGTTGACCATCCGGGGCCGCTCCTCGCGCGGCCCGATGCCGTCCCGCCAGTGGTACTCGTCGGCGAAACAGCCGCCCGGCCAGCGGAGGTTGGGGATGTTCAGGTCCCTCAGCGCCTGCACGACGTCCAGCCGGATGCCGCCCTCATTGGGTATCGGCGAGTCCTCTCCGACCCAGAAACCGCCGTAGATGCAGCGGCCGAGGTGCTCGGCGAAGTGGCCGTAGAGATGGCGGCTGATCGTCGGGCCCTCGATGTCGAGGTTGATGACCGCGGTGGCAGTGGACATGGACGTGCTCCAGGGATGTCGAGTGGGTGGTTTCAAGGGGCGGCGCGGGGGAGTGGGATCCCGGGCGGGGAGCGAGCTCATGCCCGGGCGGCGGCCGGGACTGTCGCCGGGGTCACGGCGTGTGGCCGGTGTCCGTCGGCTTCGTCCGCGCGGACGACGACGCGCGGACACGGAGTTCGAACCCGGCGCCATCGGTCCGGCCGGGCAGTTCGCGGAAGTCGCTCAGGGCCATGCGGGAGCGCAGCAGCGCGACGGCCTTGCGGGCGATGGCCCCGCGCTGCGGGTCGACGGTGGTCAGGGGCGGTGAGGTGAAGCGGGCCGCGTCGATGTCGTCGAAGCCGGTCAGCGCCACGTCGTCCGGGACGGCGATCCCGCTGCGTTCCAGTACGGACAGCGCGCCGATGGCGACCACGTCGTTGTAGCAGAACAGGGCGTCGAAGTGGACGCGGGTACGCAGCAGCCGGGTCGCGGCTCCTACGCCTGCCGACCACAGGTCGGCGTTGTCCACACCGAGGACCAGCGAGTCGTCGTAGCCGACACCGGCCTCTTCGAGCGCTCGGCGGTAGCCGTGAAGTCGTCGGCCGCCGGCCCGTGGGCCGGTCTGTTCGCAGATGGCGGCGATGCGGCGCCGGCCCTGGGCGAGCAGGTGGGCGACGGCCGCGTGCGCGCCCTCCTCGTCGGCGATCTCGACGTAGTCCAGGTTCAGCCCGGCGGCCTCGGCGGGGCGCTCACCGAGGACCACCGTGGGTTGAGCCACGGGCAGCGACAGGTAGTCCTCCGGGGCGAGGGCGTGCGGCACGTAGATGACCCCGTCCACGAGTTCGCCGTGTGACGTGGACAGCAGGGTCCGCTCCCGTCGCGCGTCCCCCCGGGTGGGCGCGAGCACCACTTTCAGTCCCTGGGCCTCCGGGGCGCTGATGATCTGCTCGGCCAGTTCCGCGTTGAACGGCTGGTAGACGTTGGGGATCACCAGGGCGATCGTGCCCGTGCGCCGGGAACGCAGGCCTCGGGCAAAGGGGTTGAGCCGGTAGCCGAGTTCCTCGATGGCCGCGCGGACGCGTTGCTCGGTCTCCTCGCTGAAGGAGCCGGTGCCGTTGACGACGTTGGAGACCGTCTTCGTCGACACCCCGGCCCGTTCGGCCACGGTGCTCATCGTCACGCCCCGCCCCATGCTGACATTCCTCCCAGCGTCGATTCGCGGACCGTCAGATCGAAGTCGGCCACGATCAGCCGGCTAGTGTCCGCCGTGGCCGTGCCGTTCATACGGTCGATCAGCAGCGTCAGCGCCTCACGGGCGATCTGCGCCGTGCCCGGGCCGATCGAGGTGAGCGCCGGATAGGAGTAGCGGGCGTCGTCGATGTTGTCGAAACCGGCGACGGCCACCTCCGCGGGGATCCTCAACCCCGCCTCCTGTACGGCGTGCAGGGCGCCCAGCGCCATGGAGTCGGCGAAGGCCACCACCGCGTCGAACCGGATGCCGCGCTCGATCAGCAGGCGTACCCCTGCCGCCCCCGCCTCACGGTTCCAGTCGGCGGTACCCACCTCGTGGACCAGTTCGGGCAGATAGGGCAGGCCCGCCTCGCGCAGCCCGTCCCGGTAGCCGGCAAGCCGCAGATGGGCGGCTGCCTGGTCCGGCCGGCCGGAGTGGTCGGCGCCGAGCACCGCGATCCGGGTGTACCCCAGGGAGACCATGTGGCCGACCAGGGCCCGCAGTCCCTCCTGGTTGGCCATGGCGACGCGGTCGACCGGGGCGTCGTAGGCGCGTTCCGCCATGAAGACGGTCGGAACGGTCTGGGCGACGGTCCGGGCCTGCGCGTCCGACAGCCCCAGCGGGCACATCAGCAGTCCACCCAGGTGCGGTCCGTGTTCACGGGCCAGCTCGAGTTCGGCCTCCGCGTCTCCGTCGGTGAGTTCGATCAGCACGGTCAGCTCATGGCGTTCGGCCTCACGCATGATCGCCTCGGCGAGCGTGGAGTAGTACGGCTGGGTCAGGCGCGGGAGTGCCAGTCCGACCAGGCCGGTCCGGCCGGTGCGCAGATTGCGGGCGACCGCGTTGGGACGGAAGTCCAGCTCGGCTATGGCCGCGGTGACGCGCTGCCGGGTCCGCTCGCTGACACTGGGTTCCTCGTTGACCACCCGGGAGACCGTCTTCAGGGACACCCCGGCCCGCTGGGCCACGTCATGCATCGTGGACATGGCAGAACTCTATGCTCCGTCCCGGGCCGGTCCGGGCAGTGCGGCACGGTCGTGCTCGGCGTGGACCTGGGGACCGTAGCGGATGCGATGCGGCACGGTGGCGTCTCCTCGTCTGTGTGAGGTCTGGGGTGGCGTGAGCATCGCATCGGAGATTCAACGTTGTCAACGACTCCTGTCATGGCGAGCATCCCGAGAATGTCGTCCGGAGCGCCCGTGTTTCCTGCCTACGGCCCCGATCCTCGCCTTCGAGCTGGGCAAACCGAGGTCTTGGCATCGGCGTCACATGTCCAGCGGCGAAACCCGGAGGAAAAAACACAGACACAAAGGTATTGACGACGATGTACTCGGCGGACATGCTGATGCCGCTTCCCCGAGAGCCGGCCGTGGCCGGTAGGAAAAGGGCACCATATGGCCACCTCGCCGCTCCCCGCCCCCGCGCCGCTGTACGAGGATCCCGTCCACGCCGGCCCGACCGACCCCGTCGTCGTGCAGGACGGCCAGGACGTGTTCCGTTCCGCCGACCTGGACATCTGGACCCCCGCCGGCCGCTTCTTCGACGGCTCCGGCACCCGCCCCGGCGACCAGGGCATCGGCCACCACGTCGACGTCGTCGCCGGTGCCGACGCCGCCTGGGTCCTCTACTTCACCCACCCCGACCGGGACGCGGCACTGCTGGACAGCCACGGCCCGCGCCAGCGCCGCTCGGTGGTGCGGCTCACCCGCCACGGCGACCGGCTCCTGCTCGACCGGGACACCGCCGCGCTCGACGCCCTCCCGCTGCCCTGATCCGCACCACCCCCTCATCCCCTCCCTCCCCGCTGATCCCCTCCCCCTTACGTCTCCTTCAGGAGGAAGCCATGTCCCTCAACAGCACCGGGGCCGGCCCCGCGCACCTCAGCAGACGCCGCTTCGTCCAGGGCAGCGCGCTCGCCGCGCTCCTGGGTGGCAGCGCGCTCGCGACCACCGCCTGCTCAACCAGCACCGCGACGGCCGGCTCCGGCAAGGGCTCGGTGTCCTTCTTCTCCTGGGACACCCAGACGGTCATGAAGCCGGTGCTCAGCGCCTTCACCAAGGAGACCGGCCTCGGCGTCTCCTTCTCCTACGCGCCGCCGGTCCCGCAGTACGTCTCCACCCTCACCACCCGGTTGCAGGCCAAGACAGCGGCCGACGTCTTCATCCTCACCGCCGAGGACAAGCAGGCGGTCGGCGGCGGCTTCGTCAAGGACCTGTCCGGCCAGAGCTTCCTGAAGACCATGAACTCGGCCAACCGGGACTTCATGACGGTCGACGGCAAGGTGTACGGCCTGTCCATCTCCTCCTGGGCCGGCGGCATCATGTACAACAAGGCGCTGCTCGCCCGGGTCGGCGCCACCGAACTCCCCGACAGCTGGACCGGCTTCCTCGCCCTGTGCCGCAAGCTCAAGGACAAGGGGATCACTCCCTATTACGACACCGTCCAGGAAGGGAACTTCATGTCCCTCTGGGGACTGCTCGGCGGCTACTTCGCCGACCAGGGCAGTTTCCCGGACCAGGACATCTTCGACGGCAAGACCACCTTCGCCGACACGTGGACCGATCCCCTCGTCGCGTACAGCAAGCTCTACACCGACAACCTCACGCCCAAGAGCATCCTGGGCCTGACCGGCGATCAGGTGGTCAGTGAGTTCGCGGCCGGCCGGGTGGCGATGTTCGGCGCGGGCACCTGGAACGTCCCGTCCGTGCAGAAGAGCGCGCCGGACCTGTCCTTCGAGACCGAGGCGATCCCCGGACTGAAGTCCGGCACCACCTACTGGACCGGCGCCGCCAGCCCCGGCTACGCCGTCAACGCCAAGGCCAAGAACCCCGAAACGGCCCTGAAGTTCCTGGAGTTCATGGCGAGCCCGACGGGCGTGAAGGCGTACGGCACCTCCAGCGGTGCCATCACCACCACCGCCGACTACACGCCGACGGTCACCGCGGCCCTCACCAACCAGGCCGCCGGGGCCCGTTCGGGCAAGATCTACCTGCCGGTCGTGGCCTGGCCGCGGCACTCCAGCGAGCTGAGCGCGGAGCTCAACGCCCGGATGCAGACCATGGTGCAGGGCAAGATCAAGCCGCAGGCCATCCCGGCGCTCCTGGACAAGAAGCTCAAGCAGCTCGACGGGAAGTAGCGGCACCATGGCGACCGAGACCTCCGGCCTCCCTCGTGAGGTGCGCGCCCGCGCCGCGGCACCCGCCGCGCGCCCGGCCCGCCCTCCCGCCACCCGCCGCGGGACCCGCGAGCGGCTGGCCACCCAGGCGTTCCTGCTGCCGATCGCCGTCGTGCTGGTGGTGCTGTTCCTGGTCCCGCTGGCCGAGTCGGTGTACTACAGCTTCACCGACTACAGCGGCTTCTCCCCGCACCGGCACTGGATCGGACTGGCCAACTACCGGACGATCTTCACCGACCCCACGATGCTGGGCGGCCTGGGCTTCACCCTGCTGTACGCCATCGCCACCACGATCGTCGTGACCGTGCTGGCGATCCCGCTCGCGGCCGTCCTCAACCGCCGCTTCCCCGGGCGGAATCTGGTCCGCGCGGCGTTCTTCTTCCCGGCCGTGCCGAGCATGGCGATCCTGGGTCTGGTGTGGACGTTCGTGCTGTCCCCGCTGTCCTCCGGGGTGATCAACTCCGTGCTGGGGAACCTGTTCGGCGTCGGCCCGGTGCCATGGCTGTCGGACAACGACCTGGCCAAGGTCTCGGTGATTCTCGTCGGCGTCTGGGCGCAGGTCGGCTGGCACGCCGTGCTCTACCTCGCCTACCTCCAGTCGGTTCCCAAGGACTACTACGAGGCCGCCACCATCGACGGAGCCACCCCACGCCAGCAGTTCTTCCGCATCACCCTGCCGCTGCTCGCACCGGCCATGACGGTCAGTCAGTTCCTGCTGCTCATCAACGGTTTGCGGGTTTACGACCTGCCGTTCACGCTCACCAAGGGCGGCCCCGGCTACTCCACCTACACCCTCACGCAGGTGCTCGTGCAACGCGGCGTGAGCGAGGGGAACTACGGCCTCGGTGCCGCCCTGAGCATGCTCTTCCTGCTCGCTGTCGCCGCCGTGCTGTCCGCCCAACTGGCCGCGACCCGGCGGTTGGAAAGGAGGTTCCGCTGATGGCCGTACTCATGTGGCTTCGCCATCGCGGCTGGTTGACCAGCGGGTACATGCTCCCGCTGTCCGCGGTGATGGCGCTGCCCTTCTACTACGTCCTGGTCAACACCCTCAAGACGCAGCAGCAGACGGCGGCCTCCCCACTCGGCCTGCCGACCTCGCCGGACTTCTCCAGCTACCGGCGCGTCCTGGACCAGGTCCCGGTGGCGGCGGCCTTCGCCAACACGGCGTACGTCACCGTGGTTTCGGTGGCCCTGATGGTGCTGATCGGCGCGATGGCCGCCTACGCGCTGATGATGCGGCCGACCCGATTCAACAAGCGCTTCGGCAAACTGCTGCTGATCGCCTTCGTGATCCCCACCCAGTCCACCCTGATCCCCGTCTACCAACTCTTCGTCCACCTGGGCCTGGTGGACAGTCTCAACGGACTGGTGCTGGTCTACAGCGCGGGCTCGATCTTCTGCTGGTTCATCATCCAGGGGTACATGGCCACCCTGCCCTTCGAGATCATCGAGGCCGCCCGCATCGACGGCTGCGGCCCGTGGATGATCTTCTGGCGGATCGTGCTGCCGTTGATCCGGCCGATCCTGGTGACGGTGGCGGTCTTCCAGACCATGTGGATCTGGAACGATTTCTTCACCCCGAACGTGTACCTGAGCGACCCCGCCAAGAGCACGATCGTGCTGGAGGTCTACACCTCGGTGGGTCAGTTCCAGGTCGACTGGCCGGCCTTCCTGACGCTCAGCGTCATGGCGCTGGTCCCGATGGTGGTCTTCTTCCTGGCCGTGCAGCGCCACATCATGTCAGGCCTGCTCAGCGGCGCCGTCAAGGGTTGAACCCGGTCCCGAGCCCCTTCCCCTCCCCGATCGGCCGGTGGCCACCGCGCGCTCCCACCTGCCCGGTTTCGCGTGTCGTGACCACCGGTCCGCACCACCTCACACATCCGCTCACGTTCAAAGAGGAACGCAATGCGAAGATGGCGACACCGCCTTCTGGCGGCGGCAGCGAGCGCGGCAGCCGCCGTGGGCCTCGCGATCGTACCCACCACCGAGGCGCACGCGGCGACGACCTGCACCACGTACTACGTCTCCTCGTCCGCAGGCAGCGACAGCAACGACGGATGCAGTTCCAGCACTCCGTGGAAGACCCTGACCAACGTCAACGCCACCACCTTCGTGGCCGGCAACCAGATCCTCTTCCAGGCCGGCGGCTCCTGGACCGGCAAGCTGGCACCCCAGGGCTCCGGCTCCAGCGGCAGCCAGATCGTCGTCTCCAACTACGGCACCGGCTCGGCCCCGATCATCGCGGGCGGAGGTGCCTCGGCGGCCGTCTACCTGGACAACCAGCAGTACTGGACGATCCAGAACCTGGAGATCACCAACACCACCACGAGCGCCGCGCTGCGCAGCGGCATCCAGCTCCAGAACGACACCAGCGGCATCCTCAACGGGATCCACATCCTCAACAACAACATCCACAACGTGCTCGGCTACTGGACCGTGAACGGCACCGTCCAGCCCAGCACCTCGTCCGGCATCGCCGCGAACCTCAGCGACTCGTACACCACCAACGGCTGGAACGACCTGCTGATCCAGGGCAACACCCTGAACAGTGACGACGCGGGCGGTATCTACATCGGCTCGCTCAACGGCACCGGGCACTCCATCGTCACCACCAACGTCGTCATCCAGAACAACACGATGTCCGACCTCGGCGGCAACGACGTGGTCTGCGTCTACTGCGACTCCCCGGTGGTGCAGAACAACACGACCACCAACAGCGGTTACCGCTACTCGGGCGCGGGCTACTGGATGGCGCTCAACAACGGCGGCGTCTGGCAGAACAACGAGGTCTCCCGCCAGTGGCGTGCCCTGTGGGACGGCGAGGCCTTCGACATCGACCACGACAACAACGGCGTGGTCATCCAGTACAACTACAGCCACGACAACCCGTTCGGGTTCCAGGAGTACTGCTGCTCCAGCACGTTCGGCGCCACGAACTCGGTGGTCCGCTACAACATCAGCCAGAACGACGGCGCGATGGGAGCGGTCCTGCCGACCCTGGAGGGCATCGCCTCCGGCGGCACCACGAAGGTGTACAACAACACCATCTACATGGGGCCGGGTGACAACGGCGCCGTCACCAACACCACCGCGGCCGGCAACAACGTCACCTTCTCCAACAACATCATCGACAACCAAGGCTCAGGCGGCAGTTACTCCTCCTCCGGCACCTGGACGCACAACAACTTCTACGGCCACCACGACAGCACCCAGCCGACGGACTCCTCGGCGATCACCACCGACCCACAGTTCATCGCCCCCGGCGGCGCGGGCACGGGCATCAGCACAGCCGTCGCGTACAAGGTCAAGTCCACCTCACCGGTCATCGGCGCCGGCACCCTGGTATCCGGCAACGGCGGCACCGACTTCTTCGGCAACACCGTCTCTTCCACGGCCGCCCCCAACATCGGCGCCTACAACGGCAGCGGCGTCGCGGCCACCCAGAGCTACGGCGCGACCTGGCCCTTCGAGGAGGGCACCGGGACGACGTCGGCGGACGCCACCAACCACGCCAACACCGCGACCCTGCAAGCCGGGGCGTCGTGGACCACCGGCAAGGTCGGTTCGTACGCCGTCAGTCTGACCGGCGGCAGCACGAGCTACGTCGACGTCCCCACCACGGCGATCGACACGAGCACGAGCTACTCGGTGGCGGCCTGGGTGAAGCTGAGCAGCGTCAGCGGCAACCAGACCTTCGCCAGCATCGACGGCACCACCATCAGCCCCTTCTACCTCCAACTCACCGGCGGCAAGCTGGCGTTCACCGTCCGCGGCAGCGACTCCACGTCCTCGACCTACGCCCAGGTGCTGGCCACCTCTTCGGCATCGACCGGCACTTGGTACCACGTCACCGGGGTGTACGACGCGAGCGCGGGCACGATCAAGCTCTACGTCAACGGCGTGCTCCAGGGCTCCACTTCGTTCACCTCGGCCTGGAAGGCCACCGGGGACACGGAGATCGGCCGCGGCAAGTGGAACGGCGCCAACGTCGACTTCACCAACGGCGCGATCGACGACGTGCGCATGTACTCCAAGGCCGTCAGCGGCCAGGAGGCCGTCGCCCTGGCGACCGTGCCGACCGCCTACTACGAGCTGGACGAGGGCAGCGGCGCGAGCACCGCCAACTTCATGGGGCTGAGCGCCCCGGGCGGCCTCGTCGGCAACTCGGCCTGGACCGGCAGCGGCAAGGTGGGCGGCAACTCGGTCAGTCTGTCCGGCAACACCGCCAGCCAGGTCACCATCCCCGCGACCGTGATCGACACCAGCGCCAGCTACTCGGTGGCGGCCTGGGTCAAGCTGAACACCGTCAGCGGCAACCAAACGATCGCCAGCATCAACGGCGGCACGATCAGCCCCTTCTACCTCCAACTCACGGGCGGCAAGTTCGCGTTCACCGAGCGGGCCAGTGACTCGACATCCGCGGCCTACACCCAGGTGGTCGCCAACTCGTCGGCCAGCACCGGCACTTGGTACCACGTCACCGGCGTGTACGACGCGAGCGCCGGCACGATCAGCCTGTACGTCAACGGCACGCTCCAGTCGAGCACTTCGTTCTCCTCGCCCTGGAAGGCCGTCGGCGCCACGCAGATCGGCAGCGCCTGGTGGAACACCAACGAGGTGGACTTCACCAACGGCTACATCGACGACGTCCACTTCTACCAGCGAGCCCTGACCACCACCGAGATCTCGGAACTCGCCGCCGGCTGACGCCGGTTACGAGCACCCACCAGGCGGGGGGGGGGGGGGCCGCCCCCCCCCCGGGGGCGCCCCCCCCCCCCCCCCCCGGGGGCCGGGGGGGGGGGGGGGGGGTGGGCCCGTCGGGGCCAAAAACACACCCCCCCCCCCCCCCCCCGCCCCCCCCCCCCCCCCCCCCCCCCGCGCCCCCGGGGGCCCCCCCCCCCCCCCGGCGGGGGGGGGGGCGCCCCCCCCCGGGGGGGGGGCCCCCCCCCCGCCACCGCCCATGGCGACTTGGAGGAGCAGGGGATGAGTACGAAGGTCCGTCAGATACGCAAGCCCGCGACCCGCCCGAGGCCTACGCCGACCCGCCCGCAACACCGCCCGCTGCCATGGTGGCTGCTCGCCGCCACCGCACTGGCCCTCGCGGCGGCGATCACCACCGTCTCCCTGCTCACCACGCACAGCACCCCGAAACCAGCCGCAGCCCCCGCGCTCGCGACCACGGTCGCCACGATCGACGGACAGGCCATCCCCGTAAGGGAGTTGAACCTGTACCTCGCCCAGGAGCGGGCGGCCACCTTCAGCCACTTCCAGCAGAAGTACGGCGCCGACGACGGCCCGGCCTTCTGGACCACCGCGCACGACGGCCAGACCCCCGCCGACTACCTCAAGAAGCACGCACTGGCCGACGTCACCAAAGCCACAGTCCAACTGACTCTCGCCCACCGCCACGGCCTGCTCGACAACCCGTCGTACGCCGCCTTCCTGGTCAACTGGCGATCGGAGAACGCCCGTCGACAGAAGGCCGTCGCCGCACACCAGGTCATCTACGGGCCGGTCCAGTACACCGAGCCGAACTACTTCACCTACATCCTCGGCAACATCGACTTCGACCTCGCCGAGAAACTGTCCCGGACCGGCGTCATCAAGACCCCGGACAGCGCGCTGCGCGCCTACTACGCGGCTCACAGAAGCGAGTTCCAGCTCGGACACCACACCAGCTCCACCACCCATGGCTCCGGCGTACAGACGTTGACCTTCGCCAAGGCCCGCAAACAGGTCCGTCAGGCCTACGTCGGCGACCAGTACGAGGCCATGATGGCGGACCTCGTCCGCTCGGCCGAAGTGAAGACGATCCCTTCCGTGCTCGCGGCGATCTCTGTGGACTGAGGCCGTCTGCTGCGCGGTGAGGCGCGCGACGGTGCCGATACAGCCCCCGCGAAGCCCCCTCGCCCGCCCCGCAAAGTTGGTCGCCCCGAAGCACTAGATCGATTAAGCTTTCTCCGTTAACCTGACGCCCTAATCGATTTAGTAATCCTTTCTCGCGGCGGGACGCGGGATCAAGGAGGTTGCCACCGATGCCAACCATGCAAGACGTCGCCGTCAGGCGGCCGGGAACGCGTACCGAAGTCGAAGGGCTGCCCCGCCCTGGCCGATGTCTGGTCATGGGGATCCTCAACGTCACACCGGACTCGTTCTCCGACGGCGGCCTGTACGCCGACACCGGACGAGCCGTCGACCGGGGACTGGCACTCGCCGCTCAGGGCGCGGACATCGTGGATGTGGGCGGCGAGTCCACCAGGCCGGGGGCGTACCCCGTCGGTCTGGAGGAGGAACTCGCCCGTACCGTCCCCGTGGTGCGCGCACTCGCCCGGGCCGGCGTGTGCACCAGCATCGACACCATGTACGCACCTGTGGCCCGGGCCGCCGTCGAGGCGGGCGCCCGTCTGGTCAACGACGTGAGCGGCGGCCTGGCCGACCCGGCCATGGCGTCGACCGTCGCCGCAGCCGGTGTTCCGTACATCGCCATGCACTGGCGTGCGCCGAGCCGCGAGATGGACCGCCATGCCGAGTACGGAGACGTCGTCGACGACGTCATCGCCGAACTCGGCCTACGTGTCCGGCAGTTGGCGGACGCGGGAGTAGACCCGGCCCGTGTCGTGCTCGATCCGGGACTCGGCTTCGCCAAGAGGCCCGAGCACGACTGGACGCTCCTGGCCCACCTGGGATCTCTCCGGCGCCTGGGGTGTCCGCTGCTCGTCGGCGCGTCGAGGAAGCGCTTCATCGGCGCGGCCCTCGCGGCCGGAGGCGCCGGTGAGGTGCCGCCCGCGGGGCGGGACGTGGCATCGGCGGCGGTCTCCGCGCTCGCCGCCGTCGCGGGCGCGTTCTGCGTGCGCGTCCACGATGTCCGCGCCGGCCTGGACGCGGTGCGCATGGCCGCCGCCTCCGCGCACACCTCGACCGGGCGCCGTAGGAAACCTGCCGACCGGCACTCGCTTTGAGCGAGGTCGCTCCGCCCTTTTCATCAGATCGCTTCAGTGGGGCGGTCCCCGGAACTTGTCGAGCCGGACAAGGGGTCCTTCGCTGTCGTACTAGATCGATTTAGCTTTCCTGGGTCAGACCGCTGAGAGTCGCTACGAGCAAGGAGTCACCATGGCAATCCCCACGCTCCAGGACGCCATCGACCGGGCCGGTTCGCCGATCAAGCTGCTGTGGCAGCCCGATGCCGAACCGTGGACCCCCGAAGTCGTCGAGCGCGAGTACTCCGGCTGGCGCCAGGAGCAGGCCGCCTGGCACGAGGGTGTGGCACTCCTCAACCTCTCGCACCACATGTTCGACATGTGGATCGAGGGACCGGACGCCACGAAGGTGCTCGCCGACCACGGGGCCAACAACTTCGAGAAGTTCGCGATCGGACAGGCCAAGCAGTACGTGCCGGTCACCCGACACGGCCATATCGTCACCGACGGGATCCTCGCCCGGGAGGGGGAGAACAAGTACCTCCTCAGCGGGATCCCGGCCGCGCAGCACTGGGTGCAGTACCACGCCGAGAAGGGCGGCTACGACGTCGGCTTCGTCACCGACCCGTCCTCCGCCTTCCGTCCGGGCGGCGGCGATCCGAAGCTGTTCCGGTACCAGATCCAGGGACCGCTGGCGACGGAACTCGTCGAGCGGGTCTTCGGCGGGCCGCTGCCGGAGACGAAGTTCTTCCACTCCGCCGCGGTCTCCCTCGACGGCCGCGCCCTGCGCGCCCTGCGGCACGGCATGGCCGGCCAGGCGGGCTTCGAGTTCATCGGCCCGTGGGAGCACTCCGCGTACGTGCACGAGGCCTTCCTCAAGGCGGGCGAGCCGCTCGGACTGATCCAGATCGGCGCCCTCGCGTACGCCACGCCCAGTGTGGAGAGCGGCTGGATCCCCTCGCCCGTCCCCGCCATCTACACCGACCCGGACCTGCTGGAATACCGCAGGTACCTTCCCCTGTTCGGCATCGAGGGCAAGCGTCCGCTGAACGGCAGTTACTTCTCGGAGGACATCGAGGACTACTACGTCTCCCCGTACGAACTGGGCTACGGCAAGGTGATCCACTTCGGTCACGACTTCGTGGGCCGGGACGCCCTGCTGAAGGCCAGGGACGAACCGCTCCGCACCAAGGTCACCCTCGTCCTCGACCCGGACGACGTGCGCGCCGTCGTCGGACAGGGCGAGGCCCCCGGTTTCGTCCTCTCCTACGCCCGGCACCGGGTGGAGAACGCCACCGGTCTGGTCGGCGTGACCATGCAGAGCGCCTCGATAGACCCGGTGGGTGCGGTGCTGGCGCAGACCCTGATCGACCCCGAACACGCCACGCCGGGCACCGAGGTGACGGTGGTCTGGGGCGAGCACCCCGGCTCCGGCACGGACCCCGAGGCCGACCTCGGCTTCCCCCGCATCCGTGCCACCGTCCAGCCCTCCCCGTTCAACCAGCACGCGCGCACCCTCTACCGCCGCGACCGCTGACCCCGGCCGACCGTGCGGCACCGTTCCGGCCCGGCCCTGACGCGACGTCATGTCGCCCGGGCCGCGCCGGCGGTGCCGCGGGCGCGCCCTTGAACTCGGCCCCGCAGACGAGAGAGTGAGACGAAAGACGATGAATCCCGCAAGCACCGTACGAACAGCGGTCGGTACCTCGCTGCTCGAGGACTTCTCCCTGGAGATGACGGGGAAGGACGTCCCCAAACTGGAAGAGGCCCGCGACAGCATCCCGCAGGGCACCCGGATCAATGTCACCTTCCTCGGCAACGAGGACCTCCGGATGCGGTTGGAGGCGGCCCGGGCGGTCAAACGGCTCGGGTTCGTTCCGGTGCCCCACATATCGGCCCGCCGCCTGGGCTCGCGCGCCGACTTCGAGCAGTTCCTGTCCGGCCTGCGCGACGACGGTACGTCCGACAACGTGTTCGTCGTCGGGGGAGATCCGACGGACCCCGAGGGGCCCTACGCCGATTCGCTGTCCCTGATCGAGACGGGCCTGCTCCAGGAGTACGGCGTCCGTCATGTGAGCGTCAGCGGATATCCGGAAGGCCATCCCTCGATCGACGACGGCGTGCTCTGGTCCGCGCTGCGGGACAAGCACGCCTCGCTCGCCGCCCAGCCCCTGGAGGGCGGCATCATCACGCAGTTCGGCTTCGACGTCGAGCCGGTGCTCGCCTGGGTCGAACAGGTCCGGGACCGAGGTGTCGAGCTCCCCGTCCGGATCGGCGTCCCCGGGCCGGCCGGAGTGCGCCGGCTCATGTCGTACGCGGCTCGTTTCGGAGTCGGGACCAGCGCCTCGGTCGTCAAGAAATACGGGTTGTCCCTGAGCAACCTCATGGGAACGGCGGGACCCGACCGCTTCCTGCGTGACCTCGCCGCGGCCCACGACCCCGGCCGCCACGGCGAGTTGAAGATCCACTTCTATACGTTCGGCGGGCTCAAGGCCACCTCCGACTGGGCCGCCCGCTTCCGGAAGGACGGCCATGCATGACCCTCACCCAAGACGCCCCGGCCCGTACCGCCACGGCCAAGCGCCCTGCCCAGCAGGCCTCGTTGGTCCTCCAGGGCGCCGACGCCACCGGCATCGTCGCCGCCGTGACGTCCGTCCTGAGCCGCCACGGCGCGAACATCGTCTCCCTCGACCAGTACTCCGACAACCCGCAGGGCGGCGCCTTCTTCCAGCGCACGGTCTTCGGACTCGACGGTCTCCAGGCCGAGTTGCCCGCACTCCGCGCCGAACTCGACGAGCACTTGGTCGACGCGTTCGGACTGAGCTACACCCTGCGCGATCTGTCGGTGCCCAAGCGGGTCGCGATCTTCGCCTCGAAGTCCGACCACTGCCTGCTCGACCTGCTCTGGCGGCACCGGCAGGGTCAACTGCCCGTCAGCATCGCCATGGTGATCTCCAACCACCCCGACGTGGCCGAGGAGGTCCGCGGCTTCGGGATCCCCTTCTTCCACGTGCCCTGCCAGGGCGCCGACAAGTCCGCCGCCGAGGCCGAACACCTGCGGCTGCTCAAGGGCAACGTCGACTTCGTCGTCCTGGCCCGCTACATGCAGATCCTCTCGGGAGACTTCATCGAGAACGTCGGCATCCCTATCATCAACATCCACCACTCCTTCCTGCCCGCCTTCATCGGCGCCGGGCCCTACACCAAGGCCAAGGAAAGGGGCGTGAAACTGGTGGGAGCCACCGCCCACTACGTCACCCAGGACCTCGACGAGGGCCCGATCATCGAGCAGGACGTCGTCCGCGTCACCCACGCCCACTCGGCCACCGACCTCACCCGCCGCGGCGCCGACGTGGAACGCGCGGTGCTCTCCCGCGCCGTGCTGTGGCACGCCGAGGACCGGGTCATGCGCGACGGCAACCACACCATCGTCTTCGCGTAGCGGCCGGAAGTTCCGCCCCGCACGCCGAACGACCGTGGTCGCGGCGACCGCGTACAGCGCGCCCCTGCGGCCCCGGCGAATCGTTCCTCGTCACCACAAGAAAGCGGTCCGACCATGACCACCAGGATCGACGGCACCGCGATCGCCCGGCGGATCCGCGCGCAGGTCGCCGAGGAGGTTGCCGCGGCCACGATGTCAGGAGGAGTCCCCGCACTGGCGACCGTCCTCGTCGGCGACGATCCGGCCAGTGCCGTGTACGTCGCCGCGAAACGCCGGGCCATCAAGGAAGCCGGCATGCGCGACTTCCACCGCCACCTGCCCCGGCACGCGACCCACGACGACGTGGCCGCCGTCATCGACGAACTGGCCGCCGACCCGCAGGTCTCCGGCATCCTGCTCCAACTCCCTTTGCCCGCACGGCTCGACGCCGCCACGTTGATCGACCGCATCCCCGTCACGAAGGACGTGGACGGTCTCACCACCGCCAGCCTCGGCCTCCTCGCCCGCGGGGAGCGGGGGTTGCGCCCCTGCACGCCCAGCGGAGTCATCGCGTTGCTGGATGCCGAAGGGGTTCCGCTCCAGGGGGCGAAGGTCGCGGTCGTCGGCTGGGGCGAACTGGTCGGTAAGCCCTTGACCCACCTCCTCCTGCGGCGCGGGGCGACCGTGTCGGTGGCGCACGAGTTCACCCTCGACCTCGCCGCGGTCACGCGCCCCGCCGACATCGTCGTGGTCGCCACCGGCGTCCGCGGGCTCATCGGCCCCGAACACGTCAGGCCCGGCGCCGTCGTCATCGATGTCGGCATCCACCGGACACCCTCGGGCCTGACCGGCGACGTCCGCTCCGACGAGCTCGACGGAATCGCCGCTCGTATCACCCCCGTCCCCGGCGGCGTGGGCCCGATGACCATCGCCATGCTGCTGGTCAACACGCTGCAAGCAGCCCGGTGGAGTTCAGGTGCCGAGGCCGTCGCGGCGTGAGCACCGGCCGGAACATCGGCTCGACAGCGGGGAGTTGCTCGTGACGAAGGAGGTTCGGAATGGACGACTTCCCTGCCCTGGCCCTGTTCGGGGGACACCTCGCCACCGGTCTCGCGGACGTCACCCACGACGCCGCCGCGCTGGACTCCCAGGGCTTCTGGGCCGTGGTGACAGACTTCGAGGGCCGCCTGACATGCGCCCACTTCCGCGACGTACGACGGACGCCCGACCATCGACCTTCTACGGTGCCGTGGCGTGGCCCTCGTCCCGACGCGTGGACCACCTCACTCGACCGCGTCGCCTACACCGACGGCGTGACGCGCATCCGCGAGCACATCGCCGCCGGCGAGGTCTACCAGGCCACTCTGTGCCGGGTGCTGTCCGCCCCGATCGCGCCGGAGACCGATGTCCTGGCACTCTCCGGCCTGCTGGCACGGCACAATCCCGCACCTACGCGGGTGTCGTCCGCCTGTCCCGCCAGGGCGTGGAGGTGGCCACCGCCTCGCCGGAACTCTTCCTGAGGCGCACCGGGAGAGAGCTGGAGTCGGGGCCCATCTAGGGAACCGGCCGTACTGGGCTCGGAACCCGAGCGGGAATGGGAGGAGACCGAACTGAAGGCACGCCGGTTGTTGTCCGTCGCGAGCGGAGGTTCGTCCGACCGGTGTCTTGTCGTGGAGGGCTGAATCGATCTAGCGCGTAGAGTGAAACCCGACGTGCCGAAGGCCGGCTGGTGATGCCTGCCGACGGGGGCGTGCAGTGTGCACGGCTGACGAGGGGAGTACGCGGGCATGGGCCGTTCGGGCCGAGTGACGTTGACCGACGTGGCCAAGGCGTCCGGTGTGTCGCGGGCGACCGTGAGTTTCGTCCTGAACGACGACCCGCGCCAGACGATCTCCGCCGCCACCAAGGAACGGGTCATGGAGGCCGCCCAGGACCTGGGGTACGTCCCGCACGGGATCGCCCGCGCACTGCGCGAGGGGTCTTCGCGCATCGTGGTGCTCAACGTCGACTGGGGCATGGAGGGCAACTTCTCCCGCAGCTATGTCCGGGGTCTGGACGAGGAGTTGGCCGAACACGACCACATCCTGCTGGTCCGGCACGGCCACTCGATCCCCGAGGCCACGCAGAAGGTCCTGGACACCATCGCGCCACGGGCGGTACTGCGGCTGGGCGAGGCCTACATGCAGGGCCACGAACCGACCGAGGACGACTGGGAGAACGGGTTCGCCGCCAACGCGGCGCTGCAACTCGGATACCTAGTCGACCGCGGGCACACCCGGATCGCCCTGGCGATGCCCGACCACGACTTCCCGCTCACCGAGGCCCGGCTCGACTTCTCCCAGGAAGCCGCCCGGCGTCGAGGACTTCCGCCCCTGGAACGCATCGTCGTACCGAGGCCGAGGGACGCCGGTGCGGCGGCGATCCAGGCGTTCCTGGCGGCTCACCCCGACGTGACAGCGCTGGCGGCCTTCGACGACGACATCGCGCAGCGCAGCCTCGCGGCCCTCCGGGATCTCGGGCTCCGGGTGCCCGAGGACATCGCCGTGATCGGCTTCGACGAGACCGAGTACGGCTCGCTCTCCACGCCCGCGCTCACCACTGTCCACATCGACGCCGAAGTCCTCGGACGGATCGCCGCCCGCAACGCCCTGGGCATCGGCACCGGAGGGCTGGCGCCGGTGGCCGGCCGGATCGTGGCACGCGCGTCGGTGTGACCGCCGGGGGCGCGCGTCGCTCACGGCGTGGTGCGGACCACCGGCCACATCCCCGAGTACGCGGGATCCTCCCCCTCCAACGCGAAGAGCAGCTTCCGCAGCTGTCCGACGACCTCGTCCTTGCCTCCGTCACCCAGGATCTCGGAGAGGGCGCCGTCGACCTCGGCGATGCGTGCCCGGCCGTCCGCGACTCCGGCGAGGCCCGCTTCGGTGAGTTCGTGCAGGATGACGCGCTTGTGCACCGGATGCGGCAACCGCCGTACCCACCCGACGCGTTCGAGCTGCGACAGGGCCGTCGTCACGCTCTGCGGCGTGATGTGGAAGAGCCGGGACAGGTCCGAGGCGGACATCAGACCGAGTTCGTCGAGGTGAACGGCGAGGCCGAGCTGGGTCACCGTGACGTCGAGTCCGTCCAGCGCGTCTTGAAGGCGACCGTGCACGGCCTGCTGTGTCCGCCACAGCACATGGGGAAGTCCGTCCTGCCATGCCGGACCCGTGCTGTCCTTCGCTGAAGCCATCGTCGCCCTCCGTCTGTACGGGACGTCAGTATCCGCCCGAGAACATTGTTTCAGACGTCTTAAAACTTTGCAGTCATCTGTTGTACGGTCGCAGGGCGCAGCGACGAGGCTGCGCACCGGTGACCGAGAGGAATCCCATGCCCAGTCTCGAAGAAGAGATCAATAAGGCTGGAGGGGCGCTCGCCCTGCTTCGACAGGGGCGCTCTGGGGCGTACCCGTTTCCGATAAAGGCCGAGTTCAGCAACTGGCGTGACGAGCAGGAGGCGTGGCGCAACAGTGCGGCACTGATGGACCTGTCGCACCACATGACGGACCTCGTCGTGCAGGGACCCGACACGTACCGGCTGCTCGAACACCTCGGGGCCAACAGCTTCCAGGGCTTCGGCCCCGGGAGTGCCAAGCAGCTCATCACGGTCCGCCCCGACGGCTACATGATCGGCGACTGCATCCTGTTCTGCGTCGGCGACCGCCATGTCCGGATCGTCGGCCGGCCGCCGGCCCTCAACTGGGTCCAGTTCAACGCGGCCACCGGCGACTGGGACGTCACCGTCCGCCGAGACGAGCGCACCGTGAACAACCCCAAGGGCCGAGACCTGTTCCGCCTCCAGCTCCAGGGCCCGCATGCGGCGGCGATCTTCGAGAAGGTCAACGGCGGCCCGATGCCGGACATCCCGTTCTTCACCATGGGCCGCTTCAACATCGGCCCGCACGAGGTCACCGCGCTCAACCATCGCATGTCCGGCTTCCCCGGCTACGAGTTCACCGGGCCCTACGCGGACATCGACGCGGTGCGTGACCTGCTCGTGGAGGCCGGCGCCGAGTACGGCCTGCGTCAGATCGGCGCCCGCGCCTACGCCTCGGTCGCCACCGAGTCGGGCTGGATCGCCAACACCCTGCCGGCGACCTACTCCGGCGAGGACACGAAGGCGTTCCGTGAGTGGCAGTCGGCGCGCTCGTTCGAGGGCAACCTCGCCCTCGGCGGCAGCTTCGTGGCCGACCGGATCGAGGAGTACTACACCACCCCGTGGGACCTCGGCTACGGCCACATCCTCAAGTTCGACCACGACTTCGTCGGCCGTGAGGGGCTGGAGGCGATCAAGGACCGGCCGCACCGCCGCAAGGCGTGGGTGCTCTGGAACCGCGACGACGTCGGCAGGATCTTCGCGAGCATGTACGAGAAGGGCGAGGGGCGCTTCAAGTACATGGAGATGCCGGCGGCGTTCTACACCGCCTGCCAGTTCGACCGGGTGGAGAAGGACGGCGAACTCGTGGGCGCGGCGATGCTCACCTCGTACTCGGCGAACGTCCGCGGCTGGATCTCGCTCGGCACGATCGGCCCGACGGCCGCGGCCGGCGACCAGGTGGAGATCGTCTGGGGCGAGCCGAACGGCGGCTCGCCCAACCCGGCCGTCGAGCGCCATGCCCAGACCCGGGTGCGCGGAACGGTCATGGCACGTCCGTTCGCGACGAAGAAGCACTGACTCGCGGGCGATGCGGCGGGGCGAACCGACCCGGCGCGCACCGGGACGCCAGAACCTCCCGGTCATGAGGGGCGTCTGTTACGGTCACTAGATCGATTTAGTGGCCGTAAATGTGTCGCCCGGCTCCGCCCCGCCGCATCACCCCGTGTTCGACACGGCCCGGAGGGACACCGGCGCCGTGGACGACCGGAGGAACGCCATGGACCGTCTGCTCCGGGGCCCTGCAGGTCCAGCTGCCCGAACTGGCGGCCCCCGACCGGCCGCTCTACGCGATCCACGGACCCGGCCCGGGTACCCGGCGCAAGATCACGGTCTTCCTGGACTTCCTCGCCCAGTGGTTCGCGGAGAACCCGATTCCCACGATCGGGTGGTGACGTCCGTATGGCCACGGGTGGCGGGACCGACCGGCATCACGGAGAAGTTCCGCATTGCTTGCGCCGCGCGACCGATCAACGGTGCGTCATGACTCTCGCCTCGCCACGGACCTCCTGTTACGGTCCGACTTAATCGATCTAGCACGGGGTGACCCTTCGGACGGCACCCTGGACGACCGCCACTCGACGGAGAGTGAAATGAACCCTGTCTCACAGCAGCGCAGCACCTACGAAGCGGTCCTCCGACTGAACGGCGCGCCGTTCATCACCGAGCGCCCGGCGATGTTCAGCCCGGCCGCAGCGGCCCAGGACGAGGGCAACACACGCGGCACCTACGGCCGCTTCGCGCAGCTCCTGCTCCCCGAGGAGTACTCGGACTGGGTCGAGGAGAGCGCCGCCCATGTCGGCTCGTGCTACGTCGGCGACTGGAGCTCTCTGCACAAGGTGAAGGTGCACGGCCCGCAGGCGCTCGCGTTCCTGAGCCGGTTGGGGATGCGGGACCTGTCCCGTTTCGAGACCGGGCAGATCAAGCACCATGTGCAGCTCGACGAGAACGGCTGGGTGGCCTCGGAAGGCGTGCTGTGCCGACTCGGACCTGACGAGTTCGTCTATACCGCGGGGAGTTGCGACTGGCTGTTGTGGCAGCTGAGCCAGGGCAGTTGGGACGCCGCCGCCACCGACCTCAGCCCCGACGTGTTCATCTTCGGAGTCCAGGGTCCGGCGTCCCTGGACGCGCTGGAGAAGCTGACGGGGGACGACCTCCGCGACATCGGCTTCAGCCGCAGCCGTATGTCGACGGTCGACGGGGTTCCGGTACGGGTCCTGCGTACCGGGATCTCGGGCGAACTCGGGTACGAGCTGCACGGGCCGACCGCACACGCCAACGAGATCTGGGCGGCGGTCGTGGCGAGCGGGCAGGACGTCGGCATGCGCCAACTCGGCTTCCGGGCCCAGCCTGTTCAGCACATCGAGGCCGGGATCGCGACCAACGGGCTGGACTATCTGCCGGCGTCGATCCTCACACCGGGTGCGCCGAGGCAGTTCCGCAAGGGCGTGCCCACCGGAAGTTTCGTCCCGACGGGCGGGGTGACCGACTACTTCCGCAAGCCGGGCGAGCTCGGCTGGGGCTTCCGCAAGGGCGTCCCCGACCGTGACTTCATCGGCCGGGACGCACTCGTCAGGGATGCCGAAAGCGCCGTACCCACACGGCAGTTGGCAGGTCTGCGCTGGAACGGACAGGACGTCGCCGGCATCCTCACCTCGCTCCTGAGCGAGGCCGACCTGCCCGACCAGATGGAGATGCCGCGCGGACGCGGTCCCCACTTCGACCAGGTCCTGGTGTCGGGTGACCCGGTGGGCGTGGCCACGGGCCGGACGGTGAGCCCGACCCTGCGGGCGATGATCTCGCTCTGCGTACTCGATCCCGCGCACGCGACGCCCGGCACCGAGGTCGTCGTCCTGTGGGGCCGCCCGGGCACCCCGCAGCGTGAGATCCGGGCGACGGTCACCACGCTGCCCTTCAAGCCGGACAACCGACGCACGGACGTCACCGCACGGTGAGCCGTCAGCTTGTGCCGGGTGCTGTGCAGGCGCCCAAGAACCGCAGTTCGACGACGCCGATGATGTTCGTGTCCGACAGGCGGATGTACCGGTACGGCACTGGGGCGCCGGAGGTGTCGGTGCGGGCCAGGTTCTGCCACGGGAGGATCGTCTGGGCCTTGGCGGTACTGCACCTCGCGCAGAGTGTCGAGGACGTCGATGGTCTCCATCGCGAAGTCGTCGTCCGTGGTGTCGGTGGTCTCGGTGACGGTCGGCTTCGTCCAGGTGAGCTTGTCGTTGGAGCCGTAGACGTTGGCGCCCTGCGAGCGGTTGGCGAAGTTGTAGCGCGCCTGGAGTCCGAATGCAGTCGCGGTGAAGCGGTAGTCGACACCGAAGTCGAGGACGAACGGGGCCTGCGGATCGCCGCTGGTGGTGTTGAAGTCGCCGTCGGTCATGTTGCCGATGGCGATGGCGGCGGCGCTGAGGGTCGGCGAGGTGACGAGAGCGGGATAGGCCAGGGTGCTGTCGTTGGCCAGGCGGGGGAGAGCTCGGCCACAACCGCGCGTACCTCCGCCGGCTCGACGACGTTCTCGACCGCCATGCCGGCCTGGTCCTGGAGAACTGCGCGGCCGGCGGCAGTCGCACCGACCACGCGATCCTCTTCCGGCCCGGCTGCCCATCCACTCGGTCACCGATCAGCGGGACTTCCGGCTGATCCCTGCGCTCGCCGCCGCCGCGCCCACCGCGGTCACCTCGGAACAGGGGGCGATCTGGGCCTACCCGCAACTCGGCCACACGGACGCCGAACTCGGCACGGTGCTGGTGTCGGCGTTGTTCGGGCGGGTCCCTCTCAGCGGCTGCCCCGACTAACTGACGCAGCATCAGATAGCTCTGGTGCGGGCGGCGTTGACCACGTACAAGAGCTACCGTCACCTCCTGCCCGACACCCGCCCGCACCGGCCGCTGGACCTGCCGGGCTGGCGTGACGGCCGGCTCGCCCTGGCGCTGGTCGCGCGGGACGGGATGACACCCCTCTCCCTGTGGCGCCGGGATGGGGCGCCTTCGACGGTGACGGTCCCGTTGCCCGCAGCCGCCGTGAACGCCCGGCCCCGGGTGCTGTTCGAGGCCGGGGAGCGAGCGGTCGTCACATGGGACGAGGGCGGTCGGGCGCTGAGGGTGGCTCTGCCGACCGAGGGGTTCGCAGTGCTGATCGCCGTCGAGCCGCTCGGGCGTGACTGACTTCGCCTGCTCCGTCCGTACGAACGGTGACCTGCGCGTCCGTACTGCGGACGGCTTCGGCAAGGGTGGCGCGGCGATTCGGCCCTGGCGGCCGACGCGTCCGAGTTGGTTCGTTGCCCAAGTCCGCGCCGATTTCAGGGTGTTGGCGGGAATCTCGGGCTTCCGGGACGGCACGCCCGTAGGTGGTGAGGGCCTTCAGTTCCTCCAGGTGAGGGCGAAGTCGAAGGCGTCGATGTTCTCGGCGATCGCGGTGACGACCGGGTCTTCCGGGACGGAAGTAGGGGTGGATCTCCAACGGATTGGCGGTGGGGACGACGGTGGTGGCATCGAGCAGAGCGGTCAGGTGGTCGACCATGAAGTTGCCGACGCAGACGATCGCGAGGATCAGTGTCGCCCGGACCGGGGCCGCAGGTTCCTCGCGGGCCGGGTCTACGACCCGCCCGATACGAATGTCGGGTCCCGTCGTACTCGAGTGCTGCGCTCATGGTGGTGTCCCTCGCCGCCGTCTCAGGGTGAGGGACCGCTTCTGGCCCCGGCCTCTCGGTTCCCTTGGAGACGACCCCGCGCGGGCGCGTCCGTGGGAGTCACTGATCTTCCAGGTACTGGCAGTACCTCGCAGGTCCTCGCGGACCGGCCTACGGTGAAGTCCGAGGCGGGACCGTCCGCCCGGGGCGTGAGCGTCGACGGCGGAGCGATGTCAGGAACGGGACCATGGCAGACAGAGACAAGAAGAGCGTGGCCGCCGAGGTCCGTGAGTTCCTGAGCACCCGGCGTGCGCGGATCACCCCCGAACAGGCCGGACTGCCGGTCTACGGCGGCAACCGCCGCGTCGCGGGCCTGCGCCGGGAGGAGGTCGCGCTCCTCGCGGGGATGAGCGTCGACTACTACGTACGCCTCGAACGCGGGAACCTCTCCGGCGCGTCGGACTCGGTACTTGAGTCCCTCGCCCACGCACTGCAACTGGACGAGGCCGAACGCACCCACCTCTACGACCTGGCCCGGGCGGCGACACCCTCAGGCCGCCGTCCGGCGGTGACCGCGTCCCGCGTACGGCCCACGATCCTGCGCCTGCTCGACTCGATGACCGATGTTCCGGCCTACGTGCGCAACGCGCGCTTCGACATCCTGGCCGCCAACACACTGGGCCGTGCGCTGTACGCGCCCCTCTTCGACTCGCCGCTGTTCGCCCAGCGCGGCCCGGTCAACAGCGCCCGCTTCCTGTTCCTGGACCCCGCGAGCCAGGGCTTCTGGGTCGACTGGGACAAGGGAGCCGACGACTCGGTCGCGTTCCTGCGCATCGAGACGGGACGCGCGCCCCACGACAAGGCACTGACCGACCTGATCGGCGAACTCACGACGAGGAGCGGCGACTTCGCCCGCCGCTGGGCCCGCCACGACGTGAAGTTCCACCGCTCGGGAGTGAAGAACCTGCACCACCCGCTGGTCGGGGATCTCGCACTGCCCTACGAGGCGATGGAGCTGCCGGCCGATCCCGGCCTGCGCCTCAACTTCTACACGCCCGAACCGGACTCCCCGGCGGCGGAGGCCCTGGGCCTGCTCGCCAGCTGGACGAAGGCCGGGACCGTCGTACCGACCGCGAACGACTGACCACCACAGACGACCACCGAGCACATCCGAGGAGAACCACTTCATGCACTACCGACCGCTCGGCCGCACCG
Source organism: Streptomyces sp. NPDC101776 (assembly GCF_044766845.1). Lineage (NCBI taxonomy): Bacteria > Bacillati > Actinomycetota > Actinomycetes > Kitasatosporales > Streptomycetaceae > Streptomyces > Streptomyces sp. NPDC101776. The sequence continues at coordinate 289,244 of NZ_JBIWMV010000005.1, read as the reverse complement.
GCGTCCACGTCAGCCCGCTCTGCCTGGGCGCGATGATGTTCGGCCCCTGGGGCAACGAGGACGAGGCCGACTCGATCCGCGTCGTCCACCGTGCCCTGGACGCGGGCATCAACTTCGTCGACACCGCCGACGTGTACTCCGCCGGTGTCTCGGAGGAGATCGTCGGCAAGGCCCTCAAGGGCCGTCGCGAGGACGTGTTCCTGGCGACCAAGTTCTTCATGCCGATGGGCCAGGACGACCCCAACCAGCGGGGCGGCTCACGACGCTGGATCATCCGCGAGGTCGAGAACTCCCTGCGTCGGCTCGACACCGACCACATCGACCTCTACCAGGTCCACCGCCCCAGCCCCGACACGGACGTCGCCGAGACCCTCGGCGCCCTCTCCGACCTCGTGCGCCAGGGAAAGATCCGCTACATCGGCTCCTCGTCCTATTCCGGCTCCCAGATCGTCGAGGCCCAGTGGGTCGCGCGCGAACGGAACCTGGAGCGGTTCGTGACCGAGCAGCCGCCGTACTCGATCCTGGTCCGCGGCATCGAGGAGGACGTGCTGCCCACGGTGCGCCGGCACGGCATGGGCACCCTCACCTACAGCCCGCTCTCCGGCGGCTGGCTGTCGGGCCGCTACCGCAAGAACGCCGCCGAGGGCCCCGCCTCCGCCGCCCGCCCCCAGGCCCGCTTCGACATGAGCACCCCTGCCAACCAACGCAAGCTCGACGCCGTCGAACAGCTCGCGCTTCTGGCGGAGAAGGCGGGCCTCACCCTGATCGAGCTGGCCGTCGCCTTCGTCGTCAACCACCCCGGCGTCACCGCGGCGATCATCGGACCGCGGACCATGGACCAGTTGGAGGCCTTCCTGCCCGCCGCCGACATCACCCTGTCGACCGACGTGCTCGACGCCATCGACGAGATCGTCGCCCCCGGCGTCACGGTCAACCCGGTCGACAACAGCTACGGCGACTTCGAACTCCGCGCGGACCAGCGACGCCGCTGACGCGCCCCGGACACATGCGGGTACCAGGTCGGGGCTGCGGCGGCCGTGGCCGACCCATGGCCGGCGCAGCCGACCGTGCGTCCGAGGACGGTCGCGGCCGGGTGAAGAGGCCCTGGGAGGTTTCGACCAGGAAGCTCTGGCGCTGCGGCGTCATGACAGCAGCCGTCGCTCCTTGGCGACGGCCACCGCCCCGGCCCGCGTCTCCACCTCCAACTTGCCGTAGATCCGCCCGAGATGGGTCTTGACCGTCGCCTCGCTGATGAAGAGGGCCCGGGCGATGTCCCGGTTTCCCAGGCCGCGGGCCAGCTGGCCGAGGATCTCGCGCTCGCGCTCGGACAGAGTGGGGCGCGGGTTGCGCATCCGGTCCAGGAGGCGGTCGGCCACCGGGGCCGACAGCGTCGTACGACCGGATGCGGCGCTGTGGATCGCGGTGAACAGTTCCTCGGGACGTTCGGCCTTGAGGAGGTAGCCCGTGGCGCCCGCTTCGACGGCACGGGTGATGTCCGCGTCCGTGTCGAACATCGTGAGGACCAGAACACGAGGGCCTTCCCCGGCGGTCAGTTTCCTGGTGGCCGTCACTCCGTCCATGCCGTCCCCGAGTTGGAGGTCCATCAGCACCACGTCGGGACGGACCCGGGCGGCCATGGCGAGGGCTTCCTCGCCGCTGCCCGCCTCACCGACCACCTCGATGCCGTCGGCGCTGGACAGCAGCGCGCGCAGCCCGGCCCGTACGACGGCGTGGTCGTCGCACAGCAGCAGGCGTACGGGTGCGGGTGTGTTCACGGGACGAGCTCCTCGCGCAGATCACGGACGACGGGTACGGCGACCGAGACGACAGTTCCTTCGCCGGGGGTCGATTCCACGTTCAGGGTGCCGCCCGACTGCCGGGCTCTGATCCGCATCGCGGGCAGTCCGTGGCCGCGTGTCCGGCCGGGCGCGGAGACCGGGGGAGCGGTGGCGTCGAAACCGCGGCCGTTGTCGGCGACGTCGAGGGAGATCTGGTCGTCCAGCCAGGTCAGGGTCAGCGCGGCACGGGTGGCGGCAGCGTGCTCGCGGACGTTGGCCAACGCGCCCTGGGCGATGCGCAGCAGGGCCGCCTCGGCCCGCTGGGGCAGCGGGCCCGGATCGCCGTCGAACCGGAACTCCACCGTCAGGCCGGGACCGCTCTCCCGTTCGGCGAGCGCACCCAGGGCGGCCGGCAGGGAGTGCTCGACGAGGTCGGCCGGTGCCAGGTCGTGGACGAACCGGCGTGCCTCGGCGAGGCCGCGGGAGGTGATCTCGGTGGCTTTGAGGATGTGTCCGTGGGCCGCTTCCGGGTCGGTCCGCCACACGCGCTCGGCCGCCTGCAGCAGCATCTGCTGGCTCGACAGGCCCTGCGCGAGGGTGTCGTGGATCTCGGTGGCCAGCCGCTGCCGTTCCGCCAGGACGCCGGCCCGCCGTTCGGTGGCCGCGAGGTCGCGACGGGTGCGGACCAGGTCGTCGATCAGGACGCGCTGGCGGACCGCTTGGCGCCGCAACCGCACCAGCACGGCGGTGGCGACCGCCGCGAGAGCCGGCGGGGCGACGACCATGTTGGGGTTGAGCGTGCCGTCGGCCACCCGTATCTCGGAGGCGACGACGAGCGCGGTGAGTGCGGCGGCCAGCGGCACCGCGAACCGTGGGGGCAGCGCGTACAGGCCGCCGAACAGCAGGGGCATGGCGCACCAGGTGGCACTCGGCGCGAGGGCGAGCAGCACGGTCCAGACCGCCGACACCGAACCCAGCCAGGCGAGATGACGCACGGTGGGCGCCGACCCCGGGCGGGGTGCGGGCGCCAGGAACTGCCCGAGGACGTACAGCAGACAGAAGACCGCGTACAGCGCCGGCGCCCAGTCTGCGCGCACCCCTCCCTGGTCACGGGTCAGGAAGCGCACGAACGACGAGCCGAGCAGCAGGAAGAACGCGGCGTGCACGACCACGGGCAACAGCCGTTCCTCCGGATCGATGTGTGCCGTCGCGCGTTGTCTCGTGTGCTCCATCCTTCGTGTCTAACGCGATGGACGGGACGGCGCATCAACCGATCGGCTGACATCCGGATCACCCGAACCGCCGCCGGATCAGCGCCCCTTGACCGAGCCGGGCACCCCGTCGCCGCACCGAGGCTGGCATCACCACCCCACCACCCACCTCGGAAGGGCGACGACCTCGTGCCCACCAAGAACCTCACCGCCAACCGCGCGGCCCTCAGCCACCGCATCGGCTACGCCCTGCGCCACCCCGAGCGCGTCCCCCGCCACCTGGCCCGTGCCACCCGGGACGCCTGGCTGCGCCACCGTCACCCGGACCACGTCTCCTACTACCGCGCCGTGATGCGCTCCGACACCCGGGCCGACCCGGACGCGGCGGTCGGCAGCGCCGGCCGGGAACGCTGGCTGGCCCTGGGCGCGATGCAGTTCGACTACCTCCTCGGCCACGGTCTGCGCCGCGAGCACCGCATGCTGGAGATCGGCTGCGGAAACCTGCGCGGCGGCTGGCGCTTCATCCGCCACCTCGATCCCGGGCACTACTACGGCCTCGACATCTCGCCCGACATCCTGGCCGCCGCGCAGGACACGCTCGTCGAGATGGGCCTGCAGAAGCGCCTCCCCGTCCTCACGCCCGTACAGGACCTGACCCTGCGCTTCCTGCCCGACGCGCATTTCGACGTCGTCCACGCGCACAGCGTGTTCTCGCACTCCCCGCTTCCGGTCATCGAGGAATGCCTCGCCAACGTCGGCCGCGTCCTGGCACCGGGCGGCTGGTTCGACTTCACCTTCGACCGCACGGAGGGCCGGGAACACCACGTGCTGCGGGAGGACTTCTACTACCGCACCGAGACCCTCGTCGCGCTGGCCGCACAACACGGCCTGAAGGCCCACTTCATGGAGGACTGGGAACAGCTTCCGCACGGTCAGTCGAAGCTCCGGATCACCCACTGAGTTCGTGCGGCATCCGAGGGCCGTGCCGTCCCTCCAGGTTCACATCCGACCCCCGTACCGATTCCGGCCCTCCGAGCTGGTGTTGAGGGCTGTACCCGTCGAAGGTGACGCCGTGCGATACAGAGTCGCGTTCCTCATCCTGTTTCTGATTCCGCTGCTGTGGGGGGCGGTGTCGCTCCTGAGAGCCGGATCGGCCTACGGGGCCGACTGCCCAGGGCTTGTGCTGGGCGCGGACGGCGAGTCTCATCCCGAGCCCATGAGACGTGGCGACAGGTGCGAGCTCTCTTACGACACGGAGACCGGCCACTCGATCGGCACCAGCACCTACCGGCAGGTGATGTTCGGCCAAGAGCTGAAGCGACGCAGTCTTTACTGGCAGGGAACGTTGGTCACGCTGTACGGATCGGCGGGGATGGGCATCGTCGTAGTCGCTGCTCGGAGGTGCAAGCTCGCGGCCCGAGACTGCGATGGCTCGCTGTTGTGCACCGCGCGCTGAACGCGACGGACCCGGTGACAACGACTCGTGCCGGGCGCGAAGGTGTTCTCATGGTGCTGCGCTATCGGACCAACGGTCCGGAGTTCGACTTCCCGCCCTTCTCCGGTCTGCCGCCGGTCCGTTACGTGCTGGCGTCGACACCCAGGTGCGGCAGCAACATGCTCGCCCGCGCCCTGTGGCACACCGGGCTGGCCGGTTTCGCCGAGGACTACTTCGCCGACGCCTTCGTGCTGGACTACTTCGAGCGGTGGGGGTTCGACTCCGGCGATCCGCAGGAGTCGGCGGCGGGCTATGTGCGGCGGTTGATGACGTACCGGACGAGCCCCAACGGCGTGTTCGGGCTGCGGATCCACGCGGGACATCTCGGGAACCTGGAGATCGACCCGTACGAGGTCCTCCAGGCACCCCGGTACATCTGGATCCAGCGCGGGGACCGGCTGCGGCAGGCCGTGTCGTACACCATGGCCGAGCAGACCGGTGTCTGGATCCTGGACGGGACCTTTCTGCCGGAGGGGAGCACGCGTGCCGCTCCCCGGTACAGCTATGAGGAGATCCGCCGACATCTGCGGATGCTCGACCGCGACGCGGCGGTCTGGGAGGACTACTTCGGCCGGCACGGTGTCACGCCCCACACCGTCGTCTACGAGGACCTCGTCGCGGACTACGAGGCGGGCCTGTCGGGCTGTCTCGACTTCCTCGGTGTCGGCGCCCCCGCGTCGCTGCCGGCTCCGGGGATCAGGCGTCAGGCCGACGAGGTGACGGAACGGTGGGTCGAGAGGTTCCTACGGGATCGTCGTGCTGAGCGGCCAGCGTCGTAGGCGGTACGGCGTCCACCACAGGTGGCGCCCGGCGCGATGGAGCAGGTTCTCGCGCAGATGACGCTCCAGGACCCGCTCCGTCGACGCCGACGCGACCACCGGGACGCCGTCCAGCAGCCCCTGGAACGCCGTGCTCCGGGGGGCGTTGACGACCAGGCGCCGGAAGGAGCCCCAGCGGTGGTCGCGGATCTCCAGGAAACCGGGGCCGCAGCGGTAGCCGCACTTCGCGATGTGGAACGAGCCGCGCCATGCCGTGACCACGTGGTCCTCGTTCTCCGCTCCCCGCGAGCCTCGGAAGATGGCCGCAGGAGGGTGCAGATGACTCAAAGCCTGCCACTCGGCCGGGTCGGGCATACGCAGGGTCCAGTCCACCGCGATGCCGTGGCTGGTGAGTTCCCGGATGACGAGGAGAACGGCTACCGCTGACGCGCTGTCCGGATCGGTGAGGTCCACGGACTCGTGCACCTGGACGAACTGGACGCCGTCGGCGGCGAGTTGGGCGACGGCGTCCACCGGGTTGTCCGGCGGTCCGTCGAGGGTGCCGCAGTGGATGCCCGGCAGGCGCATGGCCGCCGGGTCGCGGTCCTTCCACAGCGTCAGCTCCGGCTTCATCGCGTGTCTCCCGTGGAAGGGGCTGCCAGAGCCGGGACCAGCGCCGTGTCGTCGCCGTGCAGTCCGGCGTCGTCGAGCCGCAGCAGGTCCTGGTTGGCCACCGCGGGCGCGACCTGCACGTGATGACCGCCCTCGGCGAAGACCAGGCCGAGGGCGCGCCAGCGTGCCAGCAGCTCGGCGACGCGCTCCTCCGTCACCTGTCCGGCCGGCTCCCGCGCGTCCGCGCACCGGGCAGCGGCCTTGCGCAGCAGTGCAGTTGGGCTGTGCGGTGTGTCGAGCAGCCGGAACACCGTCACCTCGAACGGGTCGGTGAGGTCGAGGAGCCGCCAGGAGAAGTCCGGCCGGGTGTCGACCAGGACGATGTGTGTGCCGAGGTCGCAGTGGGTCAGGCGACTGCGCGGGTACGCCCGCGTCCAGTCGGCGACGGCCGTGCGCAGCCGGTCCAGACAGCCGCCGGCGATGCCCTGGTTCGTGGAGTCGAAGATGTACACCAGGTCGGCGAGTTCGTGCTCCGGCAGGTCGTAGATGTGGTGGTAGTGCGAGGCGGGGCGCAGGTCGGCGAAGCCCAGTTCCGGCCGGTCGAAGTAGGGGCTGAACCGCTCGACCTTCAGGCGGGTGGAGTTGGCCGGTGGTCCGAGATGGTGCAGCGCGGGCAACTGCTCGACGATCTCGTCGTAGTCCTGGTCGGTCTCCCCGGGGAAGCCGTAGAGGTAGTTCCAGCTGAGGTTGACGCCGACGGTCTCCGCGTCCCGCAGCAGCCGTACGTTCTGGCAGCCGGTCACCCCCTTGTCCATCAGCTTCAGCACCCGGCTGCTGAGGCTCTCCACACCGGGCTGCACGTAGCTGACTCCGGCCGCGTACAGCGTCGCCAACTGCTCGCGCCGCAGGTTCGACTTGATCTCGTAGCACAGCCGCAGGTCGTACCCGGACTCCTGGAGCAGCGGGGCCATGGAGTTGAGGTAGGCCATGTCGAGGATGTTGTCGGTGACCCACACGTCGAGGATGCGGTGGCGCTCGACCAGGCCGAGGATCTCGTCCACGAACCGCCGCGGGTCCTTGCTGCGGAACTCCATGAACGAGCCGTTGAGGCCGCAGAAGGTGCAGTGGTGCTTCTCGCCCCACCAGCAGCCGCGCGAGGCCTCCACCACCAGCCGCGGCTCCACCCACCCACCCGCGGTGGACTGCGCGTGCCGCTCGAAGTAGTCCCCGAAGTCGGGGGTGACCAGTGCTCCCGGAGGCAGCGGGGCGGCGTCCATGGGGTGGGCCACGGACCGGCCCCGCTCATCGCGGCGGCACAGGCCGGGGATGGCCGCCAGGTCGTCGGCGTCGCCGTCGCGGAGCGCGGCGAGCAGTCGTGGGAACGCGATCTCGCCCTCGCCGCGCACCACGAAGTCGACGTACTCGAAGTTGCGGTGCAGCGCTGCGCCCTGCGGGCCGTCGCAGTTCGCGCCGCCGAAGACGGTGGTGGTGCCGGGTGCCAGTTCCTTGACCACGCGGGCCGCGGCGAGGGCCGCCGCGTTCTGCGCGAACGTGGTGGTGAAGCCGACCACGTCCGGTGCCGTGGCGGCGATCTTGGCGGCAGTCTCCCGGACGAACAGCGGCGCGAGTTCGTGCAGTTCCCGTGCCTTGGCCAGCATGTGCTCCGGCATTTTCTCGCCGAAGTGTTCCGTGAACTCGGCCACCCGCCAACGGGGTTGACCGTTGAGCGCGGCCGAGAAGATCCACTCGCTGTGGCCGGAGAAGTACGAGGTCGAGCAGAACTCGTACTCGTCGAAGCCGTATTCCGTACGAGCGGACACCCAGTCGGCGAAGTCGAGGTTGGCGTGCACCACTTCGACGTCCGCGGCGCCGTCGGGGAAGACGTCGAGGATCCGGCGTTTGAGAATGCCGAGGGCGAGGGACGGCGCGTCGAGCGACGACCACGGCATGTCCACCAACACGATGTGCAAGGCGGTTCCTCTCCCCGTCACCACAGTCCGCGGCGTGCCAGTGCCCGCCGCGCGGTCTCGCGCCGGTCCGTCGCTTCGGCCTCGAAGGCGTCCGCCACCCGGCCGGACACCACGCCGTGAGCCAGCCCGGCGGACGTGGTGAAGTACGCGTAGTGCACTTCGTCCGCGCCCTGGGTCTCCCCGGAAGGGCGCCCACCGGTGGTGGCCGCCCAAGTGGCCACGGACGCCACCGCATACGCACGCACGGCGGCATGGCCCCGGTCGGTGGGGACGATCCCCTCCGCCTCGATCACGAACGACAGCGGCTGCTCGCACGTCAGCGAGGTGAACAGGGCGATCATCAGCTCGTGCGTCACGGTGTCGCGCAGCACCCCTGACCCGACGCCATCCACCAGGTAGGACGCGAACGCCTCCTCCGCCGACAACCCGGGGGCGGTGTACGGGATCAGCCGGTACCGGGCGAAGTGCGGTGAGCCGAGGAAGCCGGTGAGCAGGTCGGACTCCGTGGCATCGGCCTCCTGGAGCAGCCGCAGGCTGCGCGGGAACGTGGTCGCGAGGCTGCCACCGCTGCCGGGCCGCCAGACCTGGGAGCGCAACCGCCGCGCCGTGGTGTCCAGTTCGGCCAGGTCGACGGAGGCCAGGCACTCCAGCTCGCCGGGTTCCGCCGCTACCGCCTCGGCGCCCTCGTCGGCGAGCCGGGCCCGCAGGTCCGCGTCCAGCAGCAACCGCATGAGCAGGTCGGTCAGTTGCTCGCCGTCCAGCGACGCGCCCGGCTCCACCGCGGTCACGCCGCCTCCCCGTGCTGCCAGTTGACGACCAGGTCCCGCAGCCGCGCGTAGTTCCGCCGGGACTTCTCGACCAACTGCCCGTTCTCGCGGTACATCGGGTCCTCGTAGGACACCCCGAGAAGGTTCGGGCAGCGCGGCAGCAGATACTCCGTGAGCTCCAACTGCTCGTCCAGCAGGACGCCGTGGTGCAGGTCGCGGAACTTGCCGCCCACGATCTGGCAGCCCGACAAGTGCAGTTCACGGCAACGGTCGAGGGGCAGGGCCTCGATCCCGTCGTACATGCTCTTTCCGGTACGTCCCCTCAGCCACTGGTAGCTGAGCAGATGGCCGACGTCGAGCGTCACCCGCACATCGGCGTCGTCCGCCAGCCGGGCGAAGTACTCGAAGGCGTCCATGTGCCCCAGGACGAACGAACCGCCCTCGGTGAAGCCGGGGAACTCGACGTGCAGCGGCGGATCGAGCAGCCGGGCCGCCTCCGCCACGTTCCGGGTGGCGATCTCCAGGCCCGGCTCCGTCAGCGGCGGCGGAAGCGGATACGGCATCGGTATGCCGCGCAGGCTCCAGATCCCCAGGTCCTCGACCACCCAGGAGAAGCCGTAGCGGGCGGCCAGTTCGTTGGTGAACTCGGCGGCCGGGCGGCGGTCGTAGCGCTCGGGCGTGCCCATGTTCAACTCGGTCTGGTGGAAGGCGCGGGCCAGCCCGGTGGGCACCGCCGCGAAGAAGCGGTCGTACGCGCGCACGTAGTCGGCCGACCGTACGCGGGCGCGCGAGCGCGGCTGGAACGCGAGGGCCGAGTAGGCGAAGTCGCCGCCGTGGCGGTGCAGGAAGGCGCGGACCCGGTCGGTGACGTCTCCGCCGCCGTCGTCGCTCTCCACGAATCCGATGCCGCGCCTGCCGAGGCGTCCGCCGCCCCATGGCATGTCCATCAGGACCCCCAGGCCCATCCGGCCCGGGGCTTCGGTCACTGTGACGGTTCGAGTGCCGCCGGGTGCGGTGCGCGGCGGGTGCGTCATGACGAACTCCTGGCTGAGGGGGCCGGGTTGGCTGAATGTGCTGGGCCGGGGGTGCCCGCCGCCGCGTCGACCAGGCGGGCCAGCAGTCGGCGGCCGCGGTCGGTGCGGGCCGTGAGCAGGCCGTCGGGGCGCTGTTCCACGTCGCTGCGGGGGAGTGCGTAGAACCGCTCCCGGACGAGGTCGGCGAGGGTGACGCGGTCGGCCGTACGGTCGTCGGCGTACGCGGGCACGGCGCGCACCCACGTGTGCGGGCGCAGGGCCGCGACGGCGGGTGTGCCATGGCCGTTCGGGGTGCGGCGCGACGGTGCCGGGCCGCTCGCCCGGCCCGGTCTGACGGTGTCGAAGATCCGCACCAGCCGGCTCAGGGCCTCGGGGCGCGTCGGGCCGCCGGAGACGGACAGCGGGTGGCCGACCCGGCCGGACAGATAGCTCAGCTCGGGGTTGCCCACGAGGCGGTCCGACGTGTCGAGGGTGAGCCCGTACTCCTCCGGGCTGCCTACGAGCTTGCTGCCGGGCTCCGCCACCATCAGCTCCAGCGCGTCGATGCCGATCCGCCGCTCGTTGTCGACGAGGAAGCGCAGGGACGCCTCGAACTCGTCCGGCGTCTCGTCCAGGACCTGGCCCATCACGGTGAACCGGACGGTGATGCCCGCCGCGTCGAGGTTGTCGAGGATCCGCTGGTAGTCGGCCGCGCGCACACCCCGGTCCACCCGGTCCAACAGGCGCTGCGAGGTGCCCTCGTAGCCGACCGAGATCATCGCGCAGCCGACCGCGGCGAGATCGTGGCAGAACCCCGGGTCGGTCAGGGCGGACTCAAGCCGGCTGCGCACGCCGAACCGGACCCGTATGCCGCGTTCGCGTACCGCGCGCATCGCTCTCTGGATCAGCCGCAGGTTGGTGTTCTCGTCCGCGACCGACACGAAACGGGTACCCGTGGCGCGGACGACGGTCTCCACGGCGTCGGCGATCTGGGTCGCGGTGCCCTGCTGGTAACTCCCTTGCGGGAGCGACCGGTTGCCGTACGAACAGAACGCGCACCGCCCCCAGTAGCAGCCGACGCACGAGACGATCGCGAGTTCCAGGGCGTCGTTGAGATAGGAGCGGAACGGCAGTCCGGTGAAGTCGGGTGGTCCGAGGTCACGGAAGCGCAGGGTCACCGGGGGCCCTGTGCGCGGCTCGGCCCCGGAGCGTGGCAGCCAGGTCATGCCGGGGACGGCGGTGAGCGGAACCGTTCCGTCCAGCGCGTCCAGCCAGCGTTCGAGCGGCTGTTCCCCAGCGGTCGGGCACAGGGCGTCGACCGTTTCTCGGACTCCGGGCAGCCGGGCGAGGCTGTCGTGACGGAGCATCACCTGCTGGCCCCCCAGGCAGATCTGGGTGTCCGGCGCCAGCCGCCGGACCCAGGCGGCGATCAGCAGCGCGGGCGCGAGCTGGCTGAAGAACGCCACGGACAGGCCGACCACCCGGGGACGATGCCGGTCGAGCAGCTCGGTTACGAGGTGGTGCAGCGATGCGATCGGTACGTCCGACGCGGTGGGCGGCTGCTCCGCGGTCCGGCGTACGGCGTCGTCCAGCCGGCCGAGGTCCTCCCAGGTCCGCACCAGGAAGGTGTCGCGGACCAGCAACTCGAGGGCCAGGGTGGCGAGCCGGACCGCGCGGTCCGGGCCCAGCTCGCCGATCGGCTCCTTGTGCAGGACGTGGGCGCGCAACTCGCCGATGTGCGCGGCGAATACGTCGGCCACCGCCCGGCGGTACCAGTCGCTCACGGCCGTAGCGTCGCCGTCCGTGTCCTGGGCGCGGACCGCGTCGTCCAGCAGCGCGGGACTTCGCAGCAGCTCGTGGAGCACGGCGATGTTCAAGTCGGCCTGGTGCACCCGCCGACCCAGGCGCCGCAGATGGCCGGTCAGGTAGGGCAGGCTCAGATACGGGAAGAACCTGGCCTCGGTCTGCGGTGGGAAGATCAACAGGACGTCGGTGCGGGTAGGGTCCGCCGACTGGCTGGACGGCACGACCCACCTCCTCGTCCCACCGGTCTCGTCCGTCGGAGAGTTGCCTCGGCTCCCGGACGTCCTAGTCGGGGATGTCCTCCGTGCTCTCCGCCGCGATGTAGGTGTACGTGTGGTACGCCGCGCCGAGCTTCAGCTCGCTGGAATCGATCACCTGGAGTTCTTCGAGCTCACCGAATTCCTCATCGGCGAGTTTCTCAGGAGACACAGCGGTCATGATTCTCTCCCCTTCGTCAACGTGATGGGAATGTGCCGTTTGCCGTGTGCGGCGCCCAGGCTAAGCCAGACCGCACGTCCGTCAACAGCCCATACGTCGTCGTTTAGTTGGGACGGCATTCAGCCAGTTCAGCGGCTCATGGAGACTCTGCGGCACCGGGGTGGCGCAGCACCCGCGACGATGACCATGACTCATAATCGCCCTCGGCAGCGGGTGGTTCGGAAGAATCGCGGACAACGCCGTATGGAGGGCACCGCCGTTGAGCTGCTGGAGGACCGTTTGTACCGCCATGTCGATGCGGCCGTGGTGCGGGCGGCGGTCTGGTGTCCGGACCACCCGGTGCGCTGGCCGGACCTGAACGGCCCGTCCGCGCACACGGAGTCGTGGCGGGCATGGCTTCAACACCTGTGGCAGGCAACGGATTTCGCCATCGCGGTCGAGTTCTCCAGCCCGGACCTGGCGAGGCGGGTGCATCAGATATGTGTCGGCGATCCGGTGCCGGAACCCGCCGTGCGGCGCGCGGTGTTGTCGGTGTTGCGCTACCTGCTGCGTGCCCGCTCACGTGCCACTCCCTTCGGCCTGTTCGCCGGTGTCGAGGCCGCTCGTACCGGGGCGACTCCCTTGCTGCGTGCGGGCTCCGGCCACCGGGCGGTCACCGGACCGGACACCGCGTGGACCGCGGCTCTGGTCGATCGGTTGGAGGAACACCGCGAGCTCCGACCCCAGTTGACGCTGCTCGCCTCCAGCCTCGCGTTCGAGCGCGACGGACGCCTGATGATCGAGCACCGATCGAGCAGTGCGCACGGCGGCGACCCCGTGCATGTGGGGATACGCGCGTCCGGGCCGGTGCGCATGGCCATGGACGGCGCACGGACGCCCGTTCTGTGGGCAGTTCTCGCGGATACTCTCTCCGCGGGCTTCCCGGACGCTTCTCCCACCGCGATCGAGAACCTGCTCGCGAACCTCGTGCGACAACGATTCCTGATCACCAGCCTGCGTCCCGCGGTCATGGCCTCCGATCCGATCGCCGCTCTGCTTGGCCACGCACAGCACCTGCCCGAGGCTGAGCTCACCGAGTTGCGCGAGGTCGCGGAGGGACTGGCACGGCACGACGACGCGACCGCCGCGGGTGTGGGTGCTCGCGCTGAACGTGCGCGGGTGAGCGCCGTGATGAGACGGCTGAGTCCCGCTGCGAAACCCGCGCTCGCCCTCGATCTGCGACTGGACTGGGACCTGGTGATCCCGGAGGCGGTGGCCGAGGAGGCGGCGTCGGCGGCCGCGGCGCTGACCCGCCTGGCACCGAGGGCGGCACTGAGCCCCGCGTGGGTCGTCTGGCACGGCCGTTTTCTCGAGCGCTACGGCCCGGGAGCGGTGGTGCCCGTCCTGGACGCCATCGACTCTCTCGGCTACCCGGCCGGCTACCTCGGTTCCACAGCTACTACGACGGGCCCGACGCTGACCGCCCGTGACAGCCGGCTGCTGGCGCTCGCGTACACCGCGGCGACAAGGCGTCGCCGGCAGGTCCGACTGGATGATGCGGCGATCGACGAACTGGCGGTGGTGGATCCCGGCCGGCCCGTGCAGCCGAGCACCGAAGTGACCGTGCGGATCCACGCGGCGAGCGTATCCGCCCTGGAACAAGGGGAGTTCACGCTGCACGTCGTCGGCGTGGCCCGTGCGGCGGGAACGGCCACCGGGCGTTTTCTCCACCTGTTCGACGCCGACGACCGCCGCCGGATGACCGACGTGTACGCCGGCCTGCCCGGCGTGCAACAGGGCGCGCTGATCGCGCAGATCAATACGACCCCGCTGTACATACGCTCGGCGAACGTCGCGCACACCCCGCAGATGGCGGAGTGGGTGATCCCCCTCGGCGAGTACCACGGCCCGGACACGGGCCGGCTGCCGGTGACGGACCTGGCCGTGACCGCCGATGCCGGGCAATTGCACCTGGTCTCGGTCTCCCGCAGCCGCCCGGTGCACACGATGCTGCTGAACGCGGTGGATCTGACCCGGCACACCCATCCGCTGGCGCGGTTCCTGATCGAGGCACCGGTGGCACTGGCCGTCCCGTGCACCGGGTTCTCGTGGGGAGCCGCCGTCTCCGGCCTGCCGTTCCTCCCCGCGCTGCGCTACGGCCGCACGGTCCTGTCCCCGGCGCGCTGGACACTTGGCCAGGACGTTCTGCCCGACGCGCGGACGCCGTGGCCGCAGTGGGACAAGGCTCTGGCCGAGTGGCGTCGTGAGGTGCTCCTGCCCGAACACGTGTACCTGGGTGACGGAGACCGGCGCATGAACCTGGACCTGGCGGAACCCTCGCACCGCGTCCTGCTCCGTACCCATGTGGAGCGCGACGGCAAGGCGCTGCTGCGTGCCGCACCGGAACCCGGGGACCTGGGCTGGACCGGCGGGCGCGCCCACGAGATCGTCATCCCCCTGGCCGCCGTGGACGGGACCCGCGCACCCGTCCGCGGGTCGGGCGATGTCGTCGATCCTGTCGGTCGGGAGCACGGCCGTCTGCCGGGCTGCGACAACCTGCTCGCCATCGGCTTGCACGGGCACCGCGACCGTCACGATGCGCTCTTGACCCGGCATCTGCCGTCCCTGCTGGGGGAGTTGGGAGAGCCCCGCTGGTGGTTCGTCCGCCACCGCGATCCCGAGGACCACCTCCGTCTCCGGCTGTCCTGCGCGCCCGGCTCACTCGGCACGGTCGTCGGGCAGGTCGGCGAGTGGACCCGGCGGCTTCGGAACGCGGGCCTGATCACCCACGCGAGCCTGGAGACGTACTACCCGCAGACCGCGCGCTTCGGCGGCCCCGCGGCGATGGAAGCGGCCGAGCTGTATTTTGCCGCCGACGCGGCCGCCGTCCTCGCCCAACTGACGGCGCGGACCGGCCCGGAGGCTCCCGACGCGCGTGCGGTCACCGCCGCGAGCATGGTCGACATCGCCGTCGGCCTGCTCGGGGACGACGCGAAGGCGATGCGCTGGCTGGTCGGGCACACCCACACGGAAAGGAGCGCCCCGCCCCGAGCGGTCTACGACCAGACCATCGCCCTGACGACATTGCTCCAGGCGCCCGGCACCCCGGTGTTGGACGCGCGCGTCACCGCGAGCTGGTCCACACGCCGCACCGCGCTGGCCGCCTACCGCAGCGCGCTTGAGGACGCGGGCACGCTGTCCCCGCAGGACCTGCTCCCGGAGCTGCTGCATCTTCACCACGACCGCATGCACGGGCCGGGACTTCCCGAGGAACGCGCACACCTGCATCTGGCCAGGGCCGCCGCACTGAGCTGGACGGCACGGGCGGGAAGAACTTCGTGACCACGACAGCCGTGGCGGGGGCCTGATGGGGCAACCGCTCAGTCGGCCTCGCCCGTCGCGGAGTCGAGGAGCGGGCCGAGTTCACGGGCCACGGTCGTCAGGGCGCGGACGTCCTGCTCGGCCCGGGCGATGAGGAGGGCACCCTCCAGGGCGCTGATCATGAGTGTGGCGAGCGAACCCGCCCGCTTCTCGGGCACGCCCATGTCCACCAGGGCTTGTGCCACCGGGCCCGTCCAGGCGGTGAACGCGTCGGCCGCGGCCTCCCGCGTGGAGACGACCGTCTCCGCACAGTCCACCGTCGCGGCGGCCACCGGGCAGCCGCCCGCGAAACCCGCGCTCTCGTACTCGTCGGTCCACTGGCGCACCATCTCGCCGAACAGCCCGCTCGGCGTCGGCTCGGCCGGCGCGTCGCGGAAGCGGGCGACGCGGTTGCCGGCGTAGCGGCCCGCCCAGCTCACCGCCTCGTTGACCAGCTGTTCCTTGCCGCCGGGGAAGTAGTGCTGGAGCGAACCGCGCGGCGCGCCCGCGTGGGCGGCGACCTCGCGCATGCCGGTGGAGGCGACGCCGTCGCGTCGGATGAGCTGTGCCGCGCTGAAGACCATCCGCTCGCGTGGCCCATGTCCGGACACCTCTGCCATCGCTCTCCCCGACCTCCGTCACCGTTCCGCGTGCTGTCCGGAGTCCACTCTATGACCGTCGTCATAGAGTGGATTACCATGACGGCCGTCATGATCGGCGACGACGGAGACGTTCCGCTTCGTCGCAGGACGGAAACGGTGGTACATCGTGGCGTACGTGGGATTCGTCGGCCTCGGAGTCATGGGGCAGCCCATGGCGCTCAACCTCGCCCGCGCGGGAACACCCATCGTGGTCTGGAACCGCACGCCCGGCCGATGTGAACCCGTCGCGGCTGCCGGGGCCGAGATCGCGGCGGACCCAGCCGAGGTCTTCGACCTGGCCGACGACATCGTGTTCCTCATGCTGGCCGACGAGACGGCCATGGACGCGGTGCTGGGCCGTGGCACTCCGGACTTCGTCCCACGGGTAGCCGGACACACCCTCGTCCACATGGGCACGACCTCGGCCGAGTACTCGGCGGGCCTCCAGGACGACATCCGGTCCGCCGGCGGGAGATACGTCGAGGCTCCGGTCTCCGGTTCCCGAGTCCCCGCAGAGCAGGGGAAGTTGGTGGGCATGCTGGCCGGGGACGCCGATGCCGTGGAAGCCGTACGGCCGCTGCTCGTCCACGTCTGCCAGGAGACGTTCGGCTGCGGCGCGGTTCCGGGCGCCCTGCTGATGAAGTTCTCGGTGAACCTGTTCCTGATCACGCTGGTCACCGGACTGGCCGAGGCCTTCCACTTCGCCGACCGGCACGGGCTCGACCAGAGCCTGCTCCGGGACGTCCTGGACGCGGGACCGCTGGCCAGCTCCGTTTCCCGGATGAAGGGGCCCAAGCTGGTGACCCGCGACTTCACCGTCCAGGCGGCGGCCGCGGACGTGCTGAAGAACAACCGGCTGATCGCGGAGGCCGCCCGCGAGGCCAATCTGGCCTCCCCGCTCCTCGACGTCTGCCATGCCCTGTACGGCGAGACGGTCGCGCGGGGTCACGGGAGCGAGGACATGGTGGCCGTGGTGCGCGCCCTGGAGGCCAGGACCGAGGGCACCGCGCCGTGCGATGCCCTCACGCGCCCTACGGAGGACCACGGATGAGCCGGACGAGTTCGAGAGCCACGGCTGAGTCGCCGTCGTGAGGGTGGGTGGCCGAGGACGGCGGACCGGCCCGGCTGACCGGGCGCGGTCCCGTACGGCGTTGGGGAGTCGGCCCTAGACGGCGGCCGCCGCGGCGTGCAGGTTCTTCGCGGCCAGGGCGAGTCCTTCGGTCTGGGAGTAGGCGGCGTCCTCGTGCTCGATGTTGACGGCCATGTCCGGGTCGACCTCGGCGAGGGCGCGCAGGAACTCGGTCCAGTAGGCGACGTCGTGGCCGACGCCGACGGCGACGAACTTCCACGCCGGGTCCTCGGGCCAGGAGTTGCACCAGAAGCCGTAGCCGGTGGGCACCTTGTCGGGTGCGTCGGCCGGTACGCGGGTGAACGAGGTGTCCAGGACGCCGCGGATGTCGGCGCCGGGGCAGAGCGTCGCGTCCTTCGCGGCGGCGTGGAAGACCAGCGGGCCCAGCCACTTGATCGAGGCGACGATGTCCATGCCCTGCCACATCAGGTGCGAAGGGTCCATCTCCGCACCGACGTTGGTAGCGCCGGTCGCGTCGACGAGCCGCTTCAGGGTGACGGGGGAGAAGACGAGGTTGTGGGGGTGCATCTCGATGGCGACCCGGACGTCGTTCTCCCGGGCCAGCGCGTCGATCTCCTTCCAGAACTCGACCGCCACACCCCACTGGTAGTCCAGGACGTCCATGTAGACGCCGTCCCACGGATTCACCACCCAGGAGGGGTACTTGGCGTCGGGGTCGGAGCCCGGGGTGCCGGACATGGTGACCACGTGCCGCACACCGAGCAGGCCCGCGAGGCGGATCGTACGGCGCAGGTCGTCCGAGTGCTTCGTGCCGACCCCGGGGAGCGGATTCAGCGGATTCCCGTTGCAGTTGAGGCCGGTCAGTTCCATCCCGCGGTCCGCGAAGGCCGCCAGGTACTCCTCGCGCGCGGTCACCGAGGAGAGCAGCAGGTCGACCGGGCAGTGCGGGGAGGGGATGAACCCGCCGGTGTTGACCTCGACGGAGGTCAGGCCGTTCTCCTTGAGGATGTCGAGGGCCTCGGCCAGGGGGCGGTCGTGCAGACAGGCGGTGTAGGCGCCGAGCTTGAGGGACATACGGGTACTCCTTGGCATGGGTGCGGTGCGGGTGGTCAGACGGAGGGAGCGACGGTGACGGCGGCGCCGCCGGCCTGCGAGGACTCGACGATCGCGCGGATGATCTCCATGGTCCGCAGCCCTTCTGCGAACGAGGCGCAGGCGGGCAGTGGTTCGGCGACTGCGGCGACCTGGTCGAGGAACGCACGGGCCTGGTAGGTGAAGTTGTCGGCGTTGCTCGCGCCCACGCCCGGCGCCTCCATCGGCACCCCGCCCGCGAAGTACGGCAGTTGGGGCCCGGCGATGATCTGGCGGGCACCCCGGGTACGGGCCTCGGGCTGGGCGTCGTCGAAGAGGTACTCGGCCGGCCGGTGCTGGTCGAACGCGGCCCGCCCGCCGACCCCGAGGATGTCGAACGCGAGCCCGTTGGGCAGCCCGAAACCGGTGCGGGTGACGGAGAAGGTGCCGACGAGCCCGGACTCGAAACGGGCCGTGAAGGACGCGGTGTCCTCGTTCTCCACCTCGCCGAACTCGTCGGAGACGGGAGCCGCGTTGTGCCCGACGACCGCGCCCAGCGGCAGCGGACGCTTCGGGATCTGCGTGGAGAGCGTGGCACCGGAGACCGAGGTGATGGGCCCGGCGACGTACTCGGCGGAGTCGATGACGTGCGAGCCGACATCGCCCAGCGCGCCGGAACCGGCACCCCCCTTGAAACGCCAACTCAGCGGCCCCCTGGGGTCGGTGGCGTAGTCACACCAGTAGCGTCCGCTGAACAGGGTGAGGTCACCCAGCTCGCCACGCCGCACGTGGTCGCGGATCGCGGCGATGCCGGGGGAGCGGCGGAAGGTGTATCCGACGGCGGTGACGACATCGGCCGACCGCTCCAACTCGGCCATCGCACGGGCGTCTTCGAGCGAACCGGCCAACGGCTTCTCGCACAGCACATGCTTTCCGGCGGCGACCAACGCCTCGGCGATCGGCCGATGCAAAGCGTTTCCTACGACGATGCTGACGGCGTCGATCGTCGGGTCCTCGGCGACGGCCTCCCAGCTCGGCGGCGCCTTCTCGAAGCCGTAGCGGCGGGCGGCGTCCTCGGCGAGCGCGGTGTTGGCGTCGGCTATCGCGACCAACCGGACCGGGGGCAGCCCAGCCCCGAACACGGTGTTGACGTTGCGGTATCCGGCGGCGTGGCTGCGTCCGGCCATACCGGCTCCGATCACCGCGACGGACAAGGGCTTGGCGGAGGAGGTCATGAGGTGTCCCTTGAGAAGAGAAGAGAGGTCAGCTGGAGGTGGGGAAATCGAAGCCGGCGGCGACCTGCTTGGCGGGCTGCGGCCGACGGGTGGTGACGACCTCGGGGCGGGTGCGGGTGCGGGTGCCCTCGGTGCCGTGGACGGGGGAGTCTCCGATGAGAGCGGCTTCCCAGCCGCGGAAGGAGTGGCACGACGTGGGCAGTGGTTGGTGACCTGACGGGCGCCCGCCCCGGCGCCGAGCGGCACGACGGACACGTCCTCCTTGGGCCCGTACCGAGCGGAGAGTGAGCTCCGCTCGGTACGGGCGGAGGGCAGCGCGAACGTCCCACCGTCCGCACTGCTGATCAGGGCCGCGGAGGCGCGCGGCAGATACAGGACCAGGAACTCGGAGTCTCCGGTCGACAGGGTGTGTGCCTCGCCCGGTTTCAGAGTCAGGAGCCCGAAGCCGGAGCATTCCCGGTCTGCTGACTCGGGCGTAGCCGGGAAGTCGTAGCGGCCGCTGCCGCCGAGGTGACCGCCGAAGGAGGAGACCTCGGCAAATCCGGCGAAGCGCTGCGCCCGCGCTGAAATGTCATGTCGATGGTGTGTTACGACGCTGCGGCGAGGTACTCGTCGATCTTCGCGCGCATGAACAACGAGGACTCCTTGGCCCGTTCCTCCCACGCGAAGACGCACGCCGTGAGGGTGCCGTCGAAGTCGTTGTCCCGCAGGGCCCGGAACAGTTCGCCGAAGTCGACCTCGCCCTCGCCCATGTCGAGATGCTGGTGGATCCGGGCGGTGGTGCCGGGAGGGTTGAGGATGTAGCGGTTGCCGGAGGATGCGTTGTGGTCGAACGCGTCGGCCAGGTGGACATGCGTGAGCAGATCGCCCGCGTGCCGGATGATCCCGGGGGCGTCGTCGCCGATGTGGAAGGTATGCGGGGCGCAGTACAGGAAGCTGACGCTCGGGTGGTTGATGCCCCGTATGAAGTCGACCGCCTGGTGGCCGTCCTCGATGAAGTCGTCGGGGTGCGGTTCCAGGGCGAGTTGGATGCCCTCCTGCTCGAACAGCGGGAGGAGTTCGTCCATCGACTTCCAGAACTGGGCCTCGCTGCGGTCCGCTTCCTCGGGCCGGCCGTTGAACTCCGAGATCATGCTGTCCACGCCCAGTTCGGAGGCGATCTGGATCGACCGCTTCCAGTAGCGCACGGCGGCCTGCCGGGCGTCCTCGTCGGGACCGGACCAGCGGAACAGCGGCAGCAGGGAGGAGATCCCGACGCCGGCCGAGTCCAGCGCCTTGCGGAACTTGCGCACGGTCGCGTCGTCCACCCGTGGGTGCCGGAAGAACGGGATGAAGTCCTCGCGGGGCGACAACTCGATCCACTCGTAGCTCAACTCGGCCACCACACCGGGCAGTTCGAGCAGCGGGACATGACGGATCATGTACGGGTCGAGGGCGATCTTCATGAGGGAATGCCTTCGGGTATAGGGGGAGCGGGGGGGGTGCGTCGGACGAAGCGGTCCGCTCGCGCGGGGTGCGGCTGGTGTCCGGGGCGCAGTCAGCTGGCGATTTCGGCCGGGGCCGTGACGTTCTCGCCTTCGGGGAGTTCGCCGATGTCGACGCCGCGTACTTGGGACAATTCGTGTTTGAGTGCGGCGAGTTCGGTGCCGCCGGCCATGTGGTTGGTGAGTTCTTCGAGGGTGATGTCGCTGCGTTCGGCGGAGAGTTCCATGGTGCCCAGGCGCAGGACGCTGAAGTGGTCGCCGACCATGTAGGCGTGGTGGGGGTTGTGGGTGATGAAGATGACTCCGAGTCCGCGTTCGCGGGCCGCTGCCACGTACTTGAGGACGACACCGGACTGTTTGACGCCGAGGGCGGCGGTGGGTTCGTCGAGGATGAGGACGCGGGCGCCGAAGTAGACGGCGCGGGCGATGGCGACGCACTGGCGCTGGCCGCCGGAGAGGGTGCCGATGGGCTGGTCGAGGTTGTCCAGGACGATGCCCATGTTGCGCAGTTCCTCGTCCGCGGTCTTCTTCATCCGCTCGATGTCGAGACGGCGGACGGGCCAGGGCCCTTTGGTCATCTCGGAGTCGAGGAAGAAGTTGCGCCACACCGGCATCAGCGGCACGACCGCCAGGTCCTGGTAGACCGTCGCGATGCCCCGGTCGAGTGCCTGGCGGGGGGTGGTGAAGTGGACGGGTTCGCCGTCGACGAGGAACTCGCCCTCGGTGTGCTGGTGCAGCCCGGAAATGATTTTGATCAGCGTGGATTTGCCGGCGCCGTTGTCGCCGAGGACGCAGGTGACCTGGCCGGGGCGGACGGTGAGGTCGACGCCGTGCAGGGCACGGACGTTGCCGTAGGCCTTGCCCGCGTTGCGCAGTTGGACGAGGGGGTGGTCGCCGCCCTCGGGCACGGTGTCGGTCAGGATCGCACCGTGGGTGCCGGTCGTGTTGTCGGTCATGAAGGTCACCTCCGGGTCGCGGTGCGCTGGACCCACAGATTGATGAGGACGGCGCCGAGCAGCATCACGCCGAGGAACGCCTTGAACCAGTCGGGGTTCCAGCCGGCGTAGACGATGCCCTGCTGGACCATGCCGAACATGAACGCCCCGAAGACGGGGCCGATCGCCGAGCCGGCCCCGCCGGTCAGCAGACACCCGCCGATCACCGCCGCCGAGATGAAGATCAGCTCCTGGCCGACGCCCTCACCGGACTGCACCGTGTTGAAGGAGAACAGCTGGTGCATCCCGATGAACCAGGCACCGAAGCCCACCAGCATGAACAGCGAGATCTTCGTGAACGCCACCGGCACACCCACGGCGCGGGCGGAGTCCTTGTTCCCGCCGACCGCGAAGATCCAGTTGCCGTACTTCGTCCGCATCAGCACCCACGTCGCGATCGCCGCGAACACCAGCCAGTAGACGATGGTGATCTTCACGTTGACGCCGCCGACCTCGAACGACGAGGCGAAAACCTTCTTCGCCTGGTCGAAGCCGTCCATGTTGCTGATGTCGTCGGTCGCGACATTCCCGGTGACGAGCTTCGTCACCGCGAGGTTGACGCCCTGCAGGATCAGGAAGCTGCCCAGGGTGACCAGGAAGCTCGGCAGTCCGGTCTTGACGACCATCCAGCCGTTGAGGAACCCGATCGCCAGCGACACCAGCAGCGCGACGATGACACCGACCCATACGTTCATGGTCAGTTGGTAGCTGAGCATCGACGCCGTCAGGGCGGAGGTGATGACGGCGACACCGGCGGAGAGGTCGAACTCCCCGCCGATCATCAACAGTGCCACCGGCAGCGCCATGATCCCGATCGTCGACGAGCCGTAGAGGATGTTCGCCATCGAGGCGCCCTCGCGCACCGGCGGAGCAGCGGCGAAGAAGAACACGTACACCGCGAGGGCCCCGAGGAAGACTCCG
The DNA here is from genome assembly GCF_044766845.1 of Streptomyces sp. NPDC101776. Classification (NCBI taxonomy): domain Bacteria; kingdom Bacillati; phylum Actinomycetota; class Actinomycetes; order Kitasatosporales; family Streptomycetaceae; genus Streptomyces; species Streptomyces sp. NPDC101776. The sequence goes on along the minus strand of NZ_JBIWMV010000005.1, from coordinate 266,623 downwards.
ACTTCAGGCCGGGCCAACAGCCTTATCGGCAAGGGCCGTTCAGAGGTCCGGCCGTCGGTTTCCTTCGGGCCGGGGGCCGGCGGTGAGGTCACCGCCGGCTCGGCGTGCTGGGTCATGCCCGTCACCGGGTGCCCTTCGCGGCGAACTCGGCGACCTTGGCGACGTTCGTCTTGTCGACGAAGGCAGGACCGGTCAGCACAGGGGCCTCACCGCCACCGCTGTAGTTGCCGTTCGTCTTGTAGAGCCACAGCGAGTCGACCGCCAAGTAGCCCTGGAGATACGGCTGCTGATCGACGGCGAACTGGATGGTGCCCGTCTCAATGGCGGAGATGAGGTCCTTGTTGAGGTCGAACGTGGCGACCTTCGCCTTGCTGCCCGCGTCGGACACCGCCTGCACGGCGGTCAGTGCGAACGGCGCACCGAGGGTGACCACGTCGTCGATGGTCTTGTCCTGGGTGAGCTTGGCGGTGATCGTCGACTTCACCGACGGCATGTCCGTGCCGTTGACGTACAGGATGTCGGTCTTGCCGCTGAAGGTCTTCTTCACGCCGGCGCAGCGCTGTTCGAGGTTGATGTCGCCCTGAGCCTGGATCACGCACAACGTGTGCTTGACGCCGGTGGAGTTGAGCTTGGTGCCGAGTGCCTGGCCGGAGACGGCCTCGTCCTGCCCGAAGAAGGACAGCAGGCCCTGCTTCTTCCACTCGCTCAGCCCGGCGTTGAAGCCCACGACGGGGATGCCGGCCTGCTCGGCCTTGGCGACGACGGCCTTCATGGCGTCGGGCTTGGCGAGGGTGACCGCGATGCCGTCGACCTTCTGGTCGATCGCGTTCTGCACCAGGTTGGCTTGGTCGGCGGCCGTCTCGTCGTTGGAGTAGATGAGCTTGACGTTGTCCTTGGCCGCGGCGGCTTCGGCGCCCTTGCGGATGGTGTCCCAGAAGGTGTCGCCGGAGGGTGCGTGGGTGACCATCGCGATCGTCATACGGGGAGTGGTGGCCTTGCCCGCCGCCGCGTTGCCGGTCGACTCCTCGGACTTCTTGCCCCCGGAGTCGCTGGAGCAGCCCGCGAGGGCGAGCGCGGCCACGGTGGCGGCGGCCACGACGGGGAGGACTCTGCGGGAGCGGGAGCGGGGAAGGGATGTACGGCTCATGGTTCGTGCACCTCGCTGTGCGACTGAAAGAGGTAGCAGGGCGGTAGGTCCGCAGCTGCTTGATGGGCCGGGGTCGGGATTCGGGACGGGGGATCGGAGGCGGCTCACCGGGAGCTGTGGCGGCCGGACGCGCCGGCCGTGACCGCTTGTTCGCCTTGTGGGCGGTGTCGTCGGTGAGTGAGTGTCCCCGCCGATCGCGGGCGATGCGCCAACGGTCTTCGTCGGAACATCAGGACAATTTAAAGCGCTTTAATTCCTGGTACTATCGACTCGTTTCGAGAGCGTGTCAAGGGCGTTGCGCGAGAAGATTGCGGCCGGGAGGCACAGTGGAGGACGTCGGGGCGGAACGTCGCCGGACAGCCGCGAAGAAGCGCCCGAGGCTGGAGGACGTGGCGGCACGCGTAGGTGTGTCCACCGCGTCCGTCTCCCTGGTGCTGCGCGGTGTGGCGGGTCCGAGTGAACGCACTCGGCAGCGTGTCCTGAAGGCCGCCGCGGACCTCGGCTACCAGGTGGACCGCACCGCCAGCCTGCTGGCCAGCAGGCGCACAAGGATGCTCGGCGTCATGGTCGACATCCACAGCCCCTTCCACGCGGACCTGGTCGAGCACCTCCACTCGGCCGCAGAGGAGGTCGGCTACGACCTCGTCCTGAGCACCCAGACCCGCACCCGAGACGAGCGCACCGCCGTCGAGACGCTGCTGGCCTTCCGCAGCGAGGCACTGATCCTGCTCGGCCCGACCACCCCCGTCGACACGCTCGCCGCACTCGACGGCAAGGCGCCGGTCATCGTCGTGGGCCGCCGTATCGAGGACGGACAACTGGACGTGGTGCGTACCGCGGACGACGACGGCGTGGGGCAGATAGTCGACCGACTGGTGGCGCTCGGGCACCGCGAGATCACGTACGTCGACGGCGGCAAGGGCGTGATCGCCACCGACCGGCGTCGCGGATACCGCACCGCCATGCGGCGCCACGGTCTGGACGCGCACATCAGTGTGCTGCGCGGCGACCACACCGAGGCGGCCGGCGAGCGTGCCGCCCGCCACCTCCTCGAAGCGGGTGAACTGCCCACCGCCGTGGTCGCGTTCAACGACCAGAGCGCGATCGGTGTCCTGGCGGGTCTCGCCCGTGCGGGTGTCTCCGTCCCCGGCGAGGTGTCCGTCGCGGGATACGACGACGACAGACTCTCCCGCCTGAGCTGCTTCGACCTGACCACGGTCAGCCAGGGAGCGGAGGAGCAGGCGCGCTACGCGGTGGCCGCCGCCGTGGAACGCCTCGACCAGGGCCGTACGGAGCCCCGAGAGGTCGTTCTCGCTCCGCACCTCATCGTCCGCCGCACCGTGGCCGAGCCGCGCTGATCGGGTCCGCGTCGACGGCGGAGACCGCGGCGGGCGATCAGCGGCTTCACGTTGAGGTCCCAGACCGGTCGGCGGTACTTGTCGTGGTCGTAGCCACGGTCACCCAGCACCACGTCCGGGCGGCGCCGAGGCCGGCCGCGCTTGCCTGCGCCGGTGGCACGGCCTGGCAAGGAGGACATCGTGCGGTCGGGCCCATACCCCGGCCTCGGTCCACTCGGCCAGGCGGCGCCCGCAGGTCATGCCCGAGCCGAAGCCGAGTTCCTGCGGCAGGTGTTACCAGGAGATGCCGGTGTGCAGCTCGAACAGGATGCCCCGGAACACCAGCCGGTCCGGATGTCGCTCGAGTCCCGGAGGCCGGGCCCGACGCTCAGCCTTGGACAACAGCGGCTCGAATACCGCACGCAACGCGTCATCGACTTTCCACGGCTTCGGCCGAGCCACCCCACACCCCCGGACCATCCGTGCTCGGTCCTCCCCGCCCCGTCCACAACGGCTCAGGTGGATTCGCGGACGACAAGACGGCAGGGAACGGTGTGCAGGCCGGGCGCCGGCTTGGAGCTGATGGCGTCCAGCAGCAGAAGGGCGGCCTGGCGGCCGACCTCGGCCAGGTTCGTGTCGATCGTGGTGAGGGGCGGACGCGAGGCCAGGGCCATGACGTCCCAGTTGTCGTAGCCGACCACGGCGATGTCGGCGGGCACGCTCACCCCGCGTTCCCGCAGCGCGTCCGTGACACCGCGCGCGATCTGGTCGTTGCCGCAGAAGAAGGCCTCGGTGTCGGGTGCCGTGCGCAGGACCGCGTCGGCGGCGCGGCGGCCCCATGCCTCGCTCCACTCCCCGAAGTGGACGCGGCCGGTGGCGAGTTCCGTGCCGGAGAGCTTGAGCAGTTCGAGGGTGTGGTGGGCCCGGTCGCGGGCAGCGGCGTGGTGGGCCGGGCCGGTGATGTGCGCGATGCGGGTGCGGCCGGTGGCCAGCAGGTGCTCGACGGCCAGTTGTGCGCCGCTCCGGTCGTCGGACACGACGGAGATGTCGTCCGGGTCGGTGGACGGCGAGAGCGCGTAGACCGTCGGGATCGGCTCGACACCTTTCAGCGGCGGGCGCGGGTCGGTCCTTCGGCCGGTCACGATGATGCCGTCCACCCGGCGGCCCATGAGATTGCTCAGGTGGTGCTGCTCGCGGATGGCGTCGCCGCGGGTGTCGCACAGCAGCACGGAGATCTTTCCGGCGCCGAGCGCGTCCTCGGCCCCGAGGAGGACGGGCGTACTGAAGCGACCGATGCCGTCGGTCGTCATCAGCCCGACGGTCCAACTGCGGCCGGTGTGCAGGCTCTGCGCCTGCTGATTGGGCCGGAAGTCCAGCTCTTCGACGGCGTCCAGGACCCGCTGCCGGGTCTCCGGGCGCATGCTCCCACTGCCGTTCAGCGCCTTTGAGGCTGTCCCGACACTGACGCCGGCCAGTTTCGCTACGTCGGTGAGCTTTGCCCGCCCGGTGGGCGGAAGACTTGGCACGGCGGTCACACGCAACCCTTTTCCTGGATGACGTCGTCAGACGCATCCTGGCATCGTTCGCGGCAGCTGGCCAGATCTGGCCGAGCAGAGAAATTGTTTGCCACAGCCCTTGACGCGCACTCGGACCCGTTCCTACCTTTCCGGGCAGAAAAACGTTTTCCTCAGCGAGTCCGAGAGATGGAGCTAAGCCCGTCCGACCTCAGGGACGTCCTGCGGCCCTGACGCTCGTCGCGCGTCGGCTCCCCGACCCGCTTCCCACCTACCTCTTCGGAGAGCCATGCCCCGCCCACGTTCCACCGCGCTTTCCTCCTCGGCCCCGGCCCCGTCCGAAGAGGCAGGCACTTTCCCAGGGCCGGTCCGCCTCGGACCAGTCCGTCTCGGACCGGGCGCCAAGGCCGCACTCGCGCCTGCCGCGGTCGAGGTACGCGCCGGCTTCTGGAGCACCCGTCGCGAGGTGAACGCGAGTGTCTCGCTCCCGCAGGGCCCCGAACTGCTGGAGTCCGCGGGCAATCTGCACAACCTGAGGCTGGCGGCGGGCGCGACCGAGGGCGAGTTCCGGGGCGCGTACCCGTTCGTGGACACGGACGTCTACAAGTGGTTGGAGGCCGCGTCCTGGCAGTTGGCCCAGGGATCCTCGGCCGGGCTGGAAGCCGATGTGGAGCGGATCGTCTCCCTGGTGGCCGATGCCCAGCAGCCCGACGGCTACCTCAACACGTGGTTCCAACTGGTCAAGGGCGGCGAGCGGTACAAGGACCTGCGCTGGGGTCACGAGCTGTACTGCGCCGGTCATCTCATCCAGGCGGCCGTAGCCCACCACCGGGCCACCGGTCGGCCCGAACTCCTCGACGTGGCACTGAAGTTCGCCGACCACATCGACTCCGTGTTCGGCCTTCCCGGCAGCGGCAAGGAGATCGACGGAATCGACGGCCACCCCGAGGTCGAGACCGCCCTTGTGGAGCTGTACCGGGAGACCGGCGAGCGCCGCTACCTCGATCTGGCCGGCTACTTCGTCGACCGTTTCGGTCACGGCCTGCTGGGCGGCGAGGCCTACTGCCAGGACCGGGTGCCACTGCGCGAGGCGGACACCGTGGAGGGCCACGCCGTACGGCAGTTGTACCTGCTGGCGGCCGCCGCCGATCTGGCGACCGAGACCGGGGACGCCGAACTCCGGGCGGCGGGCGAGAAGTTGTGGCGGGCGATGACCACCACCAAGACCCATCTCACCGGCGGCCTCGGCGCCCATCACGACGAGGAGGACTTCGGCGACCCGTACGAACTCCCCAACGAGCGTGCGTACTGCGAGACTTGCGCGGCCATCGCCTCCGTCCTGTGGAGCTGGCGGATGGCCCTGCTCACCGGCGAGGCCCGCTACTCCGACCTGATCGAACGCACCCTGTACAACGGCTTCCTCGCCGGGGTGTCGCTCGACGGCGAGAGCTGGCTGTACGTCAACCCGCTCCAGGTCCGCGACGGCCACACCGACCCCGGCGGCGACCAGTCGGCCCGCCGCACCCGCTGGTTCCGCTGCGCCTGCTGCCCGCCGAACGTCATGCGGCTGCTGGCCTCGCTGGAGCACTACCTCGCCACCAGCGACACCGGCGGCCTCCAGATCCACCAGTACACGACCGGTCGCTACACGGGCGACCTCGACGGCAGCTCGGTCGCGGTGAGCGTCGAGACCGGGTACCCGTGGCAGGGCGCGATCAGCCTGACCGTCGAGGAGACCCCGGCCGACCGCCCCTGGACCCTCTCGCTGCGCGTCCCGCAGTGGTGCGCCGAGTACCGAGTGCGGTGCGGGGACACCGAGTACGACCAGACCGACGCCCCCGTGGCCGACGGCTGGCTACGACTTGAGCGCACCTGGGCCCCGGGCGACCAGGTCGTCCTCGAACTCGCCCTCGCGCCGCGCCTGACCGCGGCCGACCCCCGCGTGGACGCCGTGCGCGGTTGCGTCGCGATCGAGCGTGGGCCGCTCGTCTACTGCCTGGAGCAGGTGGACAACCCCGGCGGTGGACTGGACGACATCGTCCTGGACCGCACCGGTCCGCTCGCCGTGCGGCACCGGCCCGACCTGCTGGGCGGTGTGACGACGGTGACGGCGATCGGCCGGCGGCGCCAACTCCCCGACGCGGGCTGGTGGCCGTACACCTCCGCCGACAGCGAGGCACCGGCAACGGACGGCGCGCCGTTCGAGCTCACCGCCATTCCCTACTACGCGTGGGCCAACCGCCAGGACGGCGGCATGCGCGTCTGGCTGCCCACCTCCTGACCCCGCAACACCCGTCCCCTGTCCCCTCCTACGAGCCGCACCAAGACAACGAGGTCACCGTGAGAAACACCCGCCGCACCCTTCTCGCCGCCGTCGCCACCGTCGGCGCGCTCACCGCTGTCGCCGCCTGCGGCGGCGGTTCCGACTCCTCCGCCTCCGGTTCCGGGAAGACCGGCGGGACGTACAACTTCTGGGACCCGTATCCGCAGTTCGACGCCTCCTCGGCGTGGGGCAAGCTCGTCACCAAGTGCGGCACCGACGCCGGGGTCAAGGTCAAGCGCACCAGCATGGACACCACGGACCTGGGCAACAAGGCGCTGCTCGCCGCCCAGCAGGGCAACGCCCCCGACGTGATGCTGGTGGACAACCCGGTCGTCTCCACGCTCGTCGAGGCGGGAATCCTCAACAAGACCGGCGACCTCGGCCTCGACACGTCGTCGATCCAGAAGAACATCCTCGGCGCCGGCGTCATCGACAACGCCTCCTACGGGGTGCCGATCGGCGCCAACACCCTCGCGCTCTACTACAACAAGAAGATCCTGACCGCGGCCCACGTCGACCCCGCGTCCATCAAGGACTGGGCCTCGCTCACGGCGGCGCTGAAGAAGGTCAAGTCCGCGGGCAAGAAGGGCATCACCTTCTCCGCGATCAACACGGAGGAGGGCAGCTTCCAGTTCCTGCCGTGGTTCTGGGGCGCGGGCGGCGAGTTGACCGAGCTCGACTCGGCGAAGGGCGTGGCCGCGTTGTCGCTGTGGAAGCAGTGGGTCGACGGCGGATACGCGCCGAAGGACGTGCTGCAGAACACCCAGACCACCAGCTGGCAGGAGTTCGCCACCGGCGACTACGCGTTCAGCGAGAACGGCACCTGGCAGCTCGGCAACGCGGACAAGGCCGGCTTCGGGTACGGCGTCATCAACATCCCCGGGCAGAACGGCGGTTCGGCCCCGGTGCCGACCGGCGGCGAGTTCGTCACCGTCCCCGTGCAGAAGGACTCCTCCCGCTACGACGTCAGCAAGAAGATCGTCACCTGTCTGACGAACTCCGCGAACCTGCTGACCACCGACACGACCCTGACGTACGTCGCGCCCACCGCCCAGGTGCAGGCCCAACAGGTCAAGCAGAACCCCGAGTTGAAGGCGTGGGTCGGCGCGGTGGCGGCGGCTCGCGGCCGCACCAGCGACGGTCTGGGCACCAAGTACCCGACAATCTCCCAGCCGTTGTGGACCGCCGTACAGAACGCACTCTCCGGCGGCAAGAGCCCGCAGGCAGCCCTCGACGCCGCTCAAACCGCCGCGAGCAAGGGCTGACACAGGCTCCCGAACCTCTCCGGAAACCGCACCCGCCCGGAATCGCCGCCTGCCCGGAAACCGCATCCGCCCGGAATCGCCGCCCGCCCAGAAGTCGCGCCTGCCCAGAAGTCGCGCCCGCCCGGAAACCGCCGCCCCCGGACACCCCGCCGCCCGGACTCGCCACCCGCATTCAGCCAGGAGTACGCATGACCATCGCCCGCGTCGACCGCCGCTCGCAGCGGTCCCCGGCCAGGTCCGGGGCGACCGGCACCGGACAACGGACGGACGCGTCGGACCTGCGGCGCCGACAGCGTCGCGGCAGCCGACTCACCGCGCTGGCCTTCATCGCCCCACTGGTCGCCTACCTCGCCGCCTTCTACCTCTATCCCCTCTACCGCAACCTCGACCTGAGCCTGCGCGACTACACCGTCCGGTCGTTCGTGCAGGGGGACGCGCCCTTCTCCGGCCTCGACAACTTCAGGACCGTCCTCGACGACCCCACGTTCGGTCCGGCCATGCGCCACACCCTGATCTTCACCTTCGCGTCGATCGCGTTCCAATACGTGGCCGGGCTCGCCCTCGCCGTCTTCTTCAACCGGCACTTCCGACTGGCCGCGACCCTGCGTGCCCTGTTCCTGATCCCCTGGCTGCTGCCGCTGATCGTGTCGGCGTCGACCTGGTCGTGGATGTTCAACAGCGAGTCCGGAGTCATCAACTACGCCCTGCACCTCGTGGGCGTGTCCCCGGTGGACTGGCTCAACTCGCCGAACTGGGCGCTGACTTCGGTCGTCATCGCGAACATCTGGATCGGCATCCCGTTCAACCTCGTCATCCTCTACAGCGGACTCCAGAACATTCCCGGGGAGTTGTACGAGGCCGCGTCCCTGGACGGGGCCGGTGCCTGGCAGCAGTTCCGCAGGATCACCTTCCCGCTGCTGCGCCCGGTGTCGGCGATCACCCTGCTCCTCGGGCTGGTCTACACCCTCAAGGTGTTCGACCTGATCTGGATCATGACCAAGGGCGGTCCGGGCGACGCGTCGTCCACCCTCGCCACCTGGTCGTACCAGCTCGGCTTCGGCACGCTGCTGCCGAAGTTCGGCCCCGGCGCGGCCGTCGGCAACATCCTCATCCTCATCGCGCTCGTCTTCGGCCTGCTGTACATCCGCGTCCAGAGGAGGCAGGAAGCGTGAAGTCCCGTACGGGCAAGCGCCGTTACACCGTTATCGGCGTCCTGCTGACCGCCGTGATGCTGTTCCCGGTGTACTGGATGCTGAACGTGTCCCTCACCCCGCAGCAGGACATGCGCAAGACCCCGCCCGACCTGCTGCCCCTGCACCCCACCTTCGAGGGCTACCGGGCCGTCCTGAACGACCAGTTGCCCTACCTCGGCACCAGCCTGCTCATCGGCCTGGGTACGGTGGCCCTCACCCTGGTCCTCGCCGCCCCGGCCGGATTCGCCCTGGCCAAACTGCGCCCGCTGGGCGGAGGCACCCTCGGACTCGCCCTACTGGTAGCCCAGATGATCCCGGGCATCGTCATGGCGATGGGCTTCTACGGCATCTTCCTCGACCTAGGTCTGCTCAACTCCTGGTGGGGGCTGATCGTCGCGGACTCCACCATCGCCGTGCCGTTCGGCGTGATGATCTTCACGGCCTTCATGTCGGGCATCCCCGACGAGCTGATCTCCGCGGCCCGCATCGACGGCGCCGGCACCTGGCGCACCTTCCGGTCCGTCGTGCTGCCGGTCAGCCGCAACGCGGTGGTCACCGTGTCGCTCTTCAGCTTCCTGTGGGCCTGGTCCGATTTCGTCTTCGCCAACACCCTTGACGGCGGCGGCAGTTGGCGGCCGATCACGCTCGGCATCTACAAGTACATCGGCAACAACAACCAGGAGTGGAACGCGATCATGGCCACCGCCGTCGTCGCGTCGATCCCGGCCGCCGTCCTCCTTGTCCTCGCCCAGCGCTATGTGGCCGCGGGTGTCACCGCCGGCGCGGTCAAGGACTGATCCACAGTGCCGGCCGCCCCCGGCCCACCGGTCGGGCGGGGCCGCGGGCCGCCGATGCCGCGCCGTCACTCCCGGCCATCGGTCGGCTGCCCTCCGAGCCGCCTCCGCATGTCACCGCACCGCACTCGTCAAGTCCCCCCTTCCTCAGGAGAGCCGCTGATGTCATACCTGAGCCACCGTTCGAGAGCGCCCCTCGGCCGCGTCGGCGCCGCCGCGATGGCCACAGCCATGGCCGCCACCGCCGTCGCCCTGACGGGCACACCCGCCCAGGCCACCCCCACCTCGTCCACCACCCTGATCGTCAACGCCGCGCAGAACCTCCGCTCCGTCACCCATGTCGGCACGGGCAGCCTCTACGGCCTCGCCACTGCGAGCACCCCCACCGACAGCCTCGTACAGGCCCTGAAGCCCAACACGTTCGTCCAGATGGCGCCCGGCGGCAGCCAACTCCCCAACGGGGAACCCGCACCCGCGGGCGACGCCCTGGTCGTCGCCCCGAAGGCCGCGGCTGCGGGTGCCAAGGTCGTCGTACGAATGCCGGACTGGTACCCGAACTTCCCCTACCAGTGGGTGAGTTGGAGCAACTGGCTCTCGGCGGTCGACCAGCAGGTCGCCGCTGTGAAGTCCTCCGGTGCCGGCAACATCAGCGCGTACGCGCTGTGGAACGAGCCGGACTGGACCTGGGACACCGCCAACGCGGGGGCGTTCGACGCCGGTTGGGCCCGTACGTTCAAGGAGGTCCGCGCCAAGGACACCACCACCCCGATCCAGGGCCCGAGCTACTCGGTGTGGAACCAGTCCTGGATGACCACGTTCCTCACCGATGCCAAGGCCAGCGGTACGGTCCCCGACGTCATCGCCTGGCACGAGCTCCAGGGCAGCTCCGCCATCGCCGCCCATGTCGCGGCCTACCGCTCACTGGAGAGCAGCCTCGGCATCAGCCCGCGCCCGATCGACATCGAGGAGTACGGCACGCCCGCCGAAATGGGTAACTCGGGCGCCCTCGTCGGCTACGCCGCCAAGTTCGAGCGCGCGGGAGTCCGCGACGCCGAGCTGGCCTTCTGGAACCACTACGGCACCCTCGGCGACACCCTGACCGACACCGGCGGCTCGCCCAACGGCTCCTACTGGACGTACAAGTGGTACGGCGGCATGTCCGGGAACATGCTCACCACCACACCGCCCGCCCAGACCGGCATCGACGGTCTCGCCTCCCTCAACGGCGCGGGCAACCAGATCAGCGTCGTCGCGGGTGGCTGCACCGGCTCCTGCGCCGTCACGGTCAACGGGCTCTCCTCCCTGCCGGCGTACGGCAGCACCGTCCACGTGAAGTTGGAGTACAGCCCCGACACGGGCCGTACCACCGCCTCCCCGGGTCCGATCACGATCTCCGACACCGACTACTCCGTCTCGAACGGCTCCATCACGGTGCCGGTCACGATGAACGCCACCGACGGCTACCACCTGACGATCACCCCCAGCGGCACCTCGACGTCCCTGGCCGGGCGCTACCAGATCACCAACAAGAACAGCGGCCTCGCCCTGGACACCCTCAACGCGGCCACCACGCAAGGCACTTCGGTCGTCCAGGCCACGTCCACCACCGGCACCGACCAGAACTGGACCCTCGTGGCCGCGGGCCAGGGCCTCTATAAGATCGTCAACCAGAAGAGCGGCCTGCTGCTCGGCATCACCAACGCGGGTACCAGTAACGGTGGCACCGCCCTGATCTGGGGCGACAACGGAACCGCCGACCACCTCTGGCAGGTCATCCCCGCCCGCGACGGCTACGCCAAGATCGCCAACTACAACAGCGGACTCCTGCTCGGCGTCGACCAGATGAGCACCACCTCCGGCGCCCAGGTCCTGCAGTGGTCCGACAACGGCACCGCCGACCACCTGTGGAAGCTGACCGCTCGCTGAGTCGACCGCCAAAGGTCCCGCGCCGGCCGTCCACGGCGAGCGCGGGACCGTCTCGTCCGTCGTCAGGTCGCCACGGCGCGGGCGGCGCGGACAAGGGCCCTGTTGTCCGACGCCAAGGCGTCGTCGGGAAGGTGAATTCCGTGGACAGGCGAGCAGCGCGTACCGTTCCTCGGGGCCCGAACAGGTCCACAGACCCGTGGTGGTGCCGACGACCGCGCCGGGCACCGTGGAGCGGACCTCACGCAGTATCTCGGCCAGGGCACCGGGCTCCACAACATCCCTACACCCGCGCCTTGGTCGACTACCCGTCTACCAAGAGCTTCGCCGTTGCGCAGGACAGTCCAACTCGCGGGCTGCACCGCTGGCTTGACAGAGGCTCAGTGCGTTGAGGGCATATAGGTGACACCGAAGCGGAATTCCCGCTGCCGGCCGGGCTCCAGTGCCAGGGTGGTGGCGTGTTCAGGACGGTTGTAGGCGTCGGTGGGTGCCTCGACGGGTTCCAGGGCGATGGAGGTGCGCCGGTCGCGGGCCAGGGTGTCGCCGGTGAAGACGTGCAGGTAGCCGCCGTGCTGCCACACCCGTAGTCCGTCGCCGGTCACGGGGTCGCTCAGCACCGTCTCGGTCCGGCCGCCGGGGCCGGGGGCCAGGTCGGCGAAGCAGGCGTCGACGACGGCGTCGCCAAGCCGCCTGGGCGTGCGGAAGTCCAGGTCGGGGCAGCGGTCCAGGGGCAGGAAGGCGTCCTTTCCGCGCAGGGGGATGAGGGACGCGTCGGTGCGGATCAGGGTGTGGGCGGGGATCTGGAGGACCAGGTCATCGACGGGGCGGGAGAGGGTGAAGTACGGGTGCCATCCCGACGCGTAGGGGGCGGTGGTGCCGCCCACGTTCGTCGCCCGGATCTCGATGCCGAGTTCGCGGGGGCCGATGGTGTACTCCACGTCGAGGTCGAGCGCGAACGGGTAGCCGGAGTACCTGCCCGGTCTGATGCTCGTGGTGCGCAGCAGCAGGCGAGCGGAGTCGGCCGTCGTGGTGGCACTGATGAGTTCGAACGGCAACTCTCTGACGAAACCGTGGTAGATCAGGCGGTCCGCGCGGCGGCCGGGCAGCAGGTCGTGGTCGCGGCCGCCGTAGTGGTAACGGCCGTCGGCTACGCGGTTGGGGAACGGCGCGAGCAGGCCTGCTCGCACGCCGTCCTGCGACAGCAATTCGGCCTCGTCGCGGTAGCCGTCCGTCAGTTCCGTCAACTGCCCGGCCGCTCCGCGTCCGACCTGCCAGCTCAACAGCGTCGCCCCGCGCAGGGCGAGGACGGCGCACACGAGTCCCTCCGGCGCGGAGACGGTCACGGTGGGTTCGCCGCCGAGGCGGCCTTCGGCGATCCGGTACTCGTCGGCCATCCCGCCGCTGCCTCTCAGCCGGCTTCCGGGACGAGTTTCTTCGCGCCCGTCATGATGGCCACCGCGTCCTCCATGGAGTGCGACCGTGGGGTGATGACTCCGGCGCAGCCGCCGAGGCGCTGGATGTGGATGCGGTCGGCGACGTCGAAGACGTTGGGCATGTTGTGGCTGATCAGGATGACGCCCAGGCCCTGGTCGCGCAGGTCGCGGACGAGCTTGAGCACCTGGCCTGTCTCGCGGACGCCCAGGGCGGCGGTGGGTTCGTCGAGGATGACGACCCGGCCGCCGAAGGCGCCCGCCCGGGCGACGGCCACCGACTGCCGCTGGCCGCCGGACAGTGTCTCCACGGCCTGGTTGATGTTCTGCAGGGTGCTGATGCCCAGCCGCTTGATGTGGTCGGACGCCTGACGCTTCATCTCGCCGGTGTCGAGCATGCGGAACACCGAGCCGAGCACACCCTTGCGCCGGATCTCGCGAGCCAGGAAGAGGTTGCTGGCGATGTCCAGGGCCGGGGCCACGGCGAGTGTCTGGTAGACCGTCTCGATGCCGGCCTCGCGGGCGTCCTGCGGCCGCTTGAAGCTCACCTCGGATCCGTCGACCAGGATGCTGCCCCGGTCGGGGACGAGCGCCCCGGAAAGGCACTTGATCAGGGTGGACTTGCCGGCGCCGTTGTCGCCGATGACGGCGAGCACCTCGCCGGGGTAGAGGGTGAGGTCGACGTCGCTCAGGCCGACGACCCGGCCGAAGACCTTGACCAGGCCCTTGGCTTCGAGAACGGGGGCGGTGGTGGTCACGACTTCACACTCCGGATCCACTGGTCGACGGAGACAGCCGCGATCACCAGGACGCCGACTGTCAGGACTTGGTAGTTGGGGTCGATCCCGGCCAGTGCCAGACCGTTGACGAAGACCTGGACGATGAGCGCGCCGATCAACGAGCCGAGCACCACGCCGCGTCCGCCGAACAGGCTGGTGCCGCCGATGACGACGGCGGTGATCGACTGCAGGTTGGCGTTGAGGCCGCTGTTCGGGTCGCCGCCGCCGACCCGGCCGACCAGGATCCAGGCGCCCACGGCGATGGCGAAGCCACCGACCAAGTAGGCGCTCAGCAGTACCCGGTTGACGGAGATGCCGGCCAGGCGGGAGGCCTCGATGTCGTCGCCGACGGCGTACAGGTGGCGGCCCCAGGCGGTGTAGCGCAGCGCGTAGCCGATCACCGCGTACAGGCCGATCATGAGCAGAACGCCGTTGGTCAGGTTCAGTTGCCCGATGGAGACGACCTCGCCGCTCCACATGAGGATGCTGCCCGGTTGCAGGGAGACGGTCTGGCCCTTGGCGTAGATGAGCGTGATCGCGGTGAAGATGCTGAGGGTGCCGAGCGTGACGATGAACGGCGGCAGCTTGATCCTGGTCACCAGCAGCCCGTTGACGGCCTGTGCGGCGATGGCGACGGCCGCTCCCGCGAGCAGGGCCACCACTCCCGGCAGGTGGTTGTCCGCGACGAGCTTCGACATCAGCAGCGAGGCGAGCACCATGACAGCGCCGATGGACAGGTCGATGCCGGCCGTGAGGATGATGACGGTCTGACCGACGGCCAGCGAGCCGATGACGGCCGTCTGCTGGGCGACCAGCGACAGGTTCTGCAACGCGTAGAAGCGGTCGTTGACCAGGGAGAACACGATGGCGGCGAGCACCAGGACGATCGCCGGGCTGAGTGCCGGCTGGCGGTGCAGCACCGAGTGGATGCGCTGGGCTGGCGTGGCGGGCCGGTTGAGGAAGTCCTCCGCCGGTGCCGGTGTCGCTTCACTGTCCACGTGGGTGGTCACAGGGGGTCCTTCCGGTTTTTTCCCTCGTGCGGGCCTTCGTAGGGGCTCATGGGCGCGTGTGGTGCGGGTGTGCCGCCGGCGCCGTACCGGCGGCACCGGCGGCCGACCGGGTCAGCTGCCCCAGCAGGCGGAAGCGGCCTGCGACGGGGACTGGACCGTCAGACCTCCGATGGACTTGGCGGCGACCAGCGCGGTGCCCGTGTCGTAGAACGACTTGCCGGTGGTCACGCCGGGCTTGCTGCCGCCACGGGCCAGCTTCGCGATGGAGCTGACGCCGAGCGCCGCCATCTTGCCCGGGTACTGCACGGCGTCGGCGGCGAACTTGCCGCTGGTGACGTTCTTCAGGCCCGAGCAGCTGCCGTCGATCGCGTAGATCGCGACGTTCTTCTCCTTGCCCGCCGCCTTCAGCGCGTTGTACGCGCCCTCGCCCGCCGGCTCGTTGATCGCGTAGACGACGTTGATGTCCGGGTTGGCCGACAGGCAGTTCTCCATCGCGGTGCGTCCGCCGTCGATGGCGCCCTGGGTGGGCTGGTGGCAGGCGATCGTGTACGTACCGCCCGTACCGCCGGTGTACTTCCCGGACTTGGCCTCCTTGCCGTTCTCGGTCTTGCTGCCCGGGTCGATGCCCATGCCCTCCAGGAAGCCGTGGTCGCGGTCGATGTCCACCGAGACGACCTGGTTGTTGAACAGGTCGAGCATGGCGATGACCGCGGGCTTGCCGTTCAGGGCCGCCGCCGCGTACTGGCCGTCGAGCTTGCCCGCCTGCTCGTTGTCGGTGGCGTAGGTGATGTCCGCGACGTTCGCCGGGTTCGGCGCGGTGTCCAGGGCGATCACGAACAGGCCGGCCTGCTTGGCGCGCTTCAACGCGGCGTTGACCGCGTCGCCGTTGGTGGTGATCAGGATGCCCTTGTCGCCGCGCGAGACGGCGTTGTCGATGGCGGTGATCTGGGTCTGGGTGTCGCCGTCGGACGTGCCCGCCGCCACGGTGAGGCCCACGTTGTCCTTGGCGGCCTGTGTCTTGGCGTCCTTCTCCATGCTCACGAAGTACGGGTTGCTCAGTGTCTTGAGGATCAGTGACACGCCCACCTTCCCGCTGCCGGACGATGAGGAGCTTCCGTCGGAAGAACCGCAGGCCGCGAGGGTGGCGCCGAGGCACACGGTGATGCCGATCGCTGCCGCCCGGGTGCGCCGACTGCGAAGGCCCGAGGCCTGGCTGGAGGAGAGGTTCATGGCGTGATCCCTTTCGGAGCCGTCCCGTGGTCGACGCTGAGACAACGTTGACTCGACGGGATACTGGGCCCGTATGGACGAGCGCGTCAAGGCACTGGTAGACATGGGTCGGCAACGAGTAGGTAACGCGCAATCAGTTGGAGACAACGATGACTCTGGGCGAGTCGCCGCCCCGGTCCCCCCGCAGCCGTCCCACCATGCGCGAGGTGGCGGCGCTGGCCGGCGTCGCCATCAAGACGGTGTCGCGCGTGGTCAACGGGGTTCCCACCGTCGATCCGGCCATTGCCGCCCGGGTGCGTGACGCGGCCGACAAACTGGGCTACCGGCCCAACCTGACCGCCAGCAGCCTGCGCCGTGGAGACGGCCGGACGGCCACGATCGGCATGCTCGTCGAGGACTCGGCGAACCCTTTCTCGGCGGCCCTGACCCGCACCGTCGAGAACGTGGCACGCGAGCGCGGAGTGCTCGTCCTCGTCGGAAGCCTCGACGAGGACCCGGCCCGGGAACGGGAGTTGGCCCAGGCTCTCATCGACCGGCGGGTCGACGGCCTGGTGATCGTGCCGGCCGGCCGCGACCACAGCTATCTGATCAGCGAGCAGCGTTCGGGCACCCGCTTGGTCTTCGTCGACCGCGAGCCCAGCCTGCTCGACGCGGACACCGTCCTCTCCGACAGCCGGCAGGGCGCCCTCGCCGCCGTCAACCACCTGTTGAGGGCCGGCCATCGTCGCATCGCCTACCTCGGCGACCGCGCGACCATCCCCACCGCCGCCCAGCGCTTCGCCGGTTACCGGCACGCCCTGGAAGTCGAGCACATCGAGTACGCCGACGAGATCGTCCGGCACACAGGGGCCAGCGAGGAGTCCGCCATCAGCGCGACCGAACAACTCCTCGCGCTGCCGAACCCGCCCACCGCGCTGTTCACCAGCCAGAACCTGGTCACCATCGGGGCGCTGCGCGCGCTGCGCGCACTCGGCCTGCAGGACACCGTCGCCCACGTGGGCTTCGACGACTTCCCCCTGGCCGACCTGCTCAGCCCCGGGATCTCCGTCATCGCCCAGGACGTCGAGCAACTGGGCAGGACAGCCGCCGAGATGCTCTTCCGCAGACTGGACGGCGACCAGTCACCCACCCGCATCGTCACCGTTCCGACCCGGCTGATCGAGCGGGGCTCCGGCGAGATCGCGGCCGGAGGGCCCCGCCACGACTGAACGGACGCCCGCAACGGGACAATCGCCCGCCTCGACGGGGCGGGCCCTTGGCGCACCTTCTTCGCGATCATCGGGCCGATGGCGCAGCCGGCCTTCGCGTCTGCCGCTGGAGATGAGCGTCTCTCAGTCGCAACTGCCCCCGGGCTGGGGCCAGATGCTCGCTTTCGCCGGCGTGTCCTTGCACCGGGCCGCTGCGCGCTATCCGCTGACGCAGTCGCCGTCTCGACTCCGGGGGCACGGAGTGGAACCCGGTGGCGCCAAGTCGGGATCGCAGGGTCGGCCGCGACCTGGCGCCGAGCGCCGCGTACCTTCCGCCTCCAGGATCGTGACCCGTCCAACTCCGAGCAGGGCACGGCACTCCGACGGCAATGGCGTGAAGTAGCGGGACCGGCCGGACGCCTCACCGCACGCGCCGAGCGGAGAGGTCGCCCCAGTCCGCAGGGCCCATCGGACGGGCAATCTTCCTGGAAGCGCTCAGCGAAGTCGCCGAGTCAGGCAACTCCGATGGCCTCGCCCTCCAGTGGAACAAGCAGGTCGGAGTCGCATCGGGTCGGACCGGTATCGCGGCATCGCCTCGTCAGTGGATCAGGAGTGTCATCGGAATCGGAGACGGTGCGACGTCGCGGCAGGCACGGGCGCCGGTGAGCGCCCGTGCCCGCCGCACTCTCGTCGGGGTTACAGCGGGCAGGTGTTCAGGAAGGCGACGGTGTTGGGGTCGCTCGGGGTCGGGCAGAGGAACTGGTCGTAGCGGGTGTCGTTGTCGACGAAGCGTTTGAGCCAGGCGATGCTGTACTCGGCGACGGTCGTGTTGGGGCTGGCGAAGGTGAAGTGGTCGGCGTTCCTGAGCTCGACGAACGCCTTGTCGTGGGCGTTCGTCAGCGCGTTGTAGGCGGGCAGGGCGAAGGCGGAGACGGGGGCGACGTTGTCGCCGTCGGCGCCGAAGATCATGGTGGGTACCGTGATCTGGCCGGCGGGATTGGTGATGTCCCAGGGGGTCAGGGCGATGGCCGCCTTGAGCGAGGGCGTGTTCGCGGCGCTCTCCAGCGTGCCGCCGCCGCCCATCGACCAACCCATCACGGCGGACCGCTGACTTTCACCGCGTACCGCGTACCCCGTCACCGACAGCCACGGAGTCCAGGTCGCACCGCCCTCGGGCGACCTCGTGCCGGACACCAGAGTGCTGGCGTCGGACCCGATCCCCTGGGTCACCGCCGACCCCACCAGGACCAACCGGTTCGCGCTGCTGCTGCCCCGGGGCGACAACGTGGAGGTGTACGTCACGAACAACGCGGGCCGCACCTGGACCGGTCCGGCCGTGGTCGCGGCACCGGGCGCGTCCAAGCCCTGGATCGACTTCGGTCCCGGGGGAACGCTGGGCATCATGTGGCGACATGTGGCGGGCGGGCTCGTCGACACCTACTCCACCGTCTCCTTCGACGGCGGCAAGACCTTCCCCCGCACCGTGAAGGTCAACCGGACGAGCGAGCCGTACACCTTCCTCGGCAGCGGTGGTGACGAGTGGTCGCGGATCCTCATCCACGGCAAGTACGCCTACGTCACCTGGTCCGACGCGCGTGAGGGCGGTGCCGTGGACGGCATGGTCGCCCGGGTTCCCCTGTCCCGCTACCACTGAGTCAGCGTGATCCGGGCCGTGTCTCCCCGCCGGGGAGGCGCGGCCCGGGTCCGTACGCCAAGCCATTTGGGAGGGCTTCATGAAGGTCGTCGTCGACGAGGACAAGTGCGTCGCCGCCGGGCAGTGCGTCGCCGCGGCGGCGGACGTGTTCGACCAGCGCGACGAGGACGGCGTCGTCGTCCTGCTGACCGAGCACCCACCGCCGGAGGTGGCCGACGACGTCCGTACCGCGGCGGCCGTGTGCCCCGCACTCGCGATCCGGATCCAGGAGTGACCCCCGTGACACCAGAACAGCGACAGCACGACCTCGCGGCGCTGCGGGACCGCTGGTACCAGGAGGGCCACCACTCCTCGCGCACCATGGCCGAGACCCTGGAGGACGCGGGCACGCGCTTCCCGATGACGCGGTTCGTGTTCGCCTCGGAGGCGACGCGCACCACGCTCGCCCTGACCGACATGCTCGCCCTCGGCCGGCGCGCGGCGGCCGGACTGCGCCGAAGGGGAGTGAAGCCCGGTGACGTGGTCGCCGTACAGATCCCCAACCGGCAGGAACTCGTGGTGTCGTACTTCGGCGCCTGGCTGGTCGGCGCCGTCGTGCTGCCCATCACCCACATCTACGACTCGGCCGAGGTCGGCGCCATCCTGCGCGACGCCGGCGCCAAGGTGCTGATCCTGCCCGACAGTTGGCGCTCCATCGACTTCACCGCCCGCCTGGCCCGCCTCGATCCGGGACCCGCCCTCAAGCACGTCGTGATGACCGGCGAGCGGCCCGCGCCGGACACTGTTCCCTGGGCCCAACTCCTCGCGGGGGAGGGGGAGATACGACCACCCGAAGGCGTACGGGCCGACGACGTGTGCGCGGTGATCTACACCTCGGGGACGACCGGCGTGCCCAAGGGCGTGCAGCACACCCACAACTCGCTGCTGCGCGAACTGCGCAAGGGCGACCTGATGAACGAGACGGCACCGGGCGACACCCGGCTTATCCCCTGGCCCTCCGGCCATGTCGCGGGCCTGCTCGCCGCGTGCTGCGGAATCACCGGCGGCACGGACACCGTGCACATGGACCGCTGGCACGACGCCCACGCCGTGGAACTCGTCGAGGAGTTCCGCTGCACCATCACCAGCGGCACCCCGCTGCACGTCGAGGCGATCCTCACGGCGGCCGAGAAGCACGGCCGGGACATCTCCAGCCTGCGTTTCGTCCAGGTCGGCGGCGCCAACGTACCGCCCGCGCTGGTCGCCAGGGCCGACGCCGCCGGCATCGTCGTGGCTCGCGCCTACGGCAGCACCGAGCATCCGCGCTGCGCGACCTCCCCGCTGGACGCCCCCGCGTCGAAGCGGTCGTTGACCGACGGCGTGGTGCGCTTCGGCGACGAGGTACGGATCGTGGACGAGGAGCTGCGTGAGCTGCCGGCGGGGGAGGAGGGCGAGGTCCTGACCCGCGGCCCGAGCCAGTTCGTCGGCTACCGCGACCCCGTCCACGACGCGTCGGCGTTCGTGCCCGGCGGCTGGTTCCGCACCGGCGACGTCGGACGGCTCGACGCGGAGGGGTATTTGACCATCACCGACCGCATCAAGGACATCATCATCCGGGGCGGCGAGAACATCGCCTCCAAGGAGGTCGAGGACATCCTCGCCACCCATCCCCGGGTGCGCCACGCCGCCGTCGTCGCCGAGCCGGACCCGCGCTACGGCGAGCGCGTGGCCGCGTTCGTCGTCCTCGACGGCGGCACGCTGGACATCGAGGAGGTCCGCGAACTGTTCGCCCGGCACCGGGTCGCCCCGCAGAAGACACCGGAGCGCGTCGAGGTCGTGACGGAACTGCCGCTCGCCCCCTCGGGCAAGGTCCGCAAGTACGAACTGCGGGAACGGCTACGGGTCCAGGCCGCCGAGACTCGCCCCTGAGCGTTCCGCGATGCGCTTCACCGGACGGCTATACACCGCACGTATACGTGGTGTGTATAGTCCGTCGCGGCGCACACGCGGTGCGTCGGAAGCGAGCGTGACCGTGGAGGGTGGCATGGCGGCGACGGCGATCCCGGACGACCTGGCGGAAGAGGTCGGGAGTCCCGGTGCGGGGGCCGCCCTGACGACGGCGGCAGTCGGCGGGCTGCTGCTCGGCGTGCTCACCAACCTCGCCCAGGGATGGCTCCCGGGGGCCTGGAACCAGCTCGCCAACTCCGGTGCCGTCTGGTCGGCCGCCGCGTTCGTCGCCGGAGCACTGCTCGCCGAGCGGGGTACGGCACTCCGGGCCGTAACAGCGGGACTGTGCGCGGAAGTTGGGCTCGTCGTCGGGTACTACGGCTATGCCGAGTTCGGGCGCGACGGCATGGGCTCACTGTACTTCCCGCTCGTCTGGCTCGGCATGGCCTGCGTGGCGGGACCGCTGTTCGGGGTCGCGGCCCACGCGTGGCGACACGGCACGCGCGCGTGGAGCCGTATCGCGGGACTGGCCGCGTTCGCCGGACTCTTCGGGATGGAGGGGGCGATGTACGCCCGGGTCCTGCACTACATGCCGCAGGCCTGGGCCTGCGGCACGGTGTTCGTCCTGCTCCCCCTGCTGCTGGCCCGCACACACCGGGAGCGCGCGCTCACCCTGGCGGCAGCGGTGCCCTGCGCGCTCCTCGCGTACGCGATCGTCGAACTACCGCTGCGGACTCTCTCGGCCTGAGCCCGTGACCGCCGCGTGCTGGGCGAGGACGTTCTCCGCGAGCTTCACGTGGGCGGCGTCGACGAGTTGACCGTCGACGCTGGTCGCGCCCAGGCCCTGGGCCTCGGCGGCGCGATACGCCTCCAGGACGCGCCGGGCCCGTCGGAGTTCGTCGTCGCTCGCGCGGAAGACGTGGTTCGCGATCTCGATCTGCGAGGGATGGATGGCCCACTTGCCGTCGAACCCCAGGGAGGCCGCCGAGCGCGCGTCCTCCTCGTAGCCGGCCGGGTCCCGGAAGTCGGGATAGGGGGCGTCGATGGCCGCGATGCCCGCGATGCGCGCCGCGGTCAGCACCTGCATCCGCGCGAAGTACCAGAAGTCGCCCGGATAGGGCTCCCGTGGACGGAAGTTGGTGTCCACCCGGGCGCCCTGCGACACCGAGAGATCGCCCGCGCCGAAGATGACGGCGTCCAGCCGGTTGCTCGCGGTCGCGATCTCCTCGGCGTGCGCGACGCCGGCCACGTCCTCAATGAGGACCTCCAGCCGGATCCGCTTGGGCAGATCCAGCCGTTCCTCCAACTGGTTCAGCAGCACGTCGACCCACCACACGTCCCGCGCGGCCGTGACCTTCGGGACGATGATCGTGTCCAGGTTCTCCCGGGCCCCCTCGACCACCTCGATGATGTCGCCGTGGGCCCACTTCGTGTCGATCCCGTTGATCCGCACGGCACGGACGGTGGTGCCCCAGTCGTACTCGTTCAACGCCTGTACGGCCTTGCCCCGGGACTGTTCGCGCAGCGCGGGGGCCACCGCGTCCTCCAGGTCGAGGAAGACCAGGTCGGCGTCCGAGGCGGCGGCCTTGGCGAACATGTGGTCGTTGGAGGCGGGGGTGGCCAGCTCCGAGCGGCGCAGGGGAGGGACGGTCATCGTGTCGTGGCCTCTTCCTCGGTGAACAGGTTCGCCGGGCGGTCCAGGGAGAGGTTCTCCCGCAAGGTGCTGCCCGTGTACTCGCTGCGGACGAGCCCCAGCCGACGGAGTTCGGGCACCACCAGCCGCACGAAGTCCTCGAAGGCACCGGGGAAATGGGTGGCGGCCAGGACGAAACCGTCGCAGGAGCGCGACTCGAACCACTGCCGCATCTGCGCGGCGATCTGCGGCCCGGTGCCCACGAAACGCGGGCCCTGGAGCAGCGTGGCCCGGTGGTTCGCCAGCACGCGCAGGGTCAGTTGACGGTCGCCCAGATGCCGCCGTACCCCCTGGACCAGCCCGCGGATCCCGGAGACCGAGTCGATGAGCTCGTCCGTGACGACGTCGTCGAGCGAGTGGCCCGCGAAGTCGTGGTTGGTCACCTCGGACAGCAGGGTCAACGAGGCCATGGGATGCACGAGTTCGTCGAGGAACAGCGCCTCCTTCTCCCGGGCGATCGCCTCCGTCTCGCCGGCGATCGTGTAGACCATGGGCAGCAGACGTACGGCGTCCGCGTCCCGTCCGGCCTCGGCGATCAGGTCCTTCTGCTCCTGGTAGTGCTCGCGCGCGATCTCCTGGCTCGGGTCGGCGGTGAAGATCAGGTCGGCCCATTTGGCCGCGAACAGCCGGCCCCGGCCCGACTGCCCGGCCTGGATGATCACCGGCCGCCCCTGCGGGGTGCGCGGCACGGTCAGCGGCCCGCGCACGCTGAAGTACTCACCCCGGTGGTCGAGTTCGTGGACCTTGTCGGGGTCGGCGAAGATCCCGGCCGTACGGTCGCCGACGATGGCGTCGTCCTCCCACGAGTCCCAGAGCTTCGAGACGACCTCGACGAACTCCTCGGCCCGGTCGTACCGCTTGTCGTGCTCGAGGTGCTCGTCCAGGCCGAAGTTCTGGGCCTCGGCGTCGTTCACCGAGGTCACGACGTTCCACGCGGCCCGACCGCCGCTGAGGTGGTCGAGCGTCGCGAACGTCCGCGCCACATGGAAGGGTTGGTAGTAGGTCGTCGAGTACGTCGCGCCCAGACCGATGTGTTCGGTGACGCCCGCGACTGCACCCAGCACCGTGCTCAGGTCGAGCTTGACGGGGCGCGCACCGTAACGGACCGCGTCGGCGGGCGAGTTGCCGTAGATCGTCGGCATCGCCAGCCGGTCGTCGAAGAACATCAGGTCGAACATGCCCTCCTCCAGCACGCGCGCGATCCGCTGGTAGTAGCGCAGGTCCAGGAAGTCCGCGGCGGCGCTGGGATAGCGCCAGGAGCCGGAGTACACGGACACGTTGGACGCCTGGAGGAACGCGACCAGGGTCAACTGGTCACCGCGTGACGTGGTCATCGGGGCCTTTCGTGAACAGGGAGGCGAGGGGCGGTGATCCGAGGCCGGTGCCGTGTCGGGTCAGCGGAACACCTCGTACGAGGGGTCGGTGCCGTCCCGACGTCCCGAGGGCGCCTCGACGGCTTCGGGCAGGTGCGCCACCTCGCGGTAGAGGTCACCGACATAGGCCCGGTGGTCGATGGCCCATACGCCCGCCCGCCGCGACCAGCGGTCGACATACCGGCCCCGATGGAACAGGTCCGTGACGAGACCGTTGACCGGGCGCGTCCGCAGCCACACCGAGACGTAGGACTCGCTGGCCGCGGTCTCCGCCGCCTCGTCGACCTCGACGAGCGCGTTGGACACCAGGTGCGAATGCGCGGCGAGTTGGTCGTGATAAGGCCAGACGAAGTCGAGGAAACCCGCCGCGGATCCCCGGTAGGAAGGGCCGTAGTCGGCCGTGCCGTCGGGATGCCAGACGGTGTCGGCGAGCGCGCGGTCCATACGGTCGAGGCCACGGCAGTACCGGTACAGCACCTCCGTGATCTCCTGCTTCGCCGCGAGCCGGGTGATCGCGGTGGTCGGCGCCGAGTCGGTCCGCATGCTTCGCTCCTCGTCATATGGCGTACGCCCAGGGCGGGTTGACGACGCGTCACCCGGCAGGCCTGGGCGTCCCTTGATCGACACAAGAAGCGCCGAGGCGCTCCCGATCAACATAGGAAGGTCCCCGGTGCGCGTCATGTCCCGTGCCCGCTGAGCGGGAACGCACCCGGGGCGAGCACGCGAGCCGCACTAGCGTGGCGGTCCGTCCCATGGGCGCGACGATGCGGCAACTCGGGTCCGCCGCCGGTGACTTCACCCCGGCCCGCACGCGCCGACCCTCGGAGGTGCCGCACGCGGAACTCGCCCGGAGCACCACTGGACGACGACCAACAGAAAGGCAGGCAACGCACCATGAGTGACGGACCACTGGCCGGACTCCGCGTCCTCGACGCCGCCACCCTCGCCGCCGGACCACTGATCGCCACCTGGCTCGGCGAGCACGGCGCGGACGTCATCAAGGTCGAACAGCCCGACGGCGGTGACCCGTTGAGGCAGTGGGGCGCCCAGAAGGACGGCGTCGGCCTGATGTGGAAGAGCGTGGGCCGCAACAAGAAGAGCGTCACCCTGAACCTGCGCCACGAGACCGGACGGGACCTGCTGCGCCGGCTCGCCCGGCAGGCGGACGTCGTCGTACTGAACCTGCGCCCGTCGACCCTGCGGAAGTGGCGCCTGGACTACCCGAGTCTCGCCGCCGAGAATCCCCGCCTGGTGATGGTCCACGTCACCGGGTACGGAGCGGGCGGCCCGAAGTCCGACCGCCCCGGCTTCGGCACCCTCGGCGAGGCGATGAGCGGATTCGCCCACCTCACCGGCAGCCCGGACGGCCCGCCGACCCTCCCCTCCTTCATGCTCGCCGACGGCGTCGCGGGACTCACCGCCACCTACGCGGTGATGATGGCTCTCTACCACCGCGACGTGCACGGAGCCGACGGTCAACTCGTCGACATCAACCTGATCGACCCGCTGGCCCGGCTGCTGGAACAGTCGGTCCTGACCTACGACCAACTCGGCAGCGTCCCCAACCGCACGGGAAACCGCTGGGACATCAGCGCACCGCGCAACGTCTACCTCACCAAGGACGGCCACTGGCTCGCCATGTCCGGCAGCGCCCCCACGATCGCCAAGCGCGCCCTCCAGGCGGTCGGGCGCCCCGAACTGACCGAGGACCCACGGTTCGCCGAGGCACAGCAACGCCTGCGCCACGCCGCCGAGATAGACGCGATCATGGCCGACTGGATCGGCGCCCACACCCTGGACGACGCGATGGCCGTCTTCGAGGCGGCCGACGTCGCCGCCGCCCCCGTCTACCACGCCGCCCAACTCCTCGCCGACCCGCAGATGGTGGCCCGAGACGTCTACCGGTCGGTCCCGGACCCGCAGCTCGGCGCGATGCGCGTCCAGGCACCGGTACCCCGCTTCTCGGCCACCCAGGGAGCCATCAGCCACCTCGGCCCCGCTCTCGGCGAACACAACGACGAGATCTACGGCGGACTCCTCGGCCTCGACGCCGACCGGCGCCGGGAACTGTCCGAGCAGGGCGTGATCTGAAGCCCGAAGCGATCCGGAACACCGGTACTGGAACGGGAGACCCCAATGAGTCAACTCGATGTGAGCGAAGGGGACTTGAAGCACGTCACCGAGTCCTTCATCGACGGGGTGTCGGTCGGGACACCCGAGGTCTACGAGAACATCGACCCCTCGACCGGACGCTCCCTCGGCGAGGTGTCCAGAGGAACCCCCGAGCAGATCGACCGGGCGGTCACCGCGGCACGCGCGGCACAGCGGGCGTGGCGCACCACGACACCGGAGCAACGCGCCGACCTGCTCTGCCGGTTGGCCGACCTGATCGAGAGCCGGACGGAGGAGCTCGCCCGCCTGGAGAGCGAGGACTCCGGCAAGCCACTGTCCCAGGCCCGCAACGACGCCCGGGTGTGCGCCCGTTACTTCCGTTTCTACGGCCGCGCCATCGACTCGTACTACGGCCTGAGCCTGCCCCTGCGCCCCGACCTCCACGTGTACACGCGCCGCGAACCCCACGGCGTCACCGGCCACATCCTCGCCTGGAACTACCCCCTGCAACTTCTCGCCCGTGGCGTCGCACCGGCCCTCGCCGCCGGCAACTGCGCCGTCGTGAAGCCCGCCGACGAGACCCCGCGCACGGCGGTCGCCGTAGCCGAACTCGCCGTCCAAGCGGGCCTGCCGCGGGGGGTGTTCAACGTCGTGACCGGCCTCGGCGCCGAGGCCGGTGCCGCGCTCGCCGCCCATCCCGGCATCGACCATCTGGGCTTCGTCGGCTCCACCCGGGTCGGCGCACTCGTCGCCACGGCCGCCGCCGAGCGGGTGTCACCGGTGACGCTCGAACTCGGCGGAAAATCCGCCCACTTGGTGTTCGCCGACGCCGACGTCGAGAAGGCCGCCCGGGTCGCGGCGGCCGCGATCCTCCAGAACGCCGGACAGACCTGCTCGGCGGGGTCACGGGTACTTGTCCACGAGAGCGTGCACGCCGAGCTGGTGGAGCGCATCGCGGGGCACTTCGCCGAGGTGACGATCGGGCGAGGCCTCGACGACCCCGACCTCGGCCCGCTCGTCTCCCGCACACAGCAGGACCGGGTACGCGGCTATGTACGGTCGGCCGGCACCGGCGAGATCGTCTTCGGCGGCTCGGCCGCCGAGCCCCAAGGCCTGGCCGACGGCGCCTACTTCATGCCGACCCTGATCGACGGGGTCGACCCGGCGGCACCGATCGCCCAGGAGGAGATCTTCGGCCCCGTCCTCACCACGATGCGCTTCTCGACCGAGGAGGAGGCCGTCGCCCTCGCGAACGGCACCGAATACGCCCTCCTCGGCGCCGTCTGGACCAACGACCTCAGCCGCGCCCACCGGGTCGCCGCCGAAGTGGAGGCCGGCCAGGTCTATGTGAACACCTACGGCGCGGGCGGCGGCGTGGAACTGCCGTTCGGCGGGTTCCGCAAGTCCGGCTACGGCCGGGAGAAGGGCGTCGAGGCCCTCGACGGTTTCACCGCGACGAAGATGATCGTCGTGCAGCTCTGAGATTGTCGACGCTCGGGCTGCCCTCCGACTCGCTCCCGGCTTGACGCATGCCGATATGGGCATACGATGACTGCATGGCACGAGCAGCGACGACGTCGGACGTGTTCAACGCGATCGCGGAACCGCAGCGCCGGGAGATCCTGGTACTGCTGCGGACAGGTGAGCGGCCGGTGACCGAGTTGGCCCGGGAGCTGGGGATGAGCCAACCCGGGGCGTCCAAGCACTTGAGGGTCCTCCGGGAGGTCGGGCTGGTGCGCGACCGCAAGGCG
Organism: Streptomyces sp. NPDC101776; assembly: GCF_044766845.1. Lineage (NCBI taxonomy): Bacteria > Bacillati > Actinomycetota > Actinomycetes > Kitasatosporales > Streptomycetaceae > Streptomyces > Streptomyces sp. NPDC101776. The sequence continues at coordinate 238,982 of NZ_JBIWMV010000005.1, read as the reverse complement.
GGCAAGCAGCGCCTGTACGGCCTGGACGCCCGCGGGCTGCGCCCGGTCCACGAGTGGGCCGGCGGATTCGAGCGGTTCTGGAACGAGAGCTTCGACCGGCTGGACACCTACGTGCAGGACCTCAAACAGGCACGTCAGGAGGAATGACCCATGGCAGCGGCAAGGCGGGAAACGGGGGCGGAGCCGGCGACGGCCGACCGGGAGATCGTGATCTCCCGTGTCATCGACGCCCCACGGGAGCTGGTCTTCGAGGCCTTCACCGAGGTCCGGCACCTGTCGCGATGGTGGGGTCCGGAGGGGTTCACCACCACCACGCGGTCCTTCGAGTTCAGCGCCGGCGGGGTGTGGGACTTCGTGATGCACGGACCGGACGGGACCGACTACCAGGAGTGGATCTCCTGGACCGACATCGCCCCGCCCGAGCGGATCGCACTGCTGCACGGCGAGTCCCGCGACGACCCGAACGCCTTCCGGTCGGTCCTCACGTTCACGCCGGACGGCGCGGCGACCCGGATCGAGATGCGCACGGTGTTCCCCACCAAGGAACTGCGCGACGAGGCGGTCGAGAAGTACCACGCGATCGAGGGCGGCCAGCAGACCCTGAGCGGACTGGCGGCCTACGTCGCCGGTCTCACGGAGCAGAAGAAGGAGGAGGAGAGCTGATGGCCGGAAAGGTGTTCTTCAGCGTGTCGATGTCGCTGGACGGCTTCGTCGCACCCGAGCCCGTGCCCGCCCAGGACGAGCTCTTCTCGCCCGACAGGCAGGACGACCCGGACGTCCGGCGCTGGATGGCGCAGTGGACGGAGTTGCAGCAGTGGGTGTTCCCGCTGCGGTTCTTCCGGGAGAACCTGAAGCTGGGCGAGGGCGGCGAGGAGGGCCTCGACAACGACATGGCGCAAAAGACGTTCGAGCGCACCGGCGCGAGCGTCATGGGCAGGCGCATGTTCGACCTCGGCGAGCGGTCATGGCCGGAGGACGCGCCCTTCCACACCCCGGTCTTCGTCGTGACGCACACCAAGCGTGATCCGTGGGAGCGGCCCGGCGGCACCACGTTCCACTTCGTGAACGACGGCATCGAGACCGCCCTCGACCAGGCCCGCGTGGCCGCCGGCGACCGCGACATCCGTATCGCAGGCGGCGGCGCGACGATCCTGGAGTACCTGAACGCCGGCCTGGTCGACGAGTTCTCGATCACGCTGTCGCCCGTGCTGTTCGGTGCCGGCACCCGCCTGTTCGACGGCGTGGACGCGTCCAAGGTCGCGCTGGAGCCCGTCCGTTCGGAGCCGTCGTCGCGCGTGACGCACCTGACCTACGCGGTACGCGCACGCTAGGCACGGCGAGGTCGGCGCGACCACCGGGAACGGGATCGCGCCGACCTGCTGCCATGCCCCCCGGGGTCAGGGCGGATCGCCCACGTACTCGTCCACCCGGCGCCGCAGCAGCCACGGCCCCGCCGACTCCTCGAACGTGTCGTGATAACGCGCCACGACGGCGACCGACCACGCGGAACCGTCGTGGACGAGCAGCACCACATCGCTGGTCGCCTTCGCCGTACGGTCGTCCCACTCCGTCAGGAGCGTGTTGCCGACCATGTGGCGTTGGGGCCTGCTCGGATCGGGTCGCCACCCCGGCTGCGAGAACGCCTCCCGGATGGCGTCGGCACCCACCAGTGCGGCGAAGCCGGGTATCTCGACCACGGCGTCCGGCACATACAGCGCGACCATGTCCGCGGTGCGGCCCTCGTCCTGCGCCTGGGCGTGCGCGCCGATCGTCGCCCGCACGCCCGCGTTCACCTCGGCGAACTCCGGCACGGCCGCGCCTACTTGAGGGCGATCGGAGTGATGGGGGAGCCGACGGAACCCGTCACCTTCAGCCCTGGCGCGCAGAACAGGGTCTCCCACACGCCGTCCTCCTCGCAGTCGGCCGCCAGTTCCTCGAAGTTGAACATCTCGCCGAGGGTGAGGCCCATGTCCCGGATCACCACCTGGTGGAACGGGATCGTCGCGCCCTTGACGGGACTCGGCCACACCTCGCCCGAGTGGTTGTCCATCGCGAGCGCCGCGACCTCGCGCTCGTACAGCCAGTTGCAGGTGTCGAGACAGGGCCCGGGAGCGTTGCCGAGGAAGTGCTCGCGGTCGCCCTCCAGGAACCACTGGTAGGAGCCCGTGCGCAACAGCACGATGTCACCGGACTCGACGCGCACGCCCTGGCGTTCCTCGGCGGCCAGCAGGTCGGCCTCCGTTATCTCGTACGAGTCCTCCAGCCGGTCCACGCCCTTCAGCCGCGCGATGTCGAGCAGCACGCCCCGGGAGATCAGCCGGTCGACGGCCTTGTGGAACGAATTGCGGCTGGCGCCCTGGAAGTTGTTGACCGCGGCGGCCGGCACGTTGTTGTAGAAGGCCCCGCCGTAGCCCGCGTGCGCGAGACCGTCCCACTGGGTGGCGGCCTGGAGACCGGTGACGATCATGTCGTCGGCGGAGATCAGACCGTCCTGCGCGAACGCCGTGTCGGACGGAAGCAGCGTCATGACGTGGATCGGGTTGTTGCGGAACCCTCCTGACTTGAAAGGCCCGTCGCTGTCGAACGCCATGCCCAGGTCGAACGCCTTGCCGGTGCGGACCAGTCGAGCCGCCTCGATCCGCTTCTGTGGGGTCACGAAGTTCAGGGTGCCGATCTCGTCGTCGTCCCCCCAGCGACCCCAGTTGTTGAGCTTCTTGCCGAGTTCGTGATGAGGCCAGACCTTCTCTGCGCTCACGCTTGTCCCTCTTCTCCTTGCCGATGTGCCATGTAACGGCCGACGCATTCCATGAGATCGCCGGGCACGTGATAGCCGGAGTGGTCCTTGATCCGGTCCAGATTCCCGGCGATGTCCTCGACCGTGACCTTGAGCGGATCGGCGGGCAGCCAGCCCTCGGTCACGCCGACGAAGAGATGCGCGAAGCGTCCGCCTCCGGCGAGGAACACCTCACCGCTCACGTCGCACACCTCGTGGGCGAGATACGCCACCATGGGCGCCACCAGCGCGGGATCCATCGCGTTGCCGCCCGAGTGGCCCTGTTCCCGCAGCGCGTCCATGCCCTCGGAGGGGCCGCCGCCCATCCTCGTCATCGCGTTGGGGGCGATGACGTTGACCTTGATGTCGTGGCCGCCGGCCGACGCCGTCATGCTGCGGGCCATCCCGATCACGGCCGCCTTGGCGGTGGCGTAACCGAGGTTGTCCGGAAGCCCGAACATGCCGATCGAACCGGTGAGGACGACCCGGCCGTAGTTCCGTTCCAGCATGTACGGCCAGGCGGCGCGGGTGGTGTGGAAGGCGCCGAGGACGTGGACCGCGAGATGGCTCTCGATGTTCGCCGCGTCGATGTCCGGCAGACCGGCGAACCGTACGTTTCCCGCGTTGTTGACGACGACGTCGATCCGCCCGAATGCCTCGACAGCGGCTGCTACGGCCCCTCGGCCGCCCTCGGCCGTCGAGATGTCGCTCGTGTCGGCGATCGCCGTACCGCCCGCGTCGTTGATCTCCGCGGCGACGGACTCGGCCGGACCGGTGTCGGAGCCGAAGCCCTCCATCGAGCCGCCCAGGTCGTTCACGACGACCTTCGCGCCCAACTCGCCGAGCAGCAGGGCGTAGGCCCGCCCGATTCCGCGTCCCGCGCCGGTGACCACCGCGACGCGGTCGTCGAATAGGTGTTGTGGCATAACCATGCCTTCTTTCCGGTCCGGTTCCGGTCCAGTTCAGGAAAGGAAGCGCGAGTACTTCGACTGGAGAACCTCGCCCATGAACTCGCGCAACTTCGGGCGTCCGCCGGGATTCAGCAGGAACCGCCGGGGCTTTCCGGCGATGTTGGAACCGTAGAAATAGCTGTGCTCGCCGAAGGGCGAATACACGGCGAGTTCCTCGACCATGGCGTTCCAGCCCGCCTCCGTGTCGGCGGGAACCTCGATCGCCCGATGGCCGTGCTCACGCAGATAGACGATCGCGTCGGCGATGAAGTCGACCTGGTCCTCGGCGTAGCGCGGGTTGTTGCCGGCCGCGCCGTGCGGGCCGCCGGGAAAGAAGAAGTTCGGGAAGCCGTGACTCATGAGCCCCAGGAACGTGCGCGGCCCGTCGGCCCAGTAGTCCTCCAGGGCCAGCCCGCCGCGACCGCGCACGCCCATCCGGTTCAGCGCGCCGGTGCCGAAGTCGAACCCCGACGCCCAGACGATGACGTCGAACTCCCGCAGCCCGTCGGTCGTTTCGATCCCGCTCTGCGTCACCCGGACGAACGGGTTCTCCCGGAGGTCGACGAGGCTCACCCTCGGATCGTTGTACGTCTCGGAGTAGCCGGTCACGAACGGCGGGCGTTTCCCGGCCCAGCCGTGGTCGGTGGGGATGAGCCTCTCGGCCGTCGCCGGATCCTTGACGAGCTCGCGGATCCGCTCGGCCATGAACAGGCACCAGTCGTCGTTGGCCGCCTTGTCCGTGAGCATGTCGGCGTAGTGACTGATCACCTTGGCGAAGCCCGGGCTGTTCCACATCCGCTCATGGACCGCCCAGCGTTCGTCCTTGGAGTCCTGGAAGGCCGTACGATCGCGGGGCTCGTGCAGGAACCCGCTCGCCGAAGCGTGCAGGGTGTCGCGCAACTCCTCGAAGCCGGACGCCAGTTGAGCCTGCTGGTCGGCGCTGATCGGCTCGTTGTTGAGCGGGGTGCACCAGTTCGGCGACCGCTGATAAACCGTCAGGGAGGCGACGTCCTCGACGATGGAGGGGATCACCTGGACGCCGCTCGAACCGGTGCCGACCACCGCGACCCGCTTGCCCGCGAAGTCGACCGGGGTGTCGGGCCACAGGCCGGTGTGATGGGCCACGCCCGCGAAGTCCTCGCGGCCGGGCACGTCGGGCAAGACCGGCACCGACAGCACACCGGTGGCCGCGACCACGAACCGCGCCCGCACCTCGGTGCCGTCGTCGGCCCGCACCAGCCAGGTGGCCGAAGTCTCGTCGTACAGAGCGGAGTTGACCCGCGCCCCGAACCGGATGCGGTCACGCAGGCCCAGCGCGTCGACGGCGTAGTTGAAGTAGCGTTCGTTCTCCGGCTGCCCGGCGAACCGCTCGCGCCACTCCCAGCCCTCGAACAGCTCCTTCGAGAACAGATAGCCGTAGGTGTAGCTCTCCGAGTCGAGGCGTGCGCCCGGATAGCGGTTCCAGTGCCACACCCCGCCGACCCCGGTACCGGCCTCCAGCAGCAGCGCGGACAGCCCTGTGTCGAGGGCCCGTTGGAGCTGATGGATACCGGTGACCCCGGCACCGATCACCACCAGATCCACATCCATCCGGCGCAAGTCCCCTGTAGGGACCGCCACTTCACTCACCCCCTGCGCGGGTCGCCGGCCGTCAGCCGGGTGGTGAAACCCCAGGGAATGCCGAGCGCGGTGGCGGCGTCGGTCACGAGCGTGTCGTCCGTCCGCGTCCGCACTCCCACGCCCTGCGCTTCGAGATGACGGGCGACCCGGTCGAGGTCGGCGACCTTCCAAGTGATCGAGTGGTACGTGTCGTTGGGCGCCCCGGCGGCCCAGTCGGCGTGTGCCGCCGTGCCCTCGTCGGGCACCGCGTACTCGAAGACCGCGTCGGACAGGTGGACGTAGGTGCTCTGCGTGCCCAGCACGTCGTTGCGTCCCGTGTGGACGACCGTCCCGCCCAGGCCGTCGACCATCAGCCGCAGGGCACGGTCGACGCGGTCGGTCAGCACGGTGTGGTGCGAGCAGCGCTCGATGCCGAGCGGATCGTCGTCGGACACCGGCGGCAACTCCCAGTCCGGGGCGAGCCGGTGGTCCAGCGGGAACGGGATCTGGGGGAGGAACTCGTAGCGCAGGCCCGCGTCCTCGGGCACCGTGAAGAAGATCGGCATCGGGGAGTTGGGCGCGGTCGGGGGGTCGTCTCCCTCGGCGATCTGGTCGAGTTGACCGACCATGCCGATGCCAAGTGCCCTCAGCGCGCGATAGGCGTCGCCGATCCCGTCGACGTACCAGCCGAACCCCTTCAGGTGCGGCTGGTCGACCGAGGGGTAGCGCTGGACGCCGTCGAGGACGTAGCGCTTCGGGTCGATCGTGTCGAAGAGGACGTCCTGGATCGGTGTGAACGTCGAGTAGTCGGTCGGATAGCCCTCGCTCGCGGGTGCGCCGCGCAGCATCTCGGCCATCGGCCGGCTCGGTCGTCCGAAGACGCGCTCGAACCACGCCTCCGCCTCCCGGAGATCGGTCACATGATGGCTGGGGTGGTACAGGCGGGTCATGCGAAAGCCGCCGTCGGTCATGACGGGCCTCCCTTTTCTCGGGTCTGTCGTACGTGCCGTGCGGGATCGGCGGTCACCAGGCGACGGGGAGTTCGTAGATGCCGTAGGCCTGCGAGTCCTCCTTGAACGACAGGTCTTCGAGACCGGCCGCCAGGCGCAGGGTGGGGATGCGGCGGAACAACGTGCCGAAGACCACCTGGAGTTCGATGCGGGCCAGCTGCTGTCCGACGCACTGGTGGGGGCCCCAGCCGAACGCGAGATGGTGCGACGCGCTGCGGTCCAGGGCCAGTGCGCCGGGGTCGGGGAACGCCTCGGGGTCCCAGTTCGCCGCCGGCAGACTGGCGATGACGCCCTCGCCCGCGCGGATCGTCACGCCCTCGAAGTCGAGGTCCTCGACGACCGCCCGGCGGGCCAGCAGGTGGGGGAGGGTCAGATAGCGCAGCAGTTCCTCGACGGCCTTCGCCACGTAGTCGGGGTCGCCGGAGTTCTCGCGCAGCGCCGCGAGCTGGTCGGGGTGCTGGAGCAGGAGCGCCGTCCCCAGCGTGATCATGTTGGCGCTCGTGTCGTGGCCCGCGACGAGCAGGATGTGCCCCAGCGGCGCGGCTTCCTCCAGCGAGAGTTCACCGGCCTTGATCCGCGCCCCCAGGTCGGAGAGCACGTCCTCGTCCGGGTCGTCCATCTTGGCCTCGATGAGCCGGGCGATGTACGAGCGCAGGGCGCCCGCCGTGGCCGCGTTCTCTTCCGGGGTCCTGTTCACCGCGTTGGTGACACCGGCGTGCTTCTGGAAGAACGCGTGGTCCTCGTACGGCACTCCGAGCAGCTCGCAGATCATCAGCGAGGGCAGGGGCAGCGAGAGGGCCTCGTTCAGCTCGGTGGGGTTGGGGCCGTCCAGCATCCGGTCGATGAGGTCGTCGGTGATCTGCTGGATCGCCGGCTGGAGCCTGCGCATCCGGTGGCGGGTGAAGGAACTGGTCAACATCCGCCGCCAGCGGACGTGTTCGGCACCGTCGGTGTTGTTGATCGACGGCTGCATCTCGCCCGCGTGCGCCTTCATGGCCGCGGTGGTGTGCGGGTATCCCGGCGCACCGATGTTCGCGCTCATCCGCGGGTCGGCGAGGATCGCGCGCTGGGCGGCGTGGGTGAGGACCAGCCACGGGGTGGTGCCGTCCCAACTCCGCACCCGTAACACGGACTTGTCGGTGTCGTGGAGCTTGAGAAGGTCGGGCGGGGGAGCGAAGGGGCAGGCGCCCGACCTGGGTGCCGGGAAGTCCGGCAACTCCTGCGTCGGTGCGGTGTCCGGCACGGTCTCTGTCATGGTCGTCCCTTGTCTGTGGCGTGGTTCGTTGCCCTGGTCGTGGCCTTGCCCGTGGCCGCTCAGACGAAGTAGCGGCCGCCGTTGACGCTGAGGGTCTGGCCCGTGACGTAGCCGGCCTCGTCCGACGCCAGGTAGGCGATCTCGTCGGGTCGGCCGGCCCGCTTCATGGGCATGGTCGCGCCCAGTGCGTCGGGGTCGAAGCCCTCGCGGAGCAGGGGGGTGTCGATGAGGCTCGGTGCCACGTTGTTGACGGTGATCCCGGTGTCGGCGAACTCGCTGGCGAGGGCCTTAGTCAGGCCGATCACCCCGCCCTTCGACGCCGCGTAGTGGGACACCGCGGGACCGCCGGTCTGGGCGGACGAGGACGAGATGTTGACGATGCGCCCGTGTCCCGCCGTCAGCATGTCTGGCACGAGGGCCCGTGTGACCAGGAAAGGACCCTTGAGGTTGATCCGGATCATCCGGTCCCAGGTCTCCTCGGTGAGATCCGGGAACGGCACGTAGTTGGTGATCCCGGCGTTGTTGACCAGGATCGTGACCGGACCGAACTCCGCGTGCGTGCGGTCCACGGCGGCGGCCACGGCCGTGGCGTCGGCCGCGTCGCCGACGACCGCGACCGCCTTTCCGCGCGCCTCGCCGATCGCGTCGGCCGTCTCGTGCGCGTTCGTGCCGTCCAGGTCCCACACGGCGACCGTCGCACCCTGGGCGGCGAGCACGAGGGCGATCGCCCGCCCGATGCCCCGGCCGCCACCGGTGACGACCGCGTTTCTCCCGTTCAGTGACGTCATTCAGGACTCCATGTGAGGCTGTCGCTACGGCTCTGTCAGGGCGTCACCCGTCGCCGGGTCCGGGGTCGGGGGCCAGCGCCTTCCGGGCGGCCTTCCGTGCGGCCATCGCGCGGGGGAAGCCCGCGTATCCGGCGGCGTGGTACAGGACTTCGGAGATCTCGTCCTCCGTCAGCCCGTTGTTCAGCCCGATCCGGACATGGCTGCCGAGTTCGTCCTCGGCGCCCAGCGCGATGAGGATCCCCAGGGTGACCAGACTGCGGTCCCTGCGCGCCAAGCCCTCCCGGGCCCAGAGCTCGGCCCAGACGCTGACCAGGCCGATCTCGACCAGGTCCCCGCCCACACCGTCGTCACGCAGGTCGGCGTCCTCGGACAGGGAGGTGTTGACGACCGAAGCCATCGTCCGGAGTCCGAGTGCGCGCAACTCCGACGTTCTCGTGAGACGGCCGGGGGATTCACCGTGGCTCCCGTTCACCGGGACGGTTCCTCGGACGGTTTCCTCTTCCCGCATGTGTCAGTCCCTTCTCTTCGTACGGCCCTCAGCGGACGGCGACGGGATTCACGAGACCGCCGGTGCTGCGCAGGAAACGCTCGGGTGTCGCGTTGAGCAGGAAGTTGAGCAGGAAGGTGTAGCGGCGATCCTTCGCGCACGCCGACGCGAGGTCTTCGAGGATCCAGTTCTGCCCCTGGATCATCTCCATCATCACCAGGCACAGGACGTGTACCGGCAGCATCAGGTCCTCGACGTTCGACGGCAGCAGCTCCATCGGCATGTTGTCGATCGCGGCCGCCGCCCGCCGCTCGTGGAAGAAGAGCGGCGCGTCGTAGTCGAGGGCGGGCACGGGCCGGCGGTAGCCCGGGACGTCTCCCGCCAGGAAGTACGAGACCTGTCCGGTCCGGACGAGAACGATGTCCCCTTCCTCTACGCGCACCCCCTGAGATTCCTCAACGGCCTCCAGGACGGCGCGCGTTACCCCGAACCGTCCGGGCAGGCGGTCGACGCCCAGGTGCCGGGCCACGTCGAGCAGGATGCCGCGCGACACGATGGTGCCGGCCGTCTCGATACCGAGCCGGGTGGCGCCGGAGGCGTCGACCGCGTCCGCCGGAACGCCGTTGTACATGACGCCGCGGTGGCTGCGGTGCGACAACGCGTCCCAGTGCGTGGCCGCCTGAGTGGGCGTCACCACGATGTCGTCGCTGTACGCGCAGGCGTCCGGGGCGTCGGACATCGGGGTGTTGACCGCGAGCATGGTGCGGACCGGGTTGATGCGCCCGGGGACGCCCGTGCCGTTCTGGGGGCCGTTCAGCGACAGTGACATCGCCGGCGAGAAGCTCTCCCCGGTGAGCACCGCGGCCGTTCCCCTCCTGACCACGTCCGGAGTGATGAGGTTGAGAGTGCCCAACTGGTCGTCGGCGCCCCAGCGTTTCCAGTTGCTGACCTGCTCCGCCAGGACGTCGAACTCGGCAACGCTCAGCACGGTTTTCCGCCTCTCGTCCGCCGCGGCCCGGGTCGGGAGCCGCGGTCGTGTCCGACGCCCGTCGACCTTAGCAGGGGTCAGGTAAATCAGTACACTGATTGACGTGAGTGATCGGCAAACGGGCCCGTGACCGGATGTCTCATCAAGTACACTCATTGCCATGAGCGCAACTCCCGGGTCGCAAGTCGGTCAGACCGTCCGCGCACCCAAGGCGGCCGAGTTGATCGCCGCGCAACTGCGCCGCCGGATCGTCCTCGGCGAGTTGACCCCCGGTGAGACCCTCCTGCCGGAGAACCAGCTCATGGAGCAGTTCGGCGTCTCACGGCCCACGCTGCGCGAGGCCTTCCGCATTCTCGAGGCCGAGATGCTCATCAACGTCCGCCACGGCAGCCGGGACGGCGCTCTGGTCGTGGCACCGGACTTCTCGGTGGCGGCCCGCCATGTGGGGCTGCTCCTGCAGATGCAGGGGACGACGGTCGAGGACGTCTACGAGGCCCGGACGGTGGCGGAGCCGGCCTGCGCCCGGCTGCTCGCCAAGCGCCGCACGAAGCAGGACATCGCGGATCTGACCGCGGTCGCCGCGCAACTGGAATCCGCGGTGGAGTCGAAGGACAACGACGTTCCTGACGTGGTCCTTTGGACGCGACTCACCTACCGGTTCCACGAACTGGTCATGCAGCGCTCGGGCAACAAGACGCTGGCGGTCCAGGGTGCCGTACTCCAGGCGATCGTGGCGACCCACCTTGAGATGCGCGTAGCGCGGAACTTCGACAGGACGGAGTCGCCCGAGCGCTTCCAGCGTGCCGCCAAGGCCTACAAGCGGCTCGTGGCGCTGGTCGAGGCCCGGGACGCCGAGGGCGCCGAGCGGCACTGGCGCAATCACATGAAGGTGGCGGGCACCTACCTGCTGGGGGACGGCCTCCACAACAAGACCGTCGTCGACCTCTTCCTCTGAGAGACGCTGTCCGCACGCGCTCCTGAACCCGTCCCTACGCCCGATGAATCGTGGCCCGGGCCTTTCCCGACATGTGTTCCGGTCAGCGGAATCGGCGGTCGAACCCCGATTTCCGCGCCCTAACGTCCTCGTACAGCGTCCGGCCGAGAAGGCGTCGTGCCTGTCGGCACGGTTCGCAGCCGCGCCCTCGTCCCCGACCGGACCCACCCGGTCGGCATCCTGACGGACCGACCGGTGCCTCCCGGACGGCGGAGGCTTCCCGGCGCGCGACGGACCACGGTTCACGGAGCAAGAGAGATCCCCATGGACGAAAAGGTGAAGTTCAAGCTCTACCGCATGTCGGTCTGGTGCGGTGTGGTGGTGCTGATCGCCAACACGTTCGCGTTCTCGGTCGTCGGCAAACTGACCCCACCCATCTCGCCGACGGCCACTCCCCAACAGGTCGCCGACTTCCTGACCGATCACCGCACCGGCATCCTGTGGGCCGCGGTCATCATCGGCGTGTTCGCCCCGTTCTTCTACGCGTTCGCGGTCGTCACCAGCCTCCAGATCCGTCGTATCGAGGGCGGCTAGGGCCTGCTGTCGATGATCCAGCTGACGACGGCCGTCGTCGCCCCGACGGGCTGGGTCTACCCGCTGGCCGTGCTGGCCGTGCTGGCCACCGCCGCCTGCCGGCCCCACCGCGACCCGGCGTTGATGCAACTGCTCAGCGACCAGTTCTGGTTGACGTACGTGGGCGTCGCCGTCATCTTCGTGGTCAACGTCGCGGTGATCGGCCTCTCGGCACTCCTGGACCGCCGGCCCGAGCCGGTGTTCCCGCGCTGGTTCGCCTGGTTGAACTTCGTGCTCGCGATCGCCTTCTTCCCCGGCGTCTTCGTCTATGTGGCGACCGACGGACCGTTCGCCTGGGACGGCGTGTTCACCGTCGTGGTGCCGTCCGTCGTGTTCGTCGTCTGGAAGATCGCGATGATCGTGCTGCTGCTGCGCGCGGTCAGGTCCGAGGAGCGCGAGGCCCTGGGGGAGCGGGAGTTGCCGGTTCCCGTCGCCGGATGACGCGTCGCGGGCGGTGACTCCACCGATGGCTCCACGACGGACCGGATGCATCGTGAACCAAGTACATGAGTGGAATGAGTTGACTCAATGACCTTGAATCCAGACAAGGCGTTCATCGACCGGGCACTGGACGACGCCGACCTGAACGCGCTGAGGCTCGCGCTCTATCAGGCCACCGGAGACGAGTCCCTGCTCGAACTACCGCTGAAAACCGTCCCGATGTACGGCGGCGCGCTCATGCAGGCCGTCGTGGCCGACGAAGCCGTGGCGACCCTCCGGGCCCGGGCGACGGAGTTCCTCACCAGCAAGCCCGCCGACTTCACCGAGGTCAAGCCGACCGACCCCGAACCGCGCCGTATGTACGAGTCGTTCCGCAACGAAGAACTCTCCGACCGGAGTTGGTCCTACCGACGCGACCTCGCCGCGTTCGACGACCACCCCCGACTGGCGCAGTGGACGGACGCCGAGCCGGCCATCCTCGAAGGCTTCCGCGTGGCGGTCATCGGCGCCGGTGTCGGGGCCGAGTTCGAGCGCGGCGGTGGCGACCCGGTTGCCGAGACCGGCCTTGGTGGCGCCGTACACGGCGTGGTTGGGGGAGGACCGCAGGCCCGAGATGGAGCCGACGAAGACCATCGAGCCGCCCTCGGTCATGGCTCGTGCGCCGATCTGCAGCGCGAGGAGGGCGTGACGCAGGTTCAGGTCGAGGCCCCGGTCCCAGAGTTCGTCCGTGATCTCGCTGAGCGGGCCCCAGTCCGAGATACCGATGATGTCCGCGAGCTCGTGCACCGGGCCGAAGCGCTCGACGGCCTCCTCGATCACGCGCTCCACCTCCGCGCGGTTCGTCGCGTCGCCGGTGACCGCCAGGCCGTCGATCTCCTCGGCCACCGCCTTGGCGCGGACGGCGTCCGGGTCCACCACGGACACCCGCGCGCCGACAACCGCGGCGGCCAGGCACGTCTGGCGACCGATGCCCTGTCCGCCGCCGAGGACGAGGACGTGCCGGCCCGCCAGATCGAGCAACCCCCGTTAGTCGGGGGTGAGTTCGGTGATGCCCATCGTCGTTTCTTCCTCACGGTCGAGGCGCCGTCCGGGTGGTGTGTCCGGAAAGGTCGCGACGCTTCCTTGACGCCAGACGAAACAGGCTCGCTAACATAGTCAAATCAGTTAGGTAATTTAGATGAGTCGAGGCGACGCGTCCATGGGCCCCGGTGCGAGTCGGGGCGCCGAGACGGGGGCTCAACGCGACCGCGCCGACGCGCGGTTCGGCCTCCGCTGTCGATTGAAGAGGTGATCCCCGAATGATCCGGGTGCAGCCCGAGCGCTTCCTCCGAGGCACCCTGCCGGACCTGTCGTGGTCGGCCGGCGGCTCGCGCCTTCCCCTGTCCGCCTGCCAGAAACTGACGGCGGACACCGTGCGGGCCGCCCGCGTGCCGGCCGGACTGCATCTCGCCTTCACCGGTGCCGTGTCGACGATCGCGCTCACGGTACGGACGGGGGCGCGGACGACCGTGCCCGCCCCCACCCTGCCCGAGGCACTCGTCGTCCACGTACCGGGAAGTCCGGCCACCACGGTCCCCGTGCCGTTCCGGGGCCCGGGCACCGTACACATCGAGTTGCCCGACCGCGATCCGGCGCGGACCGTGCGCGTCTTCCTCCCCGAGGCGTTCGGGACCGTGATCGACGGCCTCGCCGCCGACGCCTGTCTGGAGCCCGCCCCGCAGGGCCCGCTGTGGTTCGTGTACGGCGACTCCATCACCCAGGGCTGGTCGGTCTCGAAGCCCGGACTCACCTGGCCCTCCCTGGTCGCCGACCACCTCGGCCTCGACCTGGTCAACCTCGGCTTCGCCGGAGCGGCGCGCGGTGAACTCCCCGTCGCCGACGTCGTGGTCGGCTCGGGCGCGGCGGCCGTGACGGTGGCCTGGGGCACCAACGCCTGGTCGTCCCTGCCGGCCGGCGCCAACCAGATCGCCGAGACGACGCGGCTGTTCCTCACCGCCGTACGCCAAGGACTCCCCGACGCACCCGTCACGGTCGTGAGCCCCATCGTGCGTCCCGACGCGGAGGACACCCCGAACCGGTTCGGGGCCCGCCTGACCGATCTGCGGCAGGCGCTTGAATCGGCGGTGCGCGCCTTCGCCGCCGACACCGGGGACCCCCGGATCACTCTCGTACCGGGACTGGACCTGGTGCCCGCCGGGCAGCTCGTCGACGGAATCCATCCGGGCGACGAGGGCCACCGCGCTCTCGCCGACGGGGTGACAGCTCACGTCGCCGCCGGACTGGGGCTGAGTACGCGGCGTACGGCGGCCGGTGTCCGATGACCCCGACGGCAGAGCCCGGCACACCGGTGAACGCACCTGTGCAGCACCGCCGTTCGCGGCGGGAGAGGAGCGAGATGAATCCGGCGAACGTGTTCCGACTGGACGGCAGGGTAGCGATCGTCACCGGCGGCGGGAGCGGCATCGGGCGGGCGAGCGCCTCCGTACTGGCCGCCGCCGGCGCCCGGGTCGTCGTAGCGGATCTCGACGAAGTGGCCGCCGAGACAACCGTGTCGGCCATCAAGGAACAGGACGGTGAGGCGCTGGCCCGCCAGGTCGACGTGTCCGATCCGGCCGCCGTGAACGTACTGGTCGACGGGACGGTCTCCGGCCTCGGCCGCCTCGACATCCTCGTCAACAACGCCGGCCTCATGATCCGCCGCCCCCTCGCGGAGCTCCCGCCCGAGGAATTCGACCGCGTCCTCGCGGCCAACCTCAAGAGCGTCCTCTACGGCAGCCAGGCCGCGGCCCGCGTGATGGCGCCCGGGTCGAGCATCGTCAACACCCTCTCCACCATCATCGACTTCGCCACCGCGGGCACGGGCTCCTACGCCGCGGCGAAGAAGGGCGCTGAGGCGCTGACCCGCACGTTCGCCGTGGAACTGGGGCCGCGGGGCATCCGGGTCAACGGCGTCGCCTCCATGGCCTGACGGGCCGTCAACTCCGTTCCTGCTTCGTGATGCAGAGCCGATGAAGTCCTCTCCGACGAGGGACCCGTTGGACGACCGGCACGAGACGGCCGGCCGCCCAGGGATGCTCAGGAGGTCACAGTGTCCGAATCTCCGTCCAGCATGGTCGACAGGGTCGTCGTGATCCTCGGTGTCTTCGAGCGGTCCGCGGGACCGCTCAACCTGGGGCAGATCAGCGCGTGCAGCGGGCTGCCGCGCTCCTCCGTCCACCGGATACTCCAGCAGCTGGTCAACGCCCGCCTGCTCAGCAGGTACGACAACGAGTACCGACTCGGACTGCGCATGTTCGAGATCGGCAGTCTGGTCCCGCACCGGACCCGGATGGGCGAGGCCGCCAGGCCCCTGCTCCAGGAACTGCACGTGGCCACCGGGCATGTGGTCCACATGGCGGTGCTCGACCAGCAGGACGTCGTCTACCTGGAGCGGGTCGGCGGCTCGTTCGCGAGCACCCTTCCGTCCAGGGTCGGAGGCCGCCTCCCGGCGCACTGCACCGCACTGGGCAAGGCGCTTCTCGCGTACTCGGCCAAGGACGTCGTGGACGAGTACCTCTGGAGCGGCCTGTCCCGGCGTACGGCCGTGAGCATCACCACCCCGCAGGCGCTGGAGACGGCCCTGGCCAGGATCCGCAGCACCGGATACGCGACCGAGACGGGGGAGGCCGCGGCCTCCGTCGCCTGTGTCGCCGCGCCGATCCTCGTGCTGGACCAGCCGGTCGCCGCGATCTCGGTGTGCGGCCCCCAAGAGCGCGTCCGGGTCGACGAGTTGAGGTTCCAGGTCAGGTGGATCGCCGCCGAGATCGCCCGCAAGCTGATGGTCACCTCCCGCCGTCAGCGGCCCCGCCCACGGCGGTTGATCACCTCTGTTCCGCTCAGCGGACACGTCGCCTCGGCCGTCGTGTCCGAGACCGGACGGTGAACGCGTGACGGACCAGGGGGCGGAAGGCGGGCGGCATGGCCATGAGGTTGTCCGGCGAGTCGGGGAGTACGGTCCGAAGCTGGCGGAACTGGCTTCCGGGAACGAGGAGTTGGGCAGGCTGAGCGACGAGACCGTCGGTCTGCTGCGCTCGGCCGGTGTGCTGCGCCTGTTGCAGGACACGAAGTTCGGCGGCTACGCCGCGCACCCCCGGGACTTCGCGGAGGCGGTCATGGCCGTCTCCCGTTACGACGGTGCCGCCGACTGGGTCTGCGGTGTCGTCGGCGTCCACCCCTGGGAGGTCGCGCAGATGGACCCGCGGCTCTCCCAGGAGATCTGGGGGGCGAATCCGGAGACGTGGACCGCGTCCCCGTACATGCCGAACGGCATCGCCGAACCGGTGGACGACACGAGGAGCGCACGATGACCGGCACCGCCCCCGAGGCACCCGTACCGGGCACGCCGACCGCCCGCCGTTTCCAGGACAAGGTCGTCTTCATCACCGGCGCGGCCCGCGGACAGGGCCGCGCCGAGGCGGTGCGCTTCGCCGCGGAGGGCGCCGACATCATCGCGCTCGACATCTGCGAGAACCTGCCCACCACCAGCTACCCAGGCGCCACCCCCGAGGACCTCGCCGAGACCGCACGCCTCGTCGAGAAACTCGGCCGGCGGGTCCGCACCCACAAGGCCGACGTACGCGACTTCCCCGCCGTACAGGCGGCGTTGGAGGAGAGCGTCGCCGAACTGGGGCGTCTGGACGTGGTGGTGGCGAACGCCGGCATGACGACCGCGGGCCGTGCCTGGGAGATCGACCTGGAGCACTGGCAGGCGACGATCGACATCAATCTGACCGGCGCCTTCCACACCGTGAAGGCGGCCGTCCCGCTCATGATCGAGCAGGCCACCGGGGGAGCGATCGTCTTCACCAGCTCGGTGGCCGGCCTCCGGGGACTTCCCTTGCTCGCCGACTATGTGGCGGCCAAACACGGAGTCACCGGACTGGCCAAGACGCTGGCCAACGAACTCGGTCCGTACCGGATCAGGGTCAACTCCGTGCACCCGCACGGTGTGGCCACCCAACTCGTCCCCGGAATCCGCGCGTTGATCGAGAGCGATCCGGAGCTGGGCGCCTTCTACCAGGGCGTCCTGCCCGACGGTGTCAGCCGGCCCGAGGACATCGCGGCGGCCGTCGCCTGGATCGCCTCGGACGAGGCACGCCACATCACCGGAATCCAGCTCCCCGTGGACCTCGGCCGCACCAATCGCTGATCGGCGGCAGCGCGGCGCTCTCGATCCCGCAGGGGGACGGCGGGCCGATTCCGAGGACTCCAAGATCCCCACCACCCGCCCTGATCCCCGGAAGGCCTAAAATCTCACCATGCCAAGATCACCAGGGCACGGGCCGGACTTCGAGATCAGGCGTCAGCAGATCATCGACAAGGCGGCCGCGCTGTTCGCGCGCAAGGGCTACGCCGCCACCGGCATCGCCGAGGTCGGGGACGTGGTCGGTCTCGGCAGGGGCGCCCTGTACTACTACATGGGCTCGAAGGAGAACCTGCTGGTCGAGATCCAGGACCGGGTGATGGGGCCCATGCTGGCCTCCGCCCACCGGATCGCCGACCTGGAGGACGTCGATCCGGTGCTGCGGCTGCGCATGCTGTCGCAGACCTTGCTGGAGAACATCCTGGCCCGACTCGATCATGTCCGGGTCTACGAGCACGACTACCGGAACCTGCGCGGCGCCAACCTCGCCCGGCTGCTGGACCAGCGCCGTGAATTCGAGGACATCGTCCAGGAGTTGCTCGTCGCCGCGATGGACGACGGTTCGTTCCGCAAGCTCGACCCGAGGCTGGCCACGCTGCAGTTCCTCAACCTGCACAACCACACCTACCAGTGGGTGAAGGTTGACGGCGCGTGGAACGCGCGGTACCTGTCGAGCGAGTACTGCACCGCCTTCTTCCGCGGACTGGGCAGCCCGGGGCGGCAGTTCGACGACATCGAGGACCGCATGGCGGAGTACCTTGCCGTGCGAGAGTCCGCCGCCCCGGATCCGCTGCCTCTCTCCGACCTCGACCGCCCCTGAACCCGAGCCGGGTTCCGGTCGGCTCGGTCTACCGCGATCGCGGTACGTCCGTCGGGTGTGAGTGCTCCACCGACGGTGTGTTGTGTTCGGAGCATTGCCCCGCCGTATCCGCGTCCGTTACCGTGACGGCGATTGATTCGCTGACCGATCGGTACAACCTCCGAAGTCCCGCGCCGGAGCGGGAGATTGCTCGACATCTGGAGGGGCTCTTGAGTGAATTGACGAACGCCTCGGGCGAAGAACATCCAGACGCCGTACATGATCGAGCGGGGATCGCGTTCGCGCCGAACGAGGTGGACGTGCTGGTGATCGGAGCCGGCGCCACAGGTATCTACCAGCTCTGCCGCGTTCGCGAAGAGGGATTCTCCGCGCTGTTGTTGGAGGCCGGCCACGGAGTCGGCGGAATCTGGTCGTGGAAACGCTCTTTCCAAGCGGCGTCCGAAGGGGTACGCGTCGATGGGGGCCGCTCTTTCCCGGGGAAATGGTGGGAAGAACAGGCGCGCTCCGACGAGGTGCCCGGGCTCCCCGAGATCGGGCGCTGCCTGGACCATCTGAACCATGTCGTCGACCGCTCCGGCGTACGCCGTGGAATGCGGTTCGGCGCCGCAGTGCGGTCGGCGGTGTACGACGACCCTTCTGGGACCTGGGTGGTGACGACCACCGACGCGGTCGAGTACCGCGCTCGTTTCCTCGTGGCCACCACCGGTGTCCTGTCGCCGCCGACGAGGAGAACGCGTGACTTCATCTGTATGCGCGTCGCACTGATCGAAACGGGCTTGAGCGGCACGCGATATACCGCGCCGCGGAATGAATTCCCGCAGGGCGGGCATGAACGCAATGCCGTGGTCGACATGATGAAAGGGCGGAAGGCGTCACGCCCGAATGCCCGCCGACTGGTCAAGGATCCCGAGGCGGCGGAACGAACCGACGTCGTCGGTTTCGACACTGTTCGGGCAGCCGAATCCGATCTCGACGACGATGCGTTGAAACGGATGGGGGTCCGGGGCCGGGAAGGGCTCAAACTGGGGGGCTATTGGGCGGACGGCCCCCGCACCTACCTCGGAGTGATGACTGCGGGATTCCCCAATTTCTTCTTTCCCGGCGGTCGTTACACCATTCTCCGGGACAACCCGCAATGCGCGGGAGACCAGGTCGATCTCGTCACCGGCGCACTCGTGTACGCGCGCGATCACGGCCACGACGTCGTCGAGGTGGAACTCGCGGCGGAGGAGGAATGGACGAACCTGATGGAGAACGGCAAATCCCGTCCGACGCACTCCTCCCCGAACGGGGCCGGGTGGTCCCGCCTGCGCGAGATGGCCGTGGCGATCGCGGACTACGAGTACGCGGGGTTCATCTTCTCCAGCGCGGACGACGCGGCCTGACCCGGCCTCGCCGCCACGGCGTCGTAATGCCCGACTCGGACCGTCAGTCCTCGTCCCCGAAAGGCAGCGCGTCGAGGTCCCCGGTGAAGTCCTCCACGTTCGGGAACATCAACTCCAAGGCGTCGTCAGGGAGTTCCTGCCGACCGCCGGGCGCGCTCAGCGCCTGCTCCGTCCAGATGCATTTCCCCGTCGGCGTATAGCGCGTGCCCCACCGTTGGGTGAGGGCGGTGACCAGTTGCAGTCCGCGACCGCCCTCGTCCGTCTCCGTGGCGCGGCGGATCCGGGGCATCGTCAGGCTGCCGTCGAAGACCTCGCAGATCAGCTCGGCGCCGTGCAGCAGACGCAGACTGACCGGGCCCTTGGCATGGCGTACGACGTTGCCGACCAGCTCGCTGGCCAGGAGTTCCGTGGTCGGGGCCAGCTCCTCCAGGCCCCAGGTGCGCAACTGCTCCCGGACGTGACGGCGGGCCTGACCGGCCGCCCGCGGGTCCTCGGGCAGCGGCCAGGAGGCGATGTTGTCGCTGGTGAGGGCGTGCAGCCGGGCGACGAGGAGGGCGGCGTCGTCGGCCGTCGACTGCTCGACGGGGAGCAGGCCCGACGTGAGGATGTCGCAGAGCTGCTCCAGGTCCGCCTCCTCACCGGACTCGGTCCTGTGCGCCGTACTCAGGAGACGGGCCAGGTCCGCCATGCCCTCGTCCATCTCGCGCTTCGACGACTCCACCAGACCGTCGGTGTACAGCACCAGCAGACTTCCCTCCGGCACCTTCAACTCGACCGTCTCGAACGGCGGTTCCGCCGCGCCAAGGGGCGGGTCGGCCGACAGCTGCGGGAAGTGCACGGTGCCGTCCGGGTACACCACCGCGGGCGGCGGATGCCCGGCCCCCGCGATGGAACAGATCTGGGTCGTCGAGTCGTAGAGCGCGTACAGACACGTCACGTACGACTCCTCGCCCATGCCGGCGACGAGTTCGTTCAGGTGGCTCATGATCTCGTCCGGTGGCAGCTCCAGGTCGGCGAGCGTGTGCAGCGCGGTGCGCAGGCGGCCCATCGTCGCCGCCTCGGGGAGGCCGTGGCCCATCACGTCGCCCACCACGAGGGCCACCTGGCCGCCGGAGAGCGGGATGATGTCGTACCAGTCGCCGCCCACGTCCATGCCCTGCCCCGCGGGCAGGTAGCGGGCGGCCGCGGTGCACGCCGGCAGCTCGGGCAGGGCCCGGGGGAGCAGGCTCCGCTGGAGTTCGCGGGACCGGGTGTGCTCGGCGTCGTAGAGCCGGGCCCGCTCCAGGGCCTGGGCGACGAGGGCGCTGATCGTGGACAGCAGCGTGCGTTCCTCGTCGGTGAGCCGACGGGCGCGTTCGAAGGCGACGACGCAGACGCCGAAGGTGTTCCCCGACGCGGTCAGCGGCAGGAACGCCCAGGCCTGCTTCTCGGCCCGGGCCGGTCTGCCCGCCAGCTCGGGGTAGTGGGCCGTGTACTCCTCGACCGAGGACAGGAACAAGGGCTGACCGGACGCGATCACGTCCCAGGACGGCTCGCCGGGGGTCCGGGCGCGGCCGTCGACGGTGGTCAGGAAGTCGTCCGGGTAGCCGTCCGCGCCCACGGTGTACAGCCGGTCGCCCTCGACGGCCTGCACCAGGAGTCCGGCGGCGGCGAACGGCGGCAGCACCCGGCGGGCGACCGCGGCCACCACGTCCTGCGAGGTCGTCGCCTTGGCGAGGGCGGCCGTCAACTCGCCCATCCGCACCGCGCGTCGGGCCACCGCCAGCTCGGAGGCCCGGCGCTCCTCCTCGTGCTGCCGCTTCTCCGTGACGTCGGTGAGGTAGAGGGTGACGCCGTCGGGACCCGGGACCAGCCGCAGGTGATAGCGGCGGCCCGCGTCCCCCAACTGGGCGTCGAAGCCGACGGGCGTCTCCTCGGCGGCGGCCTTCCGGCAGCGATCCTCCAGGCCGGGGACGTTCCGTGCCGTGGGCAGCCCCCACAGGAGGCGCCCGAACAGCTCCTCCTCCGAGAGGCCCAGAATGCGCTCCGCCTCCAGGTTGCCGAAGGTGATCCGCCACTCCTCGTCCACCGCGAGGAAACCGTCGCTCATGTGGCGCAGGGCCCGGCTGAGCGCGTCCCGGGCGGACCGGGACTCGTTGCTCTCCCAGCCCACGCCGATCATCCGCAGGGGCTCGCCCTGCTCGTCGTAGGTCGCCCTGCCGCGCGCCTGCGTCCAGCCGTACGTGCCGTCCAGGCGTCGCACCCGGTACTCGGCCTCGAACACGCCGTGCTCGCGGATCGCCCGGTCCACGGCGTCCAGCGTCGGCGGCAGGTCGTCGGGGTGGACGCACGCCATCCAGTTCTCGACGCGGGCGGTGTAGTCCTCGGGGCGGGTGCCGTAGAGCTCCAGGGCCGCCTCGTCCCAGAGCAGCTCGCCGCCCTGGATGTCCCAGTCCCACGAGCCGACACTGACCTCCTTCAGCGCGTGCCGGAGCCGCTCACGGTTGCCGCCCGGATCCGTCTGGGAGGGTCCGGAGGGCGGGGGCGCCTGGCGCATGCGCTCCTCGGTCCACGCGACCAGATCCCGCAGGAAGCCCCACTGCAACGGGGTGGGCTCGCCCTGCTCGCCCATCAGGACCGTGAGCGCGCCGATGCTGCGTCGGCCGCTCGACACCGGTACGGCGGCCAGACCGGTGCCGGGCCAGGCCAGGACCTGCCCCGTGGGCGCGGCCGACACCGGCACCCACACACCGCTGCCCTGGTGGAGGGCCTTGGCCGGGGCCGTCGGTCCCTCCTGGTCGATGATCTCCCACGGGCGGGTGAGGGCGGGCGGCAGACCGGTCGAGGAGACCAGCCGCAGCGCCGACATCGGCCCGCGCAGATGAATCGCTCCACCGAGCGCGCCCAGCTCACCCACCGCGTGCTGCAGGGCCAGCCGGAAGACCTCGCTCTCGGTGACGCCGGGGTCCACGGAGCCGAGCAGGGCCAGACGTGCGTTCATACCGTAAATTTTACCGTTCCCGCCTCACATAACGCGGTGCTGCGCAGGACTCACAGCTTTGCCGCCGGCTCTCGCACACGGCTCCCAACAGGCAGCATTCCAGACCGAGTTGCATCGGAGTCCCACCCCTGTCCGCTCGGGTGACAATACTCGGCATCCGGGGGAACGGGGTGTCGTCAGCGGGTATGGAACCCCTTGATCATGTCCGCGCGTTGTCACCCCGTCAGACTCACCTCCCCCGCCCACCCCTCAACGAGGAGCTGCATGGACATCGGTGTATTCATCCCCATCGGCAACAACGGCTGGCTCATATCGAAGAGTTCACCGCAGTACCGGCCGAGCTTCGAGCTGAACAAGGCCATCGTGCGCAAGGCCGAGGAGCACGGGCTCGACTTCGCGCTGTCGATGATCAAACTCAAGGGGTTCGGCGGCGAGACCGAGTTCTGGGATCACAATCTGGAGTCGTTCACGCTGATGGCGGGCCTGGCCGCCGTCACGGAGCGGATCAAGCTGTACGCCTCCACCCCGATCCTCGTGCTGCCCCCGGCGATCGTCGCGCGCATGGCCACGACGATCGACTCCATCGCCCCCGGCCGCTTCGGCATCAACATCGTCACCGGCTGGGCACCGGGCGAGTACTCCCAGATGGGCCTGTGGCCCGGCGACGAGCACTTCGGCAACCGCTACGCGCGCGCCGCCGAGTACGTCACCGTGATGAAGGAGCTGTGGAGCGAGGGCGTCAGCAACTTCAAGGGCGAGTTCTACGAGATGGACGACTGCGTGCTCTCCCCGCGCCCGGCCGACGGGCACATCTCCATCGTCGCCGCGGGACAGAGCAACACCGGCATCCGGTTCGCCGCCGAACACGCCGAGTACAACTTCATCCTGGGCAGCGGCGTCAACACCCCGCTCGCGCTGTCGGACACCACGGCCACCCTGGTGGACGCGGCGGCGGAGACCGGCCGTGACGTCGGCGCGCTCTCCCTCTTCATGATCATCGCCGACGAGACCGACGAGGCCGCCCGCGCGAAGTGGCAGGACTACCACGACAACGCGGACCACGCCGCGCTGGCGTACATGGCGGGTGAGTCGGCCACGGACACCACCGCCGACGACACCTCCACCGCCCGGACCATCGTGCTGCCCGAGGGCGCGGTGAACTTCAACATGGGCACACTGGTCGGCTCGTACGAGACCGTCGCGAAGCTGCTCGACGAGGTCGCCGAGGTCGAGGGCACCAAGGGGATCATGCTCGTCTTCGACGACTTCCTGGAAGGACTGGAGAACTTCGGCACCCGCATCCAGCCCCTGATGAAGTCGCGGTCGCGGGCGGAGTGAGCGTCGCGCGGGAGGAGCAGGACGTGCGGTCGTGACCGTCGGCCGACGTCCGTGGCGGGTGTTCGCGGCCACCGCCGTGGGGGTGGTGGCCGTGTTCCTCAACATGAGCGGTCTCGCTGTCGCGCTGCCCACGATCACCCGGGAGTTGGGGGCGGAGCCCGGGCAGGCCGAGTGGATCCTGCTCGGCTACATGCTGGTCACCACCGCCCTGATCCTCGTCTTCGGCCGCATCGCCGACATCGTCGGCCGCCGCAGTCTGTATCTCGCCGGGCTCGTCGTCTTCACCGCCGGGACCGGGCTCGCGGCGCTCTCCCCGTCGGCGGGGTTCCTGATCGCGGCCCGGGTCGTGCAGGGCGTCGGCGCCGCCGCCGTGATCACCAACAACACGGCCCTGCTGACCGACGTGTTCCCCGCCCGGACGCTGGGCCGCGCCCTCGGCTGGAACGTCACGGTGGCCGCGACGGCCCAGGTCGCCGGGCCGGTCGTCGGCGGCGCGGCGACCGAACTGCTCGGCTGGCGTGGGCTGTTCGTCGTCTGCGTACCGATCGGGCTGGTCGCGATCGGCGCATCGGTCCTGGCCGTTCCGGCGAGCGGAACGCGGGTCGGCCGAGCCCGTGAACCGTTCGACCTGCCGGGCGCGCTGCTGTCCACGGCGATGCTGACCGCCCTCGTCCTCACCCTGACCCCCGGCGCCACGGCCACCGTCGCCGACTGGCTGCCGTGGGTCTGCGGCGCCGCC
Source organism: Streptomyces sp. NPDC101776 (assembly GCF_044766845.1). Taxonomy (NCBI): domain Bacteria; kingdom Bacillati; phylum Actinomycetota; class Actinomycetes; order Kitasatosporales; family Streptomycetaceae; genus Streptomyces; species Streptomyces sp. NPDC101776. The sequence goes on along the minus strand of NZ_JBIWMV010000005.1, from coordinate 214,680 downwards.
ACCCTCGCGCTGTTCACGGTCTTCGCCGTCGTCCAGACCCGGCGCGCGCACCCCCTGGTCGACGTGGCGCTGCTGCGCACCCGCGCGATCTCCCTGGTGCTCGCGGCCGTGCTCGCCAACGCGGTCGGCAGCTATGCCGTAGTCCTCCTGGCGTCGCTGCACGAGCAGGCGGTCGGCGGCGCCACCTCGCTGGAGGCGGGGGTACTGGTGACACCGGTCGCGGCCGGCACCCTGATCACCTCGGCCGCCGCCGGTTCCCTCTTCGACCGCTTCACCCCGCGCGCGCTCACGACGACCGGCATGGCGGTGACCGCGTGCGGACTGCTCGGCTTCTCCCTGACGCTCTCGACGACGGCGGTGCCGTTCCTGGTGGTGGCCCCCTTCCTCTTCCTCGTCGGGGCCGGCACCGGACTGTTCATGACGCCGAGCACGAGCGCGTTGATGCTCGGCGTACCGGCCGACCGCCGCGGAACGGCCAACGGCCTGCGCTCCACCACACAGAACGTGGGCTACCTGCTCAGCACGGCTCTCGCCCTCGCGCTCACCACGACGGGACTGAGCGAACCGGCCCGACAGGCCGCCTACGACGGGACACTGAACACCCTGAACGTGCTCGCGTCCGGCGAACTGAACCGCTTCGTCGCCAACCTCCGCGCCACCGGGTTCCTCCTCACGGGCATCGCCGTGATCGGGGGAGTCGTCTGCCTGGCGTTCCCCACATCGCTGCGGGCACCCCGTACCGCCGAGGCCGCCACCGTGAACACCCCACCGGAGTCCGCCACTTCAGGAAGGACGTCGCCATGACCGGTTCCCCGCAGGAGGACTACGAGCGCGCCGGCTTCGACGGGGAGCTCACTCCCGGCACCTCCCCGGCCCTCATCCTGGTCGACCCCGCCCGCGCCTACGTCGACCCGGACTGCCCGCTCTACGCCGGGGTCGAACCGGCGGCCGACGCGATGAGGCTCCTCCTGGCCGACGCACGCCGGGCCGGGATCCCGGTGATCGTCACGCGGGTGCTGCTGCGGGCGGACGGCGGCGACGGCGGACTCTTCCTCCGCAAGGTGCCCGTGCTGCGGGTGTTCGCCGAAGGCAACCCCTTCGGTGAGTTCATCGACGGCCTGGCCCCGGCACCGCACGACATCACCGTCACGAAACAGTGCCCCAGCGCCTTCTTCGGCACCGCACTGGCCGACCGTCTCACCGCCGACGGCATCGACACCCTGCTCATCGGCGGACTGTCGACCAGCGGCTGCGTCCGTGCCACCGCCCTCGACGCCATGCAGCACGGATTCGTACCCATCGTGGTCGAGGAGGCGGTGGGCGACCGGGACCCGGACATCCACGCGGCGAACCTCTTCGACATCAAGCACAAGATCGGCGAGGTCTGGCCGCTCGCGCGGGTTCAGGAGTACCTCGCGTCTCGCGGCTGAGTGTCGGGGGCCAGCGGTGACGGCTCGACGCGCAGCAGCCCGGCGATCCCGGCGGGCAGCCACCAGTTGTACCTGCCGAGCAGCGCGACCGTCGCCGGCACCAGCAGTGCCCGTACGACGGTGGCGTCCAGCAGGATGCCGGCGCCGAGCGCGGTGGCGAGGACCTTGATGTCGGTGCCCGGCGCGGAGGCGAGCGCGGCGAAGGCGAAGAACAGGATCAGCGCCGCCGACGTGACCAGCCTCCCCGTGCGGCCCAGACCGTGCTCCACGGCGTACGCGGTGGAGCCGGTGCGGTCGTACTCCTCGCGCATCCGGGCCAGGATGAAAACCTCGTAGTCCATGGACAGTCCGAACAGGAACGCGAAGATCAGCACCGGCAGCCAGAACGTCAGCGCGCCGGTCGCCGCGATCCCGAACATCGCGTTCGAGCCGTGTCCGTCCTGCCAGAACCAGGTGATCATCCCGAACACGGCGGCCACGCTGACCAGGTTCAGCAGCACCGCCTTCAGCGGCAGCAGCAGGGAGCGGAAGGTGCGGACCAGCAGCACGTAGGTGACCAGCGCGATCAGGCCCAGGACGTAGGGGAAGTCGTCGAAGACCGCCCGCTGGTAGTCGAGGACGACGGCGCCCCGGCCGGTCACGCCGATGTACCCGGGCAGCTTCCTCGTCGCCTCGCGGACCGAACTCACCACCGCCACACTGGAGTTGTCCACCGTCTCGTGGACGGGTACGACGACGACCTCGGTGACGCCGTCCCGTCCGGGCGGGGCCGCGACCGCCATCCGCACACCGGGTACGCGCCGCACTGCGGCCGCCACGGCGGACGCCTCCGGACCCGACCGGACGAGCAACGGCATCGGTGTCAGCACCCCGCTGCCCACCCCTCCGGAGCGGAGTGCGGCCAGGGTGTCGTGGGCGACACCGCTGTGGGCGAGGGAAGCGGACCCGGCCTGGCCGATCTGGAGGCCGAACACCGGGACGATCGCCAGCGCGAGCCCGGCGCAGGCCGTGGCGGCTGCGGCCCAGCGGTGGCGGACGACACCGCGCGCCCAGGCCGACCAGGCCCGGGAGACCCGCGCCTCCTTGCGGATCCTGGGCCGGTCGATCCGGGGGCCGGCCAGGCTCAACAGGGCGGGGAGCAGGGTGAGGACGACCAGCGTGCTGATCACCGGGATCACCATGCCGCCGAAACCCATACTGCGGATCAGCGGCACGTCGACCACGACGAGCGCGACCAGGCTGATCGCGACGGTGATCCCGGACGCGAGCACCGCGTGCCCGGCGGTCGTCACCGCGGTGATCACGGCCTCGTCGTTCGACCGGCCGCGGGCCCGCTCCTCGCGCCAGCGGGAGACCACCAGCAGCGAGTAGTCGATCGCCACGCCCAGCCCGACCAGCGCGATCAGGAACTGCACCACGAAGGACACCTCGGTGAACGTGGTCAGACCGAGCACGACCAGGAACGTCGCCAGGATCGACACACCCGCGATCAGCAGCGGCAGCAGGGCGAGGAACGACGCGAACACGAAGGCGAGCACGAGCAGCGCGCCGAGCGCGCCGATCAGGGTCTCGCCCAGCACGCTGAGCCCGCCGTCGTCACCGCTGTCACTGCCCGCCGCGAGCTGGTTGTACCCGGTGACAGCGGCGCTCAGGCCGTGTCGCCGCGCCGCCGCCTTGACCGTACGGTCGACCGTCGCCGCCAACGGGTCGGCGAAACCCGCCGGTTGGGGACCGTAGACCAGCAGGAAGGTGCTGTGTCCGCCCTCGGTCAGGAAGGCCGGGTCGCCGGTGGTGCCGTAGTCGAGGACGCGGACGCCGGGGATGGTGCGGATCCGGTTCGCTACGGCGGTGACGTCCGCGCGGTCGATCAGGTGTCCGGCGGGTGCGGTGAGGACCGGCAGATAGCCGAGGTCGGCGGACACGCCGTAGCTGCGGGCGAGTTGGGCCTGGGTCTCGGAGCCCTCCTGGCCGGGGAGGGAGAAGTCGGAGGAGAGCCGGGACGGGAGATGGCCGGCCGCGGTGCCGCCGGCCAGCAGGACGACCAGCCAGAACGCGATCACCCACCACCGGTGGCGCAGGACTAAGTGCGCGCATGTGGACACGAGTTGCTCCTCAGCGGGTGGTCTGGAAGGTCGCCATCATGGCCATGTCCTCGTGTTCGAGGTTGTGGCAGTGCAGGAGGTAGCGGCCGGCGTGGTCGTCGAAGCGGATCGCGATGTCGGCGTACTGCTTGGGGCGGAGGTCGATGGTGTCCTTCCACCCGTGGTCGCCCGGATCGAGCGGGCCGCCGTTGCGGGAGAGCACCTGGAACGGCGAGAGGTGGATGTGCACGGGGTGGTAGGCGTCGGTGGCGAGGCGCCAGATCTCGACCTCGCCGAGGCGGGGAGCCGCGTCGATACGCCGGGGGTCGAACTCGCGGCCGTTGATGACCCAACCGGCCGTGTTCTTGCCCATGTCGGTGACCTTGCCCTTGCGGAACATCCACGGCCGGGTCGTCGCCGACGTCGTCGACAGGGCCTCGACGGTGGACAGTCGGGCGGGGATGCGACTGTCGTCGGTCGCTCTGCGGGCGACCACGAACCGCATCACCCGTGAAGTGCCGTCCTGGCCTGCCCTGTTGGTGAGGGTCACCCGGGTGCCGACCGGGTAGCGGGAGAAGTCGACGACCACGTCGAACCGTTCGGCCGGTGCGACGGGGACGACGGTATGCCGCAGCGGCGCCGCCAACAGGCCCTGGTCCGAGCCGATTTGGGTGAACGAGGGGCCGCTCGGGGGCGCCGGGTCGAGCGCGAGCTCGTAGCGGCGGGCGTTGGAGGCGTTGAGGACCCGGAACCGGTAGCGGGCCGCGTCGACCTCCAACTCCGGCCAGGGCGCCCCGTTCACGAGGACGACGTCACCGGCCGCGCCCGCCATATGGTCGGCGTCGACGCCGGCCATGCTGATCAAGTCGGGGTCCATCGCCGGGTAGTTGAACGCGCCGTGCGCGTCGAACGCGCGGTCCGCGATCATCAGCGGGACGTCACGGTCGCCGCGCGGCAACGGCAGCGCCTGCTCCTCGTCGTCGGTCAGCAGCAGGAACCCGGCCAGCCCGCGCCAGACTTGGGGGCCGGTGAAGCCCATCCGGTGGTCGTGGTACCAGAGCGTCGCGGCCCGCTGGTCGAGCGGATAGGTGTAGTCGCGGGTGCCGGTGGTGGCCGTACCGCCGACGGCCTGGTCCGCGAAGCGCGCGCCGCCGTTGGCGGGCAGCACGAGGTCGGTCGGGAAACCGTCGCTCTCCGGCGGGGTGTGCCCACCGTGCAGATGGACCACGGTCGGCACGGCGAGCTGGTTGCGGTAGCGCAGCACGGTCCGGCGTCCGCGCCGTGCCGCGATCGTCGGCCCGGGGAAGATCCCGTCGTAGCCCATGATCGTCGTGCGCAGGCCGGGCAGGATCTCCACGCTCGCTTCCCGGGCGGTGACGTCGTAGTAGTCCGTGTCGGCGGTGCTCCGGGACGGCCGTTTCATCGGGGGGATCGGAAGGGGGATGGTGAACGGTTTCGGTAACGCGGCGGCGGACGTGAGCGTACGGCCGCCGAATTCGGCACCGGCAGCGCCGGAGGCGGCCGCGTCCGATCCCGGGGATTTGCAGCCGGCCGTCGTGCCGAGTGTCACGGCGCCGGTGAGCGCGGCCATGGTGCGGAGAATGCGTCGGCGCTCGGGTCCAGGTGGTTCGGTCATGGCGCAGACGATGGGTGACACGGTCCGTCGTCCACGTCGTCCGGACGCGGTGGATCCGGCATACCGCGGACGCGGTACACCGGCGCCGGAGCCCGTACCGCGCCCGGACGACGTGGACGCGGACGGGCGTTCGATACCGTGCGGCCCATGGCTGACTACCGGTTGTCCCGCATCCGAGGCCGTGTCACGTCCCACCCGCAGGCCGTGGACGTCGCCTTCGGCCTCCTGGTCGTCACCGTGATCCTCCTCGCCGTCCGCGCCGGACGCCCGCTGCGCGCCGAGGACTTCCTCGCGGGGACGCTCGCGTTCGCGCTGATCGCCGCCCGGCGCAGATGGCCGCTGCCCGTCTTCGCGGCGGTCACCGTGGCCAGCACGGCGTTCAACCTGCACGCGGCACTCGTCGGCCCGCTGCTCGCCGCGAACGTGATCTGCACGTACACGGTCGCCTCCCGCACCGACCGGCGGATCGCCGCGGTGACGGGCACCATCACCGTCGTGACCGTGTACGTCGCGGTCGTCATCGGCGCCGGCCGGACCTGGCTGGACCCGCAGAACGCCGCGATCGTGGTGTGGGGCACGCTGGCCGTCGTCGTCGGCGACGCCACCCGGATCCGGCTGGCCAACCTGGAGGCCGTCGAGATCCGCGCCCGGCAGGCCGAGCACAGCCGCGACGAGGAGGCCCGCCGCCGGGTCGTGGAGGAACGGCTGCGGATCGCCCGTGACCTGCACGACGTCGTCGCGCACCACATCGCCGTCATCAACGTGCAGGTCGGTGTGGCCGCCCACCTGCTGCGTGAGCAACCCGACGACGCGGAGGAGGCGTTGGCCCACGTCCGGCAGGCCGCCCGCACCGTACTGGCCGAACTCTCCACCGTGCTGGACGTGTTGCGCTCCGAGGACCGGGACGCCGAGGGCACGGACTCCACGACCGAACCGCCACCGGGCCTCAGCCGGCTGGCGTCGATGCTGGACTCACTGGCCGCGGCCGGACTACGGGTCGACCACCGGCAGGAGGGCGAGGCCCGCCCCCTGCCCTCCGTGGTCGACCTCGCCGCCTACCGCATCGTCCAGGAGTCCCTCACCAACGCCCACAAGCACGGCAGCGAACCGGCGGCCAGGCTGCGGCTCGACTACACTCCGGCAGGCCTCAAGATCCTGGTCGAGAACGCCGCAGGACGCCCGGCGCCGGACGCCGACGGCTGCGGCCACGGACTCATCGGCCTGCGGGAACGCGTCAGTTCGGTCGGCGGGAGCGTCCGCACCGGGCGCGACGCCGACCGCTTCACCGTCGACGCCTTCCTTCCCGCGGCACCCGACCGACAGGACACCCCCACGTGACGATCCGCGTGCTGCTCGCCGACGACCAGACACTCATCCGGGCCGGTTTCCGGGTCCTGGTCGGCGGGGCGCCTGACCTGGAGGTGGTGGGCGAGGCGACGACCGGCCGCGAGGCGGTCGACCTCGCCGGCAGCACCCGCGCCGACGTGATCCTGATGGACATCCGGATGCCGGAACTGGACGGCATCGAGGCGACCCGGCTCATCACCGCCGACGAAGACCTCGCAGGCGTACGGGTGTTGATCCTCACCACCTTCGAACTCGACGAGAACGTCCTGCGCGCGCTGCACGCCGGCGCGAGCGGGTTCCTCAGCAAGAGTGTCGAACCGGCCGACCTCCAGGAGGCCATCCGTGTCGTCGCCCGCGGCGACGCCCTGCTGTCGCCGAAGGCCACCCGCGGCCTCATCGCCCGCTTCCTCTCCCAGCCGAACCCGGGCCCGCTGCCCAGCCCGGTCCAGCTCGACTGCCTCACCGAGCGGGAGCGCGAGATCATGGCCCTGGTCGCCGCCGGGCTCTCCAACGACGAGATAGGGGAGCGGCTCTACGTCTCTCCGCTCACCGCCAAGACCCACATCAACCGGGCGATGATGAAACTGGGCGCGCGCGACCGCGCCCAACTCGTCGTCCTCGCCTTCCGGAGCGGCTTGGTCAGTCCTGGTGATCTGCCTGTGCTGTGACCGTGAGGCAGCTCAACGCCAAGGTCCACGAGGGTAATTGACGGTACGTCAGCCGAGTCGGACCAGGCACTCGGACGAGCCCGGAGGCCGGTCCGCTCAGCGGAACCGCGCGTGACAGGGCCCGGAGCGGGCGATGACGCTGGGGTGCTCCTGGTACCGACAGCGGTGGGAGACGTCATGGAGATGAGCTTGGAGCCGACCGAGGAAGTCGTCGGCGTCGATGGTCGGTTCCAGTGGACGTTCCCTCCGCCCGGCGCTACCGGACCCGGTTCGGGTCCGCGATTAGGTTCCGGTCCTCGCCCCGCCTCCCCTCCCCGGTCCGTCTGGTATTTCGCCCTGCCGCTCACCTCCGCCCACCGCGGCGGCCACTCCGGTGGCGGTGCCCTCGTGGACGGTGTGGACGGCCAGGAGCGGTACCGGAACGAGGGGACGGTCTACCCCCACTCCGGTCTGGTCGAGATGATCACCTACCAGGAGCGGTACCTCCCTGAACTCGCCTGGAAATACCTCGACTTGAGCCATGTCCCGTGGGACGACGTACGCGCCGCCATCGCCGCGGATCCCCCGGACGTGGCGGCGTTCACCGTCTACACGGCCACCGCGCTGTGGGCTTTCATCGTCGCCGCGGAGATCAAGCGGGTGAACCCCGACGCGGTCGTCGTGTTCGGCAACGACCATGCCGGAATCCTCCACCGCGAAATCCTCACCGGCCATTACGGACACCGGCTCGTCGATTTCGTCAGCACGGGCAACAACGGACCGTTCACCATGCTCGGCCTCCTGTACGCGTTACAGGGGCAACTCGACCTGAAACGCGTCCCTTCGCTTGCCTATCGCGACCACCTTCAGGTCGTCAATCAGCCGGCCCCCACGTATCCGCTCGACCGTCGCATGCTCCCCGACTACGGACTCATCGAAGACCAACTGGAGCGGTACTACGACAAGGCGTTCGACGTCTGGTACGCCCATCACTACGACCTGAAACGCATGGTCACCCTCCCCCTGGACGCCGGCTGCACCTGGGGCACGCGGCCGGGACGCCGGTGCAAACACTGCTCGATCCAGGGGCTCACTCCGAAATTCGCCCGGATCGACACGATCGTTCCCGCACTCGAAAAGGCGGTCGGCGGCCTCGGTGCCAATGTCTACGCCGCCGGGGACTCCACCCTCGGTTTCTCGCGGGCGCAGTGGTCCGGCGACATCGGCTACCTCGACGAACTCGCCGAACGCTGCGCCGACTCACCGGTTCTCCGGGAGCACCGGTTCCTTCTCGCCTACGGCCTGGTCTTCGAGTTCCTCCAGTCGGCCAAGCTGTGCCAGGGCTTCGTACGCACGTGGAACGTCGGCTTGGAGGCCTTCGACCCCAAACTCCTCAAGGGCGACTCCAAGGGCATCAACAAAGGGCCCGACCGGGTCTACGAGGCACTCGAACTCGCTCAGGAACTGGACTACAAGATCTATGCCTCGGGAATTCTCGGTCTGCCCGGTACCACCCGGAAACAACTCCACGAAGAGGTCGACTCCTGGCTCTCCCTCGCGGAGACCTACCGGGACACCATCACCACGGTGTCGGTCGCGGCACCCGGTGTGATCCCGGGCTCGCGGATGTACTGGGACAGCTTCCGCACTCACCCCGAAGTACGCGCCGCGCACGGCGAGATCATTCCGGCCCGGCGCCTCACCGAGTTGTACGTCCGCGAGAACACCGAGGTCGAACTCGCGGACGTGGAAGCCGCCATCGCCGATGTCGGGCGGGGTGTGATCGCGCTCGGCCGGGAGCGCGGACACATGAAGTTCGGCGGCTACATGCTCGGCGGAGTCGACGACGACGAGGCGGCCGAGCGACGACTGCTCGACGAGATCTGCGCCCGGCTCTGACACGAGCGACGGACTTGGCGACGGGCTGAGCGATGGGCTTTGCGACGGACTTTGCGACGGACTTTCGGAACAGCGTGGGGGGCTGATGAGGACGAAGAGGACGCGGGCCGAGAGGGCGACGGCACCGGTGAAGTCAGCGCGTACGACGGTGAATACGGCTGGGACGAGGTCCGTACGCACGTCACGGGCCCCTCGTGTGATCGTCGTCGGCGCGGGTGGCGCGGGCCTGGCCGCCGCCATCGAGGCCGCCGCCGAGGGCGCACACGTCGTACTCGTCACGAAGGCCGTCTACGAGCATGACCGGCACCGCTGGGCCTCGGCCGGCGGCTGCACCTGGAAGACCCATGCCTTCAACGCGGCCGTCGCGCCGGACGACAGTGTCGCGGCCCATATCAAGGACACCCTCGCGGGTGGGGCGTACGCGGGCGACGAGGACATCGTACGGACGCTGTGCGAGGGCGCGTACGGCCTGGTGGAGTGGCTGGAAGGCCTCGGGCTGCGCTTCGAGAAGGGCGGCGACGGACAGTTCGCCACCCGCCCGTTCGGCGGCAACGGCGCACCGCGTGCCGTCCACTTGGAGGACCGGCTCGGCTTCCACATCCAGCGTGTGCTCGGTGGACGACTGGCGGGACTTGTCGAGGAGGGCCGGGTCGAGGTCCGTTCGGGGCTGCGGGCCACGGAGGTTCTGCTCGACGCCGACGGAGAGGTGCGCGGGCTCCAGGCGCTGTCCGTCGAGAGCCTGGAAATCCTGGAGATCGCCGCGGATTCCGTGATCCTCGCGGACGGCGGCGGCACCTCGATGTACGCACCCTCGGCCGCCTCCACGGACAAGACGTGCGACGGCCTCGCACTCGGCCTGCGGGCCGGCGCCGAGGCCATCGACATGGAGTACGTGCAGTTCCATCCCACCGGGCTTGCGTCGGACGTACCGACGTACGACGGGATGCCGGTCGAGGAAGCCGTACGGTTCGACGGTGCGACCCTCCTCAACCGTGACGCCGAGCGGTTCATGCTGCGCTACGACCCGCTGGGTGAACGGGCCACCCGGGACAAGGTGTCGCGTGGTGCCTACCGCGAGATCATGGAGGGCCGCGGATTCCCGGACGCGACGGTCCGACTCGATCTCGGTGTCTGCGCGCACGTCATACCCGAGCGCTATCCCGCGCTGTACGAACGTCTCCGTCTGCTCAGGCCGGGATTCGGTGCGGCGGGCACATCGGTCCTCGCTGTGCGCCCGACCGCCCATTTCCTGATGGGCGGACTCCGGATCGACAGCACGGCCCGCACCACGATTCCCGGCCTGTACGCGGCGGGCGAGGCCGCGGGCGGCGCCCACGGCGCCAACCGCCTCGGCGGGAACGGCCTGTCGGAAGCCCTCGTCTTCGGCCGGATCGCCGGCCGGCACGCGGCGACCGTCAGCGCAGGTACGGGGCCGTCGGCAGCGCAGGGGGAACAGCACATCCGGGTCACAGGCCCCTACCGCATGGACGTCTCCCCGGACGGCGCCTGCCCCGAGGCCCTGCTCCAACTCCTGCGCCGGGAGATGTACTTGAAGGCCGGTCCGATCCGTACGGCCCGCGACCTCCTGGCGATGACCGAGACGATCGCGGCGCTCGACGAGCGCCGGGAGAAACCGGACATCGCCTCCGGGCCTCGGGCCGCGAGCCAGGTACAGACGTGCCTGGACCTGGAGAACCTCCTGCCGGCCTCCCGGCTGATCGTCGAGTCCGCACTGCTCCGCGAGGAGTCACGCGGGGCGCACTACCGCGAGGACTTTCCCTCGACGGCCGCTCACATCACCGGCAACGCCGTCGTGCACGACTCCGGGAAACTCGTCTGGAAGCCCGTTCCCCGTGCTGGAGCAGGGGCCTACGACGGTGACGGGGAGCACGTCTCCGGCCGGGCGGGGGAACACTCCTCCGGCCAGGTGGGGGAGCACCGACGGTGAACTTGAACGACGGGATCAGCGTGGCCGCGATATCCCTCGGCGTCGTGGTCACTCCCGGGCCGAACATGATGTACATGGTGTCGCGGAGCATCGCCCAGGGCCGCCGCGCCGGCGTGGTGTCGCTGGGCGGGGTCGCGGTCGGCGCCCTGGTCTTCGTGGTCGTGACGAACCTCGGCCTGATGGCCGTGCTGCGAACCGTCCCCGTGCTGTACACGTCCTTCAAGATCGTGGGCGCCGCCTATCTGGGCTGGCTGGCCTGGCAGGCCTTCCGATCGGACGGCGCGTCCGTCTTCGCCCCGCGCGCGGTGGCCGACACGTCCACCCGCCGGCTCTTCACCATGGGGCTGGTCACGAATCTCCTCAACCCGAAGATCGCCCTGCTGTACCTCTCGCTGATTCCACAGTTCGTGAACACCCGCGCGGGCAACGTACTGCTCCAGGGCTTCGCCTTCGGCGGCATCCAGGTCGTGGTGAGCGTCTGCGCGAACCTGGTCATCATCATGGCCGCGGGGACCCTGTCGGAGTTCCTCGCCTCGCGACCTGCCTGGCTGCGGGTGCAGCGGTACGTCACGGGGTCCGCACTTGCCGTTCTCGCCCTGCTGCTGGTGACGGATCAGTCGCACCCGGGCGGCTCGGCCTGAACCTGATGGTGGATTCCTTCGTCACACGACGACCCGGGTGTTGAGTCAAGGAACCGGGACACAGCCGCGAGCCATGCGTCCGGTTGGTCGACATGGGCCATGTGCCCAGCCGCCTGAAGGATCTCGGCGTCGGCGGACGGGATCGTGTCGGCGGCCCGGCGGACGGAGCGGGCAGGGAACGTCATGTCGTATCGGCCATGCAGGAAGAGCGTGGGGATCGCGAGGGCCGTGAGACGGGGCACGGCGTCTTCGAGGAGTGCGTGGGGCAGGATGCCGGCGCGCAGGGGCCTCAGCCACTCTGCCGAGAAGCGGACGGACTCCAAGCGGCGCAGGTAGGCGGGGAGCATCTCGTGGCGCCAGAGGTTCGCCGGTGCGGACGCGACGGCTGCCGCGCGGGTCAGTTCCGGTCCGGCCAGGTGCGGGTTCGACCAGACGCGGGCTCCCGCCGCGCGACGTTCCCTCGCATCCGGCCAGTCGTCGAAGGCGTCGGCGGGGACGGCCTCGACCGTGGTGGAGGCGAGGATGAGACGCCGCACTCGGTGGGGTGCCGCGAGGGCGAGTCGCTGAGCCAGGAGCCCGCCGTAGGAGAAGCCGAGGACGTCGGTTCGGTCGACCCCGATGGTGTCCATGAGGACGATCAGGTCGTCGACGGCTGTGTCCGGGGTGTACTGCTCGTCGGACAGACCGCGGGTGGAGCGTCCGCACCCCCGCAGATCGGGCATGACGAGTCGGTGTGTTCCGGCGAGCTTGCTCAGAGGTTCCCGAAGGTAGGTGTGGTCCCAGTCGGGACCGCCGTGGATCACGAGCACGGTGCGGTGCGAAGGCCCTGCCGACAGGGCGACGAACAGTTCGACACGCGGTTGCCGTGACACGGCGATGAGTTCCTCGGTGAACATGTCACCAGTCTTCCAGCGCCCAGGCCGAGCATGACGCTTCGTCGGCTCTGCCGGTCGCCTTCGGTTTCCCTGCCGGAGTGATCGGCGCTCACCAGTGGCGTGTCAAAGGGGTCGACGTGCCGGCGCTCGGTGCCCATGTCCATCCGCACTACGGCGTGTTCGCGCCGGTCAGGGGCGAGTACGTCGATCTCGTCGCCCGTGCGCCCCTGCCGGCGGCGGTGCTCCGCAGTCCCGCCACCACTACGGCATTCGATCTCGGCACGGGAACCGGAGTCCTCGCCGCGGTCTGGCCCGACGCGGAGTCAACCGTGTCGTGGCGACCGACATCAGCCCACGCGCCCTGGCCTGCGCGAGGGAGAACGCTCACCGGCTCGGACTGACCGACCGTATCGAGGTGGCGGGTCCTCCCGGCCTGTTCCCCGAAGGCGTCGCCGATCTCATCCTGTGCAATCCGCCGTGGCTGCCCGCCCGTCCGACCGGCCCCGTCGAGCAAGGTGTCTACGACCCGGACGGCACCATGCTCCACGGTTTCCTCGCCGGACTGTCGGCCCACCTCCGGCCGGGTGGCGAGGGCTGGCTCATCCTGTCCGATCTGGCGGAGCACCTCGGTCTCCGGACACGTCAGCACCTGCTCGACGCCATCCGGGCAGCACATCTCCGCGTGGTGGACAGGGTCGACACCAAGCCCCGCCGCCCACGCTCCAAGGGTCCCCGACCCCCTCCATACGGCACGCGGCGCCGAGACCACGTCTCTCTGGCGGCTGCGCCCGGCCGGTCAGGAGGGGAGCGGACCCTGCATCACCAGGGCGAGGCCCTGCTCGGCGTCGTCGTTCAGCGCGTGGTGGAAGGCCTTGTCGTAGGCGTCGTCCCCGACCGACTTGCGGGCCTGCAGCTCCCATTGGTCGCGGACCTCGGAGAGCTCGGGTGTGCCGTGGTTCGGGTGGCCGAGCATGCGCCAGAAGGTGTTTCCGGTGCCGGAGGTGCGCGCGGCCGCGATGCCGTTGCCCTGGACCGCGTTCGCCCCGGTGAGGAGGTCGAGGGCGAGCGCGATCCCGAGGTTGTCGTTGAGGTTGTGCTTGCTGGTGAGCATGGCCCGGGCATGGAGCTCGGCGTCGTGCGCGCGGCCCTGGAGGAGGTCTATGAAGGCGAGTTGGTGGAACGCGTACGACCGCGCCCAGTGCTCGCCGTACCGGACACTGAGCCGGCGCAGGGCGATGGCCGCTTCGTAGGCCTCGGCCAGTCGGCCCAGCGCGGAGTGGGCGAAGGCCCTGATCACCATGCAGCAGAGCTGGGGCGCGCCCGACGGTGGCGACGTGCCGTGGGTGATCAGGGCATGGTCGCTCACGTCGAACGCGTCCTGGGGGCGGCCGGCCATGAGGTGGGTGAGACCGAGGGTGTGGGCGGCGAACAGCTCGGACTGCGGCGTGCCGTCCTCGCGCGCCGCCTCCGTGCACTCCTCCCCGATGCGCAGGGCGGTCCGGTGGTCGCCCTGGAGGGTGAGCGTGATGCCCAGGGCCCAGAGCGCGCGGGTGCGGGAGGGGCCCGTAGGGGTGTCGAGCGCGAGGACGCGTTCGAGATAGTCGCGGGATTCGTGCAGGTGCCCGCAACAGGGCCAGAACAGGCCCGTACGACCGGCCATTTCGACGGCGGCGTCGGGATCCGTCTCGATGAGGTGGTCGAGTGCGGCGCGCACGTCGGCGTGGGTCGCCGCGATCCGCGCGTACCAGGCGACCTGCCGTTCACTGAGCCAGCCGGCCTCGGCGTCGGCCAGCATGTCGGCGAAGTGCGCGGCGTGGAGCCGGGCGAGGGTGTCCTTCTCACCGAGTTCCGTGAGCCACATGGCGCCGTACTCGCAGAGCGTGTCGAGCATCCGGTAGCGGGTGCCCACCTGTTGGAGGACCGACTGGTCGACCAGCCGCTCCAGAAGCCGGGGGATGTCGTCGGCGTCGAGCGGGCCGCCCGCGCAGACGGACTGCGCGTCGGCCGTCTCCAGGAGGCCGCGGAAGACGGAGAGCCTGGCCCACAGCAACCGCTCGAGCGGGGAGCACAGTTCATGGCTCCAGCCGATCGCCGTACGAAGGGCTCGGTGCCGCCTGGGCCACACCGTCTCGTCCACGAGCGTGTCGAGCCGTGAGCCGAGCCGCTCGGCGATCTCCGGGAGACTGCTCTCCCGCAGGCGCGCGCAGGCGAGTTCGACGGCGAGCGGGATGCCCTCCAGGCGGCGGCAGATGGCCTGGACGGCCTCGGCGGAGTCGGGGGAGTCGAGGGACACCGCGGGGGCGGCCGTGGCACAGCGCTCGCGGAACAGGCGTACGGCGTCTCCGCTGCCGCCCTCGTCGTCCACGGAGAGCGGGGACACCTCGATGCGGTGCTCACCCCGGACCCCGATGGCCTGCCTGCTGGTGGCGAGAACGGTCAACTGGGGTGCGGCGGCGAGGAGTTCGCTCACCAGGAGGAGGCAGGAGGCCAGCACGCGTTCGCAGCAGTCGAAGACGAGCAGCACCTGTCGATCTGTCAGCCACTCGCACAGCGCCTCGACCGGGTCACGCGGATTGTGGTCCAGCAGATCGACCGCGTCGCAGACCGTGGCGGTGAACAACCGGTCGTCGTAGAGGTTGGACAGGTCCACCCACCAGACCCCGTCGGCGTAACGGCCCCGGAGCTGCTCCGCGACGCGCAGCGCCAGCCGGCTCTTGCCGACACCGCCACCACCGGTGAGCGTGACGCAGCGCCGCTGGGCCAACGCCGTTCTGACTGTGTCGAGTTCGCTTTCGCGGCCGACAAAGCTGGTCGTCATGACTGGGAGGTTGCCTGACACGGTCCCATCCTGCACGGCCTGGACGAGGGGCTAAACCCCCTCATCGGAAACGGTCACAACTGATCGAAATTGGCAACTGTTCGATCGGACGGTTCCTGTGGCCGACGGGGTGAAGTGCGGTGGTGGGTGTATCGATTCGGCGGGCTGGCGGGTGGGCTTTCGGTGGTGTTCGGCGGTGGACGCACGTCGGCAGTTGGGCAGTCGGGCGGACTCTGAGGGGGGCGGATGAGGGGCACGGATTTCCGGAGGGTGAGATGCGTTGGCCGATCCTCTGCGCATCCGGCACCTCGATCAGCTCGAACGGGCCGGGCTGATCGAGATCGCCGAATATCGGCCGCTGGCCCGCGGCAAGGTGGAGCGGGTCTATACGCCGGTGGTCACGGAACCCCCGAGCGATGCTGCGAACCCGGCGGAGATGGCTGAGTTGCTCGGCGCGATGCTGGACGCGACCCGGGCCGACATCAACGCTGCCTACCGGTCCAGACAGGGCGGCGGCCGCCGGGAGGTCGATCTGCATCGTGGTGTGCTGCGACTGACGGACGAGGCCCTTGCCGAGTTGCGCGGTCACATCGAACGGCTCGCTTCGCGATTCGGGGACCGCGACGCTCCGGGAGTGTGGTCGAGGCCTGTGAAGCGCGCACCCGCGAGCAACTCCACGGCCTTTTGGCGGACCTGCCGGGTGAGGTTGAACAGCCCGCGCCACCTGCCCGCGTGATCGACTCCCGCCTGCTGAGCGTCCTGGTGTGCGTGTCGCCGCCTGTGGGACTCGTCTACTGGCTCATCGCCCGGCGGTCGGTCCGTGCTGTCCGTCCACACGCTGAACGTGTCCCCAACTGGTGCGGGCCGAGCTGATTCTCGGCCCGCACACGGTGTCTCGAGGGCTCAGCCCGCGTAGGGCGCGAACAGCTTGGAGAACTGGTACGGGGTCTGCGGGATGTTCGTGCACTGGCTCAGGGCGCCGGTGCAGGCGTTCCGGTCGCGGGTGACGTCCCAGAAGCCCAGTTCGCCGAGGTGGTTCTGCTTGGCGAAGGTGAGCACCTGCTGTGCGTCGGCGGCGGTGAACACCTCGCTGGCGGTGTCGTTCTGACCGAGCATCGGGGTGAGGCCGACCATCGCCCAGGTCTGGGCGGTGGTGAGGCTGGGCCACACCGAGGCGATCTGGGCACGGGTCGAGGTAGCGGCCTGGATGGCGTACGTGCCCATCTTCCCGGCCGGGTTGGGCGCGGCGCTGTCGCCGTAGTCCATGGCCATCAGATTGACGGTGTCGACGTTCAGGTTGTGGGACTTGGCGGAGTTGAGGATGTAGACGCCGTCCGCGGTCAGACCGCTGGGCAGGACCGGGAGGGTGAGCGTGACCTTGAGGTCGCGGCCCTTGGCGCGCTGTGCGGCCTGGACGGCGGCGACGGCCGTCGAGCGCCGGTCGATCGAGGCGTGGTCGACCGCAGCGGCGCCCTCGATGTCGAAGTCCACGCGGTCCAGGGCGTAGGCGTCCACGACCTTCTGGTACTGCGCCTGGAGCGCGGTCGTGCTGGTGCAGGCGAGGGCCAGTTCGGTGCCCGACGCGCCACCGAAGGACGGCCGGACGTCACCGCCCATCGCGCGCAGCGAGTCGAAGTCCGCCCGGTCCCAAGCCGCGCCGGGGTCATAGGAGTTGAACCAGCTCGCCGAGCAACCGGTCGACCCGGCGGTGATGAAGCCGAGCGAGAACTGCCGCAGCCCGGTGTCCGTGGCGATCTGCGTGAGGTTCGGCGTCGGGTAGGACCCGAGGTCGATGAAGGGGGCCGCCACGCCGGGAGTTGTGCCGCTGCCAGCGGTCGCGGTGAGTGTCGCGGAGTGCGCCGACTGGTTGCCCGAGTCGTCGAGCGCGGTCACCGAGAAGCTGTGGCTGCTGCTGGGGAGCAGGCCGATCACCTTGAAGGTGGTACCGGTGCCCGAGGTCGTGGCGATGACGTCGTTGCCCTCGTAGACCCGGTAGCCGACCACGCCGACGTTGTCGGTCGAGGCGTTCCAGCCCAGCGTGACGCTGCCGGGCCCGGTGGCCCGGACGGCGAGGCCGGTGGGGGTCGAGGGTGCGGCGGTGTCGGCGGGGACGCCGGCGCAGGGGCCGTTGTTGATCAGGCAGGCGCTCGGCAGGAGGACCGAGCCGGTGTAGCCGAAGTCCATGCCGACGACGGGCGCGGAGTCACCGGGGGCGAGCGGGGCCTCCCAGGTGGGGGAGGTGATCGTGTACTGCGTCCCGCTGTGGGTGACCGTGCCGTTCCACGAACTGGTGACGGCCTCGGTGGCGGGCAGGGTGAAGGTGATGGTCCATGAAGTGACCGTGTGGGTCGACCTGTTGGTGACCGTGTAGCCGCCCTCGAAGCCGGCACCCCAGGTGGAGGTGACGCCGAAGGCGGCGATCAGGCCGGTGTTGTCGGCCGCGTGAGCGGCCGGGGCGGCCGTCGTGGCCATGCCGCCGACCATCAGGGCGGCGGTCAATGCGGCGCGCAGCGACGCACGTCTCATGCGGTTGCTCCTCCGTGGGGCGAGGTCGCGCACGGCGTCGCGCCGGTACGCGGATTGCGGTGCCCTGCACGCCCGTCGCACGGTGCGGAGGTGCGGGTGGGGAGGAGCCGTGCGACGTGATCAGGGCGGGGTGAGGCAGGGGAAGACCGTCGAACGGCGAGTCGTGAAGTTAATCGGAAACTTTCCTTACATCTGCCTGCGGTATGAAGCGTGGCCGTCCGCGTCGGCTGGCGTCAAGGGATCCGCGAAAGATTCGTCTAGACCAATTTCGGCCCTGGAGGCGGTAGTTGCTGCGGGTTGTCATCGCAGTCCGCTGTAGGCGGCCATGATGATCTCCATGCCGCGGCTGTCCTCCTGCTGCTCCCGGTCGAGCATCTGGTTCATCACGTAGGCCACCGTCATCCGCGCGTCGGGGTCGCTCGCGACCAGCGAGCCGCCCCATCCACCCCAACCGAACATGTTGCCGAACTTGCCGAAGCCCACGGTCCAGGACATCGGGGTCCGCAGCACCCGGTCCTCGCCGCGGAACACCTCCTGCCACGCGGGTTCGCAGCCCTGGGGGGACAGCAGCCGTACGCCACCTGCGGAACCCCGGTTCGCCAGTACCGACTTGACGAGGGCGACGGACCGGGCGTTGCCGAAGCCGTTCACCGCGGGGATCTGCGCACGGCGCCAGGCCACGGAGTTGGCATCCCTGACCCGGACCGTGACACCGTCGTACTCCCGGCGTGTGCCGTCCGGTCCGGGCGGCGCGCTGGCGGTGTACTCGTCGGTCAGCGACGGCGGTGGGACGAGCCGTGCGACGCGGTGGTCGTCGGCGGCGGAGAGCCCGATGTGGAAGTCCGCGCCCAGCGGCTTCGCCACTTCCTGCGCGAAGAAGTCGCCGAGGGAGCGGCCGGTGACGCGGCGGACGATCTCGCCGATCAGGTATCCGAAGGTGAGCCCGTGGTACCCGGCGGCGGTTCCCGGTTCCCATTCGGGGGCCTGCGCGGCCAGCCCAGCCGTCACGCTCCGCCAGTCGTAGAGGTCCTCTACCGCCCTCGGCCCGGACAGGTCCGGCAGCCCCGCGGTGTGGGACAGCACGTGGCGTACCAGCAGACGCTCCTTGCCCGCCGCGGCGAACTCGGGCCAGTAGGCGGCGACCGGCGCGGACAGATCGAGCCGGCCCTGATCGGCCAGGACGAGCGCGCACAGGGCGGTCATGTTCTTGGTCGTCGAGTTCACGCCCGTGAGGGTGTCGCGCTCCCAGCCGACGGTGCGGTCCGCGTCGGCGTACCCGCCCCAGATGTCGACCACCGGTTCGCCGTCGAGGTAGACGGCGACCGAGGCGCCCACGTCGTCCTTGCCGAGCGACGCCGCGAGGGCCGTCTCGACCGCGGCGAACCGCGGCTCGCACATCCCCATAACATCAGTCATGTGCGCCAGCCTCGGGCAACGCCGGCGCCACCCGCCCGACAATTCCCGCACGGTTTCTGTCGGGCGGGGCGCGAGGAACTCGCCTACACCTGAAGACGGCCCGGCTGTAGCGGCAGGAAGAGGTACGGACACACGTGCTGGAGCGGCTGAATCAGGCGCTGGACCACCTGGAGGCCTGCCTCGACCGGGAGGTCGACGTGGCCGAGGCGGCCCGGATCGCCGCGGTGTCGGAGTACCACTTCCGGCGGTTGTTCTCCGCCCTCGCCGGGATGCCGCTCCCGGCCTACGTGCGGCGCCGGAGGATGACGCTCGCCGCGGCCGAGGTGCTGGCCGGGCAGCGCACGCTGCTCGATGTCGCGGTGCGGTTCGGCTACGGCTCGGGTGAGGCGTTCGCCCGGGCGTTCCGGTCGGTGCACGGCATCGGTCCGGGCGAGGCCCGGCGCACGGGCGCAGTGCTCACGGCACAGCCGCGGATGTCCTTCCGCGTCGTAGTCGAAGGGAGTACGACGATGCGCTACCGGATCGTGGCGAAGGAGGCGTTTCGGATCGTCGGCAGGAAGTCGCGGGTACCGCTGGTCCACGAGGGGGCCAACGCGGCCGCCACGGCCCACCTGAAAAGTCTGGACGAGTGGGCGGTCGTACGGATGAAGGAACTGGCCGACCGGGAACCCGAGGGGATCCTGTCGGCAGCGGTGTATCTGACCGACAGCCGGGAGGAGGGGGCCGAGGCGGACTACTGGATCGGCGTGGCCACCGGCCCGGAGACGGTCGTCGAGGAACTCGACACCCTCGACGTGCCGGCCGGGACCTGGGCGGTCTTCGACAACGACGGGCCCTATCCGAGCGCGCTCCAGGCACTGTGGCGGGACGTGTTCACACAGTGGTTCCCCTCGAACCCGTACACGAGCCGGCCAGGTCCGGAACTCCTGCGGACGCGGCCGGTGGAGATCGGCGAAGAGACCCACTCCCAGCTGTGGATCCCGATCGAGCGGAGCGGTGGTGACGCCGGCGCGTGAACACCGGTGTGCCGGCCGGCGAGGCTGCTTCAGCTCGATGGGCCCACTGTGACGCAGGCCATGACTCTCGTCGTCCGATCCTGAAACGCGCGGGTACGGGCCGCGGTTGAGGCGCCCGTAGACTTTCCCTGCCCTCAGGGGCGCATCGGGCAACGGTGGCCGGCGCGACAGGCGACAGAAACAGGGCGAACGGGACGCATCACGGTCCCGCCCACTTCCCCCGCATCCGCACGCAGAGCACAGCCCGTGAAAGGTACCCGCGCCCCATGCCACTGGCCCTGCTGGCCCTTGCCCTCGTCGCGTTCGGTATCGGTACGACCGAGTTCGCCACGATGGGGCTGCTGCCCCAGATCGCCGACGGCGTCGGCGTGTCCGTGCCGCACGCCGGCAACCTCGTCTCCGCCTACGCGCTCGGTGTCGTCGTCGGGGCGCCCGTCCTGACCGGCATCGGCGCGCGCATCGCCCACAAACGGCTTCTGCTCCTGCTGTCCGCGATGTTCGTGGTCGGCAACGTCGCCTCCGCTCTCGCTCCGAACTTCGGCCTGCTGTTCGCCGCGCGGTTCCTGGCGGGCCTGCCCCACGGAGCACTGTTCGGCGTGGGCGCCGTCGTGGCCTCCCGACTGGTCGCCCCCGAACGGGCCGGGCGGGCCGTGTCGAAGATGTTCCTCGGACTGACCATCGCCAACATCGTCGGCGTCCCGGCCGGCACCGCCCTCGGCCAGCACCTCGGCTGGCGGTACGCCTACTGCGGCGTCGCCGTCATCGGCCTTGTCGCGCTGGCCGCACTGGCCGCCTTCGTCCCCCATCAGCCCCGCGGCAACCAGTCCGGCATCCGGCACGAACTGCGGGCGATGGGCAACCGGCAGGTCGCCCTCGGCCTGGCCACCGCCGTCGTGGGATTCGGCGGCTTCTTCGCCGTCTACAGCTACCTGGTCCCGATCCTGACCCACGTGACCGGCCTCGCCGACTCCTCCACCACCTGGGTCCTCGCGCTCTACGGCATCGGAATGACGCTGGGCACCCTGATCGCGGGTCCGCTCAGCGACCGGGCCCTGCGCCCGACGCTGTACGGGGGCCTCTTCCTGCTCGGCGCGACGCTCGTGGCGTTTTACTTCACCGTGCACAGCACCGTCCCCGCCCTGGTGACCCTCGTGTTCATGGGCGCGATGGGCGCCCTGGTCACCACCCCCGTGCAGATGCTGCTCATGTCCAAGGCGAAGAACGCCCCGACAATGGCCGCGGCCTCCAACCACTCCGCCTTCAACCTGGCCAACGCCGGCGGAGCCTGGCTCGGCGGCCTGGCCATCTCCGCCGGATGGGGCTGGGCCTCACCGGCCCTGGTCGGCGCGACGCTCGCCGCCGCAGGCCTCGGCCTCGCCCTCCTCGCGGGCCTCACGGACCGCGAAACCGGCAGCTCCGCACTGATCACTTCCTCACCGGCCCGGACCCCGTCGGAGGCGGTACGGGACGCGGACCCTCAGGACGTCCAGACGCGGTCGGCGTAGTCGAGGAAGTTGCGGCCGAGGATCTTCTCGATGCGTCCGGAGCGGTAGCCGCGCTTCTCCAGGAGGCGGATCAGATCGCGGAACTGGTCGACTCCGCGCAGGTCCACGACGAAGGGGTAGGTGTCGGCCCGTTCGCCCGCCGCGCCGACGCCGGCCGCCCGGCGGGCGGCGACGTGTTCGGCGAGAGTCGCGCGGTAGGCGTCGAGGTCGTCCACGGCGGTGACGCTGCCGTCGGTGCCGATGCCGACGTGGTCCTCGCCGCAGACGTCGACCGCGTGGACGATGTGGTCGACGACGTCGGCGGCGGTGGCGTGGCCCGTCGGGTTGAGGAAGGGCATGAAGTAGATGCCGACGAACCCGCCTCGGTCGGCGACCAGGCGGAGTTCCTCGTCCGTCTTGTTGCGCGGCAGGTCGGCCAGGGCACGGCAGCCGGTGTGGTTGATCGACACGGGCCGGCGGGAGTGCCGGGCCGCGTCCAGGCAGGTGTTCTCTCCGCTGTGCGAGAGGTCGACCATCAAGTGGTGGTCGTTGAGGGCCTCGACGACCTCACGGCCGAACGGGGTCAGTCCCCGGTTGGCGGTGGCCATGGAGCCGTCGCCGAGGTGGTTGGCCTGGTTGTAGGTGAGCTGGACGATCCGTACGCCGGCCTCGGCGAACCCGGCGACGCGGCTCGCGATGAGGGCGGGGTCCTCGCCGACGGCGACGGCGTTCTGGAAGCCGTAGATGACGCCGATCCGCCGCTCGCGGTGGGCGCGCCGGATGTCGTCGGCCGTACGCACCTTGAGCAGGTCGGCCGGGTGGGCGTCGAGGATCCCGTCCCAGACCGCGATCTCGTCCAACGTGTGCTCGTACGGCGGCAGGTCGCCCATCGTGTAGCCGAGGGTGATGTTGACGGCGGTCAGGCCGGAGGCGCGGGCTTCGGCGATCGCCCGGGCGTCGACGGCGAGTTGGCCGCTGTCGGGGTTGAGCTGCGTGGCGGCGGCCCGGGCGGCGGGCGTGTTGGGGTTGTCGAGCTGCCCCAGCGCGTTGACGATCATCGGGTGGGCGGCGGTGGTCACTTGGCGTCCTTCTCGAAGTCGGCGCGGTCGAAGCGGTGGCCGCGTTTCACGGTGAGGGTGATGGTGCGCAGGTTGGCGATGTCGCGGAGCGGATCCTCGTCCAGGACGGCGAAGTTCGCGAGCTTTCCCGCTTCGACGCTGCCCATGTCCGCCTCGGTGCCGGCGGCCCTGGCGCCGACCAGGGTCGCGGAGCGCAGGACGTCCGCGGCGGGGATGCCGCAACGGTCGACGAGGAAGGCGAGTTCGCCGTAGAGGGCGGGGAACGGGTCGTCGGGGGCACTCTCGAAATCCGTGCCGGTGCAGACGTCGACTCCGGCACGGTGTGCCTGGGCGGTGACCGCGGCGGCCAACTCGGTGTTGCGGCGGGCCCGTTCGGCGGACTCGGCGGTGTCCCCCCGGAGTTCGTCGCTGGTCCACATGGACGCGGTCGCGTCGAGGACGGTGCCGCGGCGGCCCATCTCGGCGAAGAGCGCGGCCAGTTGAGGGTCGTCGCCTGTGGCGAAGCGGTCGTAGTCCACGGGAGGTTTGGTCTTGTAGCTGCTCAGCGGCTCGGTGGGGTTCTCGAAGGCGAGCAGGGTGACGTGGGAGACGCTGTTCACGCCCGCGGCGACGACCTCGCCGGGCGCGGCCGGGAAGACGGTGGCGTGCGCCCAGACGGCGATGCCCTGGCGGTGCGCCTCGGCGGTGACGGCGGCGACGGTCGCGGCGTCCAGGTCGGCGTAGACCTTGATCGCGGCGGCGTGGGTGCCACGGGCCAGGGCTACGGCGATGGTGAGGTCGGTGTCGGGGGTGACGGCCTGCATCCAGGGCACGGCGCCGGGCGTCGCGCCCCGGGAGACCTCATGGGTGCGCGGGTCGTCGAAGAAGGAGGGCCCGGCCATGAGCGCCGCGTAGCGGATGTCGGGGCCGGGGATCTCACCGACCAGGGTGGCCCGGGCGAGGTCGCCGATCTGCCGAAGGTCGTCGGCCATGTCGCGGACGGCGGTGACTCCGCTGTGCACCAGGCGCCGGAGCACCGCCTCGGCGACGGGCCGGTCGGGCGGGGTGGCCAGGTGCTGGTGGGTGTCGATCAGGCCGGGGAGCACGAACCTGCCGTCGAGGTCGACGCGGGGCGCGTCGGCCGCGAGCGGGGGCAACGGGTCGCCGTCGCCGACGACGGTGTGGATCCGGGCGCCGTCCGTGACGATCGTGGTGTCCGGGCGGGGCCGGGCACCGGTGCCGTCGAAGAGGGTGGCGCCGCGGTAGACCGTCACGGTTCCGGCGGGCGGTGCGGCCCAGGGGGTCGGGGCACCCGGGGGCAGATCGGTCATGGTCACCTTCAGGGCGCGAGGCCGTAAGTTGTCAAGTTGTTACGCTCTATGTAACAACTGTATCGTTTGATGAAAACGCAGACACTGTACTCCGTGGCCGCACCGCGGACGAGAGGGATGAACCGCTGCCATGCCCGTCGCACCCCGTACCCCGGCGCCGCCCAGGTCGGCCGTGGACAAGGCGCTCGACCTGGTCGAGGCCGTCTCGCGCGCACCGCACCCGGTGCGGCTGACCGAGCTGGCCGCCGAGGTGGGCCTGCACCGCGCCACCGCCTACCGGATCCTGCTGGACCTGGTCCGGCGGGGCTGGGTGCTGCGGGCCGGTGACCGCTATCTGCCCGGTGCCGCCGTGCTCCGGATGTCCGCCTCGGCCGCGGGCAACTCGCTGACCGCGCTGGCCCGTCCGGTGCTGGAACGGCTGTCCGCCGTGACCTCGATGATGGTCAACCTCCAGGTGCTGGAGGAGGGCGGCGCCCGGGTCATCGATGTGGTCAGGCCCGAACGGCTGGCCATGATCAGCCACTTGCGGGGCGAGCTGCTGCCGGTCGGGCGGTTCGCCGGGCCACTGGCCCTGGTCGCCGCGCTCGAACCGGACGCCAGGACAAGGTGGTTGGACGGACTCGACGATGAAGCCGTGCACGTGGCACGGGAGTTGGCCGAGGTGGAACGGGCCGGTGTCGCGGTGGAGCGCGGTCGTAACGACAAGCTGGTGGCGTCCGTCAGCCGGGCGGTGGTGCCCGACCCCGGCGCTCCGGTGTGCGCACTGACGGTCGTGGGACCGGACGCCGAGTTCGACGGGCCTGAACTGGCCTCCGTGGAGCGGGAGTTGCGCGCCGCGACGGACGAGTTGGGGGCGGCCCTGACCGCCGGCACGCCGCAGGTCCGCCGGTGAGCGGCCTGCTGGTGCTGGACCGTCGGCAGACGGCCGCCGCGTTGCGGCCCGACGCCGTCCTCGACGCGGTGGGCCGGGCCCTGGTCGCCGTCGCCCGCGACGAGGTCTCCGTCCCGCCGCGGATCGCCGCCCTGACCCCGACCGGTCTGCTGGGCGCGATGCCCGGGTACGTTCCCGGACTCGGGCTGGCCGCGAAGCTGGTGACCGTGACCGCCGATCCACGGCACCCCGGGCGCGGTTTCCACCGGGGGCTGGTGGCGCTGTTCGACGAACACGACGGGCGGGCGCTGGCGCTCGTGGACGGCGAGTCGCTGACCGAGGTCCGCACGGCGGCGGTCGCCACCCGGAGCGCGCTGGCCCTGGCCGTCCGCCCCGGTCTCGGCCGGGTGGCTGTGGTGGGGACAGGCGCCCAGGCCCGCGCCCAACTCGCGCTGCTCGCGACGGTGTTGCCGGAGGCCGAGGTGACGGTGGCCGGCCGCGATCCCGTACGGGCCGGCGCGGCTGCCGCGCTGTATCCCGGCGCGCGGGTCGCCGCCGGTGTCGAGGAGGCGGTACGCCAGGCCGATGTGGTGTTCTGCTGTACCGGCGCCACAGCGCCCGTCGTCCGACGCGAGTGGCTCGCTCCCGGCGTCCATGTCTCGTCGGTCGGCGGCTCCCAGGGGCCCGAACTGGACCCCGGCACCATCCTGGACGCGGTCCTCTTCGCCGAGTGGACCGGCGCGGCCACCGCGCCACCACCGGCGGGCGCCCATGAACTCCAGGACCTCGCCCCTGGCCGGCCGGTGCCCCTGCTCGGGTCCGTTCTCGACGGCGCTCATCCCGGCCGGGGCGGTGACACCGGCGCCCTCACCGTCTTCAAGTCCACGGGCCACGCCGCCCTCGATGTCGCGGCGGTCAGGGTGGCGTATGACGTGGCGGTCGAACGGGGCTGGGGAGTACGCGTGGACCTGTGAGGGACGGTGACCCCGCTCACGTAACGGCAGGCCATCGTCTTCCCACGGTCGGGCCGGCGCAGGGTCTCTCGCCACGGTCGCGCGGCCGCTTCAAGTCGCCCTGGTTCGGGCGAAGTTAATCCGGATGCGGATCTTCATCCATTGCACGTCATGTGCCGTTGGGGCGGACGTCAACCAGCCCGGCCATGATCGGAGGTCTGCGGGCCCGAGCCGCGCGCGTCCTGACTCAGGGCGAGTGACACGGGCCCCGGGTGCGTACGGACGGGACCTCCGGTGCGCGCCGACGTGACCGCCGCCGGTACGTGACCGCCACCGACGCGGGCCCCGCCGGTACGAACGGCCCGGCGTTCGCGTCGGCCTGTGCCATGGCCACGTCCGGTGAGTGGAGTACGAGGAAGATGGAGACCGCATGACCCAGGAGCCCGAGTCCGGCCCGGACGGTTACGCGGAGCAGCTGGAGCGACGGCTCGCCCGGGCCAGAGCCGAACTGGCGGCGACTGAGCAGGACGTGGCACGCGCGGAAGCCGACATGGGCGACTTATCCTCGCCCACGGTTTCCAAGGACGGCTCCGTCGAGGTCACCGTCGGACCCCGGGGCGAACTGAGCGACCTGCGGTTCCTGGGCGCCAAGTTCCGTGAGATGTCGAGCGCGGAACTGGGCGCGGCGATCATCGAGGCGGTCGAAGCGGGCCGCGAGCAGGCACGGCACGAGGCGGCCCGCCGCTTCCGGCCGCTCGACACCCCCGGCCCCCAGGTGCCCGAACTCGCCGCACTCGACATCGACTGGGCCCGTTTCGTGGGCCCCTCCGCCCATGCCCGGAACAGCTCCACCAGGCCCGCCGCACGCACCCGGCTGCACGACGAGATCGCCGACGACGAGGAAGACGGAGGCACTCGATGACCGGCCCGTCCTACACATCGAGCCCCGAGGCCATCATGGGCGGCACCCGGGTCATCAAGGACCTCGGCAGCTACGCCAACGACGTCGGCGCGTCGGCCCACGCCGCCCTGGCCGACGTCAGCTGGACCGGCGACGACAGTTACGGGCAGCAGCTCAGGAAGGAGTTCGTCCAGACCCGCGACTCCGTCCTCGCCACCATCGACGCCATCGCCGCCGGCATCTCCGCCGTGGGCGACGGCACGCTCGACAACCTCCGCTCGATCCGCAGCAACCAGAGCGGGATCATCGACGCCATCCACGAACAACAAGGGCGGACCGGGAGCCGACCGTAACGTGGCCATCGTCGTCTCGCCCAAGCTCAACTGGCTGTTCTTCATCCTCATCGGGGAGAAGTTCCTGGAGGCCAACGAGGACCACGCCTACGACACCAGCCGGTCGTTCGACCAGCTCCATCAGCACGTCGGCGCGCTCAAGTCACGGGCGAATCAAGCGGTGTTGGCTGTGGGGGAGGGCCTCCCCAAGGGGACCGCCGACCAGTTCATCGGGGCGATCAACCAAGTACTGCCCTATCTCGACCAGTTCGAGGCCGACCTGGACAAGGTGACCAAGAACCAGGTCAACATCGCCATGCAGATCCGCGAGGCGAAGTGGAACATCATCGCCGAACTCATCCGCCTGTTCATCGAGCTGGCGATCCTCGCGGTGATGTCCTTCTTCACCGGTGGCGCCAGCGCCAGTGAGGCGGCGGTGGCACGTGCCCGCAGCCGTGTGTTCATCCTGGAGGTCCTGCTCGAACTCTCGCGCCGCACGCATCTGTTGCCGAGTTTCCTGGAGGCCGTCGAGGAGGCCTTCATGACGCTCGCGGTCCGGTTGGCCATGATGGTGGGCGCCCCCAAGGGGCAACGGCCGAAGTCGATCGACTGGGGCGACATCGCTCTCAGTGCCGCGTTCGGCGCCGTCGCGGGGTTCCTCGCGCCGATCCTCACCAAGACGATGAAGAACCTCACGAACAACGTCAAGAACATCGGTGACCTGGGGAAGAAGTTCGACGACATCCACGTGGGCGGGGCGAAGCCGCCGAAGCCGAACGACACCGACCTGAACCTGACGAACAAGCCGAAGTCCGGTCCTACTCCGGGACCCGGAACGCATGTCCCCAAGACGACCCCCACGGTCACCCCGCATGTGACGCCGACACCTCACGGCGACGAGAGCTTCTCCGCGAAGGTGCTTGACCAGAGCGGTGAGTTCGTCGCGGACGGTGCCTCGGAGACGCTGGCCGAGTCCCTTGTGATGGGTGCGTTCTTCGGTGACTTCACACCGAGTTGGCAGACGTTCGTCGGGGCGGGCCTGAGCGAGCGGTTCGAGGCGGGGGCCGAGCACGCGGTCACCAACAGTGCCGACTGGCTGAAGAACTTCGGGAGCCCGCCGACGATCTCCATGCCGGTCTCCGGCACTGGCATCGGAGACGCCGATTCCGGTAGTCGGAACCCCGGCTCGGGCAAGAGCGGCGACACGTCCTCCGGGGGAGGGGAGAGCCCTGGGACGTACCCGCCGACCACGACGGTGGGCGGCGGCCCCAAGTCCGGTGCGGGAAGCGGTCCGTACACGCCTGTTGACGCGGATCCGGAATCGGGCCAGGGCGCGGACACGGACACCGATATCCATGTCGACACGGACGCCGACACGTCAACGATGGCTTCAACGCCGGTTGTTCCGCCAGTGGTTGGGACTTCCGCACCGCCCGTCGTGACGCACGGCAGCAGCGGCAACGACAACGGCACCGAACCCCCGCCGCAGACGGACGACTTGAACTCCCCCGAGGTGGAGTCGGTCGGAACAACTCGGTTCGACCCGCCCTCGACCCTGGACCAGGACCCTGTTGTCGAGCCGCCCGCCACGGAGTTGCCGCCGCCTGTGGTGACGTCGACCCCAGTGGGGCCAACGGACGGGACCACTGTCCCTCCCGCAATAACCCACAACAACCTTCCTGTCCAGGGGAGTTCGAGCAACGACACGCCCACCGGCAATCCGACCCCGCACCCTGTCCAAGCCCCGCTTCCGTCCCGTACTCCGACTACGGACACCGGTACGGGAACGGGTACCGGCAAGGGAAAGGCCGTGGCTCCACCGACAACGGACGCCACAGACCCAGACCCGGGCACCGTTTCCCACCCGGCCCCGCTCGTGGGCGCCGCCCACGACGCCCATGCCGACGCTGTACGGTCGTTGGAGCACGCGGTCGACACCGCCGAACGGCTCCGCGTGCGTGTCGAGACAGGCGAGGGGAACAGCCGCGACGTCACCGCGTTGCACGATGCGGACGACGGGGTGCGGCACGCGCAGGCGGACCTTTCGCGGACGGAGACGCGGCTGCGCGAACTGGGCGAGG
Organism: Streptomyces sp. NPDC101776; assembly: GCF_044766845.1. Classification (NCBI taxonomy): domain Bacteria; kingdom Bacillati; phylum Actinomycetota; class Actinomycetes; order Kitasatosporales; family Streptomycetaceae; genus Streptomyces; species Streptomyces sp. NPDC101776. The sequence continues at coordinate 185,389 of NZ_JBIWMV010000005.1, read as the reverse complement.
TGCCGCGTTCCCACACCGACGCCGCTCTGGATCTCGGCTCCGACCCGTCGACGCAGCCCTCCGCCATCGTCCCCGTGGTGCACCGCTCTGATGCCCAACGGCATTGGATCGCCTCGCAGTTGACCGAGGACGACCTGCCCCACGACTTCTCCGCCGCCGACCTGACGACCGGCGATGCCGACGTGGACGTCGCCGCCCTGTCCTCCACCGGAGCCGCCCTCACCGTCGAGCAGCAGACCCAGGCAGTGATGGGGAGCGGCAGACTGTCCCTGCTGGACACCGGACTCACGCCCTTGCAGCAGGCCAAGGCGCTGATGCTGCAACCCGGTCCATGGGCCGGGCACGTCGACATCGCCGCCGCCACGGCGAGCAGGCGCCTGTGGGACGACGCGTTCACGGATTTCGCGCTGAGCACGCCCGGGCCGGCTCCGGACACCGCACGCCAGTCGTGGGACACCGCCACCCTGCTCGTACTGCCCCTGGAACTGCACCCCGTGCTCGCGGACTCGCGGCACGCGATCGAGTCGTACCGAGGCGCGGTACGTCAGGTCGCCGACGTGCTGGCCGCGGGCGGGACGCGTGCGGAGGCGACCTCGCTCGCCGACCGTCTCCGCAAGGGGCTCGGGCTGCCGCAGCGGCTGCGGGGCGGTGGCCCCAAGCCCGAGGAGTCCTCCGACGTTCCGCAGCCCGTGGTCACCCTGGGCACCGGGACACCGCTCGTCGCGACGACGTCCACCACGACCGACTCGACGATCGACGCGACAACCGATTCGACGACCACGATCACGGAAGTGCCGGTCGAGGGGGTGGTCAAGTCCGCTGACGACAAGTCGACTTCGGTGCCTCCACGCGGCTCGGACGAACCCCCGGAGAAGCCTCGTCGACAGCGCACGCTCCGCAAGGGCGCCCCGCCGAACCGCCGTACCGCTCCGCTCGAACCCATCGACGAGGACGCCGAGGCCGAGTTCACCCCACCGCCCGTCAAGAAGCCCGCCACGCCGGGGCCGACCTGGGTGGTGCACGACCTGGACTCCCGTCGGCCGCCGCGTGTCGATCTCGACCTGCCCCCCGCGCCGTACAGCGGTGGCGGACCCGCGTCGTTCACCGACGGTGCCAGACTGCCCGTCTACATGGGCGGCATCGGCGAGTTGCTGCGCGGGCTGCCGCGCAATCTGCTGCGCCGCTCGTACACCCTCGGCCAGGGTGACCGTGTCCTGCGCGGCGCCGACCGCGTCGTAGAGCAGCTCGATCTCAACCTCCGGCAGCCGCCCGGCGTTCGCCCCCGGCCCGCGCGCCCCGGCGGCAACCGGGCCGGTGACGGGCTCCTGGACGACGTACGACATGCCCTCGTCCACAACCCGAGCGGCTTCTTCGGCGACGGGCAGCAGTTCAACTACCGCACGGTGGACGGCAAGTCGCGGGTTATCACGGTCACGGCCCGCCCGTACGGGCAGTGGGAGAGGTTCACCTTCGGCTACGCCAACCCCGTGAAGATCGACACGATGCAGCGCAACACCGCGCTCACCGGCCGGGTCGCCGTCAACAGCACCTCGACCTCCCTCACGCCCACCGCACCGCTCGGACCGGTGAAGACGCTGTTCGCGCCCTGGGGACGGGTCTTCGCGCAGTTCTCCTGGACCAAGCGGGTCGAGTACAACATGCAGAACCTCGTCGTGAACCAGAACGAGACCCGTACGACCGACGGCTCGCACGCCCATCTCGACGACGTCTGGTACGAGTTCAAGGTCACCGATCCGGCCGGACGCCCGGTGGACAGGACCGGCAAGGCGATCGGGCCCAGGTCCGGCACGCGCGCTCAGGTCGCCTTCGGATTCGCCGTCAGGGACGGGCTGTTCGTGCGCATCGCCGACAGCCTCACCCGGCCCAAGCCGCCCGCCGACCGGCTGCCGCCGCGGATGCGGCTGGACCGCGGCTCCAACTACCGCATGATGAACACGGAGAGCTTCGGCCCCGTCGCGCACATCCGGGACTGGGCGCTCCAGCAGATCGGCACCGACACGGACAGCATGGCCGGCAAGCAGCTCAACTCGTTCTTCTCCACCGACGGGTTCCACCGCATGAGCCGGGTCATGGCGGCCGGGACGGTCACGTCGCCGCCGCTGTTCAAGGACGACGCGGGGCGCGAACCGCTCGGTGTCTTCTCGGTCCGGGTGGAGCCCGGCGAGGCCGTCCTCATCAGCGAGACCACCGCCGCCGAACTCCGGGACATCTCCCAGACGACGGTCCGAAACGAGCGCACCACCGGCAGGTCCTCGGGCGTCGACATCGGCGGTGCCCTCGGACCCGCCTTCCAGCTTCTCGGCATCGACCACGGCAAGTTCGACCTGAGGATGCTCGCCGGTCTCAACTTCCGCTACGGCTCCTCCCGCAACCGCGCCTCCGTCACCGGCGGAACCGGCGCCGTGAAGTCGGCCGGACAGGCGAAGGGCGACCCCACGGGCCTCTACCTGGTCCAGAAGACCGTCACGGTCACGGCGCCGCCCGACACCAAGGCACCGCTGCCCGACCGCAGGCGCGACGACGCGAGTTCGACAGCCGGCAAACTGCGCAAGAACCCGCCGCGGACCTGGAGCGAGGCACCGCGGACCCAGACGTTCCAGACCTGGGCCGTGGAACGGCTCACCCGCACCGAGGCCCGCCGCCTCGCCGGGGAGGCGAGCCCCGCGCCCGGCACCCCGCCGAGGGTGCCGCCGTATCTCACCCAGGACGCGCCGCCGACCCTCGGCATGAGCCGGGTCGAGGAGTTCACGTTCGCCGACGGCTCCTACGTACGGGATGTCGACGGCGAGGACCGCACGTTCCTCGACCACTTCAGCGACCAGGTCCTCAAAGAGGTCGCGCGCGCCTACCCGGACCTCGTCGCGCCCCTGTCCGAACTCGATCCCGCCAATCCCCGCTGGCGCAACGCCGACCACTTCCAGATGGCGGTCTCCAACACCCTGGAGGTGCTCAACACCCTCGCCTTCCACAGCATGGCGGGCAACCTGGAGACGATGATGACCTCGGGGCTGCGGATCTCCCTGGTCGACTCCCGTCGTGCCACCCGCGCACACCGGTACGTGTGGGTGGACGCCGCCCTGACCGACCGGCGTTTCGAGGGCACGCAGAAGGACCTGCGGCTACGGTTCAGCGCACCCGGCAGCGAGAACCTCGGCGGGCGGCAGAACAGCGCGCGCGGCGCGCACGTCGGCGCGGAGGGGCTGCTGTCGCTGCGGGACGCGGCGACCGACGAGGCGGGCGGCCCGCTGCACGCGGGCACCGGTTCGCTGGGCGTGCGCTGGGGCGGCCGTACCGACTCGGAGAGTGGCTACGGGGCCGCCGCCACGCACGAGGCCATGTCGATCGGCACCAAGGGCACCCATCTGTACAGCTACGAGGTCGCCCTCACCGCGCGGCGCGGCGGCTTCCGCCGGTTCCGCGGGCTGCTGCGCGGTGTCCTCTTCCTCAACCTGCTCGGCACGCGGCCGTTCGTCTTCACCGAGCGGGAGAAGAACCTCATCGGCCCGGCCGGCTCCGGACCGGACATCAAGCGGCCCTCCGTCGGACGGGTGCTGCTCGGTGTGCCCGTCGAGCACACGCCCGCCCGCGACACCTCACGCCCGCACCACCGCCTGCACGGCGTACCCCTCGCGACCACCGGGCAGGTCGCACGGGACCTGGCGCTCGCCAGGCGCGGTCTGTTCGAGCGGGCCGGCCGCCGGGGTCGCGAGGAGTACCGGCGCCACCCGTACCTGACCCTCGCGGTCGTCGCGGACCCCGCCCTCGGCCAGGCCGCCGAGGACGTCCTCAAGGAGTCGTCGGGCAACTCCTGGATGCTGACCCACCAGGGCGCCCCCGTCCACGACGCGGCACTGCGCGTGTTCCAGAGCCAGTTCCTGACCGCGAACTTCGACCAGTCGTCCGCCCCGACCGGCTGGCGCGCCTCCGGGCTGTGGGCGAAGGCCCCCTACCTGGACCGCTCCTCGGTCCTCGCCCACCGCAGCCGTCTGCGCCCCGGGAGCCTCACCGCCGTGACGGGCGCCGTCCCGATCGAGGCGGAGACGACCGTCGGCGGTGCCACCCAGGCCTCGGGACGCAGCACCAGCACCAGCACGCTGTTCTTCGGCGGCCAGCTCGTCTACCTCCACTCGCACGACACCGGCACCGGGACCACCGGCAACTACGGTCTCGTCGCCAGCCCCTACCGCCTCGACAAGTCCCGCTTCCGGGCCGTCACCCGAACCGCGCTCGCCGAGATCAACCGCAAGGACCAGGGCCGACAGGTCCTCGTCACCGCCGACGTCGACCACGAGATCGCGGCCACCTCCACCCTCGTCGGCGAACGCGCCACGGGCGTACGGCGGTTGCCCCGCTGGCTCGCCGGCGCGGCCGGGCGGCGGGTCCTCGTCAACGACGGCTGGGTCGGGCACGTTCCGGAGAAGAGCGCCTACCGGATGGGACTGCTCCGGGACCGCTGGGGCGACGTACCGCTCTACACCAGGCGTCGGTGGTCGCCCCAACCCTGGCTCCTGGACAACCCGTTCGGCAGTTTCCCGCTCACCGCGCTCGATACCGCGACCGTACTCAGCGACTTCGACCGGCAGTTGAGGCCGCTCGGACTGACGGGCAGCGACCGGGACACGGTGCACCGGCTGATGTCGGAACGCGTCGTGCGCGCCCTCGGCAAGGAGATGACCGGCGGCAGCTCCTCCGTGCCCGCCCGCGTGGGCCGTTGGGGTTCGTCCACCGCCAACCTGTGGATCGGCAGCCGCAAGGTACGGGCGCGCGCCGAGCTGATCCCGGTGAAGGTGCCCGTCGACAGGACCGCACCGGACGGCAGCGGCTTCGGCGGCCTCGGGCACAGCGTGGAGTTCGAGGAGCACCGGAGCGCCGCGGAGACCACACAGGAGGGCCGGGGCCGCGCCTCCGGCGCCAGCGTCGGCACCACCGTCGCCCAGGGCGCGCACACCGGCAACGACACCGTGCGGATGGCCGGACCGACGTACGCGGAGGTCGGCTCCACCCAGCAGACCGCCGCCCAGAACCAGTCCGAGGGCAGCGTGCGGATCGCCACCGCGACGACGACCCAGGCACACGCCGAGTACGTCACCCGCTACCGGATGCGGCTCACCCTGGAGGTCACCGACACCCGCGAACCGAGGACCGGCACCGGCGCCTCCGCCTGGGTGAAGCGGGCCGCGCACCGCACCTGGCGCGGTGTCTCCGGCCGACGCCTGCTGCGCATCCGCTCCGAGGGCGACGTCGGGGAACTAGTCGAGCACTACCCGCTCAGCCTCATGCGCCCCGACCCCGCCGACCCCGCCGCCGAACGGGACGACCCGCTGGCCCCGCCCTCCCTCGACGCCCCCGGACCCTCCCGCCGCGTCGCACCGCCCGCCACGACCGGCCTTGGCGGCTGGCTCGACACACTTCACCCCGACGACAGCATGAAGCCGTTCACCATGCCGCCGGACGGGTTCAAGGTCCGTCGGATCGTCGGCGTCGACCAGCTCCACACCGCCAGCTCCCTTGCCCTCGCCGCCGCTTACGACACGTCCTTCCCGCTCACCGACGCGGTCGACGACGACCTGATCGCCCGCGCCCAGGACACCCCGCTCACCCGCGCCGGCACCGGGCCCGCCCAGAACCTGGAGGACGGCACCGGCAACGGCGCCCTCAGCGCCTTCTACGACCGCACCCTCGACCCCGGCGGCTACGAGGTGGCCGGCCTGACCGAACGCGGCTTCTTCGGCGGCGCGGACGCCGACCTCCGGCTGTACTCCCGGCCGCAGTTCCGGCAGGCCCGGCTGCTCGCCGTCACCGACGGCATGAAGCACGAGGCACCCAAGCGCCATGTGCAGGGCGGTGGCGCGAGCGCCGGGCGCGTCGGACAGGCCGAGTCGTCGCTCGGCGGCGGTCCCGCCACGTCGACCGCCGCCACCGGCACCAACCAGATGGGCGCCTCGGGACCGGGCGACGTCGCGACCGAGTCCGACACCCTCGCCTCGGGCGGCGACCGCCTCGCGTCGGTGAACGTCAAGCCGAACACCACCCGTTCGTTCCTGTTCGCCATCCCCACGACCTGGCTGAGCGTGGCCGCGGTCCACCACCATGTGAAGGACTCCGCGCCGGTGCGGGCGATGCGCAGCCCCTTCGGCAACCCGCAGCGCGCCCCGCAGGCGCGCGAGACCGAGACCACCGTCCTGGCCTGGGTCCGCGAGGATGTCGCCCGTGAACTGGGCCTCATCGAGGACGACGGATTCCCGCCGGCGGCGGCCAAGGCCTGGGACGCGGTCACCAAGGCCGACAAGGAGTGGACGGCCGCCGACAAGAAGTACTGGGAGCTGCGCCGTGACGAGGGCCCGCGCCGCGAGACCGCGCTCACGGACGCCGAGACCCTTCTGACCACCCTCACCGCCCGCGACCCCGAGACCCAGCCCCAGGTGATCGCCGCACGGGGCGAACTCGCCCGCCTGGAACACGAGAACGACGGTGCGGAACCCGCCCACGACGGCTGGGCGGAACTGCACGACGCGGAACGCGACGCCGCACACGACCGCGTCACGGCCCTGCTGCGGACGGCCGCCGACGAGGTCACCGCGGCCCGTGCGGCCCGCGACACGGCACGCGACGAACTGGACGCCTTCACTGCGGAGTTGGGCGAACGACGTGCTTTCGCGGAGGCGCTCGCCGACGAGTACGCGAGCGTCCGGGAAGCCGCCGACCGCCTGACCCGCTGGCATCAACTCACGGTCACACCGGCGGGACGCGCCCGGCTCGGCACGACCCCTGAACCGGACGAGGTCGTCTTCCGGGTGCCACCGGCACCGGGCACCGCGAAGGCATCGGTGACAGAGAAGAAGATCACCGAGACGACTGACAAGAAGACCAGCGAGACGATCGACAAGAAGACCAGCGACAAGGACGCGGAGAAGACGGACGGGGAGAAGAAGGACGCGGAGAAGAAGGGCGCGGAGAAGAAGGCCAGCGACAAGGACGGCGACAAGAAGGACGGCGACAAGAAAGAGGGTGGGGAGCAGGACGAGGCGGCGGGCAACGCCGAGCTGCGCCCCGCGTTCAGCCGCCCGCCGTGGGAGACGGACGGCACCCCGGACCCGTCGCTGCGCCGGTTCGACGCCGCCCAGGACCACCGCACCCTGACCGCCACCGATCCCGACGGCAGTAACTGGGTCTACGACCTGCACGAACCGGACGGCGACGGCAACGGGTTCTTCACGGCGGTCCTCGGTGTCGCGGAGCGCGGCGGGCCGACGGCGGTGTCGGAAGCCCGACGTGCCGGACTGGCCGGCCGCGTGGCCCGGAGCGTCGACATGCCCCGCGACGTGACGCTCGATCCGCAAGCGGTGTTCCGTGCGGCCGAACTGACCAGCAGGCTCGGCGAGCACTTCCGGCGCGATCCCGCCCTGTCCGGCACCGCCGAGGAGAACGGCGGCCGACTGCCCGACGCCCTGCTCACCGCACTCACCCCCGCCCAGCGGCAGAGTCTCGTACGGCTGCACGTGCAGCGGGCCCGCCGTTGGGACGACGCGACGGCGGACCTCGCGGCGGACCTGACGGCGCGTTCCCTCGGGGTGGACATCGCGGTCGTGGGGGAGGACGGCAGTTACCGGTTCTTCCCGGGCTCCGCCGACCCGACGGTCGGCCCGCTCCGGCAGGTGACCGTCTATCGGCGCGGTGACAGCTATCTGTCGGCCCGTCCCCGGTCATCAACACCGGTACCGGCGCCGCCCGTTCGGGGCCCGGAACCGCCGGGAGGTAAGGACGCCGACGACACGAAGGGAAAGGGCAAGGGCAGCGAGGGCGGCGACGGCAAGGGAGCGAAGGGCGACCAGGACACGAAGGGCAAGGAGACACAGGGCAAGGAGAGTCAGGGCAAAGAAGGTCAGGGCAAGGAGACGAAGACCAAGGACAAGCCCGACTCGGACACACAGGGCAAATCCGTCGGCGACAAGCAGCAGCAACACCCGCCGCCCGCCCGGACCGTCCTCGTGGACGGCCGTCAGATGGCCCTCCAGAACGTGCGTCCCGACGGCAACTGCCTGTTCACCGCCATCATCGCCGGTATCGGCGCACAGCACCCCGGCCACACCGTGCGGGGCAGAACCGTACACACGATGACGGTCGCCGACCTGCGCAACGACACCGCCGACTGGTACCGGACGTCCGCCGCCGCCCACCAGCACGCCACACGGGACCCGTTGGACACGATCGTCCACGACAGGTACCCGGACCTGCGCAGCCTTCACCCCCTGCTCGCCCCGCTGGGCCTGCGCAGATACCCCCCGCTGACCGACGCGCAACAGGCGGGAATCCAGGCCCAGTTGAGGACCGAGGGGCTGGAGAACGGCACGGGGCGGGAGGCGAACGCCCGACGGCGTGCGCTGACCGACCGGGTGCACGGGGACAACGTGCGCCAACTGGTCCTGCGTACCCTGCACGACCCCGCCACGGTCAGGTCGCGGGCGCTGTGGCGGGAGATCCGCAGCCACCTGCCGGCCGTCGTGCCCGCCACCCCGGCGCTGACCGTCACGCTGGGGGAGCGTGGGCTGGTCGACCGCGCGATCCGCTCGCCCGAACTGTGGCACACGCCCTTCTACGACGACGTACCCCTGCTGCTCACCCAGTCGCTGGGCATCGACCTCGTCGTCGTCCAGTCCGACGGCCGCGGCGGATCCATCCTGCACCGCCTCTCCGAGGACGCCAACGGGCCTACCGTGTACGTCGCTTACAACGGCGTCGACCACTACGAGACCCTGCTGCCGACGGCGCCGCAGCCCGGTCCGGGCGGTGACCTCACCGCCGGTTTCGGCGACCCCGTGATGCCCAAGCGGGTGAAGGACGAGGAGCGTGACGACGAGGGCGACGTACGGGCGAACCCGTTGTGGATCCCCCTCGAAGAGGTGGACCCCGACCTGCTGATCACCGGAAACCGCGACGCGGTGTGGCTGTACACGGTGACCGACGACGGGCGTGTGCTGCTCGGCAGCGAGGCCCCTTCGCAGGTGATGGCTCAGGACCGGTTCGACGCGCTGCTCGCCGGCGTCCGCACCCGACGCCCCGAGGTGACGGCGGAGTCGCTGCGGGCGGAGATCGACGGCCTCGGGCACACCGGCATCGCCGCCGTGTTCGAGGAGGGCGGTCGCACGCGGCCCGGCGCGAGCCGGGTGTCGGGCGAGTTCCGCTGGAACGAGAGCCTGCGGTCGTGGACCGTGAACGACAAGTCCGGCCGCTACATGAGCAAGTCGGTACGGCCGGGCGTCGACCCGGCGGTCGCGGCCGGCTGGCTGGACAACGTCGCCGGACTCTTCACCGACCGTCTCGGCGTCCAAGTCGCCCCGGACCAGGTGAAGTCGAGCGCCACGAAGGCTCCCGAGCCGCAGGCCGGAGACACCGAAAGCCGGTCCGTTTCCGTGCCTCTGCTGCTGCGTCAGCCCGCGGACGGCGGCGACTGGTTGCCGGCCGTGTTGGTCGATGCCCTGAGGAAGAAGGGGTCCGGCCCCTTCAGTCGGCCGGGACTCGGCGCTCTTCTCGGGGGCCCGGACCCGTCCGACGCGCTGCACCGCTGGACCGAGTTCCGGCTCGCGGCCCCGGACGCGGCGGCGCGGGTGCCCCGCCTGGCCGCCGCCGACTGGGCGGGTCCGGCGCACACGACGGTGTCGCTCGACGACCTCGCCGCGGTGGGCATGACCCCGACGCCCGACCAGGCCGCGTTCGCGGCGTTGACTGGTGCGCTCCCGCTGGGCGACCTGACACTGACCCTGGCGCAGCGCTACCGACTGCTGCGCCGCTGGGCGGACCGCGACGAGCTTCTCACCCAGATCGCCGCGGGCACCGCCGCCCGCGACCTGGGAATCGTCCTGACACTGGTCACCGGCGACGGGACGGTGCGCCGCTTCGAGCCGTGAGGGCCGTCCCCCGTCCCGACGCGGAGATCAGCACGAGCCCTCTGGGTCTCGCCGTGCCGACCCGTGCCCGGCTGCTCACCGAAACCGGCGATAACCGTACCGAGTCGGCAGGACCGCTGGGCAGCCGGCCAGGACCGTTCGGCGCCGGCTCCGCGAGGTTCACCGACGCCCGGCGGGGTCAACTCCCCAAAGAGGCAAGCGCCGCCGCCACCCGTCCGCACACCTCTGGTGGAGTCGAGGCGTGCGGGGAGAACCGGAGCGAGTCGGCACGGACGGTCGGCGTGACCCCCTCGCCGTGCAGTGCCTTCGCGACGACGGACGGATCGTGACCCGGCATCGCGAAGGAGAGGACGCCCGCCCGCCGCGCCGGGTCGGCGGGGGAGAGGACGCGACCGCCGTGCTTCTCGACGACCTCGGTCAACTCGGCGACCCGCACGGCGATCGCGGCCTCGATCGCGGCGACCGTGTACCGCTCGACGAGGCCGAGAGCGGTCGCGAAGGCGGCGGCCGTCACCGGGCTGAGGTTGGTGATCGACCACCGTTGTGCGTCCATGGCGGGCATGTGCTCCGTCCCGTCGAAGACACCGACGTCCTCGACCCCCGTCCAACCGGTGAGCACCGGCTCCAGGGACTCCAGCGCGCGATCGGACAGCGTCGCGAAGCCGGTGGCCCATCCCGCGCGCAGCCACTTCTGGCCGCCAGCGACCACCACATCGGCCGCGTCCCACGCCATCCGCACCACCCCGAACGCCTGGATGGCGTCCACGATCAGCAGCCGGTCCGGTCCGATCGCCTCGCGCAGCGCGGCGAGGTCGGCGCGGAAGCCGGTGCGGAAGTCGACCGCACTGACGGACACACCGACGACGTCGTCGGTCAGCGCGGCGCGGACCAGGCCGGGGGTGACTCCGGCACCGGGTGCGGGATCGAGCCAGCGCGGTGTGGCCCGGCCGAGGTCGGCGCTGCGCCGCCACGGATAGTGGTTGGCCGGGAAGTCGGTGCGGGGTGCGAGGACCACGCCCGCACGGATTCCGAGAGCGGCGTGGAACAGCCCGGTGGACGCGTTCGGGAGGAGCACCGTGTGGCGGCCGTCGGTACCGGCCAGGCGGGCGGCCGTGTCGCGTGCCACTGCTTCCGCGTCCATCAGGCCGTCCACGGTGGTGTGGTCGGCACGAGCGGACTCCTCCATGGCCCGTGCCGTCGCGGCCACGACGTCCCGCGACGGCGGACCGAACCGCGCGAAGTCGAGATATCCCGCAGGCGTGTCGAAGTGGTCGGCGTACGACGTGAGCACGGGGCTCGTCCTTCCGGGAGGGGGCGGAGGCTGTGGGGTGACGGCGAGCGGTGTTCGCTCATGGTCGGCGCGTGCGCGTGCGCGTTCCGGCCTGCCCGCACGGTACGCGGCGCGCCCCGTGCGGGCCTGACCGGGGTGAACCGTCTAGTCCGCGCGTGGCGTGCCCGGTGACCAGGCCTATCGGGGACGAGCGGCGGTCGTGACGCACCGGCTCCCGGAGAGTTGCCGGTGGCGCCGGCGGGAGGGGCTGCCCGGAGGGTTGCGGCCGGTGAATGGTCGGCGTGAGTCTCGCGTGCCCGCCGGCGCGGACGGGTTCGGGCGGCTGTCAGGACTGGGCTCGTGGCAGGCCGTAAGAGCACTTGAAAATGTGCCCGTTGCCACAGCACCCAGGCTTCGGGCTGAGCAGCGCAGAACCAGGTCCCGGACCGCTTGCCGCGCCGCCGTAGGACACGGGCCACGGGGCCACGGGACACGGGACGGTCGTAGACCCTCCCGAATGGGTCTACGACCGTCCCGTGCGCGCTGGTTGTCGGCCGGGACTCAGTGTCCGGTGGCCTCTTCGGGGCGGGCGTGGCGCGGCAGGAGGAAGGAGAGCAGGAAGGTCAGCGCGAGCATCCCGTCGACGATCCAGAGCAGCGTCTGCATGACGGAACCGAAGCCGCTGCGGAAGGCCGACGAGGCGGTGGCCTCCAGGGCGGCGGGTATGCGGGCGCCCGCTTCGGACGTGGTCGCCGCGGACCGGGTGTCCTTCTCCAGGAGCGCGCAGGACGCCGGGGTCGCCGCGGGGTCCTTGGCGGTGGCGCGGTCCGAGGCGCAGCGGCGCAGGTCGGCCACGACGCGGTCCTGCACCGCCGGAGCGACGTGTGCAGTGCTCAGCTGGGCACGCAGGTCGTCCGAGCGGTGGTCGACCGCGCCGGCGATCCCGCCGCCCAGCAGACCGAAGAACACGGTGCCGAGGATGGCCACGCCGAAGGCGCCTCCGAGCTGCTGCACCGCGGTCATCGTGCCGGCCGCCGAACCGGTCTCGTGCTGTTCGACGCTGGCGAGGACGATGTCGAAGAAGGGCGCCATGAGCAGGCCCATGCCGATGCCGGTGACGAGCAGCGACGGCAGGAGCTGCCAGGGGCCGACGCCGGATCCCACCTGGTCGAGGGTCAGCCAGACACCGAACACTCCGAGCGCCATGACTACCGTGCCCGCCTGGAGCACGGCGCGTCCGAATCGGACGACCCCTTGCGCGATCCCGAAGCCGACGATCATGCCGCCGGACCAGGGCACCATCACCAGGCCCGCCTTGAGCGGCGAGTAGCCGAGGCCGATCTGGGTGTAGAGGTTGAACACCAGCATGAAGCCCTGCATGGTCGAGAAGAAGACCAGCCCGAGGACCATGCCGCCGCTGAAGCCGCGCTTGCGGAAGAGGCTCGGGACGACGAGCGGGTCCTGGCCGTTGCGGCTGCGGTACGACTCGTAGCGGGAGAACACGGCGAAGACGGCGATCGACGAGGCCATCATCACGAACGTCCACACGGGCCAGTCGTACTCACGCCCCTGGACCAGCGGGAAGATGAGGAGCAGCGCGGCCAGCGAGACGAGGAGCATGCCGGGGATGTCGAGGCGCGGCTTGGTCTCGGAGCGTCCCCGCGGCAGGTAGCGCAGGGCGCCGAGGATCGCGGCGGCCCCGAGCGGCAGGTTGATCAGGAAGATCATGCGCCAGCCGGTCCCGAAGTAGTCCGCGTCCACGAGCCAGCCCGCCAGGATCGGCCCGCACACCGCGGACAGCCCCATGACCGGACCGAACATGCCGAACGCCTTCTGCGACTCCTTCGGAGGGAACATCTCCTTGATCATGCCGAGGCCCTGCGGCAGCATCACCGCGCCGAACAGGCCCTGCACGATCCGCGCGCCGATCAGCATCTGGGGCGACACAGATATCGCGCAGAGCAGCGAACCCAGTGTGAATCCGGCGGCTCCCACCAGGAACATCCGGCGGCGGCCGTGGATGTCGCCCAGCCGTCCGCCGGTGACGAGCCCGACCGCCATCGACAGGGTGTACGCGGCGGCCAGCCACTGGAGCGTGGAGGCGCCGCCGCCGAGGTCGGCCCGCATGGAGGGACCGGCGATGTTCGTGACGACGGCGTCGAGGAGGTCCATCACCTCGGCCGCCAGGATCACGAAGAGCGCCGCCCAGCGCCACCGGTAGGGCGCCGTCGAGTCGATGGGCGTCTCTGTGGACGCGACACCGGTGGTGGACATCGGAACTCCTCGGAATCGGGACGGGGCCGCGCGCGGTGACGGCCGGAGAACGCCGTTCACCTTAGCGGAACAGTGCTCACCAAGAGAACGGCGTTCATCAAGATATAGCGCAACTCCGCGACGCACACAAGATATATCGCGTTTCTCCGGGTGAACGCCGCTCACCCGGAGAGAACACCGCTCTCCCGGCGCCTAGACTGTCCCCATGACTGACGCGGCCGCCGACACCCCCGCACAGCTCCCGCCGTCCCCCTGGGAGCGTGAGCGGCCGGTCCCCGCCCGCGTCACCCCCGCCCGCGTCACCCCGGCCCGCACCCCCCTGTCACGCGAACGTGTCGTCGACGCCGCCTTCACCGTGCTCGACCGCCAAGGGCTCGACGGCCTGTCGATGCGTCAGGTCGCGGCCGAACTCGAGGTCACCGTCTCCGCCCTCTACGCCCACGTGAGCTCCAAGGACGACGTCCTGGAGCTCATGTACACCCGCCTCTTCGACGGCTTCGAGCCGCCCGAGGCCGACCCGGAGCACTGGCAGGAGGAGGTGCGCGACTACGCCCTTGAGGGGCGGCGGCGCCTGCTGGCGCACCGGGACATGGCCAGGATTTCCATGGCCCACGTCCCCTTCACCGCCGAACTTCTGCCCCATGTCGAGGCGTTGCTCGGGGTGTTCCGTACCGCGGGACTGCCCGACCGCATCGCGGCGGAGGCCAGCGACCTCATCTCGACGTACATCGACGGGTTCGTCCTGGAGGAGGGCATGTGGCAGGACCGGGCCGCCCAGCAGAACGCGGACACCTCCTCGCCCGCCCGCCCCGACTGGCGTGAGATGGCCGGCGAGATGCAGAACTACTTCGCCGCCCTTCCCGCCGCGGACTTCCCCCACTTGCGCGCCCTGGCCGGGGTCATGGTGACGGACTCCTCCGACGAGCGGTTCGACATCGGCCTGGAGATCATCCTGCGCGGCCTCGCGAGCTATCTGCCGACCGACCCGGCCTGACCGAACAGGCCGCGGAATACGGTCAGTTGCTCCAGGTCGTCGGCGCCGCGATCGAAGCCCGGCCGTTTCTCCCTCACCGCGGTCGTGCTGGCGCGTTCTCCGTCCGACGGTCAGCGGGACGGCGGGACTCAGCGGGACTGCAGGACGAAGTCGTACTCGGCGTGCAGGTACGGCACTTCGAGCGTGCTGCCGTCGGGCGCGGTACCGGCCGGTCGTTCGGTGAACGGGACGATCAGCTCGTCCTTGGTGCCGAAGACGACGTCGGAGTCGAGATAGTCGCTGTCCGCCTGGAACAGATGGGTGATCAGTTTCCGGTAGCCCGGCTCGTCGATCAGGAAGTGGACGTGTGCCGGCCGGAAGTGGCTGATGTCCGTCCTGCGCATCAGGTCGCCGACGGGGCCGTCCATGGGAATGGCGTACCCGCGCGGTGCGATGGTGCGGATGCAGTAGGCGCCGTCCTCGCGGGTGCGGTACTTGGCCCGCAGGCGCGCCTCGTCGATCTCGGGGAGCTGGGCCTCGTAGGCGCCTTCCGCGTCGGCCTGCCACACGTCGAGCACGGCGCCCGCGAGCGGTTTGCCCTCGGTGTCGGTCACCCTGCCGGTGAAGAAGATCGGTGTGCCCGGGATGCCGTCCGACATGTCGAAGCCGTGGGGCGCGGTCGGCGAGCCGTCGATGTGGAACGGACCGAGCACCGTGGCAGGGGTCGCCTCCGGCGTGAACTCGTTGTTCAACTGGACGACCAGCGTGCTCAGTCCGAGCACGTCCGAGGTGAGGATCAGTTCCTGGCGCTTGTCGTCACTGATCCCGCCGGCCGCGGTCAGCCACTCGATCGCGGCCATCCACTCGTCCTCGGTGAGCCGCACCTCACGCGAGAAGGCGTGCAGATGACGGACCAGCGCGGTCATCAGCTCACCCAGCCGCGGTGAGTGAGCGGTGGCCCACCGCTCGACGGCCAGCTCGGTGATGTTGTCCTCGTCGACGAACACGGTTGCGGCTCCTTGGTCTGCGTGCGTGTGTGCGGATGGATGGTCGGACGGTGGGCGCGGGGGTCAGTCCTCGCGCCGGTCCTTCGTGAGCGGGTCCGGAGTGTAGGGCTCCGGCGGCACCGGGGTGTTGTTGAGGTCGACGGACAGGAAGACGTCCTGTGCGACGGGGTGGCGCAGTTCCTCGGCGAGTTGCCCGATCAGACCGGCCGTACGGGCCAAGAGCGCGAAGCCGCGCAGCAGTTGGAGCGGGAGGCCGAGGTCGGCGAGGGCGGCACCGCACACCCCCGCTCCGTTGAGGGGGAGCGTCCGGTGCAGCACCTTCGGGTGCACCCGGCCGATGGCTGCGAAGAGGCTCAGGTGCGGGCCGAAGACGCCCTCCTCCTGAGCGATTTGGATCAGCCTCGGCGTACGGGGATCGCCCTCCTTGTGCACGTGGTGACCGAGGCCGGGGACGAACTCCCCGGCCGCGCGCCGCCGTTCGACCGTGCGCAGCGCGACCGCGTCCCAGCCGGCCTCGTCGGTGGGCAGGTCCCCGTCGAGGGAGGCCAGTACGTCGTGCAGGAAGCGGCCGGTGTCCTCGGTGACGCCGAGGAAGCGGGAGCCGCCGCCGAGGAGTCCGGCGGCGAGCGCGCCCTGGACCGAGTCCGGGGCGGAGAGGTACGTCAGGCGGGTCACGATGGCCGTGGGGGTGAAGCCGTGGTCGGCCAGGGCCGCGAGCACGGCCTCGAAGACACGTGTCTCGCCGGAGGAGGGCCGCCGCTGGGTGGCGAGCCAGAACGCGAGTTCACCGAAGCCGACCGAGCCCATGATGTCCTCGGCCAGGTCGTGCCCGAGCAGGGTGATGGTCCTGAGGTCGGAGGCGCCGAGGGCCGTGGGGTAGGCGGGGCGCGGTGTCGGCTCAGACATGGTCGGCCTCCTCGGGCCCGGACAGCCAGGTGCGCAACTCCGCGCCGTGTTCGTCGAGTTCGGGCGGCGGCAGAAGGTAGGAGGCGGGGGTGGCGGAGAAGCGGATCGGATGCCGTGTGGTGGGCACCGCGCGGTCCCCCTCGCCCACGGTGACGACCGGGTCGAGTCCGAAGCGGTCGGCCATGGCGAAGCCGCCGTCGATGGTGTTGATCGGGCCGCTCGGTACACCGGCCTCCACCAGTGCCTCGAACCACTCGGTGGCCCCGCGCGTCTTCAGCCTCTCGGCCAGCAACGGCCGCAGCAGGTCCCGGTGGGCGGTGCGGTCGGCGTTCCGGGCGAACCTCGGGTCGTCGGCCACCTCCGGTATGCCGAGGACCTCGCACAGCTTGCGGAACTGGCCGTCGTTGGCGGCCGTCACGATGAGGTCGTTGTCGGCGGTGGGCAGCGGTTCGTAGGGGAAGACGCTGGGGTGGGCGTTGCCCATCCGGTAGGGCACGGTGCCGCCGGCGACGTAGGCCGAGCTGTGGTTGACCAGTCCGGTCAGGGCCGAGGACAGCAGGTTCACCTCGACGAGCTGGCCCGTCCCCGTGGTGTCGCGGTGGCGCAGCGCGGCGAGGATGCCGATCGTCGCGTGGTTGCCGGCCATCACGTCGAACACGGAGATCCCGGCCCGGTACGGCGGCCCGTCGGGGTCGCCGGTCAGGCTCATGAGCCCCGAGATGGCCTGCACCATGAGGTCGTAGCCGGGGACGTGCCGGCCGGGTCCGGCACCGAAGCCGGTGATCGACGTGTAGATCAGCCCGGGGTTGTCCTGCCGCACCGAGTCGTAGTCCAGTCCGTACTTCGCCATACCGCCGGGCTTGAGATTCTCGATCAGGACGTCCGCCCGGCGGGCGAGGTTCCGGGCGACCGCGGCGTCCTTCTCGTCGCGCAGGTCGAGGGCGATCGAACGCTTCCCCCGGTTGATCCCGAGGTAGTAGGTCGAGACCTCGTCGCGTGTCGGGGGCATCCAGGCACGGGTGTCGTCACCGCCCGGTCCCTCGACCTTGACGACGTCGGCCCCCAGGTCGGCGAGCAGCATCGTGGCGTACGGCCCGGCAAGGATCCGTGAGAAGTCCGCGACCAGCACCCCGGAGAGCGGGCCCGCGGTGCCCGGCGGAGTGGGCTTGGCGCTCTGCGACATGAACCTTGCCTTTCTGTCCGTACACCGGACAGTCGTCCGGAGAGTAATTCTCTGTCCCGGACGGCGGAGGCGTCAAGACGTCACGATCGCACCGCACGGGCGGACGGCCGGACCGTGTGGGGCGCGGACTCCAGGCGGGCGAAGTCCACGCTGATCTCGCCGGCGGCCTGGAGGAGGAGTGGCAGATGGTCGTCGAGCAGCACCTCCAGCGAGGTCTCGGCGGCGTGCGCGTTCACGTTGACGCTCGCGACGACGCGGCCCGAGCCGTCCCGCAGCGGAGCCGCCACCGAGCGGATGCCTCTGGCCAGTTGCTCGTCGGTCATCGCCCAGCCCCGAGCGCGCACCTCCCGCAGTTCCGCCTCCCATTCGGCCCGGCCGGGGTGCCACACGGACTCCAGGCCCGAGCGGCTGGGCTCGGCGATGACCCGGGCCGCCTCGTCGGGCGGCAGCGCGGCCAGCAGGACCTTGCCCAGCGAGGTCGGCAGCGCGGGGAAGCGGGTGCCGATCTGCACGGCGAGGGTCACGATCTTGGGCACCGAGACCCGGGCGACGTAGACGATGTCCGAGCCGTCGAGCTGGGCGATCGAGCAGGACTCGTTCGTGCGCTCCACCAGCCACTCCAGGTGCGGGCGCGCCACGTCCCACAGTCCCGTCGAGCGGACGTAGGCGACGCCGAGGTCCAGGACGCGCGGGGTCAGCACGAAACCGCCTGCCTGCTGGCGTACGTAGCCCAGTTCGGTCAGGGTCAGCAGGATCCGGCGCGCGGTAGGCCTGGCCAGCCCGGTCGCGGTCGCCACGTCGGACAGCGACATCACCGGCTGCCGGGGCCGGAAGGCGGTGATGACCTCCAGGCCCCGGGCCAGCGCCTCGATGAAATCGGGTCCGGTTCCTTCGCGCGGCATGGTGGCTCCTCTGGTCGCCGTCGGCTTCGCTCCCGGGTGTCCGCCGTACGGACACCCGCCGAGGGCACTCTACGCAGCGGAACAGGCATCCGTCGCGATGGCTCGGACGCGGCGACTTGAGGCCGACCGCAGAGCGGACGGCTGGGGACATTGCCGGGCGGAATTCGGAAACCGCGGAGTATTGACACCGGACAGCACCCTGACGACGATCGGTCACCAACCGAGAGCCGTCATGCGGACAGTCGTCCGATGTCGAGTGGGAGATCCAGTGATGAGCCAGTCCACCCCATTCCAGGCGGGACGACCCGTCGTCCTGCGCGGCGGCACCGTCCTGCCCATGGACCGCACACGACGGGTGCTGAGCGACACCGACGTGCTCGTGACGGGCGACCGGATCACCGCGGTCGGCCCACGGCTCGCCGTGCCGGAGGGGACCGCCGAGATCGACGCGTCCGACGGCATCGTGATGCCCGGCATGATCGACACGCACCGGCACATGTGGCAGACGGCGATGCGCGGCTACGGCGCCGACTGGACCCTGACCCAGTACTTCGTCTGGTACTACCTCGAACACGGCACCGCCTTCCGGCCCGAGGACGTGCACGCCGGAAACCTCCTGGCCGCCGTCGAGGCGCTGGACGCCGGGGTGACCACGGTCGTCGACTGGTCGCACGGGCTCCAGACCGTCGACCACGCGGACGCGGCGGTGGACGCGCTGCGGTCCGTACCCGGCCGGTTCGTCCTCGCCTACGGCAACATCCAGCAGGCTCCGGCGGAATGGACCGCGGCACCGCAGTTCCGGGACTTCGTGCGCCGCCGCATCACCGGCGACGACATGCTCGGCTTCCAGATCGCCTTCGACGTCACCGGCGATCCGGCCTTCCCCGAGAAGCCCGCCTTCGAGGTCGCCCGCGACCTGGGCGTCGCCGTCACCACCCACGCCGGAGTCTGGGGCGCCACCGACGACGACGGCATCCGGCTCATGCACGAGCACGGATTCATGACCCCCGAGACGGTCTACGTCCACGCCTCCACCCTGTCCGCCGACTCCTACCACCGCATCGCGGCCACCGGCGGCTCGGTCTCGGTGTCCACGGAGAGCGAGCAGAGCGCCGGCCAGGGCTATCCGACGACCTGGGCGGTCCGCTCCCACGACATCCCCGTCTCCCTGTCGATGGACACGAGCGTGTGGTGGAGCGGAGACCTGTTCTCCGCCATGCGCACCACCCTCGGCGCCGACCGCGCCCGCCAGCACCTGGAGGCCCACGCCCAGGGGGAGACCGTCACCCACAGCGCGCTGCGCGCCGACCAGGTGGTGGAGTGGGCAACTCGCGGCGGTGCCAGGGCACTTGGCCGCGAACACGACCTGGGCAGCATCGAGGTGGGCAAGAAGGCCGACCTCGTCCTGCTGAAGAACGACCACTCACCGGTCTCCTTCCCGCTGCTCAATCCGTACGGCCATGTGGCCTTCCAGGCCCAGCGGGGTGACGTGCACACCGTCATCGTCGACGGCCGGGTGGTCAAGCACGAGCATCGTCTGCTCGACACCGACCTGGCCGCGCTGCGGCGTACCGTCGAGCGGACGGTGGACCATCTGCGGTCGACGATGGGTGAGGAGGCCTGGGCGAAGGGCATGAACCCGGACGTCCCCGAGACCAAGATCCTCGACAACCCCTACACGTACACCGACTACCGCAGCACCTCGACCCACGGCCGCTGAGGAGGCGTGAGGTTCCGCGCCGATGAGTTCCGGGCCGGCGGACGGTCCTAGAGACATATCCGCCGTCGGCCGTGACACGAGGGGCAGAACCTGATGAGCGATCTGACCGCACTGCTGGAGAAGTACGTCGCCGAGGGAGCCTTCCCCGGAGCGGTCGCCCTGGTGGACCGTGCCGGCGAGGTGGAGATCGCGGCCGTGGGATCGACGGAGCCCGGAGGCTCGGCGCCGATGCGGGCCGACACCCTGTTCCGGCTCGCCTCGGTCACCAAGCCCGTGACCGCCGCCGCGGTGTTGGCGCTCGTCGACGACGGCGTGCTCACCCTGGACGCGCCGATCGCCCGCTGGCTGCCGGAACTGGCGTCCCCGAAGGTCGTCCGCACCCCCGCGAGCGAGCTGGACGACGTGGTGCCGGCCAGCCGTCCCATCACGGTCGAGGACGTCCTGTCGTCGCGCTCGGGATGGGGCTTCGGGGCCGACTTCAGCGCGCCCGCCCTTCAGCCCCTGTTCGCGGACGTGGCCGTGTACAACGGAGGTCCGCGGTCGCCGCTGACCCCGGACGAGTGGGTCGCCGCGCTCGCCGACATCCCCTTGCTGCGGCAGCCCGGAGAGGCGTTCCTGTACAACGCCGGCTCCGACCTGCAAGGCGTGCTGGTGGCACGGGCCGCGGGGCGCGAGCTGCCGGAGTTCCTGGCCGAGCGGATCCTCGAACCGCTAGGAATGAAGGACACGGCCTTCGCCGTACCGGCACCGGAACGCGACCGACTCACCCCCTACTACCTGACAGCCCCTGACGGCACTCACACCTTCGCCGACGCAGCCGACGGCGCATGGTCCACCCCGCCCGCCTTCGCCTCGGGCGCGGGAGGCCTGGTGTCCACCGTCGCGGACTGGCACGCCTTCGGCCGCATGCTGCTGTCCGGCGGCGGCATGGTGCTCTCCCCGGAGTCCGTACGCCTCATGACGACGGATCACCTCACCGCGGACCAGCGCGCCGAGGGCGACCTCTTCCTCCAGGGCCAGGGGTGGGGTTACGGCGGCTCGGTCGACGTCACCTCGGCGGATCCGTGGAACACTCCCGGCCGCTACGGCTGGGTGGGCGGCACCGGCACCGCCGCGCACATCGACCCGTCGACCGACACGGTCACCGTCCTCTTCACCCCCTGCGGTCTGTCCGGTCCCGCCTTTCCCTCGTGGATGCGGGACTTCTGGACCTACGCCGCGACCGCCTGAGTGTCCCGTCGGGTGGTCCTCGGCCCGTTCTGAAGCGGTGTACGCGGCCTACGGCTCCGGACGGGAGGCGGGTGTGGCGGCGCCGATGCCCGCTCTGCGGCTGCGGGCTCGGGTGCGGGTGCGGGTGCGTGCGTTGATACAGCGGTCCCGCCCCGCTGGGGGTCTTCGGTGACTCCTGTTCGTACGACTTGGTTCCGAGCGACCGGTTTCAGAGAGCGGGAGGTACGGGCGGACGACGAGGACGTGCCGCAAGTCCTGGGCAGCCGGGGCCAATTGACCCGCGTTGTCCGCACCCTCTTGGGCAACTCCCAACGGCACACCGTCACCAGGGTCACGTCGGGCGGTGCGGCCTTCCACCCGACCGCATCCCTTGCAGACCCCGGACACCCGCCGACCGGCCAGGTACTGGGGCGGCACAAATCGGTCGCGGCCGCCTTGATATCGTCACGGCACCGGACCACCCACCCCCCCACGGTCCGCACAACCAAGGCATTCCCAGCCGGTAACACAGGCCTTCGAGCCGTCAGCCCGGCCCCAGTCGCCAGGATCCAGGGTGTCCGAGGCGGGGCATGCTCTCGCATCCAGAGGCAGACCGTCATGCGCAACTCCCGGGCCGGCTCCCGCCGCGTCACCGTGCCCCTCTCCGCCGTCCTCGCAGCGACGGCCCTCGCCGCCGTCGGCTGCTCCGGCTCCGCCACCGACGCCGACAGCTCGCCGAAGACCCCGACGGCGAAGGTGTCGACACCGCCCGTCCACGCAGGCGTCGACTACCAACTCGGCGGCGCCTACACCCCGCCGAAGGGCGTCTCCGTCGTCTCCCGCGACCACACGGCCTCGCCCGCCCCCGGCGTCTACAACATCTGCTACGTCAACGCGTTCCAGGCCCAGCCCGACGCGCAGGGGGAGTGGGACGCCGACCTCCTGCTACGGGACCGCTCCGGGAAGGTCGTCATGGACAAGGACTGGGGCGAGGCGATGCTCGACATCGGCACCCCGGCCAAGCGCGCGCGGATCGCGGAGAAGGTGGACGACTGGATCGACGCGTGCGCCGAAAAGGGATTCGACGCCGTCGAGCCGGACAACTACGACAGCTACACCCGCGCCCCACACGGACTTCTCACCGCGGCCGACGCCGAGGCGTTCCAGACCCTGCTCGCCCGCCACGCGCACGCCCGGCACCTCGCCATCGCCCAGAAGAACACCCTCGAACTCGCCAAGGACCGCAAGCGGGTCGGCCTCGACTTCGCGGTGGTGGAGGAGTGCGGACAGTACGACGAATGCGGGTCCTACGTCGACGCGTTCGGCGACCACGTCATCGTCGTCGAGTACACCGAGAACGGCATGAAGAAGGCCTGCGCGGGCTGGGGCGACCGGATCAGCATCGTACGGCGGGACCTCGACGTCACCCCGGCCGGCCACGACGGCTATGTCCGCGAGACCTGCGACCGCTACTGACGAATTTCGTTCAGGGCACGGCCGTTGCCGCGGCAGTGGTACCTGGGCCGGTCCTACGGGACCGGCCCAGGAGGCTCACTGGGTGTAGGTGTAGTGCGGACTGTCGTACTGAGGGCCGTTCTTCTCGTAGGTGAACCAATAGGTCAGGGTGGATCCGGCGGTGAGTGTGACGTTCTGCGTCCAGGTGCCGCCGCTGTTGGTCATACGGAAGTTCTGCTGGCCGGCGTTGTTGACGAGGTAGTGCACATCGACGTACGCCGCGGGTGTGGTCGGACGGAACGTGATCTGCGCCTGACTGTCGCTCAGGCGCGTCACCCCGGCGGTGTAGTCGGGCGTCGTCGTGCTCCCGCCGGTGCTTCCGCCGGTCGTGCCGCCACCTGTGGTGCCACCGGTCGTCGTACCACCTGTCGTCGTACCGCCGGTGGTACTGCCGCTGGCGCCCTGCTGGTAGACCGCGAACCAGTCGACGCTCATGGCCGCACCTGATGTGATGCTGCCCGCCTGGGCGGCCGAGCTGCAACCGCAGACCTTGTCGGGGTACGAACCGGCGATCGCCAGGTCGAAGATGGCCATGAACCCGTGGTCGACGGCGGCCTGCCAGGTGGCGACCGAGACCTGGTTCTCGTCGACGGTGAAGGTCAGATTGCCGTCGAGGTAGAAGCGGAGCTGCTCCGCGGCGGTGTTCGTGCGGTCGATGATCGCGGAGTACGTGTGGTAGCCGGTCTGGCAGCCCGCGCACGGCTGAAGATCACTGGTGATGCCGTCGGGGTCGTGGCACTCGCCCGCCCACACCCCGCAGTGGAAGGTGGTGGAGTGTTTGCTCAGCGCGTTGACGTCCTCCATGATGTCGAACTCGCCGATGCTCGGCCAGTTCGTCGCGCCGACCGGGCGGGCCGCGCCGCCCATCGCCCAGAACGCGGGCCAATAGCCCAGCCCACTGGCCGGGTTGGGCTGGAGGATGGACGCGCTCATCTGGAGCTGACCCCCGGCAGGGGCGGCGAAGTCGGTGCGCTGAGTCTCGATGCGTCCCGAGGTCCAGTGGCCGGAGCCGTCCCGGAGCGCCCGGATGACCAGGTGTCCCTGCCCGTCCTGGTACACGTTGTTCGTGGAGTCGGTGGCCGACTCGATCTCGCCCGTTCCCCAGTTGGCGGCACCTCCGGGGTATCCGGTGCCCAGGTCGTACAGCCAGTCGGCCCGGTTCAGCGCGCTGCCGGACGATCCGTTGAAGTCGTCGGAGAAGACGGTGGTCCAGCCTGCGGGAGCGCCCGGCACAGCCGCCGAGGCGCTGCCACCGGTTCCGATCAGGCCTACGAGGGTGCCGATGAGCAGCAGCAGAGTGCTGCCCAGAACGAGGGGGACGGTTCTCTGGCTGCCTGCGGGCGCACCGGCAGGTGGTGGGGAGGTTGTCATCGTGTGGGTTCTCCCTGGCGAGCTGGCGGGTGGGGAGTGGGGAGTGGGGAGTGGGGGGTGGGGAGTGGGAGTGGTGCAGGGGGCCTGGCTCCTGGTGGGACTGGGGAGCAGGTCAAGTCGAGTCAGGTCAAGGCAAGTCAAGTCTGAGAGCGCTCTCAGGGTGATCGTGAATCTGCGGTTCCTGGTTGTCCTCCTGATTCCGGACGATCTGTCATGTCGGCTGCCGTGGGCCTGAGTTGGCTGTGGGCCGGGCAGGGATCGCCGTTCAATGCAGGAGTGTCCGGCGCGACCCTCCATGCGTCAACGGCTTCAACACGACAGGTTGAAAAGCAGGCCTCTTGGCGACGCCGTATGGAGTCCCGGTAAAGGTCCGAACCAAGCACCGTCGATTTGTGGAGCGCTCTCCAGCGGCCGGGTCTACGCCCTATCACCGTGCTGAGCTGGGATTTTGCGAATACCGCGTCGGTAAGTCGCTCCTGTTGTCGAGTGGACGCCCCCTGGCGCCGCTCGCGGACCTCGTGAAGCGCCTTCAGTAGTCGAAGGAAAATGCTGTGGGGGATCTGTCTGCGAGGTGTCGACCCGGTAGGTCCGCTGGAGGTCTCCGACGGCGAGGGTCCGGCTGGTCGTTCTGCCGGGCGGGATCTGGGAGTTGGGGCCGGCGCAGCCGACTGCGGGGCGGTGGGGGTGAGTGCGGCCAGGCTCAGGAGGACGGTGGCCGCGATGCGCGCGGGCGTTTGGACACACCGTGACCTGATCTCCGATCGGAATCGGAAGTGCCGGGTCCGAGTTTGGACCCGGCGGCGCGATGCGGGTGGGGGAGTGGGGCATGGGGGCGCATGACGCAGAGCGTCGAAGGCATCGACGGCTGCTCTTTTTCGAGGACCGTCGGCCGGGAATGTGGAGCCACGCCATGGCTTCGTAGTAGGTCGCTCTGAGGGCACTGCTGCCGCACCGGGACGCCGCAGCCGGGCATGCTGATCACCGCAGTCCCGGAGCGTCTATTGGATGTCGGCGGCATCCCCACCCCGCAGGGCCCTGGCTTCTTCGACATCGAGGCGGTCGAGACGCAGACCAGCTCCCCGATCCGTTCCGACTGGCGCACCCCGGTGAGCATCGGGCGTTTCCCGCCCGCGGGCGCGCTCGCGCCGACCGACTCCATACGGCACCAGAGCTCCCCGACGGCTGGAGTTGGCGGTCACGTGACCACCCTTGCGCGTGTCGCCCTGGATGCCCAAGGGCCATGGAGCTGCCTTCGCCGCTGCCGCGCCTTCAAGGCTTGACGGGAGCCTCGCCGTGTCCGGTCCATCCGCCGCGCCTCTGTCCAGGTCGCGCCGTTCGTAGTGGTACGCCGACCGGGCGCCTGTGAAAGGAAGTTGAAGAAACTCGCGTCACGACTCTTGTCACCCCAATGGTTCATTACTTAAATCAAACCGTGAACTAAGCATGGCGTAAGGCCAGTTCATGCACGCCGGACGCTGGACGGAGCCTGCCCCCGCGTTCCGGTTGCGTGTGTCCGCTCCGCTCGTCACCCCACCCGCATGGAGTCACGGCATGAAACTCAGATCCTTGGGTGTCGCGCTGGCCGCAATGGCCGCGCTCGTCACCCTGCCCCTGCACAGCCCGGCCGCCGCGGCAGACCTGCCGCTGTCCCAGGGCAAGACGGCCACGTCGTCCTCCGACGAGAACGCGGGCACCATCGCCGCCAACGCCGTAGACGGCAACACCGCCACCCGCTGGTCCTCCGGCGCCACCGACACCCAGTGGCTCCAGGTCGACCTCGGCTCCTCGGCCACCATCACGCAGGTCGTCCTCAACTGGGAGACCGCGTACGGCAGCGACTACAAGATCCAGGCGTCCCCGGACGGGAGTACTTGGACCGACATCAAGTCCGTGACCGGCGGTGACGGCGGCACCGACACCCTCGACGTCTCCGGCCAGGGCCGCTACCTCCGGATGTACGGCGTCCACCGCGCCACCCAATACGGCTACTCCCTCTGGGAGTTCCAGGTCTTCGGCAGCACAGACGGCACCACCCCGCCCGCGAGCTGTGACACCGCCAACGCCGCCCAGGGCAAGACGGCGACGGCCTCCTCCACCGAGAACGCCGGCACCCCGGCGTCGGCCGCCTTCGACGGCAACACCGGCACCCGCTGGTCCAGCGCGGCCTCCGACCCGCAGTGGCTCCAGGTCGACCTCGGGACCTCCCAGGACCTGTGCCGGGTCGACCTCAATTGGGAGACCGCGTACGGCAAGTCCTTCCAGATCCAGGCCTCGGCCGACGGCCAGACCTGGACCACGCTCAAGTCCGTCACCGACGGCACCGTCGGCTCGACGTCCTACGACGTCTCCGGCCAGGGACGCTTCGTGCGGATCAACGGCACGACACGCGGCACCGTTTACGGCTACTCGCTCTGGGAGGTGGCCGTCCACACCGGTTCGGGCGACGGCAGCGGTCCCGTACAGGGCGGCGGCGACCTCGGCCCGAACGTGATTGTCGTAGACCCGTCGACGCCCGACCTCCAGGCCAAGTTCGACCAGGTCTTCGCGCAGCAGGAGTCGAACCAGTTCGGCGCCGGTCGCTACCAGTTCCTGATGAAGCCCGGCACCTACAACGGGATCAACGCCCAACTGGGCTTCTACACCTCGATCTCGGGCCTCGGCCTCAACCCCGACGACGTCCACATCAACGGAGACATCACTGTCGACGCGGGCTGGTTCAACGGCAACGCGACCCAGAACTTCTGGCGTTCGGCGGAGAACCTGTCGATCACCCCCTCCAACGGCACCGACCGCTGGGCGGTGGCCCAAGCGGCCCCCTTCCGCCGCATCCACGTGCAGGGCGGCCTCAACCTCGCCCCGAACGGCTACGGTTGGGCCTCCGGCGGCTACATCGCCGACTCCAAGATCGACGGTACGGTCGGCCCGTACTCCCAGCAGCAGTGGTACACCCGCGACAGCTCCGTCGGCGGCTGGACCAACGGCGTCTGGAACATGACGTTCTCCGGCGTGCAGGGAGCCCCGGCCACCAACTTCGACTCCGGCCCGTACACCACTCTGGACAACACCCCCGTCTCGCGCGAGAAGCCGTACCTCTACCTGGACGGCGACGCGTACAAGGTGTTCGTGCCCGCCGAGCGCACCAACGCACGCGGCGTCTCCTGGCCCAACACGCCCGGTTCGTCGATTCCGCTGGACCAGTTCTATGTGGTGAAGGCCGGCGCGACCGCGGCGACCATCAACACCGCCCTCGCCCAGGGCCTGAACCTGCTCTTCACCCCGGGCGTCTACCACCTCGACCAGACCATTAACGTGACCCGGGCGAACACCGTCGTCCTCGGTCTCGGTCTGGCGACCATCGTTCCGGACAACGGCGTGGACGCCATGCACGTGGCGGACGTCGACGGAGTCAAGCTCGCAGGCTTCCTGATCGACGCCGGCAGTTCCAACTCCAACACCCTGCTGCAGATCGGCCCGGCCGGCAGTTCCGCCGACCACGCCGCCAACCCGACCACCATGCAGGACGTGTTCGTGCGCATCGGCGGCGCGGGCCCCGGCCTTGCCACCAACTCCGTCGTGGTCAACAGCGACGACGTCATCATCGACCACACCTGGCTCTGGCGCGCCGACCACGGCGAAGGCGTCGGCTGGGAGACCAACCGAGCCGACTACGGCCTCGTGGTCAACGGCGACGACGTCCTCACCACCGGCCTGTTCGTCGAGCACTTCAACAGGTACGACGTGCTCTGGAACGGCGAACGCGGACGCACGATCTTCTTCCAGAACGAGAAGGCGTACGACGTCCCGAACGCCGCCGCCATCACCCATGACGGCATCGTCGGCTACGCGGCCTACAAGGTCGCCGACTCCGTCGACGTGCACGAGGCATGGGGCCTGGGAAGTTACTGCAACTTCACCTCGGACCCGTCGATCGTGCAGGCCCATGGCTTCCAGGTGCCGGTCAAGACCGGGATCAAACTGCACGACATCCTGGTGATCTCCCTGGGCGGCAAGGGCCAGTACGCCCACGTCGTCAACGAGACCGGCACACCCACGTCGGGCACGGACACCGTTCCCTCGAAGATCACGTCGTTCCCCTGACGGTGACCGTGTCGGTGGGCTGACCGCCGACGCGGCTCGATGACAGGGCGCGGGTGCCAAGTCCCCCTCCGGGAAGAGGACTTGGCACCCGCGCGTCGCGCATGGGGGGGGGCACACCCCGTAGGCAGATCAACTGGCAAGAGGTCGGCCGCAGCCGGCTCTGAACGGCCGCTGCCGGTGCCTCACCCGGCGCCGATCGGGCCGCACATCAGGTTGCCGGGTTCGGCAGGGTCGTCGCTGGTCCAGAACTGGGTCCACAGGGCGGCGAACTCGGGGCGGCTGAGGTAGCCGTCGGCGTCGTGGTCGAGCCGGTCGAAGGCGCCACCGGTCTCCACGCGTCGCCCGTGCCAGGTGTCGACGAGGCGCTGGTGCTCGCCGCGGGAGATGCGCCCGTCGGCGTTCTCGTCGACCGCGTCGAAGATGGTGTCGGCGGTGGTGGTGACGGCTTCGGGGATGGTCGGCAGCAGGTCCACCATGGCGAGGAGGTCGTTCATGTCGATCCGGCCGTCCCGGTCCGTGTCCACGGTCTCCGACAGATGCTGCCACCAGCCTTTCAGTACGCCGTCCACGCGCGCCGCCAGTTCCGATCCCTCTCGCACTCGCGGCAGCCGGCCCCAGCGATCCGCCAGGGCCACGAAGTCCGCCTCCTCCAGATAGCCGTTGCCGTCCGCGTCGAACGCCTCGAACATGGCCTGGAGCTTGATCCGTTGGAACTCGCTGGACATCACATGCCTCCTCACTCGCAGCACTGAGGTCGCTCGCAGTACTGAGGACATGCTTTCCGCCGCCGGCCGCTGCGCAACGGCGCTCGCGCTCACCGCAGCGGATACCCGCGCGCCCGTGAGCCCGCCCGGCGCGCCGGGCGCCGGTTTGCCTGCGCCGGATGGAGGACCGTTCCCCGGCAACCTTCTACTCCCGCCGAGGGCCGCCGCCGTTTCGTACCCTTGCGGCATGCGTATGCGCCCCACCCTGAGCTGGACCCCCGCGGCGGCGGACCTGCTGCCGGGCACCACCGACCTGGAGCCGGTCGTCGACGCGCTGAGCGCCGGCGGTGTGCTGGTGCTCAGCGGGGCGGGCCTCTCCACGGAGTCGGGCATCCCCGACTACCGGGGCGAGGGCGGGAGCCTGAGCCGGCACACCCCGATGACCTACCAGGACTTCACCGGCAGTGTGCAGGCGCGGCGCCGGTACTGGGCGCGCAGCCACCTCGGCTGGCGCACGTTCGGGCGGGCCCGCCCGAACGCGGGACATCTGGCGGTGGCCGCCTTTGCTCGGGACGCCCGCGTCTCGGGCGTGATCACCCAGAACGTCGACGGCCTGCACCAGGCCGCCGGCAGCGAGGGCGTCGTGGAACTCCACGGCAGCCTGGACCGGGTCGTCTGCCTCTCCTGCCGCGCCATCAGCCCGCGCCGCGAACTCGCCCGGCGCCTGGAGGCCGAGAACCCGGGCTTCGCTCCGGTCGCCGCCGCGATCAACCCGGATGGTGACGCGGACCTCACCGACGCGCAGGTCGGGGACTTCCGCGTCGTGCCGTGCGCCGACTGCGGGGGCGTCCTCAAACCGGACGTGGTGTTCTTCGGAGAGGCGGTTCCGCCGCAGCGCGTCGAGCACTGCCGGCGGCTGGTCCGCGAGTCGACCGCGGTGCTGGTCCTCGGCTCGTCGCTGACCGTGATGTCCGGGCTGCGGTTCGTCCGTCAGGCGTCACAGGAGGGCAAGCCGGTGCTGATCGTCAACCGGGACCCCACCCGGGGCGACCCGCACGCCCGCACCCGGGTCGCGCTGCCGCTGGGAACGGCCCTGACGACCGTCGCCGACCGGCTGGGCATTCAGGTTGGCGAGGCGGCGGACTGAGCCGTTGTCCGACGGGTGCCGAGCCCGAGATCACGGACGAGCGGGATGTTCTGGCACGGAAGTGGTGTGCCGGGGTGTGGGGCGTGGGCTGTCGCAAGCACGTGGTGGTGTTCGGGCAGGGTGGTTCGGTGGGTGTCATTTGGTGGCGAGGAAGAGGTGGTCGGCGGTGTAGGGGACGCGGGCGATGGGGTAGATGGCCGGGTTGCAGGTGCCGGCCGGGGCGACGCCGACAGTGGTGTTGAGTCGCAGGACCGACGTGGTCTTGGACAGGAGTCCTTCACTCAGTCTTGCCGGTCTGGTGTGCGCGGAGCAGGAGTTGGGGGATGTTGCCGGTGCCGTTGTCGAACTTGTTGAGGACGGTGCCGGTGACCGAGGAGCCGTCGGTGGCGGTCCACTGCGGCGCGCCGGCGGGGCCGTGCTTGGCGAGGCTGTGCTGGATGTCGCAGTGGAGGGTGGCGTCGGCGTTGTCCTGGGTGAAGGCGTAGGAGCCGTCGTCCTGCTTGGTGCAGGCGTAGATCTGGGCGCCCTTGACGACGCCGGCCGGCGCCGAGTGCCGGACTTCCGTGTCGTGCCGGCGCCGTCCACGGAGATCACGGACTCGCCGGTACGACACGGAAGTCCGGCACTGCTGTGCGTGCCAGGGCGATATCGGCCCTCCACTCGACCACCCAGAACCCGACCTTCTCCTGGGCGCCTCCCTTGGAGCTCGTAACACGATCATGTTGCCGACGCGGACTCGGCAGTGCGACCGACCAGCTCCAGATGTAAGAGCCAGCTTGCACGGGGTGTTGTCAGAGGTATCGGGCACACTGCGCCGTATGAACTTGGTGACTGCGCACGACTACGCCTGGATCCGCACCTCGCCGGTCTTCCGCCACATGACGGAAAGTGGATACACCCTGACCCTGATAAGGGGGCGGGCTCCACGCGAGGTGCTGCGCGTGATGGAGGCGGAATCGCGCGGCACCGGGGAGGGAACGGCCGGGCTGATCGAGGCGAACGACGCTCACCGCGACGAGTTGGACTACGACTACTGGGACGAGTCCTACATCGCGGGAGCCTTCAGCGCTCCGGGCGAGAACGGCGACTGGACACTCGTCCTCGGATTCGACGGTGGCCTGGGGATCGCGGCACCGTGCGTGGAGACGCTGTCGAAGGGCGGCCGGGTCGTGGCGCACTCGACCAACGGCGGCAAACCCATCCATCTTTTCCACTGGTTCGAGGACGGTGAACTCCGTACGACGTTCGAGGGCCCCTCGGCGCGTGACGGCAACACCCCTGATGAACTGGTCCCCTTGCTGCGGGAGGTCGGCTTCCCTCTGACCTTCGAGGGAGAGCACGACGAGAGCGCTCCGGACGTCGACCGAAAGGCGGCGGTCCTCGCTCTGGCCGAGAGACTCACCGGCGTACGCGTCACCGAATCCCTCCTCCATGACGCTACCTACGAGCTGGGGCTCGTCCCCGAACAGCCCGCCGAGGAGTGGACCGGCGTGGTCATCGACATCACCGACGCCCATGGGGAGCGCCTGTACAGGGAATGGACCTACGAGGAGATCGCGACGGCGTCGGACCGAGCACGGGCGGAGGCAAACGCGCCGGTGGTGATCACCTACAACGGCCCGCCGGCCATGGATCATTCGGAACACGAGACAGGTGAGTAGCGAACGAGCGCGCGCAGAGGGCCCCGGCGTTCTCGCCACCCTCTACAAGGGAACTGCCGCCACCGGGCTTCTATGTCCGCCTGTCCGCCGCAGTTCTCGATGACGTGTTTGCGCATGTCGCCGAAACCCCCGGCGGTCCATGGTCGACCTGGTTCAGTAGGGGACGTTGGGCGGGCCCGGTCAATTCGGAGGTGGAATCCCGTCTCGCAGGGCGGGGCTGGAAGACGAGCCGCAGGACTGCGGCGGACCGTTGGGTTCTGGCGCAATCTGCCTCACAGAAGGGACAGGGGAAACTGCCTGTTCAGGGTGGGTGCTCGTCTGTGGGAGTGAGATTTGGAGTGCGCTGGGCCGGCGACTTCGCTGAGCGTTTCCGTCGGTGGGTTGCGTCAACCTTGGCGCTTCCGCTTTGCGTTATGTGGCAGCTTTGGGCGTTCCTTCGCTTCTCCAGCGCGTAGTTGCAGGTCAGGAGCGGGGTGGGAGGGCGTGATGGCAGGCAGTGCGAGACCGATTGCTGAGGCTGTGGCCTTGAAGGGTGTACCCGAGCAGATTCTTGGTCTCATGGTTGTACGTGTGCGGTTCCTGCACTGACCTGTGGAAACGGGGCTGCTGCTGTCGGCGGAGGACGCATCGGCCCGGGAATGGCCCGGATCTTAGACTGGGGCGCGCCTCACACCATCCTGGGAGCCCAGGATGGATGGCAGGCTTTTCAACGCCTCCTGCTGTCGAGTGGCGCGGGCTCGGCGGGCGGCGTAGCGCCGGGATGCTTGGTCCGGGTGTGGCCCGCTGGATGTTGGCGACCGGGGGTGTCGGAGGAGCGAATCTCGCTGTGGAGCAGAGCGGCGGACTCATAATCCGTCGGCCGTGGGTTCGAGTCCCACCCGCCCCACCTGCGCAGGCTTCTGACCTGCGGAAACGTTCGTTTTTGGGTGTCGGGGCGTCAACTTTGCCTGGACGGACTGAATCCGCTGCTCGTAAGTTTGGGGCACGGTGCGACTCGGGGAGTAGAGGGCTCCTGTGACCTGCGGCGATGTGAGCGATGGCGGTTGTCGTCGATCGTCTGAGTCGCGTCTCTCGGGCTTCAATTCAAGATCGTGAGGCCGTGTTGAGGCCGCAGGGTGTCGGGAAGGACGTGCAACTTCCTCCGCTGCGCCCGTTCTGGGCTGCTCCGGCAGCAGGTTCCGTGCGTGGGGCTGGTAATTGCTGAACTGGGCACGATCACGTTCGAGGTGCTGCTCGCCGGAGGACCGGCACGCAACGGTCATCTGACGGGAGCGCCGCACCGGAAACGGCCCGTACTGAAAACGGCCCTGATGGAGCACCGCAACCTTGTACCGCTCCGCTGGCTGGAGACCGAGACCGAGACCGGGCGTGCTGAGTGATGCAACCTCTGATCCAACCGAGCGTGCGGCGGCTCCGCGTACCCCAGGGCGTCATCTCGCGGGTGGCTGTGGGAGCTGGGCTGTGGACGTTCGGCCAGACCTTGCCGGCGTAGCCGCCGTCGGCCCAGATCAGACGAATCGTGGGGAACACGGTCCGGATGATCCAGGCCAGCAGCCGGCCGGCGTCGCGGTCCTGGACGTGGGCGCCGGTGGCGGGGGCCTCGGGTGCGGCCTGCCCGGCAAGGACGTCGATACTCAAGGCTGGGTCTTCGAGTCTGGCGTAGGGGTTTGGTCGCTACTACTCCTACTCGAAGGCCCTCTTTTGGTTCCGTCCGACACACCGGGCACCCGGCGACGCATCGATGATCACGTTCCTCCACCCACCCGCGACCGGTTGTTTACCAGGCCCTCAGAGCTGCTTGAAGAAGTCCAGCAGAGCCGTGTTGACGTCGTCAGGGCGTTGCAACTGGACCCAATGGCCGGCCTCGGGGATGTCGATGATGCCGCGTAGGTCGGAGGCAAAGTCGGCGATTGCCGCGGGGTCGGTGAACGCGCGGCTGATGTGGTCGGCTCCGCCGATGAGGTAGAGGGCGGGCGGGGTGATCGTCGCGCCTTGCCATGGTGCCAGCAGTGACCAGTTACGGTCGAAGTTGCGGTACCAGTTCAGTCCGCCGGTGAATCCGGAGCGGGTGAACGATTCGACCGCGACGTCGATGTCCTGTTCGGTCAGCCAGTCGGGAAGCACGTCGGGCTCGGTGAACAGGTCGAGGAAACCCGAGCCGGCCGGGACCTGGGTGCTGACGGGCTGGGTGTTGTCGCCGCCGAGCAGTGTCCGGAACGTGGTGCGCAGGTCGCGGGTGAACTCGGCTTCGGGGATCTCGGGGTGCTGGAAGTAGAGAAAATAGAAGTCGTCGCCGAAGTGTTGGCGGAATGCGCTGGTCGGGGGAACCGGGGACCGCTGAGTGGGTGGAAAGCTGATTCCCGCGACTCCGCGAATCAGGTCGGGCCTTAGCATTGCGGTGGTCCACGCGACTGGTGCGCCGAAGTCGTGGCCGACAATGATCGCTTCCTTGGCGCCGAGCGCGTCGATCAGGCCGACGACGTCACCGACGAGGTGCAGGATGGTGTATTGGTCGCTTTCTTCGGGGCGGTCGCTGCGTCCGTAGCCACGCTGGTCGGGCGCCACGACGTGGTATCCGGCGTCGGCGAGCGGCTGCATCTGGTGGCGCCAGGAGTGCGATGTCTCCGGCCAGCCGTGCAGCAACAGGACGAGCGGGCCTTCACCCTGCTCGGCGATGTGGATCGACAGGCCGTTGACGGTGAGGGTGCGGTTGGTGGGCATTGGTTTCTCTTCCTGATCGGAACGTCGAACCTGGTGAGCGGGCTCGTTACGGCTTGCAGTCCGTGCGCGGGTTGCGTTTCCGGCGCTCATTGCCCCGCCATCAATGGTCGTCAGCGGCGTGCCGCCTATGTTCGATCAGCCGGGCCGCTTCGTCGGCGAGGCCCAGGTTCCAGGCACTCCAGCACCACGTCGTGACCGGCAGCGACCGCCAGCCGTGCCACGGTGCTTCCGACGTTGCCACGATGAGATGGGGCGTTGCGTCGGCGGTTACAACCGGCCGGCGACCTTCTTGACGGGTTTGTGAGGAAAACGGCGCTGGGCGTATGGCCGCGCAGGTGAGCGCGTAGGACGTACGAGGTCTCTTCCTGGTCCTGGAGCGGTCGCCGCACGGTGTGCATGAAGGCCGTGCGGTCCTTCAGGTACGGACCAGGACGTCCTCGCCGGCGGGGCAGAGGGCCAGCAGTAGCCGGATTTGTAGCCCGGTGGCGAGGCCAGCCTCGCCAGCGAACGTGAGGCTGCGGCAACCTACGGCGATATGACCAACCGGTGCCGCGCATGCCGCGTTCGGCGGGAACGTGACCGGGTGTGGTTCAGGCGATCAGGAACGGCTTGTCGTACGGGGCGTTGTCCCGGCTGTTGATGATGTGTTGGGCAACCGGGCCGACGGGTACCCGCAGCGGGACGGTGGGCTGCTCGACGAGATCGGCCAGTGCCTCGGCGACCTGCTCGGGGCTAATGATCATCTCGGCCGGGAGGCCTTCGCCGGCGAACAGGGCGGCGTAGGGGTCGTGGGGCAGGTCGTAGGTCAGCACGTTGTCCAGGGCGCCGGAGCTGACCGGGCCGGGCTGGGCCAGCGTGACGTCGATGCCGAACCCGGCGACCTCGATAGCCAGGGTTTCGGCG
This sequence comes from Streptomyces sp. NPDC101776, assembly GCF_044766845.1. Lineage (NCBI taxonomy): Bacteria > Bacillati > Actinomycetota > Actinomycetes > Kitasatosporales > Streptomycetaceae > Streptomyces > Streptomyces sp. NPDC101776. The sequence goes on along the minus strand of NZ_JBIWMV010000005.1, from coordinate 149,899 downwards.
AACGCCTCGAGGGCCCACTTGGTCGCCGCGTAGGCGCCGTTGCCCGGCATCACGGTGCGACCGACGATGCTGGAGACGAAGAGCAGCCGACCCGAGGCCCGCTCGCGCATCTGCGGCAGGACGGCCTGGGCCACCCGTATCGCCCCGACGGTGTTCTGGCGGAAGAGACGCTCGATCTCGTCCGGCGGGCTCGCCTCGACGGCCCCGGCGAAGACCGCGCCGGCGTTGGACAGCAGCACATCGATGCCGCCGGCTTCCTTGATCGCGGCGTCGACGCTGGCCTGGTCCGTCACGTCCAGCCGCAGCCGGCGTTCCACCTGCAGGTCGGCGAGCGCCTGCGGATCGCGGGCGGTTGCGACGACGCGGTGGCCACGCCGGGCCAGTTCGACGGCGGTGGCACGGCCGATGCCCTTGGATGCGCCGGTGATCAGGATCGAAGACATGGCACGGCTCCTAGCGAGACGTTGAGGCGAGTGGCGCGCGGTCACGGTCGCCCTCTTGTCGGTCTGCTTTTCGGACCAACTGGAAGGACCGTAACAGAGTCAGTCCGAAAATCCAACCGACTAGTGATGGGGCACAGCGGGATACCGCACCAGTGGTGGCTCGATGTTGGACAAGAACCGGCAGCCGTCGAGCAGCGGTTACCGGTGTGCCGCCTTCCCGATTCGGGGTACGACCCGTCCCTTGGGAAGACCCGCCCGCAGACTCAGCGCATCACCCGGCGGCAGCGTCTCGGTCGATCACTTCCGCCCGGCCACCCCCTGCGCAAGGCCGGCTCTCATGACGACGCCGCCGGCGGGCGGCGAAGACCAAATCCGTCAACGCGTCGCGGGTGCAGGGCTACTGTGGCCGGTGGATGCAGGTCAGGCAGGTGGAGCGAACTGATCGCCCCATTCCCGCAACGCCCCCAGTACGGGCCCGATGGCGTTGCCCGCCGCGGTCAGGAAGTATTCGTCGCGGGGAGGGCGTTCACTGTATTGGCGGCGTTCGATGACGCCTGCGTTCTCCAGGTCGCGCAGCCTGTTGGTCAGGGTGTCGCGCGGTGCTCCGGTGTTACTGCGGATGTCGCTGAAGCGCCGGACGCCAAGCCGGATTTCTCGCAGGATCAGCAACGAGTAACGGTCGCCCAGGACGCCGAGCGCGTTGGCGATCGAGCAGACTCGCGGCGCTCCGGGCACATCAAGCCCATACCCCTGATCGGGGGTCGGTCTGGTCGGCGAACTCACACAATCACTGTAACGCGACCCGCGACGCGCACCGATCCGCTGGCCCGGCGGCACGTGCAGAGCTATGCCGACGAGGCCGGCAGCCGTCCACGCGCCAGCCTCGCACGACGGGGGCCGTCAGTTGCTGTAGATGCGCGGCGGCAGCACCAGGACCAGGGCGCGTTGTTGCTCGGTCATGACCTGGTCGTAGGCGTCTCGGTCGTGGTGGCTGCCCCCAGCGGCCCGGAACACTTCGCGCCGCAGAAGACGCAACCGCTCGTCGTCGATTCCCGGCTGCGGATCACAGATCACGAGGAAACCGCAGATGGGAGCCATGTATTCGCCCCGCCCAGCGCCCGCAGCCCGGACAGGCCGCCCGCATGGCCGTGCTCCGGGCCTCGACTTGGGCAACCGCGCCGGCCACGTCGACGGACTCCGCGGACATGCCTTCCACTGAGGAGAACAGCAGCTCATGCAGCTGCGGCCGTACTTCGTTCACGGCGCAGCACTGTCGACCACGCAGCCTCCGGGCCGGCGATTTTCGGGCGATCTCAACCTCCGCCCCCCGAAGATCGACAGTCACGCTGCGTACGCGACCACAAGAAGTGGACCAGAGCCCGGGAGCGGGAGTCGTTTCCAGTTTAAGGAGTGGGAGCAGCTGACGGGGGAGCCGGGGTCGGGGAGTTCGCCGAGCAGATGGCCGGCCACAGGTTCGCGTTCCCGCACGAGCGGATGAAGGCCAGTGGTCCCCGTCCTCTGCCATCGGCTCCATGGAAACCCTGCCGGATGCCGCCGGGGCGATCCGCCTCCTGCCGCGTACTTCGGCGTGCTGCGGGTGCTCCGTCTGCGTGCCCTCAGGTGTTGGCTTCGACGGGGTCGTTGGGGTTGAAGGTGCGGCGGTAGGCAGCGGGTGAAACAGCGAAGGCTGCTCTCATATGGGAGCGCAGGGAGTTCGCCGAGCCGAAGCCGGAGCGGTGGGCGACCAGATCGATCGACAGGTCGGTGGTCTCCAGCAACTGTTTGGCCAGTTCGAGCCGTTGCGCGGTGAGCCACTGCACCGGGGTCATGCCGACCTCGTCGCGGAAACGGCGGGTGAAGGAGCGCAGGCTCATCCGGGCGTGTTCGGCGAGGCGGTTGAGGGAGAGGGGTTCGCCAAGGTGTTCCATGGCCCAGGCTCGGGTGGCGGTGGTGGAGGCGATGGTGGGTTCGGGGACCGGGCGGTCGATGTACTGGGCCTGCCCGCCGTCCCGCCAGGGCGGTACGACGCACACGCGGGCGGCGTGGTTGGCGGCGGCAGCGCCATGGTCGCGGCGGATCATGTGCAGGCACAGGTCGACGCCGGCGGCGACGCCCGCGGAGGTCAGGACGTCGCCGTCGTCGACGAAGAGGACCTCCTCGTCGACCTTGACGCGGGGGTAGGCGCGACGGAACTCGGGGGCGAGGTGCCAGTGGGTGGTGGCGGGCCGGCCGTCGAGGAGTCCGGCTGCGGCCAGGACGTAGGAGCCGGCGCAGATGGACACCAGGCGGGTGCCGGGCCGGATCCGGGCGATGGCCGCGGTGACCTCGGGCGGCAGCGGACCCCCGCGGGCCAGCTCGGGCATGGCGTGCGTGGGCGGGACGATCACGGTGTCGGCGGCGGCCAGGGCTTCCGGGCCGGCCGCGGGTTGCAGGGTGAAACCGGCGTCGCTGAGGACGGGGGCGCCGTCGGCGGTGCAGACGGTGACCTCGTACAGCGGGCGTCCGCCACTGTCCAGGACGCTGCCGAAGACCCGGGAGGGGATGCCGAGCTCGAAGGGTGGGACGCCGGGCAGGGCCAGGACCGCGATGCGGTGCGGTTCCGGCGCCTCGCCGACCCGCTCGGGGTGGGAGTCGGTGCACGGCCACTGGCTCTGGGTCATGGCCAGATCCTGTCACATAGTGGCCAAACGGCCAACGCCGTTGAGGGTGTGGATACCGGATCGTGGAGTGCGTCGCCCCGGGAACGGCCCGGGTGGCGCATCCGATCCAGTGGTCGTGGAGCATGGCATGAAAACGATCGGTTTCATCGGTAGTGGCAATATCGGAAGCACTGTGGCGCGGCTGGCGGTCGCCGCCGGTCACGACGTGGTGCTGAGCAACTCGCGCGGCCCGCAGACCCTCCAGGACCTGGTGTCCGAGCTGGGGCCGAAGGCACGCGCCGCGACCCCCGCGGAGGCGGCCGCAGCCGGTGACATCGTGGTGGTGACCGTGCCGCTGCGGGCGTACCGGGACGTCCCGGCGGAGCCCTTGACGGGCAAGGTGGTCATCGACACCAACAACTACTACCCGCAGCGCGACGGCGCCTTCGACGAGTTGGAGGACGGTTCCAGCACCACCGGTGAGCTGCTGCAGAAGCACCTCCCGCAAGCCCGCGTGGTGAAGGGGTTCAACAACATCTGGTTCGAGCACCTGCGATCCCTGGCGCGGCCGGCGGGCAGCGCGGACCGGTCGGTGCTGCCGATCGCCGGTGACGACGCGGCCGCCAAGCAGGCGGTCACTGAGCTGTTCGACAGCCTCGGCTTCGACACCGTGGACGCCGGCCCGCTCGCCGAGAACTGGCGCACCCAAGTGGACACCCCGGCCTACGTGAATCCCTACGGTGCTTACGGGGTGCTTCCTGGCACACCGGCGAGCGCCCAGGTCATACGTGAGGCGCTCGCCGCGGCGAAGCCCGCCGCCTGAGACGCTCCTCGGCTCCAGGCCCAGCCCGGCCGAGCGGAAGTCCGGGCCGGCCGCGGCGACTATGCCGACCGGGTCTCACGACTGCGTTCGTCGGGGCACGGGACGACGACGCCGCGTTGACCCGTCGTTGGGTGCGTTCATCCACATTGCCAATTCGAAGTCAGACGTGCGTCCGAACACTGGAGGTTCCATGCCCAAGGGCTACTGGGTCAGCGCCTACCGCACCATTAAAGACCCTGAGAAGTTGGCTGCTTACAGCAAGCTGACCGCTCGGGCCGTCGCGGCTGGAGGCGGTCGAATCCTCGTCCGTGGCGGTCGGGTCAAGGCGCATGACGCCGGAATCGCCGAGCGCACCGTCCTGATCGAGTTCGACAGCTTCGAGCAGGCCGTCGCGACACACGAGAGTGCGGCCTACCAGGAGGCGCTGGTCGCCCTCTCCGACAGCGTCGAGCGCGACTTCCGCATCATAGAAAGCATCGACTGACCGGGCTCAGTCGGCGACCTGCCCGGCGTCCAGCTCTCATTGGCGCCGGGTCGGTCCGCTACGTGACCAACTGCGTGACAACACCCGATCGAGCGCAGACAACCAGATCAAGGCCCCCTTCCGATCATGGAAGGGGGCCTTTCCGGCCGCACAGGATCCCGACACGCTGGTCCTTGGCGGGGAGTCGCTCCGGTCGCTGGGCGTTCTTGATTCCCGGCGCTTCGGAAGGGGAATCCGCTGCGCGGGGGTTCGGCCCCCGTCCTTCAGCTGGCGCGATCGTCCTTCATGCCTTCGGCACGATCCTGTCGGGCCTCATTGAGGCCGAGTTGAGGCCGCAAGGACAGGAACAGACTGACAAGGGCTGACTAGCCCTAACATGGATAACCGCATCTGACCTGCGAAAACGTCAAGGATGAGCGTTGATCGGCAAGGACCGCCAAGATCCCCAATGGACTCATAATCCGTCGGCCGTGGGTTCGAGTCCCACCCGCCCCACCTGTGCAGGCTCCTGACCTGCGGAAACGTTCATTTTGTCCTGTCGGATCGTCAACTTTGCCTGAACGGACTGAATCCGCTGCTCGTGGGTTTGGGGCCCGGTAACGCTCGGGGTATGTCCCACCCTTCTGAGCTGCGGCGGAGTAGGTGTTCGTGGTTGTCGTTCGCGGTCCGGTCGACTGCTCTGAAGGCCGATGCCAAGATCCAGGGGCGTACAGGGGCCGGGACGGCGCGGTCGTGTCCACACCGCCGGTGTCTACGGGCGTTCTGGCGATGAGTCAAGAGGTCACGGAAACGGCCCGAAGAGGAAACGGCCCCGAGAGGCGGTCTGTGCGGTCTGCGGTCAGGGCGTCTGCAGCAGCAGGCCGGTGGTAGGCGCACCCACAAGGAGACCGTCGAGAAGGCCGTCAAGGAGCCGTCCCGCGGCTTCGAAGGCCGGCAGCGACCGACAGAGAGTTCAGAAGTGAGGTTGGGATTGGCGGCCCGCCCCGGTGTACAGAGAATCGTCGGCAGGGCGTCCAGCCCGTGTGTGGGCCGCGATGGGCAGCCTGCGCTTTTCGACCCGTGAGGTGGGTATTTCGTACAACAGTGCCACGTTCGCCTGCGGGAATTCCTTGAGGATCAGCCCGCTCACCCGGGCGAAGAGCGGGCGGTGACGCGGCGGAATCGCGTCGATGTACTCCTGCATACGGTCCATGTCCCATGGTGGTCCTCCCGCGGCAGCCCCCTGCTGCGGCTCGGCCGGTCGTGCCCGAGCGTCGCGTGGCTGATCAGGGCAGATGGAGAACTGGAACGCGAGTATCTAGGGTCAGCACGTGGCTTTCATCATGGTGTGCGAAGACGACGCGGCGGTCCGCGGCATCCTCAAGCGCGCCCTGGAGCACGACGGCCACACCGTCTCCGTCGCCGCCACGGCCGACAGCCTGCTGCGGCAGCTCGCACCGGCGCCCCAGCTGGTCGTCCTGGATCTCGGGCTGCCGGACGCCGACGGTCGCGATGTCTGCCTGGCCCTGCGGGCTCGCGGCGTCGACGTGCCGGTGTTGATGCTCACCGCCTTGGACGGCCTGCATCACAAGGTGGGCGGCTTCGAGGCCGGCGCCGACGACTACATGACCAAACCCTTCGACATCCCGGAACTGCTGGTCCGTGTCAGGGCGCTGCTGCGCCGGGCCACCGTGGCGTCCGCACCGCACGAGGTCGTCCTCGATCCGGCGAAGCACGTGGTGACCTACGATGCGGTGAGCATGAGCCTGACCCCGACCGAGTTCCGGCTACTGGGCCGCCTGATCGCCTCGCAGGGCGACGCGGTACGCCGCCACGCTCTCGTCGCCGCCGGCTGGCCGCACGGGGCCCAGGTCAGCGACAACACCCTCGACTCATATGTGCGCCGGCTGCGGACCAAGCTCGGTCCGCTGGGTGTGGCCGAGCGGCTGGCGACCGTCCGCGGCGTGGGCTACCGATGGCAGTGACGGGATTCCGCCGAAGCGTCGTCGCGCTCACCGTGCTGATCGCCACCGCAGTGGTCGCGATCCTGGTGGTGGTTTCGCACGTGCTGCTGAGCAGGGTGACGGACGCCGACGCGCACGATCTGGCCCGTACGCGCGCCGAGGCGGTCGCGGCGAACGTCAGCGCCAAGGGCGGCCGTGTCGTGCTTACGGAGAACGGCAGCGAGGCGCTGGACGAGGTCGCCTGGGTGTATGCCGATGGCCGTCTTATTGACGGGGACGTGCCGCCGAGCGTGGTCGGGCGCGTCGAGGAGCTGGCGGCCTCGGGGCGATCGCAGACCGCGACCGTCGGCGACTACCTCCTGTTCGCGCGGCCGGTTCCGACCGGCGGCCACAACGTCATGGTGATCGTCCGGGTGGACCTCACGCCCTACGAGACGTCCGAGCAGCGCAGCCTGACCTTGTCGCTGATTCTGGGCGGCCTCACGATCCTCCTCGCCGGCGGTGTCGCGCACCTCGTGGTGCACCGCGCTCTGCGCGTCGTGCACGAGATGGCCGCCCTCGCGGATGACTGGGGCCATCACGAGCCCGGGCGCCGTTTCAACCTCGGAGCCCCCCGTGACGAGTTCGGGGAACTGGGACAGACCCTCGATCGCCTCCTGGAGCGGGTTGACAACGCGCTGGCGGACGAGCGCCGGCTCACCGACGAGATCGCCCACGAGCTGCGGACACCGCTCACGGTCCTGCGAGGCGAGGCGCAGCTGGCGCAGCTGTCCGGCGAGCCGGTGGTGCCGGAGGTGGTGCTGAGCGAGGTCGACCGCCTCAATGCGGCGATCACGACGATATTGCGGGCAGCGCGCGCACGGACGGACGAGGGGACCCGGTGTGATCTGCGCTCCGCCGCGCGGCAGGCGATCGGCAGCCGCGCGATCGAGGTCGCCTTCCCGGCGAAGGTCGAGGTGGCCGTAGCGCCCGACGTCGCCGTGGCACTGCTGTCACCCCTGCTGGAGAACAGCCTGCGGCATGCGAAGTCCCGTGTGTGGATCACCGCACGCAGCCAGGGCGAGGCCATCCTGGTGGATGTCCTGGACGACGGCCCGGGGTTCGATCCCGCTGAGGTCGACCGGGTCTTCGAAGCGGGCGTGACCGGCGGCGGCGGGTACGGGCTGGGGCTGCCGGTGGTCCGGCGTATCGCTGCCTCGGCCGGTGTGGAGGTCCGGGCGATCGCGGACGGCCGCGGTCACGTCCAGGTGACACTCCCGGCCGCGAAGGCGGCCACGTAGTCAGGTTGCTTGCAGGTTCTCTCCGTAAGGCTCCCTGCATGACAACGACAACGGAAGCACGCCCACGCAGCGGGCGCCTCATGCTCAACAAGGTCCCCGAGGTCACCGTCTGGTTCTGGGTGATCAAGATCCTGTGCACCACCGTGGGTGAGAGCTTCGCCGACTGGATCAACATGAAGCTGGGCGTCGGCCTGGTGAACACGGCCTGGATCTTCACCGCAGTGTTCGTCGTGGTCCTGGCCGTCCAGATGCGGCTCAAGCGGTACGTCCCGTTCCCGTACTGGCTGACCGTGGTCGTTGTCAGTGTCACGGGCACCCTGTACACCGACATCCTCACCGACCAGCTCAATGTGCCGCTGTGGATCAGCTCCGCCGTGTTCTCGGTTCTGCTCGCCGTGGTCTTCGGCGTGTGGTGGCTGCGCGAGCGCACCCTCTCGATCCACTCGGTCACGACGCTTCCGCGTGAGTCGTTCTACTGGCTCGCGGTTCTCGTCACCTTCGCGCTCGGCACCGCGACCGGGGACTGGACCCTGGAGCTCACCGGCTGGAGCCCGGGCGCCTCGGTGATGCTGCCGCTCGGCCTCATCGCGGCGATCACGCTGCTGTGGAAGTTCGGCGCGAACCCGGTGCTGTCCTTCTGGCTCGCCTACATCCTGACCCGCCCGCTGGGCGCGAACATCGGCGACTGGCTCGCCTCCCCGAAGGTCGCTCAGCCGGGCGAGCCGACCGGCCTCGCGCTGGGCACCTTCACCACCAGCCTGATCTTCCTCGGCCTGATCCTGGCCACCGTGGCCTACCTGACGGTGACACGCTCGGACGTGACCGAGACCTACGAGGCCGCCCACGCCGCACCTACCGCACACGCCACCGGCGACCCGCGAAAGGAGCGCGTCGGGCTGGCCGGCTTCGGCCTGCTCGCCGTCGCCACCATGGGCCTGCTGATCTGGGCCCACAGCCAGCCGCACACCGGCCCGGCACCGGAGGCCGACAACACCTCCGCCGTCCAGATGGCTCCCGGCCAGGCGGTGAAGAAGTTCCCGCCCGCCAAGGTCGCCGCGCTGAAGAACCTCGCCTCCACCTCGCTCAAGGACGCACGCTCGGGGAACGCGAAGGGAGCGCACACGGCCGCCCAGTCGCTGCGTGACCTGTGGGACGCCGACCAGGCATCGCTACAGCCGCTGGACAACACCGGCTGGACCTCCATCGACGCCCAGATGGACAAGGTGCTGGGGACCTTCGGCATCGACCACTCGAATCCGGCGATGCCGCCTGCGCAGCAGGAGAAGGAACTGAACGCCCTCCTCACGGACATGGGCTGACCGACCCCCTGCGCCCGGCGACGGGTCGAGTGCGCGGGGCCGCGCCGAGAACCGCGCCGCCTCGGCACACGCCGACGAGCTGTGGTCAGTGCAGGCGGCCGTCTGTGCCAGCCCGGGCATGTCCGGGGACTCACATGGGCGGTCGAAGCCGGCGTCTCAACGGCTTCGGCCGCCCGCTGTTCCTCCAAGCCGATCGAGGACAAGGCGCTTCATGAAAGGCGGTGTCCGATCCCGCGCGCCGTGCCGATGGTCAGCGCACTGTCGGCCTCACGCAGCTTCCGCCGCAGCCGGGTCAGGTACTGGTCCAGCGTGTTGTCACTGACCTGGGCACCCTCCGGCCAGCCCGCCGCGATCAGTTCGCGGCGCCGAACGACGCTCTCGCCTGCGGCCACGAGGGTGGCCAGCAGCCGGAATTCCGTGGGGGACAGGGCGACGGCCGTGCCGTGCACGGTGACGCGGTGGCCGACCGCGTCCAGAATCAGGTCCCCGACCGCGATCGCCGCGGCCGGCGCAGCCCGCTTCACGGACGCACGCAGCCGGGCGGTGAGTTCGGCCAGATGGAAGGGCTTGGCCAGGTAGTCGTCACCGCCTGCCGAGAACCCCGACAGCCGGTCCGCGAGCTGTTGCCGGGCGGTCAGGAAGATGACCGGGGCCAGGAAGCCGTTGGTGCGCAGCGCCTGGCACACGTCCCGGCCGTCCGCGTCGGGCAGCCCGATGTCCAGGACAACCGCCGCGATGTCGCCGGTGGCCAGCCGCAGGGCGGTCGCACCGTCGGCGGCGAGGACGGGCTCGAAGCCCTCCTCGTACAGCCCACGGCGCAGCACGTCCAGCAGCACGTGATCGTCCTCAACGACCAATATCTTGTGACGCATGGTCTCCCTTAGGGGCTCCGGGCGGGTCGTGTCCGAGATGAGCGATTCGGGCGGCCGGTGGGCCATGGCCGACGGACACGCTGCCAGGCGGCCGACGACGAGTCGCTGCGGCGGCGCTCCGCGTGGAGCGCGCCAGAGTGACCGTGGTGCCGTGCCCCAAGGGAAGCGCCCATCCACTGACAGCGCCCCTTTTCCCTTGGACCACTTGACGTAGGTGAACGGGCGGATATGAATGACTACAAGGGTGTAGACGTTCGTCGCACTGTAGACGATTGGCGAGTGGGACGCGTTCCCGGGCTTGTGTGCCCTTGACCTGTCCGTCGGCTCGGCGGCGTCAGGCTTGCTCAGCTCGGACGAGGGCGGCGCCCGCCCCGACGTCATCATGATCACCGCCGACCGGGACATCACTTCGGTACGGACCGCCGGGCAGGTACTACGCGGCCTGCGCCCAGAGGAAGCGGTCGCGGTGGCGTTGCCGGACTGCCGGCTGCCCAGCACCGGTTGGGGGTGGTTGATCCTGTATCGCACTCGGCCGCAGGCGGGCAAACGCTGGACTGACAGCGGTGAGTTCCATGACAAGCGTGGGCTGAAGAACCGTCCGCCGGGGGAAACGCGGGTGGTGCCGCTGCCTCTGCATCTGGTGGCCATGTGGTGCGAGCATGTCGCGACGTTCGGCACGGCCGATGACGGGCGGCTGTTCTTCACCGAACCGGGCCGGTCATCAGTTACGGCACCTACCACCGGGCCGCCGCAGGCCGCACCTCGGCATAGCGGCAGAACATGATCTGAACCGGGGTCCGAGATGGAGGCCAGCACCAGTCCACCTGTGTGCCATGCCGTCGTGTTCGTACGGCAGCCAAAATGAACTGTGACCTTGTAATTTGCCTCACGGCAGGAACCGCAGGCGTTCTGCCGGGAGAGATCCCAGCAAGTACTGCTGGGAGCAGTACGCGATTGAGCCGGGCCAGCGGCCGATGCCACGCCGACACGACCGACTGGCCGACTGGCCGACTACCGATCGTGATGGCCATCTATCGGTTGTGGTCACGTCGCCGTCCTCGGCGTTCTGGTTCTGACCGGACTTCTCAAGCTCCCCGCCTTCGCCGCCCACGGCGAACTCATCTACCCGCTGCTCAGCCTCGCGGGCTGCCTCGTGGCGCCTGCCGCCGTAACGCCCTGCCCGGGCGACCCCACCGCATCGTCGTCACCGCGATGCTGCGCAGCCAAAACCAGCCGAACGCGAGGCCCTCTTCGCCCATGAGCGCACCCAAGCGCGCCCCTACTTCCTGGCCGCCGTGGAACTCGCCGCCCACTGCCATCGAGTGCTGCGCCCCGCCCGCGCCACCATCCTTACTGCCGAGCGGGCCGCCGACGAGGGTGTCGCCACGGCCGTCGGCGACCGACGTCTCCTCGCCACCTCACCGCCACCGCCGGTCATGCCGAACCCTCCACCTGCCCGGACTTCGCACCCGCTAGTCGCCATGTGTGCGCAGCTGGTGTTCGTAGGCGAAGATCACGACCTGGACCCGGTCGCGGAGCTGCAATTTGGTGAGGATGCGGGTGATGTGGGTCTTGACGGTGGCCTCGGTGAGGAAGAGGCGTTCGGCGATCTCGGCGTTCGACAGGCCGGCGGCGATGAGATGGAACACCTCCCGTTCGCGGGCCGTCAGTCGGGCGAAGAGTGCGCCCGCGTCGTCCGCGCGGGGCCATGGGGAGATCTGGGCGAAGCGGTCGACGAGACCTCGGGTGATGCGCGGGGTGAGGACGGCGTCGCCGGAGGCCACGGCCCGGATCGCCGCTTGCAGCACGGCCGGGACGACGTCCTTGAGGAGGAACCCGCAGGCACCGGCGCGGAGGCCCTCGAAGGCGTATTCGTCGAGGTCGAAGGTGGTGAGGATGAGAACGCGGGAGGCTGTGTGGGAGGTGATGCGCCGGGTCGCCTCGATGCCGTCCATGACCGGCATGCGTACGTCCATGAGCACCACGTCCGGCAGCGTGCGCCGCGCGAGGGCGACCGCCTCCTCCCCGTTGGCGGCTTCGCCGACGACAGTGATGTCCGGCATCGTGTCGAGGAGGCTGCGGAAGGCCATGCGGACGAGTGCCTGGTCGTCGGCGAGCAGGACCGAGATGGTCATCGCGGTTCTCCCAGTTTCAGTTCGGCGGACACGGCCCACCCGGACGGGGTGGGTCCCGCCCGGAGGTCCCCGTCGAACATCGCGACCCGTTCCCGCATCCCGGTCAACCCGTTGCCGGCACGTCTCGCGGTGGCGGTTCCGGGGGCCGGTCTGCCGTCGTCGGTGACGCTGAAGCCGACCAGGTCACCGCCGCAGTGCAGGACGACATCCACCGACGAAGCGTCCCGGGCGTGCTTGACGACGTTCGTGAGCGACTCCTGGAGGATCCGGTAGAGCGTCGTCTGCGCCTCCGCGCTCAGGGTCTCCGGGCTGCCGGTCTCGGTCAGCCTGACGTCCAGGCCGGTGCCGCGGGCCTCGTCCACCAGGGCCTTGAGCGAGCCGAGGTCGGGTTGAGGGGCCCGTTCGCCACCGTCGTCGGCCCGCAGGACACCGAGGAGGCGGCGCATTCCGGCGAGGGACTGGCGGCCGGTCGACGCCGCCTGGAGCATCTTCCCGCGGGCGCCCTCCGGATCGGTCGCCGTGGTCGCCGCCGCGGCCTCGGAGAGGGCGACGACGACCACCAGGCCGTGGGCGACGATGTCGTGCATCTCCCGCGCGATCCGGGTACGTTCGGCCGCCGTGGCGAGCTGCGCCTGCTGGGCGCGCTCCTGCTCCAGGCGTTGCGCGCGGTCCTCTATGGAAGCGAGGTAGCGGCGCTGGGCCCGCACGGTGGTGCCGAGGAAGAACGCCGCGGCGCCCAGGCCGCTGAGGATGACGAAGGCGTCGTTGATACTCGCGGTCGGAGCGAACCGCACCGCGACCAGGACGACGCCGAGTTCGACGGCTGCCGCGGTGCCGAGCGAGTGCCGCAGGCCGCGGTGGGCGGCGACGGTGTAGAGCGCGACGAGCACCGCGAACTCGGAGAACGAGACCGTACCGAGCGCCCAGGTCACCATTGCCACGGTCCAGCAGAACCAGAAGACGACGACCGGAGCCCTGCGGCGCAGCACCAAGGGACAGATCACCGCGATCGCCAGCACCCAGTTCAGTGCTCCGGACCGGTTGTAGAGCAACTCGTGCGACGCGGCGACGGCGCACAGGACGGGCGGCCCGAGCAGCAGGACCAGGGAGAGCGGCGGCCGGTCCCGGGAGAGTCGGTGCGTCGGCGGGAGGTGCTTCACCCCGCCGACATTACGGACGGGCGCTGCTGGAGGCGTCAATCGAAGGTCTTACATCCGCCGGAAAAGGACCACCATTGTCGGATGTGCCGATCCTGGTGGCGCTTCTAGCGTCGCGACATGAGAAAACGACCAGCGGCCATGGCCATGAAGGTGCCGGAGATCGCTCTCATCTTCTGGATCGCGAAACTCTGCACCACCGGATTCGGTGAGTCCTTCTCGGACTACGTCTTCTTCAACGACTACATCGGACAGCACGCGGCCATGCTCATGGGCCTCGGCCTGCTCCTCGTATGCCTGGCCGTACAGTTCGCCACCACCAAATACACCCCGTGGGTCTACTGGCTCGCGGTGACGGCGGTGAGCATCTTCGGGACGATGTCGGCGGACTTCCTGAACAAGGATCTGGGGATGCCGCTCTACGCCTCCACGCTGATGCTGGTGGCCGTCCAGGCCGCCGTCTTCACGGCCTGGTACGCGACACAGCGAACCCTGGACGTGCACAGCATCAACAACCGTCTGCGGGAGCTGTTCTACTGGCTGACCGTCCTGTTCACGTTCGCTCTGGGAACAGCCGCGGGCGATTTCGCCGCCGTGACCCTGGGCCTCGGCACCCTGGCCTCGTCCTTCGTCTTCCTGGGGATCATTCTGATCCCAGCGGCCGGCTATCGCTGGTTCCGTCTCAACGAAGTCCTGGCATTCTGGTTCGCCTACACCATCACCCGCCCCCTGGGTGCCTCCGTCGCGGACTGGCTCTCCGTACCTGCCCCTTACGGAGACGGACTTCAATGGGGCACCGGACCCATCAGCCTCGTCCTCGGGATTCTCCTTGTGGCAGTCGTCGGAATGATCGGATCACGACACCGCCGGGCCGATTCCGTGGAAGCGGCGCCTATGGAGGCGGCCGCCGAGGAGCGTTGACTGGAGTGGGCGCCTGCCTTGCCCCAGCAACGGCCTGCGCCGTCGGATGCGTCCAGGATGGCGAGGGGAGAGCGGGATCCGTTCGCCCGCCTCGCCCCCGACACGTGTCCCGTCCATAGGCAGCGCCGGTTAACCGACTACAATTTTGTAGACGGTCTGCTGAACTGTAGGCGTTGGCGGAGTGAGGACGTTTCCCATGACCGACGAGAGGCGGCCGGCGGGTGAGCTCGAAGCCGCCGTCATGGCTGTGCTGTTGACCGCCGGTCTCCCGCTCACGCCAGGGCGGGTGCAGACCGGGCTCGGCTTCGGACTGGCCCGCACGACGGTGACGACGATATTGACCCGGCTGCATGAGAAGGGCGTCGTCAGCCGTGAACGGCAGGGCCGGGGATACGCCTACTTTCCCGTGCAGGACGCTCCCGGTCTGACCGCCCGGCGCATGCACACCGTTCTCGACCGGGATGCCGACCGGGAGACGGTCCTGGCCCGTTTCGTCGCCCAGCTCAACCCCGGCGACGAGGAGTTCCTGCGTCGGCTTCTGGAGGGTGACGAGCGATGACGGCTCTGCTGCTCGTACCGTTGGTCCTGCCCTTCCTTGCGCCGAGGCTGGCCCGCCGAACCTTCGACCGTCTGGCCCCCGCCAACGCGCTGTGGGTTCTTACCGCCTCGGCCCTGGCGCTGGCGGGGGCCTGCGTCGCAGCTCTCGGCGCCCTGGTTCTGACGGGATTGCTGAAGTTTCCCGCTTTCGCAGCCCTCGGCGAGCTTGTTCACCCCCTGCGCACCCCCTCGGACTACCTCGTCCTTCCCGCCGCCGCGGCGGCCACCGGAGTGCTCACCCTCGGCGCCTGGACCCTTGTGCGCTCGGCCTTCCTCCAGACTCGTGCCTTCCGTACCGCTCGAACGCAAGCTGACCGCCGCCCTGCCGCCGGCGACCTGTGCGTCGTCGATTCGCCACATCCGGACGCGTACGCCCTGCCCGGACGGCCCCACCGGATCGTCGTCACCACCGCGATGCTGCGCAGCTTGGGACCTGCCGAGCGCGAAGCCCTCTTCGCCCATGAACGCGCCCACAACCGGGCCGGTCACCATTACTTCCTGGCCGCCGCCGAACTCTCCGCCCACTGTCACCCCGCGCTGCGCGCCGTCCGCGACACCATTCGGCTCGCCGCCGAGCGGGCCGCCGACGAGGCCGCGGCCGGCGCCATCGGCGACCGGCGCCTGATCGCCACGGCCATCGCCCGCGCCGCTCTGGCCGGCCATGCCACGCGGTCCGCCCGTCCGGACTTCGCGCCCGCGGCGACGACCGGCCCGGTTCCGCAGCGCGTCACCGCACTCCTCGAATTCTCCGAGGGGCGCTCGCGCCCCACGCGCTGGACCGCGTTCCTCCTCGTGGCCTGCACGGTCCTGTCCGTCGCTGCCGGAACAACCGGCGTCGTCGCCTTTCATCACCAGGTGGAGATCGCCCAGGGAGAGGAGGGCCCATGACCAAACTTTGGCCCGGCGGCCTACCGGCGCGCTCCTTCTCGGCTTCTCCTGATACGGCGGCCAGATCGTCGGTGTCCACCTGCCCACCGCCGTTCACGCGGGTGTCGCCGTGAGGGGCCGGGTGACCGTGAGGGCGGTGCCGTAGCGCGCAGCAGCAGGGTCGCGGTGGCGGCGAGGCCGGTGACGGGCCGAGTTCGACCTGTTCGCGGGCGCTCAGCCGCGACACGACCCTGACCGCCCTGACCGCCATGACCGCTGGGTCCGTCCTGGCGTCGGCCTCTTCTGCTCCGTACACACCGTTCTCCAAGCTCGACTGCATCCTGCCGCTGTGCGCGCGGCGCGGCCGACTGGGCCAGTCGCCTCTCACGGCGCTTGCGTCCGGCCCGGCTGCTTGGGTCCGGTCCGTCGCCGAGGAGTGAGCCACGGGACCCGCGACGAACGTGCGTCGGGTGCTTTCTCACGGCGCGGCAGATCGGTGATCCGGGCCCGTGCGATCAGCTCCAAGGTGGTGGCGACGGCGACCGACTGAACGGCCATCAGAGCGACGAGAACGAACAACTGCACTGCGCCTGCGGTGACGGGGTCGGCTCCGCCGAGCAGCATGCCGACGAACGCGCCGGGCAGTGTGACCAGCCCGACCGTTCGGGTCTGGTCGAGCCCCGGCACGAGCGCCCCTTAAGCGGCCGAACGGGCGATCTCCACCCTGGCGTCGCGATCGATCATGCCCAGGGCGAGCGCGGCTTCGACCTCGCCGTGACGCAGCCTCAGCACTGCCAGGCTTTGCCGTCCGGCCAGGACCGTGGCCGTCATCGCGCCGCCGATCAGGATGCCGGTGACCGGGATCATCGTGATACCGGTCACCGGCACGAGACCGGTGGACAGCAGCAGCGAGACAGCGGGGACCACGCCGGCCGCGATCGGCACGGCCGTCCACCACCACGTGCTGTCGGAGGTGATGCGGCGGCCGGCCGTACGCACGGCGACGGTGAACATCAGCGCCAGGAACACGGGCAGTCCGGTGGGGGAGTGGGCGACCCAGCCGATGGCCACGGAGACCAGCACGAGCTGGACGGCCGCGCGCAGGCCGGCGGTCACCATCTCCCTGGCCCGGCTGGTGCCCTGATCGGGCGTCAGCTTGGCGAGGGCGGCCACGGCGACGGCGGCGGCGAGAAGGACGGCCAGGACCCAGGCGAGAGTCGCGTTGACCGGGAGCAAAGCGGCTGAGGCTGTCAGCAATGGCATCACCGTGGAAGGGTCCGGCTCTGGCTGCGACCGTGCTGGGGTCGAGTCGGTTGTACGGGAGGGCTGCTCAGAGGGTGATCCTTCGGCCCTCGTCTTGGGGCGTGGTGCGGTCCGGAAGCGTCCGTGACCCCGGGTCCTCCTGTCTGCACCTTGAAAGCGACATGACCGTCGTCACGCAAGGAACGGTGCCCACGAGCAGCGGCACGGCCACACAGTCTACAGATCTGTAGACGCTTATAGGCGCCTGCCCTAACGCACAGTTGAAAGGGGTGGGGCCACAGCGGCCGAACTTGCCCGTACCGCCAGGGAGATTCGCGACATCGTTGCTCATGACGGCGACCGATCCGGAGTCTCTGCCGTCCCGACGTACCACCGAGCGGGCCGCCGATGAGGGCACCGCCACCGTCGGCCACGCCGAACCCTCAACCTGCCCGGGACTTCGCACCTGCTCAGCCCCCCTGCGTGCGCAGTTGACGGGACCCATGGTCGTCGCTCGGCCGCGCCCCGTCAGAGTTCCAGGCGGTAGCCGTGCCCCCGCAGGGTGGTGATGCGGGGCAGGTTGCTGGAGCGGGCCGAGGTGTCGGCGGCCTCGGTGAGATGGCGGCGCAGGCCGGCCATGGTGACGTCGAGGGTCTTGGTGGAGCCGAACCAGTTCTCGTCCCAGACCTCGGCCATCAGGGTCTCCCGGGAGACGGCCTCGCCCGGGTGCTGGGCGAGGACGGCGAGCAGGTCGAACTCCTTGGGGCGGAGCGGGACTTCCTCGTTGTGGAGCGTGCAGCGGCGGGCGGAGACGTCGAGGACGAGGTCGGCCAGGTCGACGGGTTCCGGTGGTGGCACGGCGACGGTACGGCGGCGCAGGTGGGCGCGG
This sequence comes from Streptomyces sp. NPDC101776, assembly GCF_044766845.1. NCBI lineage: Bacteria > Bacillati > Actinomycetota > Actinomycetes > Kitasatosporales > Streptomycetaceae > Streptomyces > Streptomyces sp. NPDC101776. The sequence goes on along the minus strand of NZ_JBIWMV010000005.1, from coordinate 132,288 downwards.
AGGCGGGCGAGGAGGACGGAGAGGCTGAAGGGTTTGACGAGGTAGTCGTCGGCTCCGGCGTCCAGCCCCGCGATCACGTCGATGTCGTCGGTGCGCGCGGTGAGGATGATGATCAGCAGGTCGGGCCGGCGGGCGCGCAGGGCGCGGGCGACGTCGAGGCCGTCCATGTCGGGCAGGCCCAGGTCGAGGAGCAGGACGTCGTACGAGGACCGCGCGGCCTCGGCCAGGGCGCCGGAGCCGGTGCGGCTCCAGGTGGGTGCGTAGTCGTTGCCGCGCAGACCGGTCTGGAGGTGGCGGCCGATGGTGTCGTCGTCCTCGACGACCAGGACGCGCGGTCGGCTGCGGTCTGGGGTGGCGGGCAGGCGCATGGGCGACAGCCTAGAAGCGGGCGGAGCGGGCCGCTCGCCGGTCCGGTACGGCGCGGTCACAGGTCGCGCAGTTCCTCGACGGCCGGGCGTCCGGCCCTGCGGATGCCGTTGAGGGCGGCGGCCAGTACGGCGGCCACGGCGGCGCCCGCAGTCAGGAGCAGGTAGCCGGAGGGCACCGACAGGCTGGCCGGGGGTGGGTCGAAGACGCCCGTGAGGACCTTCACCAGCATTTCCGACAGCGCCCAGCCGATGAGCGCGCCGCCCGCGAGTCCGCCGGTGGTCAGCAGCAGGGCCTCGGTGAGGACCATGCCGCGCAGTTGGGCGGGTTTCGCGCCGAGCACGGTGGCGATGGCGAAGGTACGGCGGCGTTCGGCGAGGCCGAGGGCGAGGACGAGTCCGCCCGCTCCCGCCGACAGGAGGACGGCGAAGGCGAGTTCGATGCGGGTCAGGCCGGCCAGGTCGACGGAGGTGAGGCTGGTGCCCACGCTGCCGCGGGTCTGGGTGAGGTCGGTGACGGTGGCGCCGGTGCCGAGCTGCTTCCGCAGGTGGGCGGCGATCTGCTGCTGGTGGGTCCCGCCGGTGTCGAGCAGGAACGCGCCCACCACGTCGCTGCCGGTCGCCCTGGCCACGTAAGCGGCGTTGGCGACGAAGAAGCTGTCCTTGGGGGCGGTGGGGAACTCCTTGACGATTCCGGCGTAGTGGAAGGGGACGGTGCGCAGGGCCTTGGTACGGGCGTCCTGGACGCGGAGGTTGACGGTGTCGCCGGGGGAGAGCTGGAAGTCGTGGACGGTCTCCACGCTGACCAGGAGGTTGTCGGGGCGTTGGGCCAGGCGCCGCATGAGCTGGTGGGCGGTGCCGCCGGAGAAGTAGGCGTCCTGGAGCGAGGTGGCGTGGGCGATGGTGTCGGGGCGGACGCCGTAGAGGTCCTGGAGGTCGGAGCCGACGTAGGCGAAGCGGTGCTGGACGGGCTCGACGTGCCGTACGCCGGAGACCTTCAGCGTGTTGGCGGCGGCGGGCGGGACGTGGGCGCCGGGGGGTTCGGTGACCGTGACGTCGGCGCCGTTGGTCAACCGGGCGTCGGCCTCGGCCTGTTGGTGGTAGGTGGAGTTGAAGACGGCGGTGGAGATCGCGAAGGACACCGCGAGGGCGAGCAGCACCACGGAGCGGGCCAGCGGGCGGCGGCGCCGGGACAGTACGGCGGCCGTGGTGCCGGCGAGGGTGGCGGTCAGCGGACGGGCGAGGCGGGCCAGGGCCGGGCGGCCGTGGGTGAGAGCGAGCAGGGTCAGGCGCCACAGCAGCAGGGCGGCGCCGATCCAGAGCAGGGCCGGGCCGAGGAAGGCCCAGTAGGAGACGGAGAGGGTGGGCACGCCCTCGGGGGCGAGGACGAGGGCGTACTGGTTGCCGGAGGAGGCGCGGAAGACCAGCCAGGAGCCGATGAGCAGCGCGAAGTCGAGGCCGTAGCGCAGCCACCAGGGGGAGCGGGTGGCGCGGACGCCGGTCTCCTTGCGGGTGTCGGTGACGGTCACCGCGCGCAGGTCGCGCAGGGCGGGGACGAGGACGGCGCAGGCGGCCACGGCGGCGCCGAGGACGAAGGCGATGCCATACCAGATCACCCAGGTGCCCGCGTTCGCGCCGAACGAGGCGGCGCCGAAGGCGAGGCGCCCGGTCAGTGCCGCGATGCCCAGACCGGCGGCTCCGCCCACGCCGCCCACGAGTGCGGCTTCCAGGCCCGCGAGCGTGGTGATCTGACGGGGGCGCAGCCCGCGCAGCCGCAGCAACCCCTGTTCTTGGCGGCGCCGTTGGCCGCCCGCGGAGGCGACGGCGGCGGTCAGCGCGGCGGCCAGGACGGCGCCGGGGACGCCGAGGAAGAGGAAGAGGATCTGGGCGTAGAGGGCGTCCTGGCGGGCGGAGTCGAGGGCGGCACCGAGATTGTCGCCGACCAGTGCGCCGCCCGCGGTCCTGGCTTCGAGGTGGTGGGCGGCGCCGGTGACGGTGCTGAAGGCGGCGGCCGGGTCGGCGGGCAGATTGGCGTCGCGGGCGACATGGATCTGGGTGGTGAGGGAGGTGGCGCCGTGGGTGAGCGAGGTGAACTGAGCGGTGGGCAGGAGGATGACGTTGTCGGGGGGTGCGGTCGGCTGGGACTGGGTGGGGGCGCCGACCTTCTGGAACAGGGAGTCGGCCTGGGGCAGGTCGACCACGCCGTCCACGCGCACCGGGCGCGGTCCTGCGCCCGGCAGTTGGACGGTGACGGTGTCGCCGGGGGCGGCGTGCAGGTTGGCGGCGGTCTGCTGGGCGAGCAGTACGCCGGCGGGTGAGCCGGAGAGAGTGCGGATTTCGTCGGGGAACAGGTGGCGGTAGCCGGATGGCAGACCGAGGGCGATGCCGGGGCCCGTGGTCTGGGTGCTGCCCTGCACCTGGGCGGTGAAGCCGGTGGTGCGGGCGTATCCGACCGGGAGGGCGGCTCGGGTGCCGGGGTCGGTGCGGACCTGTCGCAGAACGGAGTTGGGGTCCGCGCCGGGTTGCACCTCCACCTGCCAGTCCACCGCGACGGAGCGGACGGCGCGCTGGGTCATGGTCGCCTTCGAGGCGGTGAGGAAGGAACCGAGGGCGGCGACCAGGGCGACGGCGAGCGCGATACCGGTCATGGCCGCCAGCAGCCGTCCGGCGCGATGGCGGGCCAGACTCCTGGCCCATGAGGTGATCATGGCGTGTCCTCCGGTGCGAGCAGCCGTCCGTCGTGCATGGCCCGCCGGACGGTGAGCCGGGCGGCGACGGCCGGGTCGTGGGTGGTGACGACGAGGGCGGCGCCCGTGTGGTCCGCCGCTGTCAGCAGGGCGTCCAGGACGCGGGCGCCGGTGGCGTGGTCGAGGCGGCCGGTGGGTTCGTCGGCGAGGATCAGCCGTGGTTCCTGGGCCAGAACGCGGGCCACGGCGACCCGCTGGGCCTGGCCGCCGGAGATCTCCTCGGGCAGCCGGTCGGCGAGGTCCGCCGCCCCGACCAGACCGAGGGCCTCGGCGACCGGACGACGTGTCTGCGCCTCGGGTTGGCCGGCGAGGACGAGCGGAAGGGCGGTGTTCTCCGCGACATCCAGCGCGGGGACGAGGCTGTCGGCCTGGAACACCAGCCCGATGTCGGCGCTCCCGCCGAGCCCGGGCCAGGAGACGGCACCGCTGGTGGGGCGTTCGAGCCCGGCCAGCAGATGCAGCAGGGACGACTTGCCCGACCCGGACGGGCCTACGATCGCCAGCCGGTCGCCGGCCCGGATGCTCAGGTCGGCCCCGTGCACGGCCACCACCGCCGTCGAGTCCCGCCCGAAGGTCAGTGCCGCTTCCTCGCAGAGGACGAGGATGTCAGTGCCGGACATCGTTCAACTCCGGTGTCTGTTGGGCCTGTTGGTCGGTCGGGGTGATCGCCTGGTTGGCGTTCCGGTCGGTCCCGTGCACAGCCACCACGGCCGTCGAGTCCCGCCCGAAGGTCAGCGCCGCGTCCTCGCAGGCGACGAGCAGATCAGTGCCGGACATCGCTCACCTCCCGTGTTTCCCGGGCCCGTCCGTCGGTCAGGGTGATCACCCGGTCGGCGATCCGGACCGCCTCCGCGCTGTGCGTGACGATCAGCACCGCACAGCCGTCCGCGGCCCGCTCCCGCACCATCCGCAGCACCAACTGCTCAGTACCTCCGTCGAGTTCGCCGGTCGGTTCGTCGGCCAGCAGCACGGCCGGGGAGTTGGCGAGTGCCACGGCCAGTCCGGCGCGCGCCAGTTCACCGCCGGACAGCTGCCGCGGCAGGGCGCGGGTCCGCCGGCCGAGCCCCACCTGCTCCAGCAGCGCCTCCGCCGCGACAGCGGGACGGCCGCGCACGGCCCGCTGGGCCAGGCGGATGTTGTCCCGCACCGTCAAGTGCGAAAGCAGGTTGCGGCTCTGGAGCAGGACACCGATGTGGCGGGCGCGCAGCCGGGCCCGCTCGGTCTCCGGCCGGTGGCTGATACGGACACCGTCCACATGGACGTCACCGCCGGAGGGCTCGTCGAGTCCGGCCAGGCACGCCAGCAGGGTGGACTTGCCCGCTCCCGAGGGACCGACGACGGCGACCGTCTCGCCGCGCCGCACCGTCAGCGACACCCCGCGCAGGGCCAGGGTCTCCTCCTCGCCCGCGCGGTAGAAGCGGTACAGCTCGCGGGCGGTGAGCGCGTCGTCGTACGACCCGGTGGGCATGACGGTCACCGCCACGCGAAGGAGTCGCTGACGATCCGCCAGGGGTCGACGTTGTCGGCGTTGACCGGCCCGGACAACGTCAGGTCGACCTCGTGGCCCTGCCGGTAGAAGGCGTACCCCTCGAACGCGTCCCGCACCACCTTGCCGGTGACCGGGTCCTTGGCGGAGTCGCCCTGGTAGGTCAGCCGGACGACAGGGCCTGCGTGCCGGGTCACCTCGGTCGCCTTCGGTGCCGCGAACTTCGGTACCTGCGCCTTGAGTTGGGGCACGACGGTGTTGGTGACGGAGCCGACCGTGGGCGCGGCGGAAGCGGTGGCCGTGGTGACGCGGACGGTGTTCAGCTTGTCCGTGAACACGGTCGTGGCGCCCTGCCCGGTGCGGGCCCAGCCCTCGGGCACCTTGACCGTGAAGCCGGTGAAGCCGGCGGCGGGCCGGTAGACCACGTACACCTGGTTGTCGGGGATGTCGCCGGGCGGATTCGACTCGGTGGGCGCCGGATTCGCCTGCTTGCCGCCACCCCCGGCTGCCGAAGCGGACGGGGCCGAGCCCGAACCCGAGTGCGAGCCGGAGCCCGAACACCCGCTGATCACCGCCGCGACCAGCACCAGCCCTACGGCGGCGGATATGCGTACAGGAGCCATGGCCACTGCCCTCCCGGAAGCCTGCGACCGGAGATCGGTCATGGCACCGACGCTAGGAGGCGGCCGGTTAACGCCCGGCACGCCGACGGTTAGACGACGGCAAAAGCGCGTGGCGCACCACCTCCGGGCAGGCCGGCGGCCCGCAGGATGAGGGCATGAGACAGCGTGTCGTGCGTGTGGCCCTCACCGCCGCCCTGGTCGCCGTGGTCCTCCTCGCCGTCCCGCTGGCCCTGGCCATCAGGTCGTCCCTGTACGCGGGCCAGCGCGACACCCTGGAACGCGCGGCCCTGTCGGGCGCCGTGCGTGTCAGCCCCGACTACACGACCGGCGATCCCGTCGAACTGCCCGCACCGTCGGCCGGAGGACAGCTCGGCCTGTACGACACCCACCTGCGCCTGCGGGCCGGCAGCGGCCCCAGGACCCCTGACGCGGCGGTGCGGCGGGCCTTCGGCGCGACGGTGGTGCGCGGTCACTCGGGCGGTGACCTCACCGTCACCGTGCCCGTGTCGCACGCCGAGCAGGTCATCGGCGTCGTACGCGCCTCCTCGCCCACCGACGCCGTACGCGTCCGGGTCCTCGCCGTGTGGGCCGTCCTGGCCGGCGCCTGTGCCCTCGCTCTGACCGTGGCGGTCCTGGTCGCCCGCCGCCAGGCGCGGGTGCTGGCCGCCCCGTTGGAGGACCTCTCCCGTCACAGCCGGGCCGTCACCGCCGGCGACCTGAGCGCACGCGCCGCGCCCAGCAGCATCGCCGAGATCGACCAAGTCGCCCGCACCCACAACGAGATGCTGCACAGCCTCACCGAACTCCTGCGCCACGAACGGGACTTCACCGCCAACGCCTCCCACCAGCTACGCACCCCGCTGACCGGACTGCAACTCACCCTGGAGGCGGCCCTCGCCCAGGACGACGACGCCCTGCTGCGCCCGGCGCTGGAGGAGGCGCTGGCCACCAACCGCCGCCTGCACGGCACGGTGGAGGAGGTACTACGGCTGTCACGTTCCCCCGGCCTGCCCGGCACTCGGGCTCCGTCCGTGGCGGTCGCAGGACTGCTGGGGGAGACCGAGGACCACTGGCACGGGCTGTTCGCCCGCGACGGCAGGCGGCTGCTGTGCACGACGGGTGACACGCCGGACGACGCCCGCGTCCCCGGTGCCCCGCTCGCCGAGATCCTCGGCATCCTGCTGGACAACGCCCGCGTGCACGGCCGAGGCACCGTCCGCCTCACGGTCCGCGACCTCGGCGACGCCCTCGCCTTCGACGTCGCCGACGAGGGCGCCATCGAGACGACCCGGCCCTTCGAGCGCGGACACACCGGGGACGGAGAGGGAGAGGGCATCGGCCTCGCGCTCGCCCGGGACCTCACCGTCACCCTCGGCGGCAGACTCTCCCTGACCGGCCGACGCCCCACCACCTTCACCGTGCTGGTACCGGTTCGTCAGGACGAGAACGGAGGCAGGACCGGGGACGGCGACGACTGAGGACGCCGGGACGACCAGGTGGTACACCCGACGACGAAGTTCAGGTGTGCGAGTCGATACGGCAAACCACACCTGTCGGGACGCGGGCGTGACGTCACTGTCCCGCGCAGACGTCCGCGATACGGTGCCACGGAAGATCACGCCAAGGGAGGATGCTCATGGAGTTCCGGCGGATCCCACGCGCTTCCAAGGCGCGTCCGCGTACGTCCCGCGGCGCTCGTGGCCGGCCGTCCACCGGCAACCCGGCGAGATCACGCCGGACCTGGTGGGGCGATCCGGCAGCCGACTGGCCCGTCCGCATGGTCATGGCCAAGCCTGACGAACGGCAGGTTTTCTGGGACGCGCGGGGCCGTGGACCAGTCCGAAACCGCTTCGTGGTGTCGGAGAGCTATGAGGTTCGGCACCCCACCCCCTGAGGGCGACCGTGCGAAGCCCATCTCTGGAGGACTGTGCGTCCGGTGAACACAGCGGATGAGGCAGACACGAAGCACATGGAGCATTCCGCGTTGCTTCGGGAGGTCGTCAGGTTCGGTGCCGTCGGCGGACTGGGTGTCGGGGTAAACCTCGCGGTGTTCAACCTCAGCCGAGCGGTCACGTCCATGCCCGTGGTGCGATGCAGCGTCATCGCGACCAGCGTGGCGATGGTCTTCAACTACCTGGGTTTCCGGTATTTCGCCTATTGGCACCGGGACCCGCGGGGCCGTGCCGTGGAGTTCGCTCTCTTCTGTGTCTTCAGCGTCGTCGGCCTGGTCATCGAGAACGGGGTGCTGTACGTCGCGACGTACGACTTCGGCTGGGACTCGGCCCTCCAGAGCAACCTTTTCAAGGTCATGGGGATCGTGTGCGGGACCCTTTTCCGCTTCTGGTCCTACCGCACCTGGGTGTTCCGGGTACGGCGCTGAGAGCGGCTCCGTGTGCCGAATGCCTGCGTGGAGCGGTCATGAGGTGGGGGCGATGTAGGCGTACACGGCGCTCTCCAGCCGGACGAGCCTCCAACCGCGGGCGTAGGACGGCGGACGGGTCGCGCCGGTGGTGAGGACGGCGACCGGCATCCGCTGGGCCGCGTGGGTGATGGTCGCGGCGTCGGCGTTGGCGTTGGGGCCGCTGGTACTGGCGGAGCCGCACCCGGCGTAGAAGGCGATCGGGAGGGTCGACGGCCCGGTGAGCAGACACGGCGGGCGTACGCCGGCCCGGCGCAGTGCGGCGGCCGTGCGCTCCCAGCCCTTGTGGGCGGCGGTGGTGCGCTGAACGGTGTGTGCCAGCACCGCGTACTGCACCGCTAGATGCCCGGCCAGGCCCATCGCCACCAGCGTCACGGTGACCGGGCGCCAGGCTCTGCCCGGCGCGGTGACCAGCCGGACGAGCGCGTCGGCGACCGGGATGGCCAGCAGCGCGTAGGTGGGCAGCAGGAAACGGGGCGCGGCGTATCCGATGAGGAACAGATACGGGATCGCCGCCGTCACCGCGCAGGCCAACGGCAGTGCGGTGGGCGGTGTGCGTCCGCCCCGCACGGCCACTGCCAGCGCGATGGCCGCCAGCACCGGGAGGGCGAACCACCAGGCCGTCACCGCGGGGTTCGGCATCGCGCCGGTGCACGGGCGGCACAGCGAACGCCCACCCAGGCTGCGCAGTTGGTCACCGATGGCCACGTGCCAGCCGAGACCGCCCTGGATGTCGGATCCCTCGGACAGCCGCTGGCCGAGGCCCCCGAAGCGGACGTACGCCTCTGTCACCCATTCGGCCGCCCCGGCCGCCAAACCGCCCGCCAGAGCGATGAGCAGCCGCCAGTGCCGCCACTGGCGAAGAACCACCAGGGCGAAGAGCAGCGGCAAGGTCACCCACACCGCGTCCGTGGGCCGCATCCACGCCATCAGCAGGGCACTTGCCGCCAGCCCCCACACCGGACCGCGGCGGGTGCGGTCGGTCTGGGCCTGAAGGAAGCAGCCGACACCTGCCAGGGCTCCGACCGCCACCCAGTAGTTGGGCATGGCCTGGGGACCGTAGAAGACGGTCACCCACAGGCTCGCGAACAGGGCGCCGCCCAGCGCGAGCACCCGGACCGGGAACAGGCCGCGCCAGGTGCGCAGCGCCAGGAACAGCCCGAGACCCGCCAGCAGCGCCAGGTAGACCCGCAGGAGCGGGGTGGACGACGACCATGCGGCGACCGGTGCCACCAGCAGTGAGATGCCGCGGGCGCGCGGGGCGCTGAAGAACGAGGCCGGGGCGTGGGAGCTGACCTGGCTGACGTACACCGACTCGTCCCAGCCCGGCCCCATGCCCGGTCGTACGACCACCAACTGGGCCAGGACGAAGGCGCCCGCCACCGCCGCCAGCCACCACTGGCCCTTGCGGCTCCAGCCCGCGGCCGGCCCGAGCGGCGGCTCCTGGCCGCCGACGCGGTCGAGTGTCACGGTGTGCACGGCTCTGGTCATCGTCCGTCCCTCGCCCCTGACGGGATGTAAAGTGCTGATGACCCTACAGACTGTAGGGTCACCTGTAGGAGCTGGGCCAAACATGGTCAAACTAGCTCGCACGCCCCCGGAGCGCACCGCGAAGGTCGACGAGGTCCGGCCGCGCCAGGGACGGATCGTGCTGCGGCTGTCCCTGGTCGGAGTTGTCGCCGACCAGGCCGCCCTCGTGCTCCGGGCCCGCGACGGAGGCCGAGCCGAGATGCGGCTGCCCGCCGAGAGTTACGGCGGCCGGTTCCAGGTACGGATTCCGCTGGACGCCCTCGCCACCGCGTGCACCGCTCGGGAATGGGTCTGGGACCTCTACCTGGACGCGGGGACGGAGGGAGCGCCGCTGCGGCTGGGCAGGCATACGGACGGCATCGACGGCGAGAAGAACGTCTTCCTCTGCCCGGCGCAGCACGCGGCCGGGATGCGGATGCAGCTGTACTGCACGGTCTCGGACAACGTGTCGATCGCCTGTGCGCGGGAGGAGAACCGGTGAGATCCGCTGCGGTGTCCGCTCCAGGGCCCGCGACTCCGCCCGGCGTGACGCCTCTTCGGCGAACGGGACTCGGCGAGACAGCCGTGACCACGCGCCCGCAGAACCAGGAGAAGCGACAACGCGGCGTGAGCCGCAGATCGAGTCCCTCGTCGCGCGGAAGCCGTACGATGCGCCGCCGAGCGAAGAACCCTGGTCACGCATCAGATCCGCGTACCCGAACCCGCCTCTCTTCCGCCCCCGTCCGCGCCGGTGACCCCGGCCATCCTTCCGAGGTGAACCCCCACGGTGCCCGCACGCCTTTCGCCCTCGAACCTCCGACAGCACACGCCCACGGACCGCGTTCCCTCCCCGACCGGGACACCGCGCCCACGTGCGCGGCTGCGTGGGGGCGCGGCCTCGGCCACGGTCTGGTACCTGCGGCTGCTCGCCGTGCTCAACCTGGCCGCGGTGGTCTCGCTGTCGTTCCGCGACGAGGTCCAAGAGCACAACGTCGGTGAGTACTTCACCCCGTATCTGGCCACCGCCGGGCTCGTCTCGGCGGCGCTGGCACTCTTCCTCGCCATGGTGATGCGGCGCCGCAAACGGGCCGCGTGGATCTTCAACCTGCTGCTGGCCGGCGGGCTGTTCGCGCTCTACACGCTGGCCATGACCCAGGAGGCGTACCGCGAGCACGTCACCAACTGGGGCTCCCTGCTGCTCACCGGCCTGTTCGTGGCCGCGCTGCTCCTCGGGCGCGGGGAGTTCACGGCCGTCGGGGACCGCTCCAACCCGAAGCTGGCCCTCGCCGCGGGAGCGGGCGGTCTCCTCGTCAGCGGCACGATCGGCACGCTGCTGGTCGCCGCCACCAACAAGCTGCCCGGCGCCACGCTGACCGACGAGATCGCCTACACCCTGCTGCGCGGCATCAGCGTCGGCCCGCTCGCCGACCGCGTCGACGCCGTGCACGCGCCGCGCTGGGTCGACATCCTTGTCAACATCCTGATCGCCGCGACCTTCCTGCTCGTCCTGTACGCCTGCTTCCGTGCCCCGCGCGGTCGCGCCCTGCTCGGTGAGGACGACGAACAGCGGCTGCGTGACCTGCTGGCCCGGCACGGTGAGCGGGACTCCCTCGGCTACTTCGCCCTGCGCCGCGACAAGGCCGCCATCTTCTCGCCCAGCGGCAAGGCGGCTGTCACCTACCGGGTGGTCGGCGGCGTCAGCCTGGCCTCCGGGGACCCCATCGGCGACCCCGAGGCATGGCCCGGTGCCATCGACGCGTGGCTGGAGGAGGCCCGCCGGCACGCCTGGACCCCGGCGGTGATGGGCGCGAGCGAGGAGGCCGGCACCATCTACGCCCGGCATGGGCTGGACGCCCTGGAACTGGGCGACGAGGCCATCGTGGAGATCGCCGACTTCACCCTCGAAGGACGTGCCATGCGGGGTGTACGGCAGGCCCACAACCGGGTGCGCCGGGCGGGATACACGGTGCGCGTCCGACGCCACGAGGACATCGCGGACGACGAGATGGCGCTGCTGATCGACAAGGCCGACCACTGGCGCGACGGACCGACCGAACGCGGCTTCTCCATGGCGCTGGGACGGCTCGGCGACCCCGGCGACGGCCGCTGCGTGATGCTGGAATGCCGCGACGCCGACGGTGAACCGCGTGCCCTGCTCAGCTTCGTTCCCTGGGGCGAGCACGGACTCTCCCTGGACCTGATGCGCCGGGAACGCGCCTGCGAGAACGGCCTGATGGAGTTCATGGTGGTTGAACTGCTGCTGCGTGCCCAGGAGTTGGGCGTACCGCGGGTGTCGCTGAACTTCGCCATGTTCCGCTCGGTCTTCGAACGCGGCGCGCGCCTCGGTGCGGGGCCGGTACTGCGGCTGTGGCGCTCGATGCTCACGTTCTTCTCCCGCTGGTGGCAGATCGAGTCGCTCTACCGCGCCAACGCCAAGTACCGGCCCGTGTGGGAGCCCCGCTTCCTGCTGTTCGCCAAGAGCGGCGACATCCCCCGCATCGGCCTGGCCAGCGCCCGCGCCGAGGGATTCCTCACCCCGCCACCCCTGCCCGCCCTCCGGCGCCGCGGGGGTTCCTCCGCCTCCGAGGCAGAACCGGTCGCGGCGACCCACAGCTTGTGAGGCGGTTCGACAGCGTACGGGCACCAGATGCGGAGCGTGACGTGCTACGACACCGCGGGGGACGCGGGCCGCAGTCTGGCGACGACCCGGTTGGCGGCCGTCTTCTGCAACAGCCCGTAGGCGAGCACCGGCAGCAGCAGGTGGGGTTTGTCGGGCAGCGAGGTCGTGATCAGTACCGCGCTCGCGCTGCTGTTGTTCATGCCGCAGGCCAGGGTCAGAGACGAGGCCACCGGGGCGTCCAGTCGCAGGATGCGGGCGGCCAGACGGCCCAGCACGAAGGACAGGACGCACACCAGGGCGGCCACGGCGAGGGCTGCGGCGAACAGCAGCGGACGTGGTTGGGTCAGGAAGGTGCCGAGGGCGCCGCTGGCGTTGACGTAGGTCAGGACCAGCGAGCCGGCCAGGGCCGCGGGCACCACGGTCCGCAGGAGACGGCCCTGCCACGACGGCGGCAGCACGAGCGCGCACAGGAGACCCGCGGCGCAGGGCAGGACCACGGTGGCGAGGGTGAATCCGCTCTGGGCGGAGCCGCTCGTACTGGTGAGCGTCTCGGCGTAGCCGCCGCTGAGGAGTGGCGCCAGAGCCGCCAGCAGGAGGGGTGTGGTGAGGGGGCTGAGCAGGGTGGAGGCGAGAACGAGTCCGACCATGGTCGGCTGGTCGCCCTCGCCCTTGCTGGTCCATACGGTGGCGCCGGCGGCCACGGGCATGGCCACGATCAGGATCATCGCGGTGAGCAGTCCACTGCCGCCGTCGGAGTCGGGGGTGCGGCGCAGCAGGAAGGCGACGAACGGTACGACGAGCAGCGGAATCGCCAGATGCAGGGCGAGCCCGGCCAGCATGGCCTTGGGGCGCCGCAGCACGCGGCCGAGCGCGCGGGCCGGTACCTGGAGCCCGGCCGAGAGGAGCACCAGGGACAGCAGAAGCGAGGTGGTGTGCAGGGTCAGGTGGGCCGGTCCGCCCAGCGGCAGGGTGTGCGGGCGGCGCAGCCACAGGCCGGGCCCCGGCAGGAGCAGGGCGGCGGCGTAGGAGACGAGGACGGCGCGGCCGAGCCGACGGCGCAGCCAGTTCGTCGCACGGTCAACAGGCGAGTGGGAAACAGCGGCAGGGTTCACGGCGGCCTTCTTCCGTCACGAGGGCAGGGGCGGGACGGGACGCCGATATGCGCAGGTGGCACAGGTGGATGGACATGAGGGCATCCTTCTCGGACGGTACGGGTGGGACAGGTGATCAGCACACGCAGTCAGGATGCGTTCAGGTGACCGGTGGCACGGTCGGGTCGGGTCTCATGACCTACGAACTGTCCGAGTTCCCCGTTCGGCTGCCCGTCACCGGCTCACGGCCTACTTGGTGGCCTCGATGCGTGCGGTGCTGATGGTCATGGGCGTACCGGTCACGGCGATGAGGTACATGCGCCGCTGCCCGCCGGGCAGTGCGCGGTGGCCGCCGGCCGGTCGTACGACGTACACGGCCGTGCTGTGCGGGGCGAGGGTGGCGGGGCCCGAGGTGATGGTCCACCAGTTCGAGGCGCCCTGGCCGAGGCGGCTGGCGAAGTGCGGGGTGAGGGCGGTGTCGGTGGTGTTGGCCGCGCGTACCGTGACGGCGGTGACGGAGGGGTGGGACCGACCGGTGAGGTGAGTGGTGAGGGCCATGCGCAGGGGCGGCGGGCTGGCTGCGGCGATGCAGGCGCACAGCAGTGCCGGGGTCACCAGCGCCGTCGCCACGGCGGCCTTCGCCGGGCGGCCGGTGAGGCGGGGGATACGGGGCTGCCACGCATGGGCCAGGGCCGAGGAGGGGACCGTCGCGGCGGCGGCCAGCCACAGCGGGGTCATCAACAGGAAGTAGCCGTCCTGGGAGCGGGTGGCGAGGTAGAACGACAGCCAGGGCAGCACGGTCAGCGCCGTACCCAGACGGCGGGCGAACAGCAGGGTCGCGGCGAGCAGGCCGACGAGGAGCAGTTCGCTGGCGTAGGAGTAGTAGTCCAGGCGGCTGCTGCCGTCGGTGAAGTAGTAGGAGATGCCCATCAGGCCCTGGCCGTGCAGGATCGCCTTCTGGGTGAGGGGCAGCAGGAGTCCGTGCAGCCAGGCGGAGAAGCCCTGGGCGGCGAAGTAGGCGTTGATGCCTGCCCACGTCAGTGCGGTGACTCCGGCGAAACGGGCCAGCACGGCCGCCGCGGGGCGGGCGCCGAGTTCGCCGCGCCGTACCGCGTAGAGGCCGATCAGGAGGAACGGGGCGAAGAACCAGGCCAGTTGCTGGGCGACGCAGGCGGCCCCCAGGCACACGGCCCGCAGCACCCCGCTCCGTTCCAGGCGTCCGCCCCCTCCGGTGGTCGGCCAGTAGACCGTCACCGGGATCAACAGGGCCAGGGCGACGATCGCCGGGTAGCCGGAGCGGGCGTAGCCCGGGAGGATGCCGAAGCCGAGGCACACGGCGGTGGCCGCCGACCGCCAGGGGGCGGGCAGCAGCAGCCACAGCGTGAGCGTTCCGGCGATCAGCGCGCCCGTGGTGATCAGGGTGGCGGCTGCCGAAGTGTGCAGCAGGGCGTGGACCGGCGCGGCGAGCAGGGCGGTCAGCGGTGGATAGCCGTAGGTGTAGTCCGCCGAGCCGGACATGGTCTTGGTCAGGCCGGAATGGGACGTGCCGAACAGCCAGGGCCAGGGCTGTCCGTAGACGGGGCGGCCGTGCGCGATCTGGTTCGCGGCCTGCGCGGTCAGTACGCCCTCGTCGGTACCGGCGTGGTTCAGCCAGTAACCGCAGACCACCAGGGCCACCGCGAGGACGAGAACTCCGGCGTCCACCCGGACCAGGGCCCGACGTCCCCGTACGGCGAGTGCGAGTACCCCGCACATGAGGATTCCGGCGTAACAGACGGAGATGACCGCGGCGACGGGCGGATCGGAGAGCATCGCCTGGGTCCAGGCCGAGCGGGTACCGATGAACAGGCTGATCGTGCCGATCAGCGTCATACCCCGGTGCCACTGCTGGGGGTTGTCCGCGTCTTCGGAAGCCCGCGGCCGACCGGCCGCGGGTGGGCGTGCGTAGCGCCGCCAGCCTCCGGTGTCGACGGTATGGGCTGCCTTGTCCACCTTCTCCATACTCATCTACTACATCATGTAGAAGAAAGATTGGCGCTCCGGATTCGTCCGGATGAGGTGAGAGGGTCATAAGAAATTGGTCCGGTGTTCAGGGGTGCCGGGTCGCTCGCGGACTTGATCTTCAGGTGCTTCGTTGCGCCACCCGGGCTCACTCTTCCGGTCCGCGTGCGTTTCTCCGTCTTGGGGAAAGCCGGGCCTGCTTGGTGAAGACCCGACCGCTCATTCCGGGTGTGTTCACACATGTGCCGTTTCCGGTACACAAGGCGGGCCTCTGATGAACCCGACCCCCCGCGGCCCACTCCGAACACCCGGGAGAATCCAGATGCCCAGACGCAACGTCAGGCCCGCGGCCCTCCTCGCCGCGACCGGAGTTCTCACCGGGGTGACCGCCGCCCAGCCCACCGCGTTCGCCGCCTCCCACCACCCGGCCGCCACCCGACACGTCCTGCTCATCTCCGTCGACGGGCTGCACCAGTCGGACCTGGCCTGGTACATCGCCCGGCACCCGAAGTCCGCGCTGGCCCAACTGGTCGGCGGCGGCGTGGAGTTCACCCACGCCAGCACCACCACGCCGTCCGACTCCTTCCCCGGCATGGCCGCCCAGGCGACCGGCGGCAGCCCCGGCACCACGGGCGTCTACTACGACGACACCTACAACGCGGCCCTGCTCCCGGCGGGCACCACCAGCTGCAAGGGCGTCAAGCCCGGGGTCGAGGTGGACCTCACCGAGGACCTCGACAAGAACCAGACCTCCATCGACGTCGGCCAGGGCCTCGCGGGCCTGCCCGACAGCATCCTGTCGATGACCGGCCACCCGCAGAGCCTGATCAACGCGTCGAAGCTGCCCGTCGACCCGAAGACCTGCAAGCCGGTCTACCCGCACTCCTACCTCAAGGTGAACACCATCTTCGAGGTGGCCCGCCAGGCCGGTCTGCGCACCGCGTGGTCGGACAAGCACGCCGCCTACGAAATCCTCAACGGCCCCTCGGGCACAGGCGTCCAGGACCTGTTCGCCCCGGAGATCAACAGCGACGCCCTCGGCTACGCCGCCGGCAACGACTGGACCACGGACAACAAGGCCACCGAGCAGTACGACGGCTACAAGGTGAAGGCCGTCCTCAACGAGATCGACGGCTACGACCACAGCCGCACCCACAAGGTCGGCACCCCGGCGATCTTCGGCCTCAACTTCCAGTCGGTCTCCACCGCACAGAAGCTGCCCGCCTCGGACGGCCTCACCGGCGGCTACACCGCCAAGAACGTCCCGGGCCCCCTGCTGGTGAAGAACCTCGACTTCGTCAACACGGAGATCGGCGCCCTGACCGCCGAGATCACCAAGCGGCACCTTGCCGGCAGCACCACCGTCATCCTCTCCGCCAAGCACGGCCAGTCGCCCACCGACCCCGCCGCGCTCACCCGTATCGACGACGGCCCGCTGGTTGACGGCCTCAACGCCGCCTGGAAGAAGCTCCACCCCGGCGCCCCCGACCTGGTCACACACGCCGTGGACGACGACGCCATGCTGCTCTGGCTCTCCGACCGCTCCCCGGCCGCCACCGCCTTCGCCAAGAAGTACCTGCTCGCCCAGAACGGCATCGGCACCGACATCAACGCCAAGCCCAAGGCATACACCCGCAGCGGGCTCAGCAAGGTCTACGCCGGCCGGGCCGCCGCCGACTACTTCCACGTCAAGCCCGGCGACGCCCGCGTCCCGGACCTCTTCGGAGTCGCGCAGTACGGCGTCGTCTACACCGGCGGCACCAAGAAGATCGCCGAGCACGGCGGCGGCCACTCCGACGACCTCGCCGTACCCCTCGTCATCTCCGGCGCCTCCGTCCCGGACGGCGTGCGCGACTCCGCGCACGTGCAGACCAAGCAGATCGCACCGACGATCCTGAGCCTGCTCGGTCTCGACCCCCGCTCCCTACAGGCCGTACGCGAGGAACACACCCCCGTGCTGCCGGTCCGCTGAGTCCTTCGGTCGGGAGAGCCGGACGGCCGTCCAACTGGCAGTCAGCTGGGCGGCCTTGGGCATGGCGCGGGCTCAGCCGTTCGGTCCGGCCGGGGTCGTGGTCGTCTTGAAGCCTTCGGTCTTGTTGGCCTGGACGGCGAAGTCGTTGGTGAACGTCTTGCTGAGGTCCACTGCCCCCTTCACGTTGCCGACCAGCTTCTCCGTCGCCAGAGAGGTCTTGGGGCCGCCGGCCGGCATGATGCCGTCCGGGAGGAACTGTCCCTTGTCCTCGTTCAGGGCCGAGACGTAGTCGGCCTTGGTCACCAGCTGGTTGGACACGAACGATGCCGGCAGCTTGTTCGCGATGTCGGCCGCGCTGTGCGTGTTGATCCAGTGCATGGTGGCGACGAGCGCGTCGACGACCTTCTGCACCGTGGCCTTGTGCGAGTTCACCCAGTCGGTGCGGGCGAGCACACTGGCGGCGGGATAGGCGCCGCCCATCGCAGCCGTGGCGCCGGCCGTGGTGGCGAGATCGATCGCGGACGTACCGACGCCCTTCTTCTGGATCGCGGCCACCGTCGGCTGCGTCGTCATCACGCAGTCGACCTTGCCGTTCTGTAGCGCGGCGATGGCGGTGGAGCCCGCCCCCACCCCGATCCGGTGGAACTGGCTGGTCTTTATGCCCTTCTTGGCGGCCAGGAACTGGGTGAGGGTGTCGGTGCCCGACCCCAGGTCGGTGACGCCAAGGGTCTTTCCCTTGAAGTCGGCGGCCGAGTGGACCCCCGACTTGGTGGTGCACATCTCGCGCTCGCCCGGTGCGCCGGAGAGCTGCACGACGTCCTCGACGGCCTTGCCCTTGGCCTGGAACTCGATCGTGTGGTTGTACCAGGCGCCCGCCATGTCCACCTGCCCCGAAGCCATGGCTTCCTCGGCGCCCACGCCACCGTCCTGCTCGGTGCTCAACTGCACGTTGACGCCGTACTTCTTGTAGAAACCGAGCTGCTTGGCGAGCTGGTACGGCAGATAGATCTGCTTGTCGAGGCCGCCGGCCATGAGCTTGACGGTCGGCGTGGAGCCCGAACCGCCGGTCGAGGCCGAGGAGTTGCCGGAACAGGCGCTGACGGCGCCGAGGACGAGAACCGTGAGGACGGACGCGGCGACGGCGGCGGGTCGTCTGGACATGGCTGATCACATTCCTTTGCTGAGGGTGTTGGGACGAAGAGGGGGTAAGTGCGGTGGTTTCAGAGGGAGTTCGCCTCGGTCGGGGCCGGCGGTCGCCAGGACAGCAGCCGGTGTTCGAGCTTGCCGATCAGCCACTCGGCGCCGAGCACGATGACCGAGATGACGAGCATCGTGGCGAACACGCCGTTGGGGTCGAAGTTGTTCTGCGCGGTCTTGATGACCAGGCCGAGGCCGCTCTGCGCGCCGAGCACCTCGCCGACCAGGGCGCCGACGATGGCGAAGCCGAAGGCGCTGTGCAGGCTGGCGATGATCCAGGTGAGTGCGGAGGGCACGGTGACGTGCCGGATGATCTGCATCTGCGAGGCGCCGAGGACCCTGGTGTTGGCGAGGATGTTGCGGTCGACCTCGCGGACGCCCTGGAAGGCGTTGAAGAAGACGATGAAGAACACCAGCACCGCGGCGAGCAGGATCTTCGGCAGCACACCGATACCGAACGCGACGATGAAGATCGAGCCGAGGACGATCCGCGGGATCGCGTTGACCATCTTGATGTAGGGGCCGAGCACGTCGGCGAGGAAGCGGCTCTGGCCGAGCGCGACGCCGAAGACCACTCCGGTGACGGCGCCGAGGGCGAAGCCGACGAGCGCCTCCTGGATCGTTGTCCAGATGTTCGAGTAGAAGGACCCGAACTCGGTGCCGTGCCGGAAGAGGTCGACCAGTCGCTTGGCGATGCCGGACGGCTGCCCGAAGAAGAACGGGTCGACGATCCCCCAGGCGGTGAAAGCCTGCCAGCCGCCGAGGACGAAGACCGCGAGCCCGACGCGACCGGCCCACACCAGCGCGGTGCGCCGCCGGACGGCACTCCTGGCGGCGACTGTGGCCGAGACCTGGGAGCCGTTCGCGGCCAGGGCGGTGGAAACGGTGGACGTCGTACTCATGCCGTACCTCCTGCGGTGCGGGCGTAGGCGCGCTCCACCTCCTCGCGCAGGCAGTCCCAGATCTGGTGCTGGAGCTCGATGAAGCGGGGCTGGAAACGGATCTCCTGGACCGCGCCGCGCGGGCGCGGCAGGTCGATGTCGAAGACCGCCTTGACCGAGCCGGGGCTGGACGTCATGACGACGACCCGGTCGGCGAGCGCCACGGCCTCGTCGAGGTCGTGGGTGATGAAGATGACCGACGGACGGATCTGCTCCCACAGGCCGAGGAGTTCGGTCGACATGATCGCCTTGGTCTGCACGTCCAGGGCGCCGAACGGCTCGTCCATGATCAGGATCTTGGGTTCGTTGATCAGCGCCGCCGCCATCGCCACGCGCTTGCGCATGCCGCCGGAGAGCTGGTGCGGGTAGCGGTCCTCGAACCCCGTCAGGCCCACCCGGCGCAGCCAGTCGCGTGCCGAGGCCTGGGCCCGCTGCTTGGGCACCCGGCGGAAGACGGGGCCCATCAGGACGTTGCCGAGGACCGTCTTCCAGGGCAGCAGGGCGTCGGTCTGGAACATGAAGCTGACGCCGTCGGTGACGCCGTCCACCTCACGGCCGCCGACCTTGACCGAGCCCTCGCTGGGCCGGTCGAGCCCGGACACCATGCTCAGCGTCGTCGACTTGCCGCAGCCGGTCGGGCCCACCACCGCGCAGAACTGGCCCGGCTCCACGGTGAACGAGACGTCCTGGAGTGCCGTGAACACCTCACCCGCGGGAGTCAGAAAGCGTTTGGTGAGCCCTGAGATCTCGACTCGGGCGCTGTCCTGGCCGGTCGTCTCGGCGACGGGGCCCGTCGCAACGTCGTTTCGCGAAGCCATCTGAGGCTGTCTCCTTCCTCTCTCGGAGGTCCTCGGAGTTCGAGGAAGGCAGACGCTAGAGGCCACGCGGTGTTACGTCGCTGTTTCAGACGTATCCCGCGTTAGTCGTGTTAACAGGGGTTCTGCGCATTCTGCTCAGCAGTTCGGGGGGTGGGCAGAATGTCCGCGGTGGGACACAATCACGCCACCACGGGTACGGCGAAGGGGCCGGGCCCGGCCGTATGACAAGGGCGAAAGCACCTGTGATGCCCCTCCGAACCAGGATCGGCCGCGGCGGGAAGGGGAGGCTCTCCGCGCGGATCCTGGCCAACCAGCTCGCCATCCTGGCCCTCACCGGAGCCATCGGCTTCGTTCTGTTCGCGTTCGCCCAACGGGCCGAGATCGACCGTGCCTACGAGCAGCGTGCGCTGGACATCGCGCAGACGACGGCCGCCGACCCGCAGATCCGGCACACCATGGAGTACGGCGGTGGCGGCGACGTCGTGCAGACGGTCGCCGAACGCATACGCAAGGCGTCGGGGGCGTCGTACGTGGTCGTGATCGACCTGCGCGGCGTCCGCCACTCGCACCCCGACCCGGCGCTGATCGGCGAGCCGGTGGGCGATCCGATCGTGGTCCTCGACGGCCGTCCCCACGTCGGCTCCGACCAGGGCGCGACCGGGCGGTCCGCCAATGGCAAGGCCCCGCTGAAGGGGCCCTCGGGCAAGCTGGTCGGCGAGGTCTCGGCCGGCATCCCGGAACACGACGTGCTCGGCGAACTGTGGCGGGAGCTGCCCACCTTCGGCCTGTACAGCGCGATCGCCGTCGCACTCGGCTCGGCCGCCGCGTTCCTGCTGGCCAGGCGGCTGAAGCGGTCCACCTTCGGGCTGGAACTGGAGGAGATCGCCGGACTGTTCCAGGACCGCGAGGCCATGCTCCACGGCATCCGGGAGGGCGTGCTCGCCTTCGCACCCGACGGCCGGATCACCGTGGTCAACGACGAGGCCCGCACCCTGCTCGGCCTCGGCACGGCGCTGGGCAGCCGGCTCGACGAGGTACTGCCCGACGGGCGGCTGCGCCGCGCCCTGGACGGCACCCTGACCGGCACCGACCTCAACGTGCTGACCGACGACCACTGCCTGGTGGTCAACCGGATGCCGGTGACGCTGCACGGGCGTGAACTGGGCGCGGTGGTCACCGTACGCGACCGCACCGAACTGATCGGGCTGCTGCGCGAACTGGACTCGGTGCGCGGGCTGACGGACGCCCTGCGCGCCCAGCAGCACGAGTTCACCAACCGCATGCACACCGTGGCCGGGCTGCTGGACATCGGCGACCACGACGCCGCCTTCGAGTACGCCGTCGAGTCGGCCGGCGCCGACCAGGCGCTGACCGAGTCCGTACGCGAACGGATCGGCAACGCGCTGCTCGTGGGGCTGATCGTCGCCAAGACCACGGTGGCCGCGGAACGCGGGATACGGATGGTGCTCAGTGAGGACTCCGCGCTCGGCGAGGACCCGCCGCATCTGCGCCGGCTGCTGACCATCATCGGCAACCTGCTGGACAACGCGATCGACGCGGCCTCCGGCGGACCGCCCCCGGCGGGAGGCTGCGAGGTCGAGCTCTCGCTGATCGAGGCCGTCGACCTGGTGATGGTGCGGGTCGCCGACAGCGGCCCGGGGATTCCGCCGGGCGCCACCGAGTCGATCTTCGAGGACGGCTGGTCGACCCGGCCCGACCGGGGCACCGCTCGGCGCGGTCTGGGCCTGGCCCTCGTCCACCGGCTCACCCAGCGACACGGCGGGACGATCACCGTCAGCGAGGGACCGGGCGCGGTCTTCACCGTCGTACTGCCGCTGCCGGACGCCACTCCCGTGCCACGCGACGCACAGCTCACGACGGCCTCGACGACCGGAGGTGACCGCGGATGATCCGGACCCTGGTGGTGGACGACGACTTCCGCGTCAGCCACATCCACTGCGACTACGCGTCCCGCATCGAGGACTTCGAGGTGGTCGGACGGGCGGCAACCGTGGCCGAGACGCTGGACGCGGTGCGCACCCTCCACCCCGACCTGCTGCTGCTCGACGTCTTCCTGCCCGACGGCAGCGGACTCGACGTGCTGCGGCGGCTCAGCTCGGACGAGGGCGGCGCCCGCCCCGACGTCATCATGATCACCGCCGACCGGGACATCACCTCGGTACGGACCGCCATGAAGCTCGGCGCCGTGGGTTACCTGGTCAAGCCGTTCGGCTCCGCCGACCTGGCCGAACGGCTCACCGCCTACCGCGAACTCCAGCACCGCGTAGCCGCGTTGGGCCTCGCCCCACGCACCGACCAGGCCGACGTGGACGCCCTCTTCAGCGCCGCCCGGCCACCGGCCGTCCCCCGGGTCCCGGCCAAGGGGCACTCCGCACCCACCCTCGCCCTCCTGCACCAGGTCCTGCGCACCGTCCACGACCCCCTGTCCGCCGCCCAGGCCGCCGAACTCACCGGCGTCTCCCGCGCCACGGCCCAGCGGTACCTCTCCTACCTCGTACGGGAGGGCATGGTCCGGCTGGAACTCCGCTACGGAGCCACCGGCCGCCCCGAACACCGCTACCGGATCGCCCGATGAGGTGGGTGCCGAGACCCCCCTGACAGCAGCTCGCCAGCGTGCAGAGAGCAGTTCAGTGACACGGTGTTCGGAACACGCCCGACAAGGTAGAAAGCGTCCAACTCATCGCCCTCCAGGGGCCATTGAGGGGCCACAAGGACAGGAACGGACCGACAAGCACCACACAGGGCTGACGCTGATCGGCACGTCTGACCTGCAAGAACGGCGTGAATCGGCACTGATCGGCAAGGGCCGCCAAGATCCCCAATGGACTCATAATCCGTCGGCCGTGGGTTCGAGTCCCACCCGCCCCACCTGTGCAGGCTCTTGACTTGAGGAAACGTTCATTTTGTCCTGCCGGGTCGTCAACTTCGCCTGGACGGACTGAATCCGCTGCTCGTGAGTTCGGAGTCCGGCGGCACTCGGGGGAGCTCTAACTCATCTGACCTGCGGCGGAGTAGGTGATCGAGGTTGGCTCCGGGTGTCCGAGAGGTTGTCTGGAGGCTCGCTACCAAGATCCAGGGGCCGTACAGGGGCCGTACAGGGGCCGGGAGGGCGCGGCCGTGCAGGTTGACGGTGTCTCCGAGCCGATTCGTTGTCCTATTCGCTGGTTGCGCGGCGCGGGCAGGACGAGGTCGGCCCGGTCGAGTTGGCCGCTCGTAGCGTTCCGCGGAACACCGGGTTGGATGACTCATGAGGTTCCTGTTTCTCGTGACGCTCGCCGTGCCCGGCGCGAGCTTCGCCGCCGTCGTCACGGGTAGCGCGACTGCTTCGTCCGTCCCTGACCGCCGCCGCACCCATGGCCTGCTCCACCTCGCCGACACCCTGCACTTCGACGGCACGAACGCCACGCTCCTCGCCGCCCGCCCGGCGTTCGGCTTCTCGGGCCTGACAGCGGCGAGTGCGGCGCCCCCCCCCCCGCTGCCGCGCACGGTCCCGCGGGAGGCGGGGCCGGCCGTACCGCACGCGGCTGCAGCAGGGGTGGCCGGCAGACGTTTCCGGAACAGGGCAACCTCCAACGGTACCCAGGTTGTTGACGGCATGGAGGCGGTGGCCCCGCGATCGTGCGGAGTCGTCTGCCCTGTGTCCGAATGCCGAGCGACCGAAGGCTGCGTCCATGCGTTCCCACCGATCTGATGCGTCACCTCGCCGACGCGGGCCGCGCGCGCCGCTGACCGTGGCGGTGATCGCAGCCACGGTGGCCGCCGTGCTGCTGGCCGGCGTCCATTTCCTGGGAGGTCCGTCGACGGCGGAGACGGGCGGGTCGGCCTCTCCGGCGGTGAGCGAGCCGGGCCTGTCCGGGGAGAGTAAACCGGTGTACTCGTACCAGAAGGCCGTGCGGGAGAGCGTCTGGGTCGGCACCGGACTCGACTCAGACGGCGACGGGAAGGAGGACCGGGTCGCCGTCGACATCGTGCGTCCGGGCGAACCCGCGGCGAAGGGCCGCAAGATCCCGGTCGTCATGGAGGCCAGCCCCTACTACTCGTGCTGCGGCCGCGGAAACGAGAGCCAGAAGAAGACGTACGACGCCAAGGGCCGTCTGATCCGGATGCCGCTGTTCTACGACAACTACTTCGTGCCCCGAGGCTATGCCTTCGTCGCCGTCGACCTCCCCGGCACCGGCCGCTCCGACGGCTGTACCGACGCTGGTGGACGTATCGACGTGCAGTCCGCCAAGGCCGTCATCGACTGGCTGAACGGACGTGCCCACGCCTACACCACCCGCACCGGATCCCAGCGTGCCGCCGCGTCCTGGACCAACGGCGCCACCGGCATGATCGGCAAGAGCTGGGACGGCTCCGTCGCCAACGGCGTCGCCGCCACCGGTGTACGCGGGCTGAAGACGATCGTCCCGATCAGCTCCATCTCCTCCTGGTACGACGCCTACTTCTCCCAGGGGGTCCAACTGGTCGGCAGCGCCCCGACCCCTGGCACGCTGATCCGCACGGTCGAGACCGACGCCACCGGCGCCCGCTGCGCCGCCGTGAACAAGCCGCTGGGCGACCATGCGGCCCGGTCCGGTGACTGGTCGCAGATCTGGAGCGAACGGGACTACGTTGCCGCTGCGGACAAGGTCAGGGCGAGTGTCTTCGTCGTGCACGGTCTGCAGGACCTCGCCGTTCGTCCCAAGGAGTTCGGCCGGTGGTGGGACGCCCTCGCCAAGGTCGGGGTGCACCGGAAGATCTGGCTCAGCCAGACCGGGCACGTCGACCCCTTCGACTACCGTCGTGCGCAGTGGGTGGACACGCTGCACCGCTGGTTCGACCACGAACTCCTCGGCTACGACAACGGAATCGACCGCGCGCCGATGGCTGACGTGGAGCGCACCCCCGACCACTGGACCACGGACACCGCCTGGCCACCCAGGGCAGCCGCGTCCGTGACGCTGAGCCCAGGCAGGGGCGCGAAAGAAGGCGTGGGCACCCTCGGCACGTCACCCGGCACGGGAACCGCGACCTTCACCGACGACCGGGGCCACAGCGAACTCGACTGGGCCGAGCAGGCCGCCACCTCGACCCCGGACAAGGCCGGCTTCCTCACCCAGCCGCTCGGCAAGGCCCTGCACCTGACGGGTTCACCCGAGCTGACCGTCACCGCCACCTCGACGACGCCCACCGCCAACCTGTCGGCCGTCCTCGTCGACATCGGACCGGCGACCATCCGGCAGTACGGCTCCGGTGGCCTGGGCATCACCACACTCGTCGGCCGGACCTGCTGGGGCGCGAGCACCACCGCGGACAGCGCCTGCTACAAGCAGACGGAGGCCGACACCACGCACGTCACCTCCACCGTCTTCAGCCGGGGCTGGGCCGCTCTGGGAACCTGTGCCGACGCCCACAAGGTCGCGGCGCTGGTGCCCGGCAAGCCCTGCACTCTGACTCTCGACCTCGCGGCCACCGACCACGTCGTCCCGGCAGGACACCGACTCGCCCTGATCATCGCGGGGACCGACCGCGGCTTCGCCCAGGGGGCCGCCGACCGGCCGACGATCACCCTCGACCTGGCCCGCACCTCCCTGCGGGCAGCGGCTGTCGGCGGATCCAAGGCCCTCACGGCGGCGCTAGGTTGATGGCGACCGGACAGTTCACTGTGCCCGAGCAGGCAACCGTTCGGCCACGCCGTGTGGTTGACGGGGTACGGGAGGGACGACGAGGGCAGGGGCGCGACGGAGTGAACCAATCGGCGGCGGACGGCGAGCCGGGATTCGAGGACTTCGTCGCCACCCGCGGGGACCGTCTGTACCGGGCCGCATGGCTCCTGACGGGTGACGCGCACGCGGCGGAGGATCTTTTGCAGACGGTTCTGGCCCGGGTGTGGCCCAAGTGGTCGCGCATTGCGGGGGACAACCCGGAGGCGTACACGCGCCGGGCGCTGGTCAACACCTACGCGACCTGGTGGCGACGGCGCTGGCGGGGCGAGACACCCATGCGGGACCTCCCGGAGGTCTCCCCGGCCCGGGACGTCTTCGCCGACATCGATCTGGAGCAGTCGCTGGCCTCCGTGATCCGTCAACTGCCGCCACGGCAGCGGGCGGTGGTGGTACTGCGCTACTTCGAGGACCTGAGTGTGGAGGAGACCGCCCAGGTGCTGGGCTGCCGTCCCGGCACGGTCAAGAGCCAGGCCGCCAAAGCACTTCGGCTCCTGCGCCACCAGCTCACGCCGTCACATCTCCTGGAAGTCGGTGAACAGCCGTGACGCGTCAGGAAGAAGAGACGGCACAGGGGCCGGAAGAGGAACTGCTGCGTCTGATGCTGGCCCGGGCCACTCCGGCGGCCCCGAATCCCCGGCGGGTCCAGGAGATCCGGCAGCGGGTGACGGCGTACCGGCGCCGTCGTCGTATCTGGCTGGCGGGCGCCACCGCCGCAGTCGTCGTCGCGGCGGTCGGCGTGGTGGTGCAGACCTGGCCTTCCTCCCCGCCTCCGGAGCAAACTGCGGCAGCACCGCCGGCATCCTGGGCGCCGCCCGGGTTCACCGACATCCCGCGGGCCGGTCTGTCCCGGGAGCCGAGTCGGGGGTGGCAGGTCGTCCTGCCGGCGGGCGCCCGTTCAGGGGCCCGTGCCATCGTTTCGTTCAGTCCGGTTTCCCGGTCCCCGTTGACCCCTCTCAGCATGGGCGCGGTGCTGGTGTTCTACGTCCGGAGCGATGACACCGACGCGCGCGTGACGGTGCGTCAGGTGTACCCGGTCGACGACTGGTGCGAACGGGCGGGAGGGAACCGGCAACTGGTCGCCGTCCGGCCGCGGGCCGACGACGGGGGAGAGGCACGGGGCGGCTACGCCTGCCTGAACGACGCCTCGCGGGCAGTGATCGACCAGGCGAGCGAGATCCTCACCCGGACGTCCGCCACCGCGGTGGGCGCGAGCAGGAACTGAGTGCGGCCAGCAGCGGTGGCAGTGCAGACAACGGCACGGCGGGTGCGCGTAGGGAGGCGTCGGCTGTCGTCTGTGCTGTGGAGGACTATTCTGTGGAGAGCGTCCCGGCGATGGCTGAGGGGCAAGGAAACCCCGAAGAGGAAACAGCCCCGATGGGTACTCGACCCTCTCCCGTCGACATCTGCGGATGACCGGGGCGAGCCGCATCTCCTGGGGAGACCCGGCTGAGAATTTAGCCTTCACCGACGCTGAAAAGGATCAGATCCAGAAGGGTGCGCAGGCGATGGTCCTGGCCTCCTGTGTGCACCGCCTCGCCGAGTTGCGGAAGCGGCAGCACACCACACAGGCCCAGGTTGCAGAAGCCATGGGCGTCACCCAGGCCCGTGTCTCGCGCATCGAGAAGGGTCAGTTGGAGCGCAGCGAGGTCGACACCCTCGCCGCCTATGTCAAGGCGCTCGGCGGCGAGCTGAAGATCGTCGCCGACTTCGGTGACGAGAGCTACGTACTCGGCTGACACGAGCGACGCGCCGTTACCCAGGTCGATGCGCAGTTCGATGGACAGATTCGCGTCGTGACTTCAGGCGATGTTCCACCCCGGTAGAGGGGTGGAACACCATCGCGTCGGTAGGGGACTCCGCTGAGCGAAGGTTCCGCCCTCCCATGATGAAGAGTGCCCGTGGGCAGCGCCCCCCCACAGCACCGGCCAGTAGCTGGTGCGCGGATGTCTTTGACCGCCTATGGCCGGGACAGCTGAAGGAAAGGCCCAAGCGGTCCGGAACAAGCGTCACCAGAGGATTTAGATGACAGTGGTCCTACCGGGCTTCTTGATCCTCGCAGGGGTGGCCGTATCGATAGAGGCGTTGGTTTCGCTGATAAGAGGGCATGTGTAGACCTCACTCCCAACCCGTGCCTCGCCGACGTACCGGCGTCGGCGAGGCGTTGTGTTTCCCGAATGCTTTGGTCGGCACGAGGCTTGAGGAGCCCCCGGCGGCACCATGTGCCCGAAGCGGCAACCCGTCGGATCTCTCCAGCTGTAGAGACTCCGGCCCAAGTGGACGTGAGTAGAGGTGCGGAGCCTCTGCGCGCTGGAAGGGGAATCCGCTGCGGGCGAGTTCGAGGCGCAATCCCGGGCTGGGTCGATCGTCTCGGAAGCTGGCTGGGCTTGTCTTCCACGACCCGTTCTGGACGCAGGTTGGACACAAGGATCGGAAAAGACCGACAAGGGCAGGGAAGGGATGAGGCATCAAACCTCGCCTGAACTGGGAAAACGGCCAAGATGAGCAATGATCGACAAGGGTCGCCAAGATCCTCAAAGGACTCATAATCCGTCGGCCGTGGGTTCGAGTCCCACCCGCACCACCTTCGCTACGCGGCAGAAACTTTCTGACCTGCGAAAACGCGGTTTTCCGAGGGTGCGTGGCGTGCAGCGAACGCTGCGCGTGGTTCAGCGGATCCTGCTCGCGTACGGCCAGGACGACGCCTACGTGTCTGTGACCTGCGTTTTCCCCTCCATGCGATGAGGGAGTGTCGTGGCGCGGTCCCACGGCTGATGATGACTTGTCACCAACTGGTGCAGCCGCCGTCCAGGTAGGCGCTGGAGTCGAGCGGCGTATGGGTCTCGATGGTCGGCGCGCTGTTGCCCCTTGCCGTTCCTGGCCATGTGGCTGCCGCTATGGGCTTGCTGAGCTGCGATCAGTCTCGGGTTCTCCTCGCGGCCCGCGACGTCGGCGGCCCGGCAAGCTGCATGGTGACAAGGGCTACGACTACCGCCACCTGCGCCGATGGCTCCGTCTTGCTCGCTCACTTCTTCGACCCGTCCCGGGCGGGTCTGTGATGGACCGTCCGAGAAGATTTCACGCAGGGGTGGGCCCGCTCGGTGTTCAGTCGACGGTCACGACCACCGAGTGCCATCCGCTCGCGCCGTCGGGGATCGTGTGGGCGCGCTTTTCGGTCTGGAGCGCGCCGGTGCGGTCGGTGGCGCGCACGGTGAGGGTGTGGCCGCCCTTCGTCGCCCGCCACGGGAAGGACCACTGGCGCCAGGTGTCGCTGGTGTCCTCGGCGGCGAGCCGGGCCTCCTGCCAGAGGCCGTCGTCGACCCGGACCTCGACCTTCCCGATGCCCCGGTGCTGGGCCCACGCGACCCCTGCGACCATCACCGTCCCGGTCCCTGGCCGCGCGAACGGCTTCGGCGTGTCGATCCGCGACTCCGTCTTGATGGGCGCGCGGCGCGCCCAGCCGCGCTTGACCCAGTACGGGTCGTACGCGTCGAACGTCGTCAGCTCGATCGCCTTGATCCACTTGCAGGCGGAGACGAAGCCGTACAGTCCGGGCACCACCATGCGCACCGGGAAGCCGTGCGCGAAGGGCAGCGGTTTGCCGTTCATACCGAGGGCGAGCAGTGCGTCCCGGCCGTCCATGACGTCCTCGACCGGGCTGCCGATCGTCATCCCGTCCACGGAACGGGCCACCAACTGGTCGGCGGGGCCGCCCTTCGCGGGCGGCTTCACCCCGCACTCGGCCAGCAGATCCGCCAGTCGTACGCCGATCCAGCGGGCGTTGCCGACGTAGGGGCCGCCGACCTCGTTCGACACACAGGTGAGGGTGATGTCCCGCTCGATCAGCTCGCGGCGCAACAGGTCGTCGTAGGAGAAGACGCGTGGCCGGGTGACGCCCTTGCCGTGGATGCGCAGCCGCCAGGTCGTGGCGTTCACCTTGGGTACCACCAGGGCGGTGTCGACGCGGTAGAAGTCGCCGTTGGGGGTGATGAAGGGGCTCACTCCGGGGATCCGCAGCCCGGCGCCCCTGGGCACGAGCCTGGCCGGGGAGCCGGGCCGGGGGAGCACCACGTTCCGGCGGGAGGCGACCGCGTCCTGCCCGCCGGCCGAGCTGAGAGAGCGGCCGAGGAGGCCCGCCCCCGCCGACGCCACGGCCGCGGCGCCCGCCGCGATCACGAAGCCGCGCCGGTCCCATCCCTCCTCGGAGGGCGGTCCGTCGGGCGCGGGGGTCCGGGGCGTGAGCCGGCCGGCGAGGACGTACAGCAGTACGGCTCCGGCGGTGGCGCCCGCCACGGAGGGCAGGGCGTCGGTGGCGCTGGTCGAGTCGGGCCTGCTTGTCGCCGCGAGCGCGCCGACGACTCCGAACAGCAGGACACCGGTGGCGCCGGTGCGCCGGAAGCGCAGAGCGACGATTCCCAGCGCCAGGGCGAAGAGCGCGAGGACGGCGAGAATACCGAGCTGGAGGAACAGCTTGTCGTTCGTGCCGAAATGGCGGATCGCCCAGTCCTTCACGGCGGCGGGCGTACGGTCGATCGCCGCACCGCCGACCGCGACGACCGGACCGGCCTGAGGACGCACGGCTCCCGCCACCGCCTCGGCGACCGCGAGCGCGGCGAAGCCCGCCAGAGCGCCGCTGAGGGCACCCAACAGAAAGAGTACTTTCGCAGGTTTCGCCGCTTTGGCCTGCTTCGCGGGTTTTCTCTCGTTCTCGGTCACGCGGGGAATCCGATTCCGAAGGCCTGGCGGATTGGTCCCTCCCGTGATCGGTCCCTCCCGTGATCGGTCCCCCTGTGATCGGTCACGCATCCGTACGGTGCCCCGTCTCCCGAAGTTCTCCGTGGCGTGGATGCCCTGGCGGTGCCCAACCTTCGGATCGGGCGAGAGGAGCCTCGCCGGTGTCGGATGCCCGGGCCGACCCGGTGTTGACCCCTAAGGCTAACGTCACTAGTCTATGGCTAATCACGTTAGCCATTTTGATGGAGGACGACATGACCGAGCACCTGAGAATCGGCAAGAACACCATCGCCTTCGACGTGACCGGGGAGGGTCCCCTGGTCGTGCTGGCGCACGGAATCGGCGACAGCCGGCACTCCTACCGCTTCCTCGTTCCCGGCCTGGTGGCCGCCGGCTACCGCGTCGCGAACGTCGACATCCGCGGGTGCGGCGAGTCCAGCCTCGGCTGGGACGGTTACAGCCGCACCGACATCGCCGGAGATCTGGTCGCCGTCGTGCGTCACCTTGGCGGCCCGGCCGTGATCATCGGGCAGTCGATCAGCGGCGGCGCCGCGACCATCGCGGCCGCCACCGCGCCCGACGTGATCAGCGGAGTGATCGAGCTGGCTCCGTTCACCCGTGCGCAGCCGGTCGACCTGGGCGGGCTGATCCGGGTCAAGCGATTCCGGACCGGGTACACGCGGATGGCGCAGGTCATCGTCCGGGGACGCCTGGCGGACTGGAAGAAGTACCTCGACGTGGCCTACCCGGCCAAGCCCGCCGACTGGGACAGCGAACTGGCCCGCATCGAGGCCACGCTGAGTGAGCCCGGCCGGATGAAGGCCCTGCAGGACATGTGCAAGTCCAAGCCCACCGACGCCGGCGCCCAACTCGCCCACGTCACCTGCCCGGTCCTGATCGTCGAAGGCAGCCTGGACCCCGACTGGGCCGACCCCCGCGCCGAAGGGGAGAAGATCATCGCCGACCTGCCCGCGGGCCTCGGCGAGCTGGCCGTGATCGACGGCGCCGGCCATTACCCGCACGCCCAGACCCCCGACCAGGTTCTAGCGCTGGCCCTGCCGTTCCTGGCCAAGACGGTTTCCGGTGCCTAGGGCCGGACTCACCGCCGCGGCGGTCACCGAAGCCGCCGCCGCCCTGGTCGACGAGGTCGGATTCGACCAGCTCGGCATGGGCCTGGTCGCCGAACGGCTCGGGGTCAAGACCCCCTCGCTGTACAAGCACGTCACCGGCCAGACCGAACTCGCCCACCGGATCGCCATCCTGGCCATGAACCAGTGCGCCGACGCCATCCGCGACGCCATCCAGGGCCGGGCCGGAACCGAAGCCCTGGTCGGCGGCGCACAGGCGATGCGGACGTTCGTCAAGGACCACCACGGCCGATACGCCGCAGCCAACGCCGCCCGCCCGACCGGACCCGACGACCCCCTCATCGACGCCCTCAACCGGGTGGTCGACTCCTGGGCGGCCATGCTGCACGGCTACCGGATCGACCCCGACCAGCAGATCCACGCGCTGCGGATGCTGCGCACCGTCCTGCACGGATACGCGTCCCTGGAAGCAGCCGGCGGGTTCCGGTTCGCCACCGACATCGACGACAGCTTCACCTGGATGATCGACTTCATCGACCACGGCCTGCGGGAGACCACGGCCGCCGGCACCCACAGCGCCCCCTCCCACAGGACTGCGCAGGGCGGGACGCTCTGACCCGGCGTGGACTGCGCTCCACACCACTCCCCGCCCCCACCGCCCACCGCTTGACCAACCGCTCGCCGAACCCCCGCCCCTGTCTCCCGCACCAGCCAGAAGTGGAAACCACCATGAAGCCGGTCCTCACCGCCGTCATCGACATCGACGCCACCCCGCGAGCGGTGTGGGACGTCCTCACCGACTTCGCCGCCTACGGCGAGTGGAGCACCTTCTCCGCAGCCGAGGGAACCGCTCAAGTGGGAAGCCGCCTCACGATGCGCATGCCGGGCATGACCTTCAGGCCCACGGTCACCGTCGCGACACCAGGCCAGGAACTGCGGTGGGTCGGCACGCTCGGCATCAAGCAACTGTTCCACGGCCGGCACTCCTTCGTCCTTTCCCCCAACCCCGACGGCACCACCCGCCTGACCAACCACGAGGAATTCTCCGGCGCCCTGGTCACCCTGATCCGGCCCTTCCTCAGAACACCCAAAAAAGACGGGTACGCCGCCTTCAACACCGGCCTCAAGCAGCGCGTGGAAGCCCGCACCAAGCTCGGGCCAGATGCGTGAGGTGCCGGTGGCCAGGGTGGTCGCGGGATCGGAACTCCAGCGCAGCAACTCTTCGCACGGACCCCGTCGTCGCAAAGGTCCTCGTGAATAGGTGGCTCACCAGGAGTCCGCGTCTCAGTGCAGGGACTTCCGTGCCAACTCGATGAGTTCGTCCATTGCCCTGTCGCCAGTTCGCCGATGGGTCATGCGTTGCACGTCACCCCATACCGACCCGTCTGAACGCTGATCGTCGTCTACCAGGGTGCCTGCGCGGCGATGCACGTCGCGCAGCGTGCCGAGCATGTCCTCCGCCTTCTCGACGAAGGCACTGGACGCCTCCAATTTGACGGTTCCCAGACGCAACTCAGCCTGTTCGAAGCTCATCTCGGCCAGCAGCGCCTGCCCCTCACCGGAGTATCCCCGGCTGATCCTGTCCAGTGCCGCATCGAGACTGCGCCACTGAGCTTCACACTCGTATATGAACCCGCTGCACGCCTCACGGCGCACCTGTCGCAACCATTGATCGTGCGTCGTGCGCCCTGCTGAACGGGCAGCGGCTACCGCTCCACCAGCTCCGATAGCTGCACCGACGACGCCGGCTGCTGCCGCGACAACGCCGAGCAAGGTCTCACTTTGCAGGGCCGTCTCCTGATCTGTGCGAGTAGAGGTACGGCCTCATCACATGCGCCTGCTAGCTGAGACGAAACAGCTTCCCAAGCCGGCAGCCATCACGGCAAGGGCAGCCAGTCGTACGTTCCGAGCTCCACTCCGAACAGTGACTCAAGGTGACCGCATACGCCATTGGCTCGATGAAGTCGGTGTGCCAGTGCAGGCGTTTGTCGTCGGCGACGCGGGAGCGCAGTCGGTCCGGCGCCAGGAGATGCACGGTGTGGGGGTTGTCCGGCCACGGTGGATCAGGCAGGAACTCGGCAACGGGAAGCCGGAGTTGGCGTAGATCCAGCCCGGCCACGGTCACCTCGGCGCAGCGGTCGGTCAGTTCGGCGTGCAGGGCGCGGCCGGTCTCGGCGGTCAGGGTGCCCGCCACCGCACACCACAACCGGGTACAGCGGTTCGGCGGCACGGCGGTTTTCTTGAGGGGGTAGCGGTGACGGGTGGGGCACGCGTGCTCCGTTTCGGGTCCACTGCCTCAGCTTCGCGGTGCGCTCGAGCCGGTCCGTGGCCAGTGATCGTAGCGACGGTATACCGATCCTTCGGGGGAGAGGCGAGGACTCCGGCCGAAGGTGGCACTCCTTGTGTCCCGGCCGCCCATCATCAAGGTCTGTTAAAGGAATTACCAAGGACGTGTAAGGTTTCAGTGATGTGCCGGGAAGTCTGGTCGCCGAGCAGGAGATCACTCTCGCTTCCGACTTCCGGGCGGGGGCGTTCGTGATGATGCTCGTCCTCCCGTTTCTGACGGGCCCGGTGCCGTGGTTCCTGTCGCCGCCCGCGGTTCCACGGACTCACCGATCGCGCGCACCCTCGACGGCCTCGCGTGCGTATCGGTCGGCCCGAGTAGGGCCACCGCATCGGAACGCAGGAGAGAGGAACGGGCAGACAGACATGGGTACGCCACGCGTGAGCAGTACGCCGTTGCCGGGGATCGGCGT
This sequence comes from Streptomyces sp. NPDC101776, assembly GCF_044766845.1. NCBI lineage: Bacteria > Bacillati > Actinomycetota > Actinomycetes > Kitasatosporales > Streptomycetaceae > Streptomyces > Streptomyces sp. NPDC101776. The sequence goes on along the minus strand of NZ_JBIWMV010000005.1, from coordinate 98,198 downwards.
TCGCTACGACCTGACGACACGCGAGGGGCGCCGCCTCTCAGTGGTCGCGCACCGGGACGGTGAGCGGACGGTGAACGCCTACCGCTCGGACGATCCGGACGCCTGCGCCCTGTCCGTACGGCTGACCACAGGTGAGACCGCGGCGCTGGTCGACGCCCTCCTGCCCGAGCACCACAGCCCGAATCTGCTGTCCACGACCGAACTCGGACTGGTGGCCGAACGCGTCCAGTTGTCGGCCCTGTCGCACTGGAACGGCCGGCTGCTGGGGGAGACCCGGATGCGCACCGAGACCGGCGTGTCGATCGTGGCCGTGCTGCGCCGGGCCGATGCCATCCCCTCCCCGACGCCGGACTTCCGGCTGGCGGGCGGGGACACCCTGATCGTGATCGGCACGCGCGAGGGCATCGAGTCGGCCGTGGCGATACTTGGGCGGGAGTGAACCCGATGCACTCCTCCGCAAGGTTCCTGATCGAGTTCGGTGCGATCATCCTGGCCCTGGGACTGCTGGGCCGGTTCGCCGCGCGTTTCCAGTTCTCCCCGATACCGCTCTATCTGCTGGCCGGGCTCGCCTTCGGCGAGGGCGGGCTGCTGCCGCTGGGCACAAGCGAGGAGTTCGTCGCCATCGGCGCCGAGATCGGCGTCATCCTGCTGCTGTTGATGCTCGGCCTGGAGTACACGGCCAGCGACCTCGTCTCCAACCTCAAGACGCAGTACAGCGCGGGGCTCGTCGACGCCGCCCTCAACGCGCTGCCCGGCGCGGCCATGGCGCTGCTGCTGGGCTGGGGTCCGGTCGCCGTGGTGGTGCTGGCCGGGGTCACCTGGATCTCCTCCTCCGGCGTCATCGCCAAAGTCCTCGGCGACCTGGGCCGCCTCGGCAACCGCGAAACCCCCGTCATCCTGAGCGTCCTGGTCCTGGAAGACCTCTCCATGGCCGTCTACCTGCCGATCGTCACCGCGCTGCTGGCCGGCACGGGCCTGGCGTCCGGCAGCCTGACCCTGGTCGTCGCACTCGGCGCGGCGGCACTGGTGCTGCTCGTCGCGGTCCGCTACGGCCGCCACATCTCCCGCTTCGTCTCCAGCGACGACCCCGAGAAGCTGCTGCTGGTCGTGCTGGGCCTGACCCTGCTGGTGGCCGGCCTCGCCCAGCAGCTCCAGGTGTCCGCCGCCGTGGGCGCGTTCCTGGTCGGCATCGCCCTGTCCGGAGAGGCCGCGGAAGGCGCCCACAACCTGCTCTCCCCGCTGCGAGATCTGTTCGCCGCAGTGTTCTTCGTCTTCTTCGGCCTGCACACCGACCCAGCGAGCATCCCGCCCGTGCTGGTGCCCGCGTTCGCCCTGGCGGTGGTCACCGCCGGCACGAAGATCGCCACGGGATACTGGGCGGCCCGGCGCGCGGGGATCTCCGCCAAGGGCCGCTGGCGGGCGGGCGGCACTCTGGTCGCCCGGGGCGAGTTCTCCATCGTCATCGCAGGACTCGCCGTCACCGCGGGCATCGAGCCCTCTCTCGGCCCACTGGCCACGGCGTACGTGCTGATCCTGGTCGTCGTCGGGCCGCTCACCGCCCGCTACACCGAGCCGCTGGCCTCCCGCCTGACCGGCCGACGGGACAAGCGCGTCCCGCCGGCCGACGCGGAAGAGACACCGACCGACGCCGCTCAGGAGCGCCACGAGGTCGCGTAGGCCCGTATTGGTCGATCGCCGCGACCCTGTCCTCAACGGCAGCCAATCGCCGGGCCCGCACGTCCCGACCTCAGTCGTGCATCCGGCCGTCAGGGGCGTCGGGAGGTGTCCTTCACGAGTGCCCTGGCCTCGCTCTTGAAGATCCGGGTCGCCTTGCCCGCCGCGCGCGTCAGCTCCGGCAGCTTCTTGATCCCGAGGACAACCACCACGACGAGGAGGATCACGGCCAGTTCACTCAAGCCGAACATCAGGTCTGCTTTCTCCCGGGGGTCAGGCCGTTACGGAGTACCGGCCGCACACTGCAATCTACAGTGTTGTAGAAGTCTCTCCTGAAGTGTGATCGCTCAACCACCCCGCCGTCCACCCCGGTTGGCGGGGTCGAGAGCCTGCGCGAGGGAGCGAAGACAGCGGGATGCCGGACCAACACGACAACGCAGCCGAGGCGTTGCCACGATCGGCCCGCGATCAACCTGCGCACCGCTGCCGCACCATCACCAAGGCCCGCTGGTTCGCCCTCACCGTCTTCGCCGTCATCCTCGCCAACGCCGCCCTGCTGGGCATCGAGCCATACCCGGGACTGGCCGTCGACTGCCACCGCTGGTTACGGCTTGCCGAGCACGCCTGCCTGGCCGGGTTCACCGTCGAGATCCTGCAGCGCCTGGCGGCTTGCGCCGACCATCCCCGGGACTTCGCCAAGGACCCCTGGAACCTCTTCGACCTCGCCGTCGTCCTGTGCGCCTTCCTGCCCGTCGTACGCGAGAACACCACGGTCCTACGACTGCTGCGCCTCGCCCGCGTCCTGCGCACCGCCCGCTTCCTGCCCCAACTACGGGTCGCCCTGGTCGCCGCAGCCCGCCCGGCACGCTGAGCTTCCTGCTCGTCGGCGGGCTGGTGCTGTACGTCTACGTCATGGTCGGCTGGGTCTTCTTCGGCCACCAGGCCCCCCAGCACTGCGGCTCCATCGGCCGCGCGGTCCTCACCCTGTTCCTGCTGATGCCCCTGGACGGCTGGACGGCATCGGCGACGCCGTCCACGCCCGCCTGGAGATCTCCCGCAGGAGCCTGCTCTCCTACGCCCCTACGTCCTCCTCGCCTCGTTCGTCCCGGTCAACGTCCTGATTGGCGTGGTCCTCACGTCCCTGGACGACGCCCGCGCCACGAAGCGGCACGAGCCGCCGTACGACAGCGCGCGGCCAGGGGAGGGCGAGGGGTGCCAGCTCCTCCTGGACCGGATCGCCACGGTCCGCCAGGCCCTGGAGGAGCTCGAACAGGACCTTGAGCGTTCGGAGTTGTGGACCCCGGAAGGAGGAGAGCCCACCGGCGCAGACGCTGACACTTTCTATATTGCGCAAGCATCTGCTCCGAGAGGCACGCCCTGACGTGCCGGTCGACCCGCTGCCGCATCCGCGCCGTGCGGGCGGTCGGTGCCGGCGGCCGGTGCCGGTGTCGACGTAGGGATAGCGACGGGGAGCGGTGGATGGGCGACCGGCGGAGCGCGGCATCCGGCCGTGCGGCCACGCGAGAGCGCTCCGCCATACCTCAGCCGCGCAGGACGGACGGCGGGTCGGCCCACCGCCCATCGGCCGGCCGAGCCGCCGCGCGCCAGGCCGCGCGGGCGAGCGGCCACCGTCGCGCCGCCGGGCGGGACCGGTGGCCCGGCGCTGACGGATCGCCCCCATAGCCCTGTTTCACGGCCTCGGCGTTGATCCTGGTCACGGCGGGAGCTGGCACCTGGCTCTGGCAGCACCTCAACGGCGACATCAACAGCGTCGCGCTCGACGACAGCGCGGGCGGCGAGGGGAAGGCCGACGCCCTCGGCCGTACGCCGCTCAACCATCCTGGGTGCGGAGAGTAAGGGACGTTGTCGTACAGGCTGGGCACGACCGGGAGATGCTCCCTGCGGGTGTGGGGAGCACGAGCACCCGGACAATCCCTGCGGGTAGGGGGAGCAGGCTCGGTGAGCTGCAGTTTTATGACGGCCGAGCGTGGTTCTGGGGGACTTTAACCGAGCCGGTCATTTTGGTCATGGCGTGTGGAGCCGGGAGCCTCCGTCCCGGCCAGCGTGCGTGACTCCGCGCACGTGCAGACCAAGCAGAAGCAGATCGCACCGACGATCCTGAGCCTGCCGGGCCTCGACCTCCGCTGACTGCAGGCCGTACGCGCGGAACACACCACCGTCCTGCCGGTCCGCTGAAGTGTTCGGTGAGTCCCGGCCGAGTCGGGCCCGGGTCGCGACCGACAACTCCACCACCAAGGTCGTCTCGGAGAAGATCACCTCCCCCAGCAGCATGCCGGCCCGGCCGGAGTACGCCATGGCCCTCATCTCGGCGGACACGGCGTCGACCTGTGAGACCACGCCGTCTACGGTCGGCTGCCGACTCCTGGAGTTCGGCCACGCGAGCGACCACCACTGACACGTCCCGCCCTCGGCAACCGCAACCGGGCAGGGTCCAGCAGATCAAGGAGTGGGCCACCGACCCCGGTGTGTCGGCAGGGACCGGCCTTCTTCAGGGTTTGTGCGCGGCCTCGCAGCCCGGCCGCGCACAACCTCCGGCAGGGAACAGTGTGGAGGTTCCCTTTCTCCGCCCGTGAAGAGTCTCCACGGGCGGTACCGCGCAGCGGTCAGTACTGCTCGGTCTCCACGAAGCTCGCGTCCACGTCGTCGGCGCCGAAGGTGTCGGCGGCAGCGGTCGGGTTGAATCCGGGTGGGGCGTCCTTGAGACCGAGGCCCATGCCGGCGAGCTTTTCCTTGACCTCGTCGATGGACTTCGCACCGAAGTTGCGGATGTCCATCAGGTCGGCCTCGGAACGCGCCAGCAGCTCGCCCACGGAGTGGACGCCCTCGCGCTTGAGGCAGTTGTAGGAGCGGACGGTGAGTTCCAGCTCCTCGATCGGCAGGGCGAGATCGGCGGCGAGGGCCGCGTCCGTCGGGGACGGGCCCATGTCGATGCCCTCGGCGTCGATGTTGAGCTCACGCGCCAGACCGAACAGCTCCACCAGGGTCTTGCCGGCGGACGCCATGGCGTCACGGGGACGCATGGCCTGCTTGGTCTCGACGTCGACGATCAGCTTGTCGAAGTCGGTGCGCTGCTCGACACGAGTCGCCTCGACCTTGTACGTGACCTTCAGCACGGGGCTGTAGATGGAGTCGACCGGGATACGGCCGATCTCCTGGCCCACCTGCTTGTTCTGCACCGCGGAGACGTAACCGCGACCGCGCTCGACGGTCAGCTCCATCTCCAGCTTGCCCTTGCCGTTGAGCGTGGCGAGGACGAGGTCGGGGTTGTGCACCTCGACACCGGCTGGGGGCGCGATGTCGGCGGCGGTGACCAGACCCGGGCCCTGCTTGCGCAGGTACATCACCACGGGCTCGTCCTGCTCGCTGCTGACGACGAGCTGCTTGATGTTGAGGATCAGGTCGGTGACGTCCTCCTTGACACCCGGCACGGTGGTGAACTCGTGCAGGACGCCGTCGATCCGGACGGACGTGACCGCCGCACCGGGGATCGAGGAGAGGAGCGTACGGCGAAGGGAGTTGCCGAGGGTGTAGCCGAAGCCCGGCTCCAGCGGCTCGATCACGAACCGGGAGCGGAATTCGTCGACGACCTCTTCGGTCAGGGACGGACGCTGAGCGATGAGCACGGGGTGTTGCCTCCATTTTGGGCGCCCGCTATTTGACGCCGTAGACACTACTAAGGGTACGGGGCGCCGCGAGGCGATGCGGTCTCCGCATCGGCCGAGTCGCCCGACTCCAACCCGGCGAGGAGACTTCGGGCCTCCCTCCTGCGGTAGCCCCCACGGCCGTTTCTGCTTTGGCAGCGCCCAAATCTCGGGTGCAGCGCGGGCATACGGCCACGGCTGGTCGGTCGGTAAATGTGTCGCATGTCGCTGAGGGGTGTCGGGATACTCGCTCGGTGACCCGGCCCGCACTGCCTCAACCGCTTCGACCTTCTGCCCTGAGGCCCGGAGATCTCGTTGTGATCGCATCGCTGTCCGGGCCGCTCCATGCCGTGTACGAGCCCGGCCTCAAGCAGGCCGTGGCCGTGCTCGAGCGGATGGGATTCCGCGTGCGTCGGGCACCGCTCCTCGAAGCAGGACGGCACCACTGGTGGAGCGCGGCTGCACCGGCCGAGATCGCCAGGGAATTCAACGCTCTTCTGCGTGACCCCGAGGTGCGCGCGATCATCGCCCATGACGGCGGCCAGACAGTCCTCGGCTACCTCGACCTGATCGACATCGAAGCGGTCACTGCCGACCCCAAGCCGATCCTCGGCTACAGCGACATCTCGCTGCTGCACCTGGTGCTCCACGCGCGCACAGGTCTGGTCGGGTTCCACGCCGATGTGGCCACCTCAGGGCTCGGCGGACACTGGCAGGCGGCACCCGCAGCACACCAAACGGTGCTGGAGAAGCTCTACTTGAGGCTCCTGACAGGTACGGAGCCGATCGGCGGGCTGCCGGCCACCACGTCGTGGGAATGCTGGCGTGCCGGTCACGCCGACGGCCGGCTGATCGGCGGGCTGCTCAATCGCATCGTGCTGGCGCAGGCTACGTCGTACGCGCTGCCGCCCGAACGGTTCGACGGCGCGGTGCTGTTCTGGGAGGAGGCGGGCTGCCACACCTCGCATGTATGGGGCTATCTGCAGGTACTGCGGCACGCCGGCATCCTTGACCGGATCGCCGGCATGGTCGTGGGCATCCCGGCCGCGATCGACGGACTCGCTTCGCCCGACGCGTCCCCGACCCTGCAAGAGCTAGTCCTCGACGTCCTCGGCGACCGTGACATCCCGGTCCTGGGAAACGTCGAGTTCGGACACACCGGCCCGAATCTGCCGATGCCGGTCGGCATCCGTGTCGACCTCGACGCGCATCAGCGGACATTGTCGCTGCTTGAGCCGGCGGTACGCCCGCTGCGTGGCGCCGGGGTGTGAGGGACGGTGGTGCTGCGGTCGCCGGCTCGGGCAGCGGGGTAGGCGGTCCAGTCCGGTGACGGCGCGGGAGCGCTATCGCGCGACAGTGCGGAGGTGGAGGCAGAGCAGGGGCGGGAGGACGGCCGGAGTCATGTCCTGAGCAAGCTGGACCAAGGCGGTGGCCCGGGCCGGGCGCCGAGGCGCTTTCGCAAGCTCCCTCCGGATTCGGGAAGAGATTCGGAACCCGGCGGCGTCCGGCTCCAGTTTCTCGCCGACCTTCCATCGGCTATAGTGGATCTTGAGCTGGTCGCCGCAACTCCGGTCGGCTGGCGCTGCGTTGGTGGTCCAAGGAAAGACGCCCCGCTTCCTGTGGGGAAATGCAGGTGCAAGGCCTGCCCGGCGCTCGAACAACGGTCTTCGTCCCCCCACACTGTGCGGGGACGAAGACCGTTTTGCGTCCGACGCCGTGAACCATGTCTGCCCGTCGGCCAGTTTCGCCGGCACACCGTACGTCCGGCCCGCGACTGTGGCACGGTAGAGTCCTCCGGCCCGTCGCTTCCCCCCGTAGCGGCGGGCCGGAGTCGCGTTCAGCGGGCGTGAGTGACGGTGACCGGCAGGTCGGGGCAGTCGGCGAGCTGCTGGGTGAGCGCGTCGCGCTCGGCGGCCCTGGGGTGCTCGATGAACTCAAGGCCGACGGCAGCGTGGACCTGCCCACCGGGTTCACCGACCTCGATTCGCTGAGCGGGAGCCGGTATCCCGGTCAGGCATGGCCTGCCCCCAGCCCTGTTCACCGTGGAATCGGCGGGCACCGACACCTCGTGCGGACGCCTGTCGTACCGGGCAGGCACAATCGGCGCATGTCTGAGAGGCCGGTGATGGGGAGGTGCTCCAGACGCAGTTCGGCCTCGTGCAGTTGGGTCTGCGGGGCGTCGATCCGGTTGCGGAGATCGTCGGCCAGGGCCCGGGCGGCGTCTTCCTGAAGGTTGAGTGCCTGGAGGAGGGGCTGAGGTTCATGCGCCGGCCACTTGTGGATCGCGCCAGGTGAGCGTGTTCGCGTCAGTGAGTCGGCGGGCCATCACGTGGGTCATGGCCCAGTAGACGCGTGAGGCGGAGGAGGCCGGGCGGTGTTCGTAGTCGCGGACCAGCCGCCGGTAGCGGTCCACGAACGTATGGTCAGATTCGGAATCCGCATGTGGAAGCCCCTTCCACCCGACACCCACCGGGTGACGTCAGTCACAAGAAGGGCCGGGAAGGGAACACGATGGCTTACGGCAACGCGACACGGCGTCAAGGCTCGGCCCGCCCGTAAGCGACACGACCTGCGCGGGACACAGCAAGTGCCGCGACACCGGCGGCAGCCGTCCCAGCCACGTCAGCTGCTCAAGCTGAGGTTGGAAAGGGCTTGCTGATCACCCCTCCAGAGGATCCGCACCCGTCTACGGAAGGGCATTCCTTCCAGCTCAATCCATCCCCCGAGGGGATCTGCATCCAACCGAGATGAGTGTTGTTGGAGCGCCATCGCAGATGGCCGACCCACAACTACACCAGCCGGCAAGTCACTTCAGAAGCGGCGCACCCATCCGGTTTGGACATCCCGGTTGTGGATGGGCGGCAACGGCTCGAGACGCTGCCACACATCATCCGACACGATCCACGGCGACGCTCCCACATCGGACCGAACGCCCAACTCCCGCCCCGGACACACCCATCAGGACCGATCCAACTCTTTGCGTCAGTCGTTGGTGCCGCCTCGAGTGCCGGGTGCTGCGTGTGGTGACGTCCTGACCGCGAACACCATGCCGATGTCGCCGGCCTGCTGCACCGAGTTCTGCTCGGTGCTGACTGTCAGGCCGTGTGTGCGGAGCATCTCGCAGACCGTGGCGCGGTTGTGCTGCCAGCGCTCCACCTCGACGACGGCCTGGCGGACCAGTGGCCAGTGCCGTTCCTCGATGCCTCTGAGTACCTCAAGTTCGGCGCCTTCCACATCGACCTTGAGCAGGTCGATGTGGTCGATCCCCTGTTCGTCGAGCACCGATGACAGGGGCCTGACCTTCACCCGGTGCGTCTCGAGTTGGCGCAGCACCCGCAGCTTTCGGCTGATGAGAAGAGTGAGGACTGGGGCTGGTACGCGGCGCAGAACCGGTCCCAGGCCACCCTGGCGGATCATTTCGACAACGCTCGCGGTGACCCGGCGCCGCTCGTCCTCGATGTTCCCCTGATCCCGCGCGGAGGACGAGAAGATCGTGGCGGCCGGAATGTAGCTGAAGTCGAGCTCGGCCTCCTGGGACGCCAGGCCGTAGGGGAGCGCGGTCAGATGTCCGTTGAAGAACTCGCGAGCGTTGCGTTCGAGTGTCGCGTGGAGCGGCGGCAGCGGTTCGAAGGCGTAGATCCGTACGTCTCCGTCCAGCCGTTCGTAGACGGCGGCCGAGAACACACCGATGTTGGCGCCCACGTCGAGTACTGTCGCGCCCGGCGTGCACTCGATGCCGTGGGTGAAGTAGCCGTCCACCTCTTCGCGGAGGAAGGACGCCTCCCAGCGATTGATGCTGTGCAGTTCCATCGCACTCATGGCCATGACAAGGTGATTTATCAGGGTCGGAGCCAACAATCCAGCCCGTACTTTTCACTTCGGCCGCGGCCGTGGATCGTGGTCGTCACCGGTCGACCGCAGTGGGCACAGGGAGCGGACGACTGGGACGAATCACGCCCATCTCTCCCGCCACCGACCAGAGTTCATGCTCGCCCGGCCCGAACCGACCCGTCACGTTCGGAAAGCGGATGACCTGTAAGGCAGCCCGGTCATGGCGAACCACCGACTGTGACGAGCGAGGAGTCGCTTCGGTGCGTGCCCGGCGCACCGCGCGTCGACCGCTACAGCCGGATCGCGGTCCGCACCAACCACTACTCGGTGCTGGTGAGGCTGATCGGCAAGCGGGTCAGGGTGATACTGCACGCCTCTCACCTCGTGGTTCACGACAGGAACGGGGAAGTGGCACCGAGGCCGCGACGGACGGCTACCGGGTCCGCTGCACGCTCGCCACGAAGCTGGTGGACGAGCTGGTCTAGGCCGCCGACGAGAAGCAGCTGAACAAGACCATCACCCGCTACGGTCGCGTCGAACTTTTGTGCATCGATGAACTCAGCCACCTGGAACTGGAGCGGCGCGGCACCGAGTTGCTGTTCCAGGTCCTGACCGAGCGCGAGGAGAAGAGCAGCGTCGCCATCGCCTTCAACGAATCGTTCGGGCAAGTGCAAATGTTCCGGTGGACCTGTGCCAGGCAGCGCCCAAACTTCGCAGGTTCGGTGGCTCCGGGGATGCTGCATGATCGACCCGTGCTGATCGAACTGGTGAAGGTCGCGAGATTTCCCGGAACCTCCTGGCCGGCTGATGTCCGAACCTCGGTTGGTCACACCGCAGTCCGCTGGTGCGGGGACCTGGCCGCAGAGCCTGGCGAGTACCACGTCAGGTGGACGATCGACGAGGACATCGTCTGGGGGCGGAACGCCAAGCCGGCTGTTCGTATCGGCCCTGGGGTTCGAACTGGCGGGCATTGCGTTGTCCTGCAGGGCCGGCTCAGCCTCACGGAGGATGGTGCCGCCCTGCTGGACCTGGACGGCACCACTGTCCTGCTGGACTTTGCCGATCCGATGCCCGAAGGCGTTGCCGGCACTTGGGTTGAGCTCTTCATCGAACGGGAGAAGATCGCTCTCCACCCCTACGAGCTCTGACCATCGATCGGTCCGTTGGTCGTCTCCCACCCTGACAAGCGGGTCTCGTCGACGCCGTCGGACAGGTAGATCATGGTGGCTTCGCGGTGAGCCGGGCAGCGTTCCAGCGCTGCAATCGACGACCGGCCGCACCTGCCGTTGGCCTCACCGGCTCTGGTCGCGAGATCCGAAGTTCCCTGCTTCCCGGGTGCGGGTGGTCAGCCCGGGGGTGACCAGGGCGAGCCAGCGGGCGCGGGCCGCCGGTGGCTGGTCGGTGGGCGCGGTGGAGAACAGCAGGTAGATGTCGCTGACGGCGACGTCGGGGTGGATGTCGCCGTCGGCCTGGCCGGCCCGGATGAGGGCGGAGACAGCGGCACCGGCGCGGTCCTCGTCCGCGCGGTCGTCCGGGTCCGCGCCGAGGGTCTGGGCGGCGGCCTTGACGGCGCGGTCGGTCACGGACGCCTCGACGACACGGCCGAGGAAGGCGGTCAGTTCGTCCACGGCGCGGGCCCCGGCCTCGGCACGGCCGAGCGCGGTCTCGGCGTCGTCGGCGACACGGGCGACGTACGCGGCGACGACGGCCGCGACCAGGTCGGTCTTGGTGGGGAAGTGCCGGTAGAGGGTGCCCACGGCCACGCCCGCCGCGGCGGCGATCTCGTCCATGCCCACCTCGGGACCGTGCGCGGTGATCTGCTCGCCGGCGGCGTCGAGGATCTTCTTCCGATTGCGGACCGCGTCGGCGCGCGGTGCCCTGTCCGGGGTCACGAGAGGTGTCTGCCCTTCCGCTTGCATCAAGATGAACCATGGTTCACTATAAATAATGAACCACCGTTCATCTTACTCGTGAGGACTCCGCCATGCCCGCCGTGCCCCCCAAGACCGCTCTCGTCACCGGTGCCTCCTCCGGCATCGGCGAGGCCACCGCCGTCAAGCTCCAGTCCATCGGCTACACCGTCTACGGCGCCGCCCGCCGCACCGACCGTCTCCAGGCCCTGGCCGACCGCGGCGTCCGGCCACTGGCCATGGACGTCACCGACGACGACTCCATGCGCGCCGGCATCGAACGGATCGTCGCCGAGACCGGCCGCATCGACGTGCTGGTCAACAACGCCGGCTACGGCTCCTACGGCGCCATCGAGGACGTACCGATGGAGGAGGCCCGCCGCCAGTTCGAGGTCAACGTCTTCGGCGCCATGCGCCTGGCCCAGCTCGCCCTGCCGCACATGCGCGCCCAGCACTCCGGCACGATCGTCAACATCACCTCCATGGGCGGGAAGATCTACACCCCGCTCGGAGGCTGGTACCACGGCACCAAGTTCGCCCTCGAAGCCCTCAGCGACTGCCTGCGCCTGGAGGCCAAGCCCTTCGGCATCGACGTCGTCGTCATCGAACCCGGCGGCATCGCCACCGAGTGGGGCGCCATCGCCGCCGACCAACTGGAGAAGTCCTCCACCGCCGGCGCCTACGCCGACCAGGCCGACGCCGTGGCCTCCTCCCTGCGCTCCGAGGCCAACACCAAACGCAACTCCCCGCCCCAGGTCATCGCCGACGCGATCGGCAAGGCCGTCACCACCCGCCGCCCCAGGACCCGTTATGCCACCGGCTTCGGCGCCCGCCCCCTCATCGCCCTGCGCCGCGTCGTCTCCGACCGGGCCTTCGACACCGTCATCTCCCGCGCCACCGGCCTGCCCCGCTGAACCTGCGCCGATCCCGAGGGTCCGCGCCGCCAATGGTCACGGCTTCCGGAACTGGCCCAAGTGCCGCGCCGACGTAGCGACATCGCGGGCGGCGAGCCGCGCGCACCGGGTCGAAGATCCACGGAGTGTGCATCGCTTCGTGCACCAACGCGACGGTGGGCTCCTCGGAAGGACCCGCGGATGCGGGCGGCTCAGTCACTCATGGCGTCGCGGACGAGGGCGGTGTCGACGAACTGCTCGAAGCGGACGACCAGACCGCCACGGACCACGAAGCGGTGGGCCACGCGGGCGTCGACGGATTTTCCCGTGGCCTTGTTGACCGCGGTGTAGCGGGCCAGGACGACGACGTTCTCGCCGTCGACGACGTAGGTGTCGTCGTGCGCGGTCCAGTCGTCCCAGTCCTGGCCGAGTTTCTCCATGACGTTGGCCGTGACCCCTTCCGGGGCGCGGTAGGTGCCGGCCAGCGGGAAGCCGGCCATCTCCGTCCACTCCACGTCCGGGGCGAGAGTCGCGCGCAGGGCTTGCAGATCACCTGCGGCCGAGGCCAGATACTGGCGTCGGACCACGTCGGCGGGCGCGGTGGAGGTGGCGAACTCGTTCATGTCAGCCCCACTTCATCTCGCCCTTGGCGGCCTTGGCTCCGATCTGCGCGGCGATCAGCATGCCGTGATCCGGGTAGCGCGCCACCAGCGCGCCGGTCAGGGCCGCCCCGTCGGCCGCCTTGGCCAGTTCCTCCTCGAAGGCGAGCAGGTAGTCGCGGGTGGCGGCAATGGCGGAGACATCCGCCGCCGTACCGGGCAGCCGATGTCCGGGCACCACCAACTCCGGCCGCAGCGCGGCCATTTCGTCGAGCAGGCCGATCCAGGAGGCGCGGTCGCCGGGCGTCGGCGTGTCGGCCACCCACACGTGCTCCTGTTGGAACAGCAGCACTCCGCCGAGCAGGGCGCGGTGCTCGGCCTGCCATAGATAGTGGCGGTCGGGCAACTCGGCCTGGCCGCCCCTGAGTTCGAAGCGGTGTCCCTCCAGGACCAGGTCCCCGGTCAGCGGCTCGAAGTCGATCAGGCGGGTGGGCAGGTTCGGTCCCAGGGCGTCTCACGCCGTGAGCTTGCCCTCGTAGGAGTGGGCGATGTGCTCGATGACGATCGGGGTGGCGACGAAGCGCGCTTCGGGGAAGGTGTCGGCGATGACCTCGGCGCCGAAGTAGAAGTCCGGGTCGGCATGGGAGACGAACACGGTGGTGAGCGTCTTGCCCGCGTCCAGGATCTCGGCGGCCAGGCGGTGGCCGTCCGCACGGGTGAAGCCGGCGTCCACCAGCAGCGCCTCCTTCTCGCCGGTGACCAGTGTCGCGGTCTTGTTCCTGCTGCCGGCCGGGAAGTCCAGATCGAAGACGGTGAAGGAGAGGGTGCTCATCGGTGGTTTCTTGGAGAGGTCGGAGGCTGCGACAAGGGCAAGGCAGGGGGAGTCGGTGACATGGTCACTCTTGCCACGCAGGTCCCTGCCAGCAAGGTGAAAGGGCGACTCCGCATGGTTAAACGGCGACATGCGTGCCGGCAGTGGCCCCGCGCGGAGCTCCCTGGCCTGGACCACGCGGTCAAGTTTCGATCTCCTCGGTCCGGGCCGGGGGCAGAAGCGGGTTACCGGCGGTAAGTTCCCGCTGCCCCACCCCACTTCACAGGAGTTCCGCTACATGCGCCGTCTCTTCGCGTGCCTCACGGCCGCGGCCATCACCTGCGGCGGGTTCGTCGCGAGCGTGTTCCCGGCCGCCGCCGCGGACCCGTCCTCCGGGTCCTTCAGCACCCTGACCTACAACGTTGCGGGCCTGCCGGAGATCCTCTCCAGCGCCTCCACGCCCCGCGAGTCCAGCACCACCACCATCGGCCAGCGCATCGCGCCCTATGACATCGTCAACGTCGAGGAGGACTTCAACTACCACGCCTATCTCTACGCGGGCGACACCGCGCACCCCTACCGCACCCCCACCAGCGGCGGCGCGGGCATCGGCAGCGGACTCAACACCCTGTCCAAACTCCCTTACGACACTGACGACTTCGAGCGCGTCCACTGGAACTCCTGCCAGCTCGACTCGGGGGACTGCCTGACCCCCAAGGGGTTCACGTTCATGCGTGAGCGGCTGGCGGAGGGCGTGTACGTCGACTTCTACAACCTGCACACCAACGCCGGTACCAACGACGGCGACGAAGCCTCCCGCGCCGACAACCTCAGCCAGTTGACCTCGTTCATCCAGTCGCACTCCGCGGGCAACGCGGTCGTCGTCATGGGCGACACCAACACCCGCTACACCCGATCCGCCGACACCATCGCGGAGTTCGGCGCGGCCAACGGACTCACCGACGCCTGGGTCAAGCTGATCCGCGGCGGCGTCGCGCCGGTCAAGGGCAGCGACGCGCTGGTGTGCGACCAGACCGGGACCACCGTGCCCAACACCTGCGAGGTCGTGGACAAGGTCCTCTACCGCAGCAGCAAGCTGGTGTCCCTGAACGCGACGTCGTACAACAACGAGCACGCCAAGTTCCTCACGGACGACGGGCAGATGCTCTCCGACCACGACCCGGTCACGGTCGACTTCACCTGGTCGCGCAACCCGGACTTCCAGCTCAGCGACCAGTTCGGCGGCCCGCACGGCGACTACTACACCGACATCGACGCCGTACCCTCGGCCGCACGTCCGGTCGGCCTCTCGCTGCGCAGCGGCTCCCGCGTCGACGCCGTCGGCCTGACACTCGGCAACGGCACGGTCCTCACCCATGGCGGCACCGGCGGCACGGCGTCGTCCCTGGCGCTGGGCAGCGGCGAGTACGTCACATCCGCCCAGCTGTGCCAGGGCGAGAAGAGCGGCCACACCCGGATCTTCTACGCCAGGTTCACCACCAACCTCGGCAACACCCTGGCCGGTGGATCCACCACGTCGGACTGCGTGACCCGCACCGCCCCGTCCGGCTGGCAGATCGCCGGTTTCCACGGACGCTCCGGTGACGAGATCGACAAGCTCGGCTTCATCTACACGAAGCGCTGACCCGCCCCACCCGGTACCGACCGTGCGGCGGCGGCCTCAGGGCCGTCGCCGCACGGTGGCCCTGGAGATCACCGTGCGCGCCACCGCCGTCACGGCTGACTCCGATGCGCCTGACGGAACGTACCGGGGGTGACACCGGTGTGCCGGGTGAAGAACTTGCCGAAGTTGGTGGGTTCGGGGAAGCCGAGGCGGCGGGCGATGGTCGCCACCGGTTCGTCGGTGTGGGCGAGCAGGCGCTGGGCCTCCAGGGCGACGCGGCCGTCGATGACGTGCTTGACGGGCTGACCGGTGGCGGCGGAGCAGGCGCGAGTGAGGGTCTTGACGGTGTATCCGAGGCGGTGCGCGTAGTCGGCGGCGCGGCGGGTGGCGGCGTAGCGGAGTTCCAGTTCGGCGCGGAAGCGGGCGTAGACCTCGCCGCCCGCGTGCGGGTCGGCGCCGCTGTCGGGCTGCGGCAGCCGGTCGATCTGCAACAGCACGGTGGCCAGCAGGAGTTGCAGGATCTCCGCCGAAACGGTCTGCTCCGGCCGGTCGTACTCGGCGCGCAACTGGCCCAGCAGGGTGGACAGTACGGCGTAGGCGGGGCCCGCGCCCAGTTGTCGGCACGACGGCCCGTACCACTCGTTCACCAGCCGGTCGGCGCTGCTGGTGTGGGACGGGAAGGCCGGCGTGAACAGCAGGTGCGTGCCGTCGGTGGTGCCCGGCCGTACGAAGCTCTGGACCTGACCGGGGCGGACCCACAACAGGGTGCCGGGGCGGCAGGGGTAGGTCACGAAGTCGATGGCGTGTTCGCCGCTGCCCTCGGTGACGAGGGTGAGGGTGTGGAAGTCGACCCGGTGCACCAGGTCGGGCCGCGTGCGACGGATCCGCCGCCGTTCGTGGAGGGTCGCGAGATCGATGATCTCGAAGCCGGGGACGCGCTCCTCGGGCGGATTGAAGTCGAGCCGGAGGATGGCACCGGCTCCCGGCAGATCGGCCGTGTCAGGGTCCGCGGGAAACATCGCGATCTCCACATGTCCTCGAATTACCATGCCGTGTCTTCATGGTATCTCGCCTGCCTGCGGCTTTACGGCAAGAGTGGAGGAGATCGAGACGGCGAAAGACCGTCATCCACCGCAAGGAGCATTCCCATGAACGGCACGGTCACGGTCCTCGACAAGGGCACGGTGCGGATCCACAGCTACATGTCCCCGGCCGACACCTTCCACACCACCACCCAGCTGATCGAGACGCCGACCCGGATCATCGCGATCGACGCCCAGCTCCTGCCCGCCTACGCGGACGAGGCCGTCGCCTACGCCAAGGGACTCGGCAAGCCGCTGGACCGGCTGATCGTCACCCACGCCCACCCGGACCACTACAACGGCGCCGCCCGCTTCGGCGTCCCCGTGCACGCGCTGGCCCAAGTACGGGAGCAGATCCTCGCGCGCGGCGACAGCCATCTGCCCACCGGCCAGGTCATCCCGGTCACTGACTTCACCCCGGACGTGGCCCTCGTCCCGGGTACCGAGGTCATCGACGGCGTCCCGTTCGTCTTCGAGGCCGTCTCCGGCGGCGAGGCCGCCGACGAACTCCTCGTCAAGCTGTCCGAGCAGGGCGTCCTTATCGCCCAGGACCTCGTCTACAACGACGTCCACCTCTACCTGGGCAACAACGACATCACGGGCTGGCAGCAGGCCGTCGACGCGCTGGCCGCCGAGTCCGGCTACGACACGATCCTCGCCGGCCACGGGCTGCCCACCGGGCCGGAGGTCTACGCGCAGGTGCACCGCTACCTCGACGACGCCCGCGAACTGCTCGGCGACGACGGCCAGGCGTACAAGAAGGCGATCGTGGACCGCTATCCCTCCCACGTCGGCCCGTTCATCATCGACATCGCCAACCGGTCCCTCTTCCCCGCCGGCAACTGAGCGCCCGCCTTCCTCTTCCTCCAACTTCCGTCCATCCAGAAGGACTTGTCATGCCGTCAGTTCGTCTGCGCCACCCCCGCGTCACGGCCGTCGCGGTGGCCTCGCTGTTCGTGACGGGCGCCGCCGCCCCGGCTCTCGCCACGCCGCACGCGAGCGGGAAGCCCACCGTCGCCTCTGCACGCCACCGCACACCCCTGCCCACCAGTTACACGATTCCCGGCAGCAACACCTACCCCGAGGGCATCGCCCGCCAGCAGGGCGCACCTTTCTTCTACGTCGGCAGCACGAGCGACGGCACCGTCTACCGCGGCGACGTCCACCAGAGCGCGACCACGGTGTTCCTGCCGGGCGGCCAGGACGGGCGCACCTCCGTCGCGGGCATGAAGACCGACCCCGCCGGACGGCTCATCGTCGCGGGCGGCGCCACCGGCAAGGTCTTCGTCTACGACACCCGTACCCGCGCCCTGCTCCACGTCTTCGACACCGGCCGCACCGATGTCTTCCTCAACGACGTCGCCCTGGCCCCCGACGGCGACGCCTACATCTCCGACTCCACCCACCCCGCGCTGTGGCACATCACCGCCGCGGAGCTGAAGAGCAAGCACGTCCAGCAGCCCCTGCGCGTCGGTGTGGACCTGAGCCGCTCCCCGATGGTCTACGACGCCGGGTTCAACGGCAACGGCCTGGTCGTCACCGGCGACGGACGCTATGTCCTGCTCGCCGACTACAACGACTACGCCTTCTACCGCGTCGACGTCCGCACCCACCAGGTCGTCCGCATCGACCTCGGCGGCGCGAGGGGCGTCTCCGGCGACGGACTGCTGCTGCGGGGCCGCACCCTCACCGCCGTCACCGAACTCGACCACCCCGAAGGGCAGCTCAGCACCCTCGAACTGAGCCACGACTACACCAGGGCCCGCCTCGTGCGCACCGTGCACGGCCATGGCATGCACAGCCCGTCCACGGCCGCCGTCGACGGCCGTGACCTCCTGATCGTCAACTTCCAGTTCCAGATCGTCGACCCGCACCTGCCGTTCAACGTCGTACGCGTCCACGCCTGGTAGCGACCGGGCACAGCGCAAGGAAGGACGACATCCCCCATGCAGATCACCATCGTCGGCGCCGGCAACATGGCCCGAGGCATCGCCACCCGCGCCCTGCTCGGCGGGCACACGGTCACCGTCACCGCCAAAGACGCCGGCAAGGCCGTCGGACTTGTCGACGAACTCCGCACCCGCGACCACCGCGGTGGCCTCATCGGTGCCGCCGACGACTCGGCCGTGGACACCGCCGAACTCGTGGTCCTCGCGGTGCCCTTCGACGCGGCCAGGCAACTCGCCGCCTCCTACGGAACGCGGCTGAGCGGCAAGGTGCTGGTCGACATCAGCAATCCCGTCGACGCCTCCCTCGACGAACTCGTCGTCACGCCGGGGACCTCCGCCGCCGAGCAGATCGCCGAGTCCGCCGCACCGGACGTGAGAGTGGTCAAGGCGTTCAACACCACGTTCGCCACCACCCTGGCCGCCGGACAGGTGGACGGCATACCGCTGGACGTCTTCATCGCCGGAGACGACGAGACCGCGCGCAAACAGGTCGCCGACCTCGTCACCTCCGGCGGCCTCAACCCCGTCGATGTCGGCGCGCTCAGACACGCGCGCCAACTGGAGGGCTTCCAACTCCTCCACATGGCACTCCAGATCAGGGAGGGCGGCCACGGCTGGGCGAGCACGATCAAGATCGTCACCCCCTGAGCCACGCGGACAGAGCCCCCTCGCCGCGCAGCCCGTCGGCCGCGCAACGGCCGTTCACCGATTCCCCACCTGGAGAAGCACCCCATGCACGTGCGCACCACCCTCACTACGCTCGCGGCCACCGCCGCTCTGCTGATCTCCGCGTCCACCGCCACCGCCGCGACCACCCCGCTCTCCGCGCCCCGCATCGCCGCCCACTTCGACCTGTCCGCCTCGCAGCAGCCCGAGAACATCACCGTCGACCGCACCGGAACGGCGTACCTGACCTTCTCCTTCGCCCGGCAGATCGTCCGGCTCACCCCCGGCGGCCGGACGCGCGTGCTGGCCACCCTCCCGGCCCCGGCCAAGGCCAACACCCCCAACCTGGGCAAGGCGTTCGTCGGCGGCACCGCCCGCGCCGACGACGGCACCCTCTACGTCACCTACGCCACCGGCACCGCCGACCTCACCGGCATCTGGGCCCTGCCGCCAGGCGGCCACCCGCACCGCGTCGCCGCCCTGCCCGCCGACGGACTGCCCAACGGCCTCGCCCTGGACCAGCACACCGGCCGCCTCTACGCCACCGACTCCGTGCACGGCGTCGTCTACCGCGTCCCCGCGCGCGGTGGCAAGGCCACCGTGTGGGCCAAGGGCGAGGCCCTCCGGCCCAGCACGTTCGCCGGGGCCAACGGTCTGAAGCTGCACAACGGCGCCGTCTGGGCCACCAACCTCGACAAGGGCACCGTCCTGCGCATTCCCCTCACCGCACGCGGTACGGCAGGAAGGATCCAGGTCCGCGCCACCGGAATGCCCTCCATCGACGACTTCGCCTTCACCGGCCGCGGCGACACCCTCCTCGCCGCCCGCGGCGACAACGAGGTCGACCTCGTCCGCCCGGACGGCACCCACATCACCGTGCTCACCGCGAAGGACGGCCTGCGGACCCCGACCTCGATCGCGGTCCACGACCGCACGGTGTACGTCCCCAGCGCCGCCTACCTCACGGACAACGACCCCAACCTGCTCCTCGCCCACCTCGACCGCTGACCGGGAGCCGAAGGACGACGAGTAATTGTCAATTCCCGTGGATCCGCGGTGCCGTTCAGCCTCCCTCGGGCTTCTGCTCCTTGGCTGCGAGGAGGCGGCGGAGACGTCGGATCTCGGCGATCAGGCGGGGGACGTCCTGGCGGGCGTTGGCGATGAAGTGGGCGTTCTCGTCCCAGCGTTCGTCCGCGACGTCGACGTATCGTGGCTGCTGGACCAGGGTGGCGGCCACGATGTGGCGGTGGTCGAAGTCCGGCCAGCGTTCGCCGGCCCCGGTGTCGGGGACAGTGCTGATGGCTACGAGGCTCATGGCGAAGTCGTCGTCCAGTTGGCGCATGTGCCAGGGGCCGGGAGTCGCAGCACGGGCAAGCTCCTCGATGTTGGAGAGTTCCTCGTCAGTCAGGGGATTGGGTGTGTCCATCAGGTTGCCTGCTCCTCGCGCTCAACGAGCTGACCGCGTTCGATTCGGGTTCCGGCACGGACGAGGGCGACGAGGTGGGGCGCGTTCACGGTTCGCCGGCGGGCCTGGGCTGACTCGATGAGCTTGACGACCATGGCCAGTCCGGCTTCGCGGCTGCCCGCGCCCTGGGTGACTTTGGTCCGAAGCCGCACGGTCGCGGAGGTCGACTCGATCGGGTTCGTGGTCCGCAGGTGGATCCCGTGCTCGGCGGTGAAGCCGAAGAACGCCGGCAGCCCGTCCTCGTCGTCCGTGATCCGTTTCACGACCTTTGGGTGTTCCACCTGCTCACTTCCGCTTCCAGCGCGTCGGCCGGCATCCGCCAGGCGCCCTCACGGACCATATCGTCGATCAGGGAGCCGTTCAGCACGGGTCTTGAGCATTGCTCCCGGTGGTCCTCACCCCAACGAAGCCGTCACGTGATCAGCGTCCTTGTCGTCGGCGCCCCTCTGTGGCGCGGTCCCACTGCCCGACACGGCTGGTCGACCTTCGTCCTGGACTGCCCGTTGGCCCGGCCTTCTATATCCCGGGCGCTCATCCACCTTCATCGTCAAGGAGCCACCCATGTCCGCACGCTCGCCATCTGATCGCTTCGCGGCACCCGACCGGGGCGCCACCACTGGCAGAGCGTTCCTGAACGTGCAGGACACGGCCGAGTAGCTCGGCTTTTCGCCCCACACCCGCTTCGTGTGGCGGCATCGGCGCCAAGGACCCCTGCGTGCGGCCGAAGGCGACGAACTCGCTTTCGTGGTCGTCGTGGTACGTGCCGCTGCCGGTCGGTCGTGCGTGACGCGTTTCCGACAGGGCATGCCGCCTTCCTCTCCCGCCGTCGAGGCGCCGTCGCGACTGCGCACGCCGATCTGCGTGGCTGTCGGTTGTGTCGGCCCTGGTCAGGCCGGGACGCTCACCCGTTGCCGTTCCGCCTCCGCGAGGCGCGCCGAGCGTGTCCGGGTGCCGAAGGCGGCCAGGATCATCGCGCCGAGCAGCCAGGTGCCGGCGATGAAGTAGAAGACGCTCTGGTAGCCGTGCCCGTTGTAGAGCGCGGCGACGATCAGGGGGCCGGCGGCGTTGGACAGGCGGCCGAGGCCGTAGGAGACGCTTGTGCCCAGGGAGCGGCTGCGGGTGTCGAAGAGTTCGGGGGAGTAGGCGTAGGCGAGGGCGGTGTAGCCGCGTTCGAAGAGGTTCACCAGGAAGCCGAACACGACGATGAGGACGGGGTTGAAGGTGAGGCCGTACAGCAGGCCGCAGACCGCGATCACCGTGCCGAAGGCGACCAGGCACCATTTGCGCTCGAAGCGGTCGGTGACCAGGGACGCCAGGTAGCAGCCGAGTGGTGCGCCGACGGTGGTGAGGGCGACGTAGAACACGGACTTCTCGACGCTGAAGCCCTCCTTGGCCAGCAGGGTGGGTGCCCAGCTGGAGTAGCCGAAGAAGCCGATGGTCTGGGTCATCCACAGCGCGGTGAGCAGGAGCGTCGGGAGCAGGTACTTGCGCTGGAGGAGCAGTCGCAGCGGTGCCTTTGCCGACGGCTTTTCGTCGACCGGGGGAGCGGGTTCGAGAAGCGGGCCCTTCTCGGCGGCGACGCGTGTCTCTATCTCCCGCAGGATCGCGTCCGCCGCCGCGTGGTCCCCCCTGCTTTCGAGCCAGCGCGGTGACTCCTTGAGGTGCCGGGTGAACAGGACCAGCAGGATGCCCAGGGAGCCCCAGAGGTAGACCAGCCGCCACGACCAGTCGTTGAGCGGTACGACCGCGCTGGCGATGAGGTTGGTGACGGGTGTGCCGCAGATGCCGATGGCGATGGCGTACGCCTGGTACTTCCCGCGGGTCGCCGACGGGTACATCTCGTTGACGTAGACGACCCCCACGACGGTCATCGCCGACAGGCCGGCCGAGGTCAGGACGCGGAAGACGCCCAGGGACACGAGGTCCCAGGAGAACACCGCGGCGAACGAGGAGATGCCGAAGAAGAGCGTCGTCCACAGCAGGGCGCGTTTGCGGCCCCAGCGGTCGGCGATGGATCCGGCGACGATCGCGCCGATGAACATGCCGACGAACGAGAGCGAGGTGACGTAGGCGATCTGGTCGACCGTCACGCCCCACAGCTTGATCAGTTTCGGCGCGGTGGTGGCGAAGCTGTTGATGTCCGCGAACTCGAAGAAGTACGCGAACGCGACGGCGAGCAGGGTGACTTTGTGGAAGCGGGAGATGGGAAGCCGGTCCAGCCGGTTCAGTGCGTTGGCGTGTTGCATGAGCGGCCCTTGTCGAAGTCGGATAGCGGAGAGGGGAGTTGGGGAGTCAGGAGTCCTCGCCGGGCCAGTACAGGCGCATCGGGTTGGCGACGAGGAGCTTGTGGCGCTGTTCTTCGGTGACTGCGACATGCGGGACGTGGTCGACGAGGAGGCCGTCGTCCGGCATGTGGTCGGTGAGGTTGGGGTGGGGCCAGTCGGTGCCCCACAGGACCCGGTCGGGGAACTCCTCCACGACGCGGCGGGCGAAGGGGGCGACGTCGGTGTACGCGTGATGTTCGCCGTTGAGGGCGGCCGGCCCCGTGACACTGAGGCGCTCGGGGCAAGTCACCTTCACCCAGACGTCGTTGTCCTCGACGAAGCTCAGGAACCGGGTGAACTCCGGCCCGTCCACCGGTCGCGTCACATCCGGGCGGCCCATGTGGTCCACCACCAACGGCACGGGCAACGACTTGAAGAATCCCTCCAGTTGGGCCAGATCGACGCTCTCGAAGTAGAGGACGACGTGCCAGCCCAGTGGGGCGACCTTCTTGGCGATCGTCTGGAGGTCGTCCTCCGGCGAGGCGTCGACCAGGCGGCGTACGAAGTTGAAGCGCACACCGCGCACGCCCGCCGCGTCGAGTGCGAGCAGTTCGCTCTCGTCGATGTCGGGTCGTACGGTCGCGATGCCGCGTGCCCGGCCGTCCGCCGCCCGGACGGCGTCGACCATGGCGCTGTTGTCCGCACCGTGGCAGGTGGCCTGCACGATGACGTTGCGGGCGATGCCCAACTGGTCGCGGAGCGCGAAGAGTTCGTCCTTGCCGCCGTCGCAGGGCGTGTACTTGCGTTCTGGCGCGAAGGGGAACTCGGCCTGCGGGCCGAAGACATGGCAGTGGGTGTCGACGGTGCCCGGCGGCAGTCGGAAGGCCGGTTCGGACGGGTTCTCGTACCAGTCCAGCCAGCCGGGGGACTTGGGGGAGAGGGCGCTCATGCGCGTCACCGGCCCTGGCGCTTGAGCAGCGCGTCGAGGCGGGGGTACACGGCGCGGGCGTTGTATTCCTGGACCGCTGCCAGGTCGTCCGCGGGCAGCTTGGCCGCCTCCGCGTAGCGCCGGGTGTCGTCGAAGTGGTGGCCGGTGCACGGGTCGATGTCCCGCACGGCGCCGATCATCTCCGAGGCGAAGAGGATGTTGCGGGCCGGGATGACGTCGTAGAGGAGGTCGGAGCCGGGCTGGTGGTACACGCAGGTGTCGAAGTAGACGTTGCCCAGGACGTGTTGCTCCAGCGGCGGCTTCCCGAGTGCCATCGCGAGGCCACGGAAGCGGCCCCAGTGGTACGGCACCGCCCCGCCGCCGTGCGGGATGACGATGCGCAGGGTCGGGAAGTCGGCGAACAGGTCGCCCTGGACCAGTTGCATGAACGCCGTGGTGTCGGCGTTGAGATAGTGCGCGCCGGTGGTGTGGAAGGCCGGGTTGACGCTCGTGCTGACGTGGACCATCGCCGGGATGTCGTACTCCACCATCTTCTCGTAGAGCGGGTACCACGAGCGGTCGGTGAGGGGTGGGGCGGTCCAGTGGCCGCCCGAGGGGTCGGGGTTGAGGTTGACCGCGACGGCGCCCAACTCCTCCACGCAGCGCGTGAGTTCGGGTACGCAGGTGGCCGGGTCGACCCCGGGCGACTGCGGGAGCATCGCGGCGGGCACGAAGCGCTCCGGATACAACTGGCTGACGCGGAAGCAGAGTTCGTTGCAGATGGCCGCCCAGGCGGCGGAGGTCTCGAAGTCTCCGACGTGGTGCGCCATGAACGACGCGCGCGGCGAGAAGACCGTCATGTCGATGCCGCGCTCGTCCATCAGCCGCAACTGGTTCGGCTCGACACTCTCGCGCAGCTCGTCGTCCCCGATGCGCAGATCCGCGCGGGCGGGGGCCGCCGACGGATCGGTGAGGGCGGCGGTCTGCCGCTTGCGCCATGCCTCCAGGGCCGGCGGGGCGGTCGTGTAGTGACCGTGACAGTCAATGATCATTACGGCGTCCTTCTCAGGCTGCTGGGTGCCGTGCAGCCTGGCCCCGCCCCGCACCGGCGGACGAGAGGGCCGAACACAGAACTAACCTCCCCTTAACACTCCGGCGAGCAGCCGGTCGGTGTGGTCTACATTCGGCTGGACGGAGTCATCGAAGTGGCCGAAAGGAGGTGGGCGGAGTGCAGATACTGCTGGCCGAGGACGACGACGGGGTCGCCGCGGCGCTCGTGGAGGTCCTCTACGACCACGGCCACGTCACCCGACGCGTCCGTTACGGCCGGGACGTCCTGACCTACCACCGCAGCTCCGACCTGCTCCTTCTCGACCTGGGCCTGCCCGACACCGACGGCCTGGACGTGCTGCGCGCCCTGCGCGCGGTCAGTGACATGTCGGTCGTGGTGCTCACCGCCCGCGGCGACGAACGCTCGGTCGTGCGCGGACTGCGGCTCGGAGCCGACGACTACCTCGTCAAGCCGGTACGCCTCGCCGAACTGCTCGCGCGGATCGACGCCGTCACCCGGCGGACCGCGGCGCGGGGCGGCTCCACGGTACGGACGGTCCGTGCCGGTGACGTCGAGGTGGATCTGGACGCGCGCCGGGTCCGGGTCGGCGGGGCCGAGGTCGAGCTGACCACCAAGGAGTTCGACATCCTCGCCGTGCTCGCGGGACGGGCGGGCACCGCGGTCAGCCGTGAACAGCTCCTGGACGAGGTGTGGGGCGACGCCTACCACGCCGTGTCCCGGTCGCTCGACGTCCACCTCACCCAGTTGCGTGCCAAGCTCGCCCGCCCCGAACTGCTCACCACGATCCGGGGCTTCGGCTACCGCTTCGGGGACCTCGGGAACTGAGGAACCGACGCGTGCGCACCCGGGTCCAGGCCGCCATGCTGCTGTTCGTCGTGATCACGGTGGCCGCGTTCGCCGTACCGCTGCTGCTGTTCACCGCGTCCGACCGCACCCAGCAACTCGTCCTCGCCCGCAGCGCGGACCTCGACCGCTTCGCCTCCCTCATGGACCAGGCCGCGCAGACCGGCGACACCTCGGCCGTCACCGCCGAGGCCCGCCGCTACACCCAGCTGTACGGCGAACCGCTCGTCGTCACCGACACCCGCCGGCGCCCGATCGTGCAGACCGGCGGGATGCGGGCCGCCGACCCCGCCGTAGGCCGGTTGCTCGACGCGGCGCTGCGCAACCAGACCGCGCATCCCTCGGGCGCGCTGCGTCCCTGGTCGAAGGGGTCCCGGATGTTCGCCGAGCCCGCGGGCACCGGGACCCGGGTCTCCGGTGCCGTCGTGCTGCGGGCCTCGGTCGAGACCGCGGCGGAGGACGTCACCCGGCGCTGGGCCGCCGTCATCGCGGGAACCGCCCTGGTCGCCGTCGCCTGCACGGTCCTCGCCCGGGCCGCCACGCGGTGGGTGGTCAGCCCGCTGCGCCGTCTGGACCGCGCGGTCGGACAACTCGCCGCGGGACTCCCGCCCGAACAGACCAGGGCCGGCGGCCCACCGGAACTGCGCCAGCTCGCGACCGGCTTCAACCGCATGGCGCGTACGGTCACGGCGGCCCTGGAACAGCAGCGCCGGCTCGTCGCCGACACCTCCCACCAGATGCGCAACCCCATGGCCGCGCTACGGCTGCGCGTCGACGCCCTGCACCGCCACCTGCCCTCGTCCGCCGACCGCACGTACACCGGCGTGACCACCGAACTCGACCGCCTGGAGACCCTGCTCGACGACATGCTGACCCTCGCCACCGCGGAACACCGCGCCGGGGAACTCGCCGTGACCGACGACTCCGGCGCCCACTGCGACGCCACGGCGGTCGCGACCGCCCAGTACCGGCTGTGGGAGCCGGTCGCCCACCGCGCCGGCGCCCGCCTCACCCTCGACGCCGCCGCGACCCCGGTCATGGCCGCCTGCACGGACCACGAGCTAGCCCAGATCACGGACATCCTCCTGGACAACGCCATCAAGTACGCGGGCCCGGACGCCGAGATCTCCCTGCGCTGCACCGTCGAAGGCCGGCACGCCGCCCTCACGGTGACGGACGACGGACCCGGTCTGACCTCGGAGGAAATCGCCCAGGCCACCACGAGATTCTGGCGCTCCGGCCGGCAACGGCAGGACGGGACGGCGGGAACGGGCCTGGGGCTGGCCATCGTCGAACAACTGCTGGCGGGCCGGGAAGGCCGACTGGAACTGGAGCCCGCGCGACCACGAGGACTGCGGGCCACCGCGCTCCTGCCGTGCGCCGTGACCGACGCGGCCGACCGCGGCGCCGGCGGGGCCGGATGAACGGCCACGGCAATTCCCGTCGCGCGCCGCACGAGGTGACCGCGGTCCGCCGTGATCCGCGCGGCGGTGCACGATGACCCGCCCTGTCGCCCGCCGCACCCTTCTCCACGCCGCCCTCGGCGCGACGACCGCCGCCGTTCTCGGCGGCGCGCTCACGGGCGACGTCTCCGGGCAGCGGCCCGGACCGAGCGGTGTCCTGCGCTTCGCGACCGGAGAACCCACCGCCTTCTACGAGGCGTTCGGCCGTCTCCTCGCCGCCGAACTCACGGCGGCGTACCCGCGCCTGCGCTGCCGCGTCCGCACCACACCGGGCAGCCTCACCAATATCGAACTGCTCCGCGACCACCGCGCCGACCTCGCGCTCGTCCTCACCGACACCGCGCGGGCGGCCCAGGGCACCGCTCTTTTCCCGCACCCTGTGCCCCTGCGCGCGATCGGCAGGCTGTACGAGACCTACCTCCAGTTCGTCGTCCGCGCCGACTCATCCGTGCGTATGGTGGCCGACCTGTCCGGACGCACCGTGTCGCTCGGCGCGGCCGGATCGGGCGCGGCCGTACTCGGCGAGCAGATCCTGCATGCCGCGGGTCTGTCGCCCGGTACCGATACCGTCGTACGCCATCTCCCGCTGGCCGACGCGGCCGATGCCCTGCGGACGGGCTCGGTCGACGCTCTGCTGGTGGCCGGCGGCGTACCGCTGCCGGTTCTGTCCGAACTCGACGACCGGTTCGGTCTGCGGTTCCTGCCGCTGGCCGGTCTGCTGCCCCGGCTCGGCGGACCGGGCGGCCAGGCGGCCTCGGGCCTGGAAGAGGTCTCCCTGCCGCAGGGCGCGTACCGGGCGGCGGGCGGGGTCGCCACCATCGGGGTGTCCAACCTGCTGGTGTGCCGCCCCGAACTGCCCCGCGGTGTGGCCGAGGCGATCACCCGCCTGCTGGTTCTGCGCGCGACCGAACTCGTTCCCCGCAACGCTGTCGGCACCCAGTTCCTCGACGTCCGCAGCCTCATCGGGACGGGCGCCGTCCCGCTCCACCCAGGGGCGGTCGCGGCATACCGCGCGCTGCACGGCTGAGCCCGGGACGACCTTGCCGGTGTACCCCGGTACCAGTGACCAGCGGGGTTTGTCCCCTGCGGGCCCACGGGTCGCGCCGTAGCCGCTCCTAGCCTCGAAGCAGTGACCCGGCGGGCTGCCGGGCAGGGCACGAGCGGGGAGCGGCACAGTGATCGAAGTGCGCGGGCTGACCAAGCGGTACGGGGACAGGACGGCGGTGGACGACCTGACGTTCACTGCCCCGCCCGGGCAGGTGACCGGGTTCCTGGGGCCGAACGGGGCGGGCAAGTCCACCACCATGCGGATGATCGTGGGTCTGGACGCGCCGACCGCCGGCACGGCCCTGGTCAACGGCAGGCGCTATGCCCAGCACCGGGCGCCTTTGCAGGAGTTGGGGGTGCTGCTGGAGGCGAAGGCGGTGCATCCGGGGCGCTCGGCCTTCAACCATCTGATGGCGTTGGCGTACACCCATGGTGTGCCGAAGCGGCGGGTGGAGGAGGTCATCGATCTGGCCGGTCTGCACGCGGTGGCGCACAAGCGGGTCGGGGCGTTCTCGCTGGGGATGGGCCAGCGGCTGGGCATCGCCGCGGCGCTCCTCGGTGACCCCGCGGTCGTGATGCTGGACGAGCCGGTCAACGGCCTGGATCCCGAAGGCGTGCGCTGGGTGCGGGAGTTGCTGCGCGGGCTGGCCGCCGAGGGGCGCACGGTGATGCTGTCCTCGCATCTGATGAGCGAGATGGCGCAGACCGCGGACCGTCTGGTGGTCGTGGGGCGGGGGCGGCTGTTGGCGGAGACGACTGTCGACGCGCTGGTGGAGCGGTCGGCGGACAAGGGTGTGCGGGTGGCCACGGGCGAACCCGCCCGGCTGCGCGCGCTGTTGGCCGCTCCCGGTGTCACCGTCACCTCGACGGGCGCCGAGCGGCTGGTCGTCTCCGGTCTGGACACCCGCCGGATCGGGGAGGTGGCGGCCGAGCACCGGGTGCCGTTGTACGAACTGGCCGCCGAGTCGGTGTCGTTGGAGGAGGCGTTCATGCATCTGACCCAGGACGCGGTGGAGTACCAGAGCAGCGACGTGCGGAGGGCCGCCTCATGACCGCGAGCACCCTTACCGCCACCCCACCGACGTACCGGGTGACCGGCCGGCGGGTGGTCCGCTCGGAGTGGTCCAAGTTCTGGTCGCTGCGCTCCAGTTGGATCACGCTGGGGGTGGCCGTGCTGTTCCTGGTGGCGATCGGGGTGATCGCCGCCGCTGTCTACACTCCGGACGGCCCGCTGGGCGGCAAGGACGCGGCGTCCGGTGCCGCGCTGACCCTGGCGCTGGCCGGCACCAACCTCGCGGCCCTGGCCGTCGGCGCGCTGGTCTCCTTCCTGCTGGGGAGCGCCGCGCTGCACGGGGAGAGGATCGCCCTGTCCCTGGGGGATGCCGGGGTCTTCCGGTGTCTGCTGGGTGCGGGTGTGTATCTGGGTCTGGTGGGTGTGTACGGCGTGACGGTCGGGTTGATCGTGCGCAACAACGCCGGGGGTATCGCGATCCTGGCGGGCGCGGTGCTCGTCCTGCCCGGCCTGACGGGGCTGTTGCCCAGTTCGCTGGGTGACACGGTGAGCCGCTATCTGCCCAGTAATGCGGGGCAGTCGGTGATGACCCTGCACGAGTCCAGTGACTCCCTGGTGGGCCCGGGGGCGGGCCTGACGGCGTTGCTGGTGTGGGCCGTAGTGCTGGTGGCTGGTGCCGCTTACCGGTTGCGTCGCAGTGACGTCTGAGGGGCCGTCCGCGAGGATGGAGCCGATGGATCACACAAAGCCGGGTCACTCGGGCCGGGGCGTGCAGCTCACGGCGTTCCGGGTGGTGCAGGAAGCGTTGACCAACACCCTCAAGCACGCCGGCCCCGGCACCACGGCCGAGGTCACGCTCACGGTCGAGGACGAGCTGCTGCGCGTCCGGATCGCCGACACCGGCTCACTCGCGCGGAGACCGGCCACGGCTCACCGCCCGGACAGCGGGCACGGCCTGGTCGGCATCCGCCAGCGGGCCGCGCTCTACGGCGGCACCGTCACCCTCGGACCGCGTACCGACGGCCGGGGCTGGATCGTAGACGTCCTGCTGGAACTGTCCGCCCCCGCCACCTCCGGAGAGACCGCGCCATGACCACCGTCCTGATCGCCGACGACCAGCCGCTGCCCCGCATGGGCTTCCGGATGCTGCTCGACGGCACCCCCGGCGTGAGCGTGGTCGGCGAGGCCGACAACGGCGCGCAGGCCGTGCGCATGGCGGCCGAACTGAGCCCCGACGTGGTCCTGATGGACGTACGGATGCCGGGTCTCGACGGCATCGAGGCGACCCGCCGCATCGTGGCGACGGGCGGCCGTACCCGCGTGCTCATCCTGACCACCTTCGACCTCGACGAGTACGCCTACGCCGGACTGCGCGCCGGGGCCAGCGGCTTCCTGCTCAAGGACGCCAGGCCGGAGGAACTCCTCGCCGGGATCCAGGCGGTCGCGACCGGCGACGCCGTCGTGGCCCCCCGGCTCACCCGCCGCCTGCTCGACGCCCACGCCCATGACGTCCTGGCCCCGGATGCCGGGCCTCGTAAGGACCCACGGCTGGCGGCGCTCACCGAACGCGAGCACGAGGTGCTCGTGGCCATCGGTACGGGCTGGACGAACGCCGAGATCGCCGAACGCTTCGTGCTGACCGAGTCCACCGTGAAGAAGCATGTGGGCCGGGTGCTGGCCAAGGTCGGTGCCCGGGACCGTATCCAGGCGGTCATCCTCGCCTACGACGCGGGACTGGTCGCTCCCCGGCAGTGAGCGCCGCCCTTTTAAGACGTCACGCTCGCAGCCGCGAGCCGGTCCAGGTAGGGCGCGTCCGGTCCGTCGAAGTAAGGCCCTCTGCCCGTACGGCCGTTGCGCGGGGACGGGTCGACAAGCACGGTGCGGCCGTCCATCCGCAGTCCGCAGTCGTGAATGAATCCGGGGTCGTGCTGGAGTGCTAGACGGACAGTCCGAAGCCGCCTGTCACACGCAGTGTCTCCCCGGTGAGGAAGGACGCCTTCGGCGAGGCAAGGTAGAGCAAGGTCCCGATGATGTCCCGCTCCCTACCCTCGCGTTGGACGAGTTGCTCGCCCAGCGCGCGTTCTAACTCGGCACGAGGCAGTTCGGTTCGGATCGTGTCGGTGAGGACGAGTCCGGGCGCTATCGCGTTCACCCGGATGCCGTCACCCGCGAACTCGCGCGCGAACGCCACGGTCAGGCCACGGACGGCCAGCTTGGACACGGCGTAGGCATTGCGGTTCGCGTAGGCCGCGGACGACGAGATGTTGACGATCGTGGCGTCGGCCCGTCCGCTCATGGCTTCCACCTGGTCCAGCCTCAGGCGACACCAGAACCAGTCGTAGATTCACGGACCGCTCACTCAGACTCTCTCCCCGGTCAAGGACGCGCAGGGTGGCATGGGTGGATGAGGCCATGTTCGTGCTGGGCGGCGGTAGTTGTCTGCGGTGAGGGTCGTCCATCAGCGGGCGATCT
Organism: Streptomyces sp. NPDC101776; assembly: GCF_044766845.1. Taxonomy (NCBI): domain Bacteria; kingdom Bacillati; phylum Actinomycetota; class Actinomycetes; order Kitasatosporales; family Streptomycetaceae; genus Streptomyces; species Streptomyces sp. NPDC101776. The sequence goes on along the minus strand of NZ_JBIWMV010000005.1, from coordinate 66,931 downwards.
CGTGCGGGTCGAGGACCATCGGCGCGCGGACGAGCCGGGTGGCCCATGTGACGTCGGGGTGGAGCCGGGTCAGTACGCGCCGATTCTCCAGATGTGCGAAGGCGTATGCGCAGACGGCTCGTTCCGCGGTGATCAGCTGGGTGACCTGATTCTTCGCGGCTGGGGGCTTCTTGCCGTTGGGCTTCTCGCAGCCGGTGGTGATTGCCGGGTCGCTGCTGTCGGCGCCGTCACCGTCGAGGCCGACGAAGCCAAGGTCGGCGATCGCGGCCAGGCCGGCCGCGGGGAGTCGGCCGACCATGTCGTCGTGGCGGCAGGTGGTGATCCCCGAGCCGCGCACGGGTCGGGTGATGGATGTCCGCAGCAGCCACCCCTTGGCATCGGTCAGGGCGATGACGAGCAGCTCGTGCCGTTTGTGCTTGGCCGGCCAGCGGCGTCTCATCGGGTGGCCGGTGCGGCGCGGTGCGGTGCGGCGCTGGGCGGGTGTCAGCGATCCGTCGGTCAGGACGACGCTGCCACCCGCGTGAGGCGGTGGTGCCGGCGGGCACCTGTCGCGGTCACCTCATCGCCCCACCGTTCGCTCCCGGGTTGCCGGATCAAGGTCCGGCCTCGGAGACGGGTCGTGGTCTCGGACGTAGACGGTGACTCGCGCCCCGCTGACCTGGCTTGTTCCGTACGCGCGGAAGTGGCGTCGCAGGGTGCTTGTTTTGGCTTCCTCCCGCGGGTTGGTCGGCGCGTGCGCGCCCGCCGGGTCGCGGACCGCGATGATCCGGTCGAATTCCAGCATGCGTGCCGCTATGTCCTGGGCGGGAAGCTCGACACCTGCGAGTGTGTTCGACGAAACGGGGTCCTGTGTCAGGGCGAGATCTGTCAGGAAGCGGGTGTCTACGGGGTCGGCCGCTGTCCAGGCCCGGTACTGGTCGGAGAGATAGAGCAGCCCGTCGCCGGGACGACCCTCTGTCCGTATGGCGGCGCCGATGGCGGTGACGTCATTGCTCCGGCTCTGGGGCGTCCGCAGCGAAACGCTCGTCGGGACGAGCACGGCCAGCACCACAACCGCCGCGATCCACACGTAGCGGAAAGACCGCTGCCGCCGGAGGAAACGATCCATCCAGGCGCCCAGCAGCAAAGCGATTCCGGTACTGCTGTAGAGCACGTACCGGTCGACGAAAACGGGCTTGACCAGCGAGGCGATCAGCAGCAGAAGCCCCGGGAGCACAACCATCGGTACAGCCAGCGCGGAGAGCCGCACGGGTCCTCTGGTTCCCAGGGGTGCCAGGGCACACGCCACGCCCACGACCGCCGTGGCCAGGAATCGGGGAAGCCGCACCGGTCCGTCGATCCAGGACAGTTGTCCCGACTGCCCCGCACTGCGGATCGCCAGCGGCAACAGTCCGGCGACCACGCACGCGGCAGCAGCACTCCAGGCCCTCAGCACCGGTCGTGGAGCACGGGAGACGACCAGTGTGACGCCGTGTGCGACCAGGGCGAGGACCGCGAACTCGTGGAGCAGACAGGCCAGCAGCATGGTGGAGCCGTAGACCGCCCACCGCCACCGGGCGCGATGCGGGACGCCGGCCACGAGCGCATAGGTGGCCCAGGTGACCAGGGCACAGACCATGGCATAGGAGCGGCCTTCCTGCGCGTACTTCTGTACCTGGGGGAGAAGCGCGAACACCAGCCCGGCCAGCAGCCCGGCACGGGGTCCCGCGAGCCGTAGCCCCAGAAGCCCGACTCCGCTCGCCGCCACGGACATGGCCAGCACGGACGGCAGCCGCAACGTCAGCAGCCCTCCGCCGAAGAGTGCGAAGACCTCGTGCATCACGGCGTAGTAGAGGGCGTGGACCAGATCGACATGCTGAGCGGTGAGCCATATCCGCGAAAGGTCGCGGTGCGCGAGCTGGCAGGTGACGGCCTCGTCCCCCCACATGGTGTTCTTCCTGCGGATGCCCCAGAGCCCCAGAGCGATACTCAGCGCCAAGGGCGCGACGACGACAACGGCCTTGGCCGGGCCGGGGGACTGCCGAGGGGCGAGTACGGGAGGGGCGACCGTCCCGGCCACGGCGGGGGCACGTTCATCAACGGACATCGGCGACAGGGCCTTTCAGCAGCGACGGAGAAGCGCCGTCAGCGTGCCCGGACCTCGTTGACCGGAGGCTGACCCAACCTGACCGGCCGATCAGGAAGGCGGGCCGACGCTGTGCGAAGCTGCACCGCATGCGCATCCTGGTGGTCGAAGACGAGGTCGACCTTGCCCACACCCTGCACACCGGTCTGACCGCCGAGGGCTACAGCGTTGACCTCGCCCATGACGGCCGGCGCGGACTGTGGATGGCCCGGAGCGGCGAATACGCCCTGGTGGTACTGGACTTGATGCTGCCCGGACTCAACGGCTACAAGGTCTGCGCCCAGTTGCGCCGGGAGGGCAACGCGACGCCCATCCTGGTACTCACCGCCAAGGACGGCGACTGGGACCAGGCAGAGGCCCTGGACACGGGGGCCGACGACTACCTGGCCAAACCCTTCTCCTACATGGTGCTCGTCGCACGGCTGCGGGCCTTGGTCAGACGAGCCGCCACGGTCGCCCCGCCCGTCCTTGCCGTGGGCGACCTCTCCTTGGACGTCGCCGGCCGGGTCTGCCGCCGGGCCGGGGCCCGGGTGGAACTCACCCCCCGGGAGTTCGCCGTCCTTGAACTACTGGCCCGCCGGGCTGGCCAGGCGGTCTCCAAAGCGGATCTGCTCTATCACGCGTGGCCCGACGAGGCGCTGGATCCCAACCTGGTGGAGGCGCGCGTGAGCGCACTGCGCAAGAAGGTGGACGCCGCGTTCGGCCGGCAGTCCCTGCAGACCGTACGGGGTACCGGCTACCGGCTGGTGGACGACCGTGAACGCGACTGAGGTACGACGCAGCTGGTGGCCGCGTTCGGTACGGGCCCGCGCGGCCCTGGCCGCCGCCTTGACCGCTGCCGTCGTCATGGTCGGCATCGGCTGGTGGATGCACAGTGACGTCTACCGCCAGGGGACGCAGATCACCGAAGGACAGACCGAGCAACAGCTCTGGACTCTCGTGGATCAGCTGAACGGGGGAGTGGTTCCCGTTGAGCGAAACCCGGTGCCGTACGAGGTCGTCGCGACCGGCCGACGCGCCGCTGTCGCCTACGGCGGAGGCATGGAAGCCCTCGATCCCGGCACCCGCCACGTGCTGCCCGCCCCGTCGGAGGCCAGGGAGCCCGGAACCCTGACCATCGTTCCCCGCCGTATACCGGTGCGCGACAACCCCACCGGGGACAGATCCGATATGGCCGGCCACACCTACACGGTCATGTTCGCCGACATCAGCGCCGATCAGCTCAGCAGTGACAAAGTCGCCGCTCTGGGTGTGGCCGCCGACGCCGACCTGCGGGTCTATGCGGTGGTGCTCCCGCACACGGCCGAGGCAATGGCCAGGACCACCGACCTCCTGCTGCTGCGGGCCGGGCTCGTCAGCCTCGTACTGATCGCCGCCGTCACCTACTTCGCCGTCCGCATCGCGCTGCGGCCGGTCGAAGCCATCCGCGTCCTGACCGCCTCGGTCACCGCGAGCCATCCCCGCGAACGCGTCACCGTCCCCGCCACGGGACACGAGATCACCGCCCTGGCCACCACCATCAACACCACCCTCCAACGCCTCGACAACGCCGCCGCCCAGCAACGCCGCTTCGTCGCGGACGCCGCCCACGAACTACGCAGCCCCCTCACCACACTGCTGGCCAGCCTGGAAGTCGCGCTCGCCTACCCGCAGCGCACCGACTGGCCCGCCGCGGCAACCACCGCCGCACGACAGACCCGCCGCCTCCAGGCACTCGCCGAAGACCTGCTGCTCCTCGCCCGCCTCGACACCCGCACCCCCACGACCAGTCCCGAAACCGTCGACCTGACAGCCCTCGCCTCTCAGCTGACCGAGCAATACCCCCTCACCGAACGACCGTTGACCCTCACCTGTGACAGCACCGCGCCCGCACCCGCACACGGAAACGCCGACGAATTCGAACGACTGCTGCGCAACCTCGTCGACAACGCCGCCCGCCACGCCGTACACCGCATCCAGATCACCATCCGGAACGAGGACGACTGGATCGTCCTCACCGTGCACGACGACGGACCGGGCGTGCCCACCGAGGACGCCGAGCGCATCTTCGAACGCTTCGTCCGGCTCGACGACGCCCGCTCCCGCGACCACGGCGGCACAGGCCTGGGTCTCGCCATCGCCCGCGACCTGGCCCACCGCCACCGAGGCACCCTCACCCTCACCCCGCGGACCCTCGGAGCATGCTTCCAGCTACGTCTTCCCCGAACCCCGACCCCGGCCGAGAAATGACGCGCTTCACTGCGGAAGCCCTTCGCGACCGGCAGACCAACCGATGACGACGGCCGCCCACCGCCACTGCCACAGAAGCGTTCATCCACTTAACCCGCCACCCGGCTGACCTGTGCGGTTGCCCGCGGATGGTGCGAGGGCGTGCCGCACCAGGACGGCGCGGATCACGAGGCAACTCGACGACTTCGAGCAGCTGCTCAAGGACCGGATTCCCGACCGGAGTTGAGAGCGTCCCGCAGGAGAGAGCGGCCCCTGGGCCAAGGGGGTGTCGCCCCCGGATACGGCTCTAGCGGTTCCAGGGCTGCCGAGCGCATCAACGCCACCGCCTCCTCCGGAGGAATCGGCGCCGTGCCTGAGCAGTAGCGGCCGCCCTGCCTGCCCGCAGCGATGTTGCCCAGCCGGATCACGTGGATCCTTGCGCGGGCGTCCCGTCGCCACCCAGCCTCCTTACTGAGTGCCTACTTCCGAGGTGAGGATCGCGCGCGGCACTGAGCGTTTTCCAACCTCACGTTGACGCGTGGTGAAGGACGAGGACGGCCTTCACCATGTCGGTGATCCGATTGGTGCTGCAGCGGAGCTTCCGCAGAAGACGCCAGTCCTTGAGCGTGGTCATAGCTCGTTCGCCGACGCATCGGATCTTGGCGTGACTGGTCTTGTGGCGGCGCTTCCACCCCTTCGGACGGCGACCGCGGAACGGACTCGAACAGGCCCGCCGGCGCCTTGATACGCCTTGTCCGCCCAGCACTTCAGGCCCGCCTCGGTGAGCGCGTCGATGATTCCGTGGTGTCGGGCAGCAGTGAGGTCGTGGGTCGATCCGGGCAGGGCGGGCGAGGCCCAGAGCAGGCGTCCGAACGGATCGGCGAGGACCTGGATGTTCTTCATGCCGTGGCGCTTGTGTTTCCCGGAGTGGTACGGGGAGTCCGCAGCGATCTCCCCCAGCCTTCGGCCGGGAGGTGCCCCCAGTCGATCGGCAGCAGAGTGCCGTCCAGGATCACGAACGCTTTCTCGCGGATCGTCCGCGTCGCCTCGGCGAGTGAAGGCGCGAGCGCGGCCAGGGCCTCTACAACTTCGCGTATACAGCGGTAGACCGTAGCGATCCCGATGTCGAATCCGGCAGCGAGCGGTGGCGTCCCGCCGAGTGGTGTAGCCGATCAAGGCGTCGGAATCCGCAGGTCGGGGGCGGTGGCTCAGTCCGGTCGCGTGTTCAACTCGCCTCAGCAGGGCGCTTCGTGGACCACTGCGTCGGCAGAGATCGTCAGGAGCCCCGTACCGGAATGCGTCACGCTTGATCCCCTACACCACGACGCGGGACACGACCCAGCGAGCTGGGCGCAGGTATAACCGCACCGCAGGCGCGCGAGGGCGAGCAGAGCCTGGCGGCCGACGGCCAGACGTCGCCACCGTGTACCGATCTTCGCCCGTCGCGCGGCCAGTTGACCGGTAAGGAACCGCAGGGTTCGGCTGGACAGATCGATCGAGGATGAGCGGACAAGCATGCGAAGCTCCTGGCAGGCACGGGTGATCTTGGTCTACAACCCGTCTACCAGGAGTTTTGTCGTTGCGCAGGGGCGTCCAACGTGTGGTCGGCATCGGGATGCTGGAAATCGCTCACCGTTCAGTCACGGCGGTGACATCGGCGATGAATCCCGTTCGTGACCTCGACGCGGTCGCTCCCGGAGCCGATGTTCAGCACATCGGCCGGTTGCCTACGGGCGAGTACTCATGCAAGAGTAGTCGCATGTCATCGATCAGGTTGTTCATCCTCGACACGTTCGCGAGGAACGGCGAGATGCACGGGCACAGGGTGCGTCTCCAGGCCGAGCGGGAACATCTGCACCTGTGGACGGACGTGTCCGTGGGCAGCCTGTACCAGGCGATCAAGCGCCTGCTGGCTGAGGGCTTGCTCGAAGAGGTCAGGACCGAGAAGGAGGGCAATCTGCCCGAGCGCCAGGTGTACGGCATCACCGGCGAAGGGCGGCTGCGTCTCAAGGAGCTCCAGTCCGAGAGTCTGCGCCACATCTGGATGAAGTCGGACCCGTTCGACCTGGCCCTCACCCGCCTGGACCCGGAGAAGCTGGACGAGCTCCACACGGTGATCGCATCCCGGCTGGATGAACTCGCCTCCATGCTCTCGGACACCGAGGCGCTGAACGCCAACGCCATCGACGGCGGCTACCTGACGGTGAGTGAGGCGCTGGCGGTCAGTCACGGTGCGCACAGGCTGCGCGCCGAGATCGCCTGGCTCCAGGAGGTTCTGGACGCGGTGCCCGAGATTGTCATCGATGAACGGACCCGTAAGCCCGACACCTTCTGAATCACCGGATTCCGCCCCCGCCTTGAATCCACCCGCGTCGCGGTCGGCGCGGTATCGCCCGGCAAGGAGCACGCCCCATGTCCGAACTCATCGAACCCTTCACCCTGTCCGTGCCGGAGGAACAGCTGACCGACCTGCGTGAGCGGCTCTCCCGCACCCGGTGGCCCGATCCAGAGACCGTTCCGGACACCAGCCAGGGACCCCGGCTGGCGAAGCTCCGCGCGCTGCACGACTACTGGCTCAACACCTACGACTGGCGGCGGTGCGAGAAGAGCCTCAACTCCTTCGGCCAGTCCCGCACCGTCATCGACGGTCTGGGCATTCACTTCCTCCATGTGCGCTCGCCTGAGCCGGACGCCCTCCCGCTGGTCATGACCCACGGATGGCCCAGCTCCGTCCTCGATTTCCACAAGGTCATCGGCCCACTGACCGATCCCGCGGCCCACGGCGGTGACCCGCGGGACGCCTTCCATCTCGTGGTGCCGTCGCTGCCGGGATTCGGGTTCTCCGACCGGCCTACGGAACCCGGCTGGGGATTCTCCCGGGTCGCCGATGCCTGGATCACGCTGATGGACCGGCTCGGCTACCGGCGATGGGGCGCCCAGGGCGGCGACCTCGGATGCGCGGTCACCGACGAGATCGGCCGCAAGGCCCCCGACGGATGCGTCGGGCTGCACCTCAACTTCGCCATGTTCCCGCCAACGCCCGACGAGATCCGGGACGCCACCGAGCATGAGCAGGCAATGCTCGACAGCGCCGCCTACTTCTGGGAGAACCTCTCAGGCTACGCCAAGGAGCAGGCGACTCGCCCTCAGACCATTGGCTACTCGCTCGCGGAGTCCCCCATCGGCCTGGCTGCCTGGATCTACGCGATGTTCCAGGACACCTGCGGCACGCCGGGGGACGCGGAAGCATCTTTCACCCTGGACGAGCTGCTCGACGACATCATGCTCTATTGGCTTCCCAACACCGGGACGTCCGCTGCGCGGACCTACTGGGAAATGGCACGGTCGGCACGGCCCTCCGCGCCGAACGCCGCCGCACCGATCACACTGCCCACCGGATTCAGCATGTTCCCGGAGGAGCACGTCCGGAAGTCCCGGCGCTGGGTGGAACGCCGCTACAGCAACGTCGTCCACTTCAACGAGCTTGAGGTGGGCGGGCACTTCGCGGCCCTGGAACAACCGGCACTCTTCGTTGACGAAGTCCGGACCACCTTCCGTTCCCTGCGCTGAGCGCACCGCCGGCATCGGCACCTCCGACCGACAGCTCCCCCCCAGGAAGGGCGATACCTCATGACACCCCTGCCCGGCGAACTCCTCAAACTGCTGAACCGGCCCAGCCCTTGCTTCATCGCCACCACCATGCCGGACGGCTCGCCTCAGCTCACCCAGACCTGGGTCGACACCGATGGTGAACACATCCTCATCAACACCGTCGCGGGCTACCGCAAAACCAAAAACGTTCAACGCGACCCCCGTGTGGCCGTCAGCATCGCCGACCCGGATGACACCTCCCGCTACTTCTCCGTACGGGGACGCGTCACCAGCGCCACGACCGACGGCGCCGCCGAGAGCATCGAACACCTTGCCCAGAAGTACACAGGCCGCCCCTACGCCTCGTACGGCGGCCCGGGCCAGACCCGGCTCCTGCTGACCATCACCGTCGACTCCGTCATCCATTCCCCCATGCACTGAAGACCAAGGGGACGGTCATGACCAACTTCCCCCACAGCGCCGGCACCGCCCGCCCCTATGTCTGGGCGCCGGACCAGTCCCCGGCCTACTGGAACGTCGCCACGTACGGGAGAGTGCTCGCCGACGGCAGCGAGACCGACGGCCGGTCCTGCACGTTCGAGGAACTGTGTCCGCAAGGACTCGTCGCCCCACCGCACGTCCACGACAAGGAGGAAGAGGCGTTCTTCGTCCTCGATGGTGATTTCGTGTTCACCGTCGGAGACGAGGAGATCCCGGCCGGACCCGGCAGCGACATCCTCTGCCCGAGTTCGGTCAGGGACTCGACAGGCTCGCGGGTGCCCGATGCCCCACCGATTCGTCAGAAGCCTCCCGCCACCTGCTCTGCTCGTCGACACCTCAGCAGTTCGTGCAAAGGTGATCAGTCCACATAACTTGCCTCGGATTGGCTGTATGTGATGAAAACAGTGGGCTCGGCGCGCAGAGTGCACGTCGCCGTCCTCGCCGTTCACGGTGGTCCGGGCCGCCCCCTCGCACGGGTGAGGATCATTCCGTCGGGTGCTGCCAACTCTTGATGCACGCTCACCTTTTCCTGTCTCGTGGGTGGCTGTGAGTTGCCGTGGCCGTTGGCCTGCTCGTACGCCAGGCATCCTGGTGGCCAGTGTCACTTGTCATGCCGGTCCGAATGTGGCACCCCCAATCGTACTGATTGTCATTCATGAATAGAGCGGGCCGGATAGAGTCGTCTCATGAGCAATGACCATTCCATATCCCGTGTGGCCCTGAAGAAGACAACCCCCGATGTATCCGCGGCAATGGGCTCTCTGCACGCCGCCGCCGTGACCGCGGCCCAGGACGCCAAGGTCGAGACGGAAATCCTGGAACTGCTCAGGATTCGTGCCTCGCAGCTCAACGGTTGTGCCTTCTGCCTCGACATGCACACCAAAGACGCGCGCGCCGCGGGCGAGACCGAACAGCGCATCTACGCCCTGAATGCCTGGCGCGAGACCCCCTTCTTCACCGAACGCGAGCGTGCGGCACTGGCGTTGACCGAGGCCGTGACCCTGGTGCACGACGGGCATGTGCCGGACGCGGTCTACGCCGAGGCCGCGGAAGTCTTTGACGAGGCTCAGATTGCCGCGCTGATCTGGGCGGCGACCGTGATCAACGCCTACAACCGGATCGCCATCGCGACGCGGATGGCGCCGGGTGGGTATCAGCCGGTGAAGAAGTAGCGTGCGGAATGCGGGCATCGGCTACAGCGGCCGATGCCCGCATTCTTTTGCCGCTGTCCTTGGTGCGTTAATTGTCCGGCAGTGATTCCATTATTTTCTCCAGCCATGCCCGCCATTCCGGTGCGCGTTCCGCCGGCGCTGCGCGGAGCAGCCCACCCATCCATGCCGTCACGGGGCGGATGCCGTGCAGCGCGTTCACCAGCCACACTTCGTGGCCGTCCAGCTCGGTCACGGTTCGCTCGCGGTGGGCGACGCGGATGCCGGTGTGCAGGGCCTGTTCCTGGAGGAGGGCGAGGGTCACTCCGGGCAGGACGGGCAGTATGGGGGAAGGCAGGCACAGGGTGTCGTCCTCCCACCACAGCACGCTCGCGGTGGCTGCCTCCAATACGACGCCGGTGGGTGTGACGAGTACTGCTTCCTCCGCTCCCTCGTGTGAGGCGCGTCGGCGGACTTTGGCGAGGGTGTCCAGGTCTGGTCCCTTGCGACGGGGAACGACCCGGGGATCGGACTGACCTGTGGCCCAGACCCGCACACCGGTGTCCAGCGGGGGTGCCTGCCGCATCAGGAGGCGCAACTCCATGGAGTCGGCGGCGAGTTCCACCCGCGGGAACCACTCGCCGGTGCGCGGCAGCGCGTCGGTCATGTCCCGCCAGAACTTCAGCAGGTGGTGCGGTGGCGGTCCGCCGACCTCACCGCAGGAGCGCAGGAACCGCTCTTGGTGCCGTTCGAGGCCGCGCACCCTGCCGTCCCGCACCAGCCAGGAGTCCGCGACGAGCAGCTTTCCCTCAGATGCCCCGACAGGGGTCAGTCCCCGATCCGGAGACCACGCCGACAACCCCTCGATGATGACCGGTTGAGTCACAACTACCCCTTATCTGTTCAGTACTTGTGGCCCGCGACGGCCGGCGCGCCGTGCCGCGGCCCGTACGGCGCGTGCTCCAGCCATGACCCGCACCACGGCAGCAGAGGCGCCAGCGCCGCCGCCGTGCGCTGCCTGACCCGGACGATCCCGCGCCGCGGTCGCAGGTGGTCAAGGGCGGCTCCGGCCGCCTCACTGTTGAACAGCGCGGCGGAGCGCCGTACTTCGGCGAACGGCTCGACCGATCCGGTGGCGACCGCCTCGGCTGCTGCCGCCGCGTCCGCGATCCCGCTGTTCATGCCGCGTGCCCCGAACGGCGGGAAGAGGTGGGCCGCCTCGCCGATGAGCAGCACCCGCTGGTGCGGATCGGTGAACGTGGCGGCGACCTTGCGCAGGAAGTGGTACGTCGACACCCACAGGACACGTTCGTCGTACCCGTCGCCCACGATCGACGGCAGCCACCTCCGTACGGCCTCCTCGGTTCCGAACTCCTCCTGGGCGTCGTCGTCCCGGCACTGCAGGTCGACCTGGAAGCCCCCGGTGAACGGCACCCGCATCACGCTACGGCCGCCGACGCCCGGATGCTCGTAGTGGAAGACCCGCTCCAATGGCAGTTCGGCGCCCGGGACATCGGCCACGTCCACGACCACATGGAAGCCCTCGCCCCGGCTGCCCTCCATGGCGATGCCCAACGAGCCCCGGACCGTGGAGCGGGCCCCGTCCGCGGCGACCGCGTAGCCGCAGTTCCACTCCCGTCCGTCCGCGCAGCTCAGCGAGACGCCCGTCGGCGTCGTGCGGACGTCGCTCACGCGCGCGTTCCACGCGAACTCCACCCCGGCCCGCTCGCAGGCGGCCCGCAGGAAGCGTTCGGTGTCCACCTGGCGCAGGCTGGTGAAGGGCGGTGGGCCGGACGGAGGCGGGAAGGTACGGGAGTACACCTCGCGGCCCCGGTACAGGGTCCGTCTCGTGTGCCAGGTCCGCCCGTAGGAGCTGATCTCGGCGGCGAGCCCCGGCTGCATGCCGTCGAGCAGCGCGAGGGTCTCCCGGTGCACGAACAGGGCGCGGCTGCCGGGGCGTTCACGGTTCTTCGCGTCGGCCTCCAGCAGCACGACCGGCAGTTCGCGCGCCCGTAGCGCGAGCGCGGCCGAGAGACCGACCGGTCCCGCGCCGACCACCACGACCGGGTTCACGCGCGCACGCCCGTCGCCAGCATCCGGGTGATCTCGACCCGCTTCACCTTCCAGGTCGCGGTCATCGGCAGTTCCTCGAACCGCCACTGCCGGGGCTCGGCCATCGCGGGCAGATCGGCCGTGGCCCGCCGCCAGCGCTCGGCGTCCAGGGGGCGCTCACCGCGCACGCACACCACGGGCACGGGCTCCCGGTCCGCGCCGGGCACGATGACCACCTCGCGCAGCTCCTCCAGCCGGTCCATGAGGACGTCCTCGACCTCCAGATTGCTGTGCACGGAGTCGATCTGGTCGATCTCGCGGTCGATCAGGTACAGCGCGCCCAGCCGGCTGCGGTAGCCCATGTCGCCCATCTCCCACCAGCCGTCGTGGACCTGACGGTCGTAGCGGTCCTGCATGCCGAGGTAGGTGAGGATGCGGCCGCGGGTGCGGGCCTCGATCCGGCCGGGTGTCCCGGGTGTCGCGGGGCGGCCGTCGGTGCCGGTGATCCGGACGCGGGTGAAGCCCGGTATCCCGATGCCGATCCGTCGCCCGTCGGCCCGCGCGGCGCTGCGCCGGGTGAACCACTGGAAGGCGACAGGACCCGTCTCGCTCTGCCCGTAGAGCTGGAGCAGCCACGGAGTGCGGCGCCGGGAGGCGTCCAGCAGTCGTCGTACCGTGCGCGGATGGATCGCGTCGAACGTCGAGCCGTACGACCGCACCCGCGACAGCGGGGCGCCGGGCGCGTCGGCCAACTCCTCCCACAGGACGAAGGTGTTGGGGTGGGTCTCGACGATGCCGGGGCGGTGGTGGGCCAACAACGGTGCCACCGCGGCCGGGTCGGGGTCGGTGATGAGTACCAGCGGGCTGCCGAAGCGCAGCAGCACGCCGAGCAGGTGGTAGAAGCGTGAGTGCACGAACGACATGTGCAGGGCCGCCGTTTCGCCGCGCGTGGGCCAGCCCATCGCCTGCTGCGGGATCAGCCGGTTCCACATGGTGTTCGCGCAGTGCACGGCGAGCTTGGGGACGCCGGTGGTACCCGAACTGTGCGTGATCAGGGCGGGCTCGCGGGGATGCAGACGCACGGCCGCGGGACGCTCACCGCCGGCGTACTTCGCGAGGGGTTCGGCCCCGGGCGCCTCGTCCACCGACAGGACACCCCGCACCGGGAGCTCCGTCTCCTTGAGCGGGCCGTCCAGCTTGGCCCGGTCGGTGATCAGCCACGGCCGACGCAGTCGGCCCACCAATTCCGCGACGACCGGTCCGGCCAGTCCGGGGGAGAGCAGCGCCGGTACCGCGCCGATCCGGGAGATCGCGCAGGTCAGCAGCACGATGTCGACGTTGTCCGTCTTGTGTACGGCCACCCGCTCCGAGGGCCGTACCCCCGCCTCCCACAGCAGGCCCGACAACTCCTCGACGACGTCGGCGAGAGCCGAGTAGGTGAGGTCGACGCCAAGGTCGGGATGGGTGTCCAGCGGGCGGTCCAGGGTGACGTGGACGGCTCCGTGGCGCTCGGCCGCGCGCCGGAAGAGCGGGCCCAGGTAGAAGCCGCGGTCGGTGAGCGGGGAGTACTGCTCGCGCATCTGGCCGTTCCTTTCTGTCGTGGTCACCAGGCGCCCCGGCGGACCAGGTGGCGGCGGAGCTTGCCGGTCGGGGTGCGGGGGAGGGAGGGGACGAAGCTCACGCTGCGCGGCACCTTGAAGGCGGCGAGCCGGTCGCGGACCAGTCGGAGCAGCTCGTCCTGGAGGCCCTCGGGGGCCCGGGTGACGGGGACGACGAAGGCACGCAGCCGGCCGGCCCCGGTCCCGTCGGTGACGGCCGCGACCGCGACCTCCCGCACCGCCGGGTGGGTGCGCAGGACGGCCTCCACCTCCAGCGGGGAGACGGTGATGCCGCCGACCATCTCCATGTCGTCGGCGCGGCCCAGGTGCCGGAAGGCGCCGTCCGGCTCGCGGACCGCCCGGTCGTGGGTGGCCAACCAGCCGCCCACCAGGGTGCGTTCACTCTCCTCGGGCCGGTTCAGATAGCCGGGGGTGACGGTCGGGCCGCGCACCCACAGCTCGCCCTCGGTGCCGTCCGGCACCGGGCGGCCCGCGCGGTCGCGCAGTTCCACCTCGAAGCCGGGCACGGGCCGGCCGACGGTTCCGGGGTGGTTGTGCCCGAAGCTGTTGGCGCAGAAGGCGTGTCCGGCCTCGGTGGAGCCGATCTGCTCCAGCACCGGTGCGCCGAGCAACTCGGCAATCTGTGCGCCGAGTTGCTCCGGAAGGCCCTCGCCCGCCGACACCGCGGCACGTACCGAGGCGAAACAGGTCCGGTGCCCGCTGCCTCGGTCGGCGACCAGTGCGGCGTATGCGGACGGCACGGAGTAGAGGATGGTCACGCGGTGCCGGGTCACCAGCTCGTCGACGGCCGCCGGGGTGGGGCGTCGGTCCACCAGGACGGCGGAGGAGCCGGAGAAGAGCGGGAAGACGAAGGCGTTGCCGAAGCCGTAGGCGAAGTACAGCTTGGACACCGACAGGGTGACGTCGTCCACGGTGATCCGCAGCAGTCGGCGCCCGATGAGGTCGTGGTAGGCCTTCGGGTCGCCGTGCGTGTGAACAGCGCCCTTGGGACGGCCCGTGGTGCCGGAGGTGTACTGCACGTACAGCGGCGCGTGCGCGTCCACCGGGTGGGCGAGAGTCGGCCCGGCTGCGGCAGTGAGTGCGAGCAGCTGGTCGGCACCCAGGCAGGATCGGTCGGGGAAACGGTTCTCCAGGCCCGGTCCGGTCACGCAGAGCACCGCCTCGGCGTCCGCAGCCATGAACTCCTGGTCGGCCGCCGGGAGTTCGGGATTGACCAACACGGCGACGGCTCCGAGCCGGGCGGTCGCGAGGAACGCCGTCACCCACGCGATGCCGTCGGGCAGCACCAGCAGCACCCGGTCACCCGGCCGTACCCCGTGACTGGCGAGCACTGTGGCGGCCCGGGTGGCGAGTGCGTGCACCTCACCGTGGGTCCAGGTTCGATGGCCCTGGTGGAAGGCGGCCCGCCTGGACCACCCGCGCCGCTCGGCCAGCCCGGCGAGCTGGGCGGCGAGGTTGCCGGGGGCGTCGGCTTCGGCCGGCGTGAGCACGGTCTGCGGAGTCGTCATCGCACGGGCTCCTCTGTGGCGGTGTGCTCGCCGCGGGCAGGCTCCGCGCGGAGGGCTGCTCGGGCCGCCGAATCGTCCCGCTGCTCACGGATCCGGTCTCCGGTGTATCGGCGCAGGGCTCGCATCTGGGCCGCCGTCTTCAGCAGCATCTCGTCGTACTCGTCGACCGGGTCGGAGTCGAGCACGATCGCGCCCCCGGCCCCCAGGTGCATCAAGCCGTCGGCGAGGACGGCCGTACGGATGACGATGTTGAGATCCGCGCCGCCGCTGCACCCCAGATAGCCGAGGGCACCGGAGTAGGCACCGCGGGCCTCGGTCTCCAGTCGGTCGATGATCTCCAGGGTGCGCAGCTTCGGTGCCCCCGTCATCGAACCGCCGGGAAAACAGGCCTGCACACAGTCCACCGCGTTCGTGCCCTCCCGCAGCCGACCCTCCACGGTCGACACCAGCTGATGCACGGTCGCGTACGTCTCCGTGGCCATGAGCCGGGTCACGCGCACCGACCCGGTCCGGCAGACCTGGCCCAGGTCGTTGCGGAGCAGATCGACGATCATCAGGTTCTCGGCACGCGTCTTGGCGTCGGCGGCGAGTGCGTCCCGCAGCCGGGCGTCCTCCTCCGGTCCGTCGCCGCGTGGCGCGGTGCCCTTGATGGGGCGGGCCTCCGCGATGCCGTCGCGGGTGATCCGCAGGAACCGCTCGGGGGATGAACCGGCCACGTCCACGACACCCAGCCGCAGGAAGGCGGAGTACGGTGCCGGGTTGATCCGACGCAACTCGCGGTAGAAGGCGAAGGGGTCCGGCGGCGCGGGCAAACGGGCCGCGTTCGTCAGACAGATCTCGTAGCTGGTGCCCGCCCGCAACTCCCGCTGACAGGACTCGATGTCCGCGAAATACCTCTCCCGGTCCCGCACCAGCCACGGCTCGGCGTCACCGGGGTCGGCCTCGGTCCGGGTGGGCAGCGACGGGCGTTCGGTCTCGGGGGCGACGAAGCTGAGCTGGGCCAGCGCGCTGTCCAGCCAATCGGTGGCCTCCCATGTGGCGGAAGGGGTGTCCTCGGCGACACAGACCGCGTACGTGAACCCCTTCAGATGGTCCACCGCGATCAGCCGGTCCGCGAACAGCCAGCAGGCGTCCGGTATGTCGGACGAATGCCGGTTCGGTGACCCGCAGTCGGCCTTGGTCTCGTAGCCGAAGTAGCCGACGTACCCACCGGTGAAGTCGAAGGGCAGGTCTCCCGCGTCAACCTGGCGCATGGTCAACTGCCTTTTCAGGTAGTCGAAGACGCTCGCCGTGACCTTGCGCGTCGGTCGTCCCGACCTCTCGATCTCGCAGGTTCCGGCCTCGACGTCGTAGCGCACGAACTCCGCGAGCGGACCGCTGTCGTCGCCGAAGAACGAGAATCGCGCGAGGCCCTCCTCGACAAGGGCGCTGTCCAGCCAGAAGGCCCGGTGGGACGCCCCGTACATGCGGGTGAAGGCGGCCTCCGTGTCGAGCGCGCCGGCGATGCGTCGGGTGTGCAGCCGGTAGGCGGGGAGGGGCGCTTGCCGGGGACGGGGCATCGCCGCGCCGGCCCGCGTGACGGCGGTGTTCTTCGTACGGGGTCTGCCGGCCCGTTCCGCCGTGAGATTGCGGAAGTTGACGAGCATGCGGTGGCCGTACTCGGTCAGCACGGACTCCGGGTGGAACTGCACGCCCCACAGCGGCCGGCTGCGGTGCTTCAGCCCCATCAGGACACCGTCCTCGGCCCACGCGGTGGCCTCCAGGGTGTCCGGCAGCGGCTCGGGCACGGCCAGCGAGTGGTAGCGGACCGCGGTGAAGTCCTGCGGCAACCCGCGGAACAGGTCGCGCCCGTCGTGCCGGACCCGGGACAGATGCCCGTGCCGAGGCTGCGGCGCGGCCGTCACCAGGGCGCCCTCGCCGAGCGCGATGCCCTGGTGGCCCAGGCAGACACCGAGTACGGGGAGCGGACAGTCGGCGAGTACAGCGGAGGCGATGCCGAAGTCACGCGGCTCGCCCGGGTGCCCGGGGCCGGGCGAGACCACGACATTATCGAATTCCGCGAGATCCGGAATCCCGCCCGGGGCGTCGTTGCGGATCACGAGGGGTTCCACGCCGTTGACCTCGGCGATCAGCTGGAACAGGTTGTACGTGTACGAGTCGTAATTGTCGATGAGCAGGGTCTTCACCCGCCCACCTCCCTTGGTTCGCGGCGGACCTATGCGGTCCGTCTCTTATGTCGTCCACGAAATGCCTGGAGCGGCGGATACAGCCATTTCTTGAGGAAACGCTGGAGTCGCGGCATGAGAATCCAGGTGACGAGAGCCGTCACACAGAGGCACAACAGGAACGTGCGGACGAGCGGATTGAGGCCGCCAAGATAAGGAAGAATGATCAGATTGAACAGGAGGACCGGCGGAAACACCGCGCTCATGTTCACGAACCACAGTTTCCATTTCGCCGGCGGAGTGGGGGTCTTCGGTGCGGCGGTCTGCGAGTCGAACCACACCTTGGAACCCCGCACGCTCCTGCGCCCGGTCTGCCGGGCGAAGTCCGCGGCCTGTACGTCCCACTGGGCCCGTGCGGTGGAGTCCTCCCAGGCCCGGACGGTTCCCTCACTGGCGAAGCGATAGACGACATGCCACTCCGCCTCTCCGTCGACAAGTACGCCGCCTCCCAGGAAACCTGGTTGCCGGGCACTCGCGTTCAACATCGCCCACGCCCACGGTTGGAAGTCGGGCCCGCGGCCCGGCACCACTTGATAGGCCATGGTGACGGTGACGTGATTACTGGTCACACGGACAGGTACGCAGAACCTTCACGACACGTTCAAATATTAACGATGTCTTTTTTGATTGCCCGTATCGTGACCCTTTATCGGCCTTTTGCCCGCCTTCGTGCACTCTGTCAAACCGTACTCGGGGTAACTTTCGCTAAATCCCGGGAAGCGCTTGCGGGCCGGTCTTCAATGGCTGCACGATCGCTCTCCCGATCGAAGGAGAATCATGTCCAGGTACGACTGGGATATGCGGCACGAGGGAATCGACAGGGCTCGCTCGGCGATCGAATCTGCGCGGAAAGAAGTGACCGCGCACCCGATTTACCAGCGCATCGACAGCCGCGAGAACATGGCGACGTTCATGGCGCACCACGTCTTCGCGGTATGGGACTTCATGTCCTTGCTGAAGTCCCTGCAACGTGAACTGACCTGTGTCGACGTCCCCTGGACACCGCGCGGCTCGGAGGTCAGCCGACGGCTCATCAACGACATCGTGCTGGTCGAGGAGAGCGACGAACTGAACGGCGGTTTCACGAGTCACTTCGAGTTGTACCGCGCCGGCATGACCGAGGCCGGGGCCGACACGACCCGGATCGACGCGTTTCTCGCGCTGCTGATCGAGGGGCACGGTGTGCCGGCGGCGCTGCGCGGGGCCCAAGTCCCGGACCCCGCCTCCGAGTTCGTCCGCACCACTTTCGGCATCATCGAGAACCGCCCGCTGCACTGCCGAGCCGCCGCCTTCGCCTTCTCCCGCGAGGACCTGATCCCGGACATGTTCGACCAGGTGATCAAGAAAGAGGGTACGGAACGTTTTCCGCTGTTCTGCGACTACCTCGCCCGTCATATCGAGGTGGACGGCGAGGAACACACCCCCATGGCGATGCAGATGGTCGCCGACCTGTGTGGCACGGACGACACGCGATGGCAGGAGGCGGTGGAGACGGCGACGCTGGCACTGGAGGCGCGGTCCCGGCTGTGGGACGGCATTCTGGCGGCGATGGGGTGAGGGTGACGGCCGTACCCGGCCCGACCGGCACGCCTCTCAGCCGCACCCTGATCGCCGTCTCTGCGGTGATCGTCGCGGCCCGTTTCGCCTTCAGCCCGTCGCACCCCATCTGATTCGGATGCCGGGCCGCCGTTTGGAGTGGCGCACGCGGCGTATGAACTGCCGCCACCGTGTGGTGAGTTCGCTGTGCGGCATCCGTGGTGAGGCCTCCCTCGCCGTAACCTTGCCGGTGCCCGCACCGTCCTGTGGTCCGGGCCGACGCTGGGAGTGCGACGACGAAGCCGGGCTACGCCACGATCGCGAGTGCACCGCCCTGCGTCTGGCCCAGCTCTCCCGTGAAGGCGCCATCGTCATCAGACTCCGCGACGGGGACGAAACTAAGACTGTCCCGTGGTTCGGCGGACGAGTCGGTCGAACCGAGTCGAAGCGCACCTCGCGGCCTTCACGGCAGCGCGCTGATCAGCGGCCCCCGGATCGGTTCACTGGGCGGTGAGGACCAACTGGTATGCGCCGCAGGTTTCCTCGCTCACGGGGACGGTCACCGCACCGTTCACGACCGAGTAGTGCTGGGTTCGTCATTGGATGTACACGTATCGGCGTCGTAGTTGGCGGGTGGGCGGGGCAGGGCGGCCCCAGATCCAGGGCCTGGCACGGGCGTTGAGCTGCCGGGTGGTCAGGGCCGTGGCCTGGGTGATGTCGTCGGGGTTGGCGAAGGACCGCCCGGCCAGGGCGGTCTTGCGGAAGATACGCCACCAGCCTTCCTGCAGGTTCAGCCAGCACGCCCCGACCGGGATGAACGCGTGGCGGATCCGGGGGTGGTCCTCCAGCCAGGTGCGGGTGGACAGGCTGTTGTGGGAGGACAGGTTGTCGGTCACGATCCAGATCTCCCCGGTCGGGTTGGCGTCCTCGACCAGTTGCAGGAACTGCTGGTAGAAGACGCTGTTGCGGGAGGATGCGGCCATGGTGATCTGCTGGCCGTCCCGGACGCGTAAGGCCCCGTAGACCCAGGTTTTCTCGGGTCCGCGGCTGTAGTCGAGTTCCGCTTTGATCCGGTGCCCGTCCGGTGACCAGGCGGGTGCGGGCGGGAAGGTCCGCGGGATCACCGGCCCCAGCTCGTCGGCGCAGATCACCGTCGCGTCGTCGGGCGGGTGGGTGTAGAGGCCGATGATCCTTGTCCTTTTGGGACGAAGTCCGGGTCTTTCGAGCGCGTCCAGGACCGGGTGCGGCGCCTGCGCACACCCTCGGTGAGCAGGATGCGGCGGACCTGTGAACGGCCCACCTCGATCCCTTCGGCCCGCGCTGCCGCGGCCAGGGAGTCCAGAGTCCACTCGGGCGGACCGGACTCGTCGAAGGCCCACAGCTCCCCGACGGGTTCCCACCGCAGCCGCCCGGGCGGCACGGTCTTGACCAGGGCGATGATCGTGGAGCGTTCCTCCTCGGTGATCCGTCGCTTGCGGCCCTGCCCGCCCAGATCCTCCAGCCCTTCCAGGCCCGAGCGGTTGAAGCGGTGCAGCCGGCAGCGGACCGTTTTCTGGCTGCAGTCCAGTTCCACGGCGATCGCCGGCACCCGTAGCCCCGACCAGCTCAGCTCGATCATCCGGGCCCGCGTCACTGCATCCCGCGGAGCCTTCCGTGCCCGCGACAACCGGCGAACGACGGCCCGTTCGTCCTCGTCACGCCCCCGTCGTGCCCGTAAAACCATCGCTCAGCACCCGCCCCCGAGCACCATCAACTACCCCGCCACCAGGACATACACCCAGCGAAAGAGGAACCCAGCACTAGGCCCCAGGACGAAGCTGCGCTCTTGGACGAGCTGGTTGCCGAGCGCCGGTTGGTCACCCACATGAATGTGGACCGGCTGTACGGCACGGTGCTCGACATCGACGCCCCGGACGGATGCCGAGTCCTCATCCGCAAGGTGATGAGGGCTCGGTCTGGCCGACCCCGTCAGGATTGGCGAGTTGTCGCGCCGTCCTTGTACAAGGCGATTCCGGCGCCGAGGGAGACGACGGCCATGCCGATGCTGGTCGCGATTCCCTTGGCGCTGTCGTCGATGAGCGGCGCGGCCAGGGCGACTGTCAGGTTGAACAGGAACAGGAACCACAGGACGGGCCGGGAGGAGAGCAGCGCCTTCACGGGAGAGTGCCTTTCTTGGGGAGGTAACTCCCTGACGGGGAGCCGTTGACCTTGTGAGATCAACGATCCCGGGATCGGCACGACACAACGAGGGAGTGCTCTCCCCAACTGATGGTGTAGCAGGCTCCACCCCCGTGGCCGGTGTGCAATGCAGCCGATCCGCAGCGACAACCGTCCGCCGGGAGTGGCACAGCCACCGTGTCGGTCCCCCAGGAGTCGCTGTGCTTCGTTCCTGCTTGCCTCGAGAACAGGAAGCGATAGCTTGAACAGTCGGCGTCGCTATCGGTTGCTACCGAGTTACGTCCCCAGTCTGCTGCGTCTCCTGGCGCAAATCCTCACAGGCGAAGGCGACGGCCTGGCGAGTCAGGTCCATGAAGTCCCGCCCGGGGTTTTCGAGGACGGTCTGCCCGGCGATGCGCAGGGCGACGAGAAAAGTCGCGGCCAGTACCTGGGCACGCAGGGTCCGATCGGGCCGGTCCGGCAACCGCTGCTCGACGGCGTCGGCGAGGTGCCGTTCGACAGCCGTGTAGGCGGCGGCGAGTTCGGGAAGCAGCGTGGGGTGGAGACGCAGCGCGCGATATTGCACCTCGCGCACCTCGGCGTACTCCGCGTGAAGCTCCTCGGCGGCACGGATGAGCGCGGTCCTTGGGGCCTCCTCGGCGGGGCGGGCGCGGACGAGTTCCACCAGCCGGACGGCGCGCGTCCGGTCGTGGTGCATCAGCGCCTGCTCCTTGCTGGCGAAGTAGTTGGAGAAGGTACGTCGGGAGACGAAGGCCTCGTCGGCAATCGCCTCGACCGTGAGGTTCTCGATGCCGTGAGCCAGGACGAGGCGCACCGCGGCGGCGTGCAGCGCCTCGCGAGTGGCTGCCTTCTTGCGTTCACGCAGGCCAGTAGTCATCGCCAGCGAGCATACGCGGGACGAGAAAAATTGCCCAACGGGAAAACTTGCGCAATGGGCATCAATTTGTGAGGCTGATGACGCGCAGTCGACCGCCCGGGGACCGGAGCTCTGGTTTCCGTTGTTCAGGTGGACGGGCCGCGGAATCTGATGGGCGGGACTGAGTGGTTGAACGGTGGTACCGGCCGAAGACGCTGAGGAGTCGGAGAAGCGATGACCAGCACGTTGAGTGTGGACACGACGGATGCGAACGCGAACCGAGCCGTGCGGGCCGTGCGGGCCTTCTGCCCGAAGATGTCTCCAGACCGGAGACAGGGCAACTCGTCCTCTGCTCGACTCGTTTGATTGGCCCCTTATCTCGCCCTGTCCACCGGAAGTGGGCATCCCGGACTTTGGCACAGGAACCGGGGAGAGCCGGCGCCAGCCTAGGGGAGTGTCGCGCCGGCCTCCTTGTGTACGGCGGTGGTCACGGCGGACGGGTGACCAGTCGGTCGCCCCGCAATCGCGGCAGGCCGGGTTGACCTCTGCACCAGTGGCTGACCGGCGTCGGCGAGCCCGCTGACCTGGCGACACCTGGCATCGGCGATATCCGTGGCGACATGTGAGCACCGGCTGTGGCCGACCGAGTTCCTGAACTCGAACTCGTTCCCTTCCTCGGCGTCGACACGTTGCTACACCACGTCGGTGACCCAGACGTTGCCAGGACGGCGCCGACACCGTACGCGCACGAGTACTCCGATCGCGCGCGGCGGCTGGCGAGCAGAGAAGGAGATGCGGGAGATCTCGCAGACTCGCCTCGTCTGCACCGCTCCCAAGACAGTTGCTGACCCGCCGTCACCAGCCCCGCCTGGCTGACTCGCCGCGCTCCATGAATCCAACGGATCTTCCCCCACAACGAGGAGTGGCATGACCAACGCTCTTGCCGGCACATCGGACGAGACCCTTCCAGACTTTCCGATGCCCCGGGCAGCGGGGTGTCCGTTCGCCCCGCCCCCCGAGATGCTGAAACTGCACGCCGAGAAGCCTGTCTCCAAAGTTCGGCTCTGGGACGGGAGCGTGCACTGGCTCGTCACCCGCTACGACGATCAGAAGGCGTTGTACGGCGACCAGCGCCTCAGCGTCGACACCAGCAGGCAGGGCTTTCCGTACGCGAACGAGGCCTTCCGTAATAGCGTCATCAAGGCCCCACCGTCCTTCCTCAACATGGACGACCCGGACCATGCGCGGATTCGCCGCATGGTGACCGCCCCGTTCGCCATCAAGCGGATCGAGGCCCTGCGCCCTGCGATCCAGGCGATGACCGACAGCCTGATCGACGCGATGCTGGACGGGCCCAAGCCGGCCAACCTGGTGGAGGCATTCTCGCTGCCGCTGCCATCGCTGGTGATCTGCGCGTTGCTCGGGGTGCCGTACGAGGACCACGACTTCTTCCAGGAGAACAGCTCGGTGGGGCTGCGCCGGGATGTGAAACCGGAGGAGGTGCGGGCCGCCACCATGGCGCAACTCGCATACCTGGAACGCCAGCTCGACGCGAAAGTCGTCACCCCCGCCGACGATATGCTCTCCGACATCGCGGCCAGGATGGACGCCGGTGACCTCACCCGCTCGGAAGCCTCCATGCTCGGCGTCCTGCTCCTCGGCGCGGGACACGAGACCTCTGCCAACATGATCGCGTTGGGTGTCCTCGCACTCCTGGAGCACCCCGACCAGCTCGCGATCATCCGCGACACCGACGATCCGAAAGTGCTCGCGAATGCGTCGGAGGAGATGCTGCGCTACCTGACCATCGTGCACATGGGCCAGCGCCGTCTCGCTCTGGAGGACGTTGAGGTCGGCGGACAGCTCATCCGTGCAGGCGAGGGTGTCATCATCCCGGGAGCCACCGGCAACTGGGAGGCCGACCAGTTCCCCGACCCCGACCGGCTCGACGTCACCCGGGACGCCCGCCGCCACATGGCCTTCGGCTTCGGTATCCACCAGTGCCTGGGACAGCCACTGGCCCGCCTGGAACTCCAGATCGCGTACCAGACGCTCTTCCGCCGTATCCCGACACTGCGCCTGGCCACCGAGATGGAGAAACTCCCGTTCAAGAACGACGGCCTTGTCTACGGCGTTTACGAGCTGCCGGTCACCTGGTAACGCCGCCGATTCTGGTGCCGAACGCGGATCGGTGCCGCATAACAGGAGCGGGCAGAGGGTTTCCCAACACGACATCGCGAATGGGGAACTGTCTGCCCGGTCCGGGCAACCGGCGGCGCAGGACGCGTAATCGATTCGCTGGGGCACCCCCAAAAGGCAACGGGTGCTCCCATGCGCGTGGAACGGGAAGAGCCGAAGTGCGTGGCGTCGGGGCAGTGCGTCATTGCCGCCCCCAGGTCTTTGATGAGCGGGACGAAGCCGGCCACGCCTTCTTGCTGGATGGATGCCCTCGCAAATAGATGATCGACGGGGTACGAGAGATCGTGACCGCTTGTCAGGCCGCCGCGATCCGGCTCATGGTGACGATGCGACAGATAGCGACCGCAGGGCTCTCGACCAGGGACCTGATTCCCTGCGGTCAGCCCGTACACCCGCTGCGCGGTGGACTGCGGATCCGGCAGCGCCATGACCCAGCGCAGCAGGGCCATCCACCCTGCTGCGGGATGCTGTGACTGAGCTCTCCACTTGGCGAGTTGAGCAGCCGCGTCGGTAGCCGTCAGCAGGTTCGAAACGATCAGCTAGCGGTGGTTTGTTGACGGCGGGTCGGGGCGGTAGTACGCCGGAGGTGAGAGTTTCAACTGGGCTTCGTGGAGCCTGAGATGACGAAGCGGCTGCCCTGCCCGCCCGCGCCCGGTCCGCTGGAAGCCTACGCCGCCTGTTTCGATGATCTCTTCGAGACGCTGGCGCAGCGGCGTGGGTTTCGTGAGTATCTGGCCGGGCTGCTGCTTCCGCGGGACCGGAACAAGACGCTGACCTGCCTGGCAGGTACCGAGCCGGTGGTCGGTGCCCAGCATGCGGCGGTGCAGCGGCTGCAGTTCTTCCTCTCGGAGTCGACCTGGGACCACCATCAGGTCAATGGGCGTCGCCTGGAGCTGCTGCTGGCCGATCCGGCGACCGCGCCGCACGGGAGCGGGGAGCTGGTGATCGATGATTCCGGGGACCGCACGTCAGGGACGGCGACCGCGCACGTGGGCAAGCAGTACCTGGGCTCGGTCGGGAAGATCGACCGCGGGGTGGTCACCGTGACCACCTGCTGGGCGGACGAGCGCGTCTACTATCCCGTGCACGCCTGCCCCTACACCCCTGCTCACCACTTCCCACTGGGAAAGACGGACCCGGGCTTCCGGTCCAAACTGCAGATCGCGGTGGCCCTGGCCGCCCAGGCCAAGGCGGCCGGGCTCTCCTGTAGGGCGGTGGCCGCCGACTGCGCCTACGGCGACCACGACAGCTTCCGTGCCGGCCTCCACGCAGCCGGCCTGTAGTTCGTGATAGCCCTCAAACCCCGGCACGGTACCTGGTCCTACGGCACCGGCGCGTACACCCCCGTCGATGCCGCCCGCGGCCTGACCTGGGCCGATGCCGACCGTTCCGGGGACTGGACACGTATCGAGCGCACCTTCCGCGACGGACACACTGCCACCTGGTGGGCGGCTGAGGCCCGGCTCGGCTGGTGGGGCCCGGACGGGAACGTCCGCCTGGTCGTGGCCACCACCGACCCGGCCACCCTGCCGACGAAGGCGACCTGGTACCTGGTCACCGACCTGCCCCGACCCGGCTCCCCGCGCGTCGCCGACTCGCCCTACCAGCCCGCCGACCTCGTCGAGACCGTGCGGATCTACGGACTGCGGCACTGGGTCGAGCAGAGCTGCAAACAGGGCAAGGACGAACTCGGCCAGGCCGACTTCCAGGTCCGCTCCGACACCGCCATCCGACGCCACCAGACCCTCGTCAACTGCGCGTTCAGCTTCTGCTGGAACACCTGGTTCGCCCCACCGCCACCGGCATCGGCCGACCCAGTACCCGATCCTGACACACCATCTGGATCGGCAGAGAGGGGGCGGGACAGAACACCATCCGCCCCAACTGCCCTGCTGGCCCCGGGCAATACGGGCCGTCCGTGGCTGGCTGGTGCCCTGGAACATGCTGCAACGCTGCTGGCAGGCCTGGACAGCCCAGCCTCCACCCAGCGAACTCCAGGCACTGATCGACGCCGTCGCCACCGGCAGACCACTTGACCTCTACCGTCCCGATCCGCCGTCAACAAACCACCGCTAGACGCATTTTCTCTTGGCGGACCGGGAACCGGTGTCGGCTGCGAGGAGGCGCCGGGCGCGCTCCAGCACCGGCTTGTCGACCATCTGTCCGTCGACCGTGGTGACGGAGTCACCGGCGCCCAGGACGGCACGGGCCCAGTGCAGATCCTGTTCGGAGGGGGCGAAACCCTCGGCGACCACGGCGAGTTGGGCCGGGTGGACGCAGAGTTTCCCGGTGAATCCCAGACGGCGCGCGTGTGCCGTGTCGGTGCTCAGGACCGCCGTAGCGCGTACGGCGGTGGTGACGCCGTCGACGGGTGGGGTGATGCCCGCTGCGGCCGACGCGACGACCAGTCTGGACCGGGCGTAGATCGGCGCCGTCAAGTCGTCGTGAGCGACGCCGAGTTGGGCGGCGAGGTCGACGTTGCCGAACGCGGCCCGGGTGACGTCGGGCACGGCGCACACGGCATGAGCCCGCTCCACGCCGAGTGCCGTCTCGGTGAGCGGGAGGAGCGTGCACCGTCCGCTCGCGTCGGCGACGAGGTCTGCGAGGGCGGCGGGGTCCTCGGATTTGGGAACCAGCACCGGGCTGGCGTCCTCGGCCGCCATCCGCAGATCGGCCTCGGCCCAGGGGGTGCCGGGCGGGTTGATCCGTACGACCGCCTGGTTGCCCGAGGCGAGCCACGCGCCGGCATTGTCCCGCGCCCGGTCCTTGTCCGGGTGAGCGACCGCGTCCTCCAGATCGATGATGACGAGATCGGCGCCGGAGGTGGCGGCCTTGCCGAAGCGGTCGGGCCGGTCGCCCGGGACGAAGAGGAGACTCCTGGCCGCGGCGACGCGCTCGATGCCGGTTCTCACGCGTAGGTCACCTTCGCCGTGGCGTGGCGTTGCTCCCGCCCGGTGGCGACCCGCAGGTCGGCCCGAGAGTCGGCCGGGGTGCCGCAGACCGCCAGGTGTTCACCGGCGAACACCGGCCGCCGTAGCCGGTAGGACAGAGCACGCACCCGGGAGCCCGGGACGTGGCGGCGGGGCAGTTCGAGCATCAGCAGGGCCAGCAGAGGACCGTGGACGACGGGTGCGGGGTACCCCTCCTCGTGCTGGGCGTACGGGCTGTCGTAGTGGATGCGGTGCGCGTTCGCGGTCAGGGCGCTGAAGCGGAACAGCAGGGCGGGATCCGGTTGCAGCGGCAGTTGCCAGGGATCGGCGGGGGAGGGAATGGTGGTGGCGTCGGGACCGGCGGGGTGCTGTCCTGCGGCGCGTCCGGACCGGTAGACGATGTCCTGCTCCTCGACGACGCAGAGGCGTCCGTGCTGGCGGAACTCGTGCTGCTCGGTGACCAACAGCATCTCGCCGGTGCGCCCTTCCTTGACGGTGGCCGACTTGAGGCTGCTGACGCGTTCGGCGGCGTCGCCGAGCCGGAGCGGGTGGACGAACTCACACCGGCCACCGGCCCACATGCGCTGTCGATCGGGCAGGGGCGGCATGAAGTGGCCGTGAGCGGGGTGTCCGTCGACGCCCAGAGCCTGGTGCGGCGGCCAGGCCAGGAAGTAGAGCCACTGCCACAGCGGGGGAAGGGCGGCGCCGGATTCGGCAGCCGCGCCGGGCAGATCGAGTACTGCCGAGAGCGCCGCCACGGGGCCGGCCGGCAGATCGTCGACGGCGGTGACCGGCCCGGGGGCCCAGGAACCGACGTACGAGCCGAGCGGGAGGGGAGAGGAAGGCATGTTCTGTCCTTGATGTGCGGGATGCTGCTCGACTGGCCTCTTCCTCTTCATCATGGAGGGTCATGGGAGGGCGGAAGAAATAGAGATATGTGATACCGGCATGCAGGTCACGCATGACTCCGTCGGACGCGGCGGCCCGCGGAGGGTCGGGGGGCGCCGGTGGTCATCCGGTTTCAGCCGTTCCTCCCGCGCCCTCCCACTGCGCGGAAGGCCATTCGCCCCGGGCAACGGCCGTCCTGACCTGGCGCATCAGCTCCTGGGCGACGGATTCCACGGCGGGAGGCGTTCGTCCGTACCGTGCGGTGCCGAGGGCGATGGACTGCCACACGTCGGGCTCGCTCAGCGGTGCCGCACTCAGGGCACCCCGGGTGACCTCGTCGGTGATACCGACGCCGGGCAGGACGGTCCAGCCGTGCCCCGCCCGCACCAACTGCTGCTGCACGCGCATGGAGTTGGTCTGCGCGACCACGTTCATGACACATGTGGCGCGTGCCGCCGTGGTGTCGATCAGCCGCCTGAGCGCGTGCCCCGGTGTCGGCAGCACGAGAGGATGCGCGGCCACCCGCGCGAACGGCACCGGCCGGTCGGCACGCAGACCGGCCGCCGCCGGGGCCACCGCCCACAGACGTTCCCGCAGCAGCGGGCGGACGCTGAGCGGCGGCACGCTCTCCAGGTCGTAGAGCAGGGCCAGATCCAGGTCACCGTCGTCGAGCCACTGCTGAAGATGACCCGAGTAGGCGATCGTCAACCGCAGTTCGACACCGAGATGGTCGCGGGCCAGGGCCGTCACCAGTCGCTCGGCGAGCAGGTCGCCGGTGCTCTCCAGCAGACCCACGGTGACGATGCCGGCCACCTGGCCCGGGGGCGGCTGCACCTCGGCGCGGGCCCGTTCCAACTCGTTCAGGGCGCGCCGGGCACGGTCCGCGATCACCGTGCCGGCCTCCGTGGGCCGCATCCCCTGCCCGGTGCGTTCGAAGAGGTCGACACCCAGTTCCTGTTCGAGGCTCCTGATCTGCCGGGTGACGGCGGGCTGGACCAGGCGCAGCAGCTCCGCGGCGCGCGTGACACTACCCACCTCGGTCACCATGACGACGGCCCTGAGTTGCTTGAGATCCATGAAGGTCCGCCTCTTCCCGCTCCCGTGCGCACGGCCCACATCCGCAGTGTGTATGGGGCCATCACGAAATAGTATTTCACCTCCCACCGAATAACTATCCATGATGGAACCTCCGGCTCGGGACACCCATCCCCTGGAGGCATCCGCATGGCCGAACCTCTGCCGCTCTCCGGCATCACCGTCGTCAGCGTCGAGCAGGCCGTGGCCGCACCCTTCGCCACTCGCCAACTGGCCGACCTCGGTGCGCGCGTCATCAAGGTGGAACGCCCCGGAGGCGGCGACTTCGCCCGTAGGTACGACACGACCGTGCACGGGGAATCCAGCTACTATGTGTGGCTCAACCGCTCCAAGGAGTCCGTGACGCTCGACCTGAAGACACCCGCGGGCCGAACAGTCCTGGAGCGACTGCTCCCCACGGCCGACGTGTTCGTGGAGAACCTGGCGCCGGGCGCGGCCGAGCGACTGGGCCTCGGCGCCGAGGCCCTGGCGGAACGCTTCCCCACTCTGATCCCCTGTTCCGTCACCGGCTACGGGTCCACCGGGCCGTGGGCCGACCGCAAGGCCTACGACCTGCTGGTGCAGTGCCAGACCGGCCTGGTCTCCCTCACCGGCAACGAGCACGGCAGCGCCCGCGTCGGGGTGTCCGTCGCCGACATCGCCGCCGGCATGTACGCCTACTCCGGGATCCTCACGGCCCTCTACACCCGGGCCACCACCGGTGTCGCCCGGGCCGTCGAGGTCTCGCTGTTCGAGGCGCTGGCCGAGTGGGTCAGCCAGCCCGCCCACTACACACGGCACAGCGGCACTCAGCCACCGCGCATCGGCACCCAGCACGCCACGATCGCACCGTACGGCGCCTATACGGCGTCCGACGGCAGGGACGTCCTGCTCACGGTGCAGAACGAGCGCGAGTGGGCATCTCTGTGCGAGCAGTTCCTCCGGCGGCCCGACCTGGTCGAGGACCCTCGCTTCGCCACGAGCTCCGACCGCGTGGCCCACCGCCGGGAGCTGAACGAGATCATCACCGCCCGCTTCGGTGAACTCGACAGCCAAGAGGCACTGGCACACCTGGAGCGGGCAGGCATAGCCAACGCGGAGGTCTACGACATCCAGGAGTTCCTGGCCCACCCTGTGCTCCAGGCCCGCGGCCGTTGGCAGGACGTCTCCCTGCCCGACGGGACGGCCGTGTCCAGCCTGTTGCCGCCGGTCGGCCTGGCGGGCACGGTCCCGCGCATGGACGCCGTCCCCGCGGCGGGGCAGCACACCCTCAGCGTCCTGGCGGAACTCGGATACGGAGCCGCCGACATCGACGCCCTGCGGGACCAGCACGCCATCTGAACCAACCGGCGGCCACGCCGCCACCCCGGAGGGAACGCCGCGCATGAGCACTCTCGACACGCTGGCCGAGGACGAGCGGTTCATCGTCCGCACCGTGCACGACTTCGTCGACAAGGACGTGAAACCCGTAGCCCGGGAGCTGGAACACACCAACACCTACCCGGAGACCTTGATCGAACAGATGAAGGGCCTCGGCATCTTCGGCCTCGCCGTCCCCGAGGAATACGGGGGCACCCCCGTCTCCATGCCCTGCTACGTCCTGATCACCGAGGAACTGGCACGCGGCTGGATGAGCCTGGCCGGTGCCATGGGCGGCCACACCGTGGTCGCCAAACTGCTGCTGTGCTTCGGTACGGAGGAACAGAAACGCCGTTACCTGCCGCGCATGGCCACGGGGGAGATCCGGGCGACCATGGCGCTGACCGAGCCGGGCGGCGGCTCGGATCTGCAGGCCATGCTGACCACCGCTCGCAGGGACGCGGAGGGTTACGTCGTGAACGGTGCGAAGACGTGGATCACCAACGTGCGTCGCTCACAGCTGATCGCACTTCTGTGCAAGACCGACCCGGCCGCAAGCCCCTCGCACCGGGGAATGTCGATCCTGCTGGTCGAACACGGGCAAGGGCTCACCGTCTCGCGCGACCTGCCCAAGCTCGGTTACAAGGGCGTGGAAAGCTGCGAACTATCCTTCGAGGACTACCGCGCTCCGGTCGATGCCGTGCTCGGCGGGACCGCGGGGGAGGGTTTCGGGCAGATGATGAGGGGCCTGGAAACCGGCCGTCTGCAGGTCGCGGCACGTGCCCTCGGCGTCGGCAGGGCCGCGCTGGAGGACTCCCTCGCCTACGCCCAGGAGCGAGAGTCGTTCGGCAAGCCGATCTGGCAGCACCAGTCCATCGGCAACTACCTGGCCGACATGGCGACATCACTGACCGCGGCCCGCCAACTGACCCTGCACGCGGCCCGGGAGGCGGAGGCGGGCCGCCGGGTGGACATGGAGGCCGGAATGGCGAAGCTGTTCGCTTCGGAGACAGCCATGCAGATCGCCCTCAACGCGGTGCGCATCCACGGCGGTTACGGCTACTCGACGGAGTTCGACGTCGAACGCTACTACCGTGACGCCCCGCTGATGATCGTCGGTGAGGGCACCAACGAGATCCAGCGGAACGTCATCGCGAGCCAGTTGGTGAAACGGGGAGGACTTGACGCATGAGGACCGTCGTTCGCTGAAGCACGTGCCCGACACTCCGGGCGACCGGCACTTCACCGAAGGCCGAAGGGCGATGGCCACGCGCCGCATCCCGCCCCCTGTCCGACGGATTCGAGTCGAGTGCGACAGTTACAGGGCTTCGGCAAGCGGTTCCTCGCTGCCAGTGCCTGTCTTTGGTCGCGATCACGATGTGGCTCCGAGGTTGCGGATCCAGCGGACATCTTGTTGATCGCGCGCCCGACCGCGCCGCGGTCGGGGTCGTGGGGCCTTCATGTACGGGATGACGGCCTTGATGTCGTGTTTGCCGACGAACCGGGGGCTGTCGGCGGCCTGCCCGGGGACCAGGATGAACACCATCGGGCGGCAGCGCCGGTCGGCTGCGGTGGCGACGCGTTCCAAGAGTGTGTGAGGGGAATCACGTGATGGGCCCACATGCCCGTGCCCGCCGGGCCCCACCCGCGCGGAGCCGCGCCCTGGCTCCGCCCACCGCGATCGCCATCCGGCTCCGAGACACCGCCCAAGAACCATCAGGAACGGCCTGGGTGGGTCAGTCCAGCGGTCGTCTGTCCGTTGTCGGCCGCAGCGCATCCGCCACGAGATCCAGCAGCCGTTCTGTCAGCTCCGGGCTGTTGCCGGCCGTCGTCGACATGAATACGCCGAGCAGCATCATGGTGACTGCCTCCGGTTCCACGTCCGCCCGGAGGGAGCCGGTCTTGGCTCCGGCGTCGAGGATCTCCGCGATCGCCGCGGTGATCCGCTCTCGGGTGGCAGGTGTGGCGATGGTGCCCGTGGCCCACCCCGCGCGCAGAGTGTCGGCGATGCCGCGCTTGACCGCGACGAACGCCGCGTAGCGGTCCATCCATGCCCGCAGCGCGGCCTCGGGTGGTAGCTCGGAAAGCAGTGCGGGGGCGCTGGTGACGACGGCGTCGAGTTCGGCGGCGTAGATGGCTTCGACGAGTGCTTCGCGGGTGGGGAAGTGGCGGTAGAGCGTGCCGATCCCGACGCCGGCCTCGCGGGCGATGGCGTCGAGGGTGGCCTTGCCGTCAGTCGCGGCGAAGGCGTCGATGGCTACGCCGAGCAGCCGTTCGCGGTTGCGCTGTGCATCTGCACGGGCCGGGCGTCCGGCCGTTTTCTCTGATCGGCCGGGAGTGGGAGAGTCGGACACACTCAAAACGGAGGCCCTCCGGTTAGTGCTACGGTGGTCATTAACGGAGTCCCTCCGTTTACCTCCATCGTCTCATGAAAGCGAGCCCGTCATGCCGTCCACCATCCGATCCGACCAGCTCACTGCCGGCGGAGTGGCACGACCCGGCGGGCCCGGCGCACTGTCGGGCCGCACTGTCTCCCGTGTCGGCTACGGCGCCATGCAACTGCGGCGCCTGGACCGCGACGCCGCGATCTCGCTGCTGCGCCACGCCGTCGACCTTGGAGTCGATCACGTCGACACCGCCTACTTCTATGGCAACGGCTTCGTCAACGAGGTGATCGCCGCCGCACTCCGTCCCGAGGACGACGTCCTGGTCGTCACCAAGGTCGGCGCCGAACCCGACCTCACCGGGCCCATCCCGCTGCGCCTCGCCCAACGCCCCGAACAGCTGCGGGCCGGCGTCGAGGACAACCTCAAGAGCCTCGGACTCGAACAACTTCCCCTCGTCGACCTTCGCCGGGCCGACCACGGCCCTGGCCTGCGCCCCGAGGGTGACCAGATCGTCGACCTCGACGACCAGCTCGCCGTGATGACCGACCTGCGTGACGAGGGCAAGATCGGTGCCATCGGTCTCAGCGGCGTCTCTCTCGACGGACTGCGCCAGGCCCTTCCGGCGGGCATCGCCTGCGTGCAGAACGCCTACAACCTGGTGGCACGCGACGACGAGGACATGGTGCGGCTCTGCCTGGCCGAGGGCATCGCCTGGGTGCCGTACTTCCCGCTCGGCGGTGCCTATGCCGGCCTGCCGAAGGTCACCGATGAGCCCGCCGTCATCGCCGCGGCGCAGGCACTGACCATTCCCACCGCGCAGATCGGCCTGGCCTGGCTGCTCCACCACACCCCCCACACCCTTCTCATCCCCGGCACCGCCGATGCGGACCACCTGCGGGCCAACGTCGGCGCGGGCGCGATCACCCTCGACGAGGCGACGCTCGCCGCGCTCGACGCCGTCCCCACACGCGCCGGCGACATCGAGTCCTGACAAGCCCCGGCCGGCCCGACCCCTTCCACGTGACGCCGACCTTTCCGACGACCTCGCCTTACGCCTGATGACGGATTCGTTCGTCACTCCGTGCTGGCGCCGGAGTCTGCTGGAGGAGGCCACTGCCTGGTTGGGCGATCACGACGGCCAAGTCGGTGGACTGCGGAAGCGGACACGCACCGGGACGTCGCATCGGCTTTGGACTTCCCGCACTACTGCGGCAGGGCGATGGCAAAGCCGCGGTCACCTGAACCTGCCGATCGCGACAGCATGACGATGTCAGTCGGTCCGCGGCGTGCGTGGCTTTGAGGGCATGCGCCACGCCCGTGTCCCCACGGAGTTCGTGGCCAGGACCCTCGTGACGATGGCGCCACAGCACTGTTCTCTTGTGCGGTTCGACCGTGATGGGCTTGCCCGCGTAGTTGGGCGTTTTGGTCATGTCGCGCGGGTCCTTGATCCCGTCCTGGTTGTCCAGGATGTATCCGTCGGTGTCGTCGACGGAATAGACCGGGTACCCGATCACCCTGGCACCTTTGGGTACTTGGGTGAGCTTCACGCTCTCGACTGCCAACCGCCCAATCAGATGGTCGTGAGCGTGCACATGCAGTGCAGGAGGGTGTCCGCTCCGGTCGTCGCAGCCTGCTGTCGGACGCCCTCCCCGCACCCGGAAACCGCCATCGGCGCTATCCGTCAAGCCGTTGGGATCAGCCGACGTTCACCGAGTATGAACTGCTGCTCAACTTGCCCTTTCCTCGGAAGACTTCGGTGCCGGCCTCCACACTCGTCAGATACGCGTTGTTGGCCAGCAGCCTGCGCTGGACCAGGGCGTCGGCCATGGCGGTGATGTCGGTGGTCGCGGAGTTGGTGTTGGCGACGCGGACGTAGGAGTAGACGTTCCAGCTACTGACGACCTTGCCCGCAGTGTCCTTGTTGACGATCTGTCCGACGTACAGGTCCCAGGCGGTGCCGCCGACCGTGACCCGCTCCCGCTTGGTGCCCAACGGGCCTGCCCCGCCTTGGCGGTTGAGCCAGATCATCATCTCGTCGTGGGGCTGGTCCTTCCAGTCCGGGTTGGACTTCTGGTGGAACCAGACGTCGTAGGAGACGTTCAGGACGGAGGGAGTGTTCTGGGTGATGCCGAAGGTCCAGTTGGAGGTGATCTTGCGGCGGCTGTTGAGCTGGACGGGCAGCTTGGTGGTGGTGTCCTTCCAGCCCCAGTGCCAGCCGAGCACGATGCTGCCGTAGGCCTTCACGCCGGTCGGGTTGCCGCCGGACCAGTCGAAGGACGTCTCCCAGTTGACCTTGCCGCCCTGGTGGGAGTTGAGCCAGGTGCACTGCTTGCCAGTGGCGCCGCTGGCGCCCCAGACGTTGTTGTTGAGGTAGTACGGGGACGCCTTGATGGTGTTGAAGGCGGTGCAGTTGTCGGCGGCCTGCGCAGTGGAGGGGATGAGCAGGAGCGGTGCGGCGACGGCGGCCGCGACCGCGGCGGTGAAGGTTCTGAGGGTGGACATCGTGAGTGCTCCTACTTGTAGGTGATGTCGGAGGATTTGTAGATGCAGTTGCGGCCGTCGGGTCCGGATCCGACCTTCGCGGGTTCACCCGAGGTGACCCCGCGGAACTTCTGGCAGACCACGATCTTGCGTGCCGGGTCGCCCTGGATGGTGATGCGGGTCAGGCGCGCGGTGTCGCCGTACGGTGTCGAGTTGATGCCGACGACGTCGAGGCCGGGGGATTTCACGGTGACGTTGTCGAGCACCACGTGCCGCTGGTACTGCGTCTTGCAGTTGCCGCAGGAGCGGTAGAGCTTGCCGAAGTTCTCGACCGTGAAGTTCTTGATGACGAACGTGCCGGGGCCGTTCTGCTGGAACACCTTGTCGGCGGCCTTGCGGGCGCCGCCGCCGTCGATCGTCATGGTCTGGTTCGCGGCGGTGCCCTTGAAGGTGGCCGCGTCCTCTCCGACGTCCTCCCACCAAACGTTCTTCAGCGTGCAGGTGCCCCGGCAGTGGATGCCGTCGGCAGCGGGGGAGCCGATGATCACGTTCGAGACGGTGGCCTTGTCGGCGAGTTCCAGGATCGGTGGCTGGTTCTCGGTCTGGTCCCCGCCGCCGAGTGCGCCGGTGCCGACGAAGCGGGTGAAGTCGAAGTCCCGGTTGCCGGTCACCTTGATCGTGGCGGACACCGGCTGGACGCGTTTCGCGGCGGGCCAGTCGGCAGTAGGCCGCGCGGAGTCGGCGGCGGCCGGGCGGTCGGCCGCCGCGACGGTGGTCGGGAGGGAGGGGACGAGGGCCGCCGCCGCGAAGACGGCGAGAGGCATGAGGATGCGTTTTCTGCTCTGCATGGTTGGATCGTTGGCAGACGTCCGGTCCCGGCGCGCGCGGTGTCGTCCGAACGTATGGCCGTCACCCTCGAACGGACGCCTGATCGTACGCTGGTGGTGTGAACAGGGCGTGGCGCCCTGGCATGGTCGATGTACCTGGAGTACGAGCACCGCGCGATGGCCGGGGGAGTGGCCGAACTGGGCCGTCCCGTTCGGTGGCAGCCTCGAAGTGATCGCCGACCGCCGCCGCACCCGGACGACTGGGGCCCTGCAACTGAGCGGTGCCCGGCGCATGGCCCCAGCCGGGACGTTCTCAGGTCAGGCCGGCTGCCAGGAGAGGATTGCCTGGTACTGCGCCTCGATGCCGCCGGCCGCGAGGATGCCCGACGGAACCTGGTCCGCTGCGGTGATGTTGTGGTTGTCCTGGATCAGGACGCCCTTGCTGTTGTAGTCCGAGGGGCCGCTCGGCCAGTAGTTGCCTTCGATGTCCGTGGGGTCGTATGTCCCGTCGCCTGCGGTGTAGTTGCCGTGTTTGCTGCCCCAGGGGGAGACGTTGATGTTCCATACGGCGTTGCCGACGATGGACACGTAGGTGGCGCCGTTGTCGGTGTACAGGACGTGGCCGCCGGAGGTGTTGAGCTGGTCGTGGACCACGTTGCCGCTGACGTGTTCACCGGTGGCCATGGAGGTGCCGGTGATGCCGTTCGTGTAGACGGCTCCGCCGTCGCCGAGGAGTGACATGTGGTCGTAGATCAGGTTGTTGGAGATGGTGTTGCTGTGGGAGTAGTTGGGCTGTGCGGGCAGGCTCACCTTGTCGGGCCAGCCGCCCCAGCCGATGGAGATCGCCGTGTAGGGGACATGGTCGATCTGGTTGTGGGTGATGGTCGAGGTTTCGATGTAGCCGGCGTCGATGGCGATCCCGCCGCGGTATTCGGCGGCGGTGTTGTAGAAGTGGCTGTCCTTTACGGTGATCCCGCTGGTGTGCTGGGCGGCGCTGCTGGGCTGGGGGATGTCCACGCCGCCCAGGTCGAGGCCGTTGCCGGAGATGTCGGTGAACACGCAGGCGGTGACCGTGGCGTTCTGTGAGCCGTCGCCGAGGTCCAGTCCGGCCGCGCCGAGGTGGACGAAGTAGTCGTGGTCGAAGTGGATGCTCTTGTCGTAGGTGAAGCGCACCGCGCCGGGCATCTTGGTCCAGTTGCCGTAGGGGCAGGTGCCGCCGGAGACGAAGTCGCACAGGCCCTGGGTGGCGTACCCCTTGGTGCCGGTGACCTGGTAGGTGGCCTGGATCTCGGAGAAGCCGGTGCCGGTGTTGGAGGTGGTGTAGTTCGCGTAGCTGAACTGGATGCCCTGGAAGCCGACATGGCTGGGTGTGTCCGAGGCCTTGCCGGAGGACGCCACCAGCGTGTCGAGTGAAGGCGCCTCGACGTCAGCGGTGGTCAGGTTCTCCCCGGAACGCGGGATGTAGTAGAACCGGTGCTCGCTCTTGTCCAGGTAGAACTCGCCCGCTTTGTCGAGGAGTTCGTAGGCGTTCTCCACCGCCGTCGGCTTCTCGGTGATGGACTTGCGGCCAACCAGGTTGTAGGTGCGGCCGGAGTCGTCGGTACGCATGACCCGCTGGGTCGAGTTGTTCCAGCAGGGCTGGGCCATGGTGATGGCCGTACTCGTCACCGAGGCGACCGGGCAACGCGGCTCGGTCCACAGTCCCAGGCCGCCCCGGTAGACGAACTCGATCGCCGACGGGTTGCGCCAGCCGGCCATGGGGTCACCGGACGCTGTGGTGTACCCGGTTGCCGTCTGCGTCACCGACACCGGCAGGGTGCCCGTCGCGCGCTGGGCGCGCGCGCCGTCCACGTACAACTGCCGGGTGTCCAGGCCGGTGGGGGCCGGAGCGGACCAGATGTCGCTGTTCGTACTGGTTTTGGCCCAGCCGGTGATGTGGGCGCCCCCGCTGACGACCGGGGTCTGTCCTGGCGCCGCCTTCCACCAGATGGTGCCGGCCGTACCGCCGCCTGAGTCCGCGGCGGTGAAGGTCAGCGTCTTGGTCAGCCGGTAGACGCCGCCGGCCAGGGTCACGGTGATCGGGCCGGACGTCGATGTGTCGATCGCCCGGACCGACGTCTGCGCCTTGGTGAGCGTCCGGAAGGGGGCGGCGGCGCTGGTCCCCGCGTTGTCGTCGCTGCCGCTCGGCGAGACGAAGTAGGTGACCGCGGTCGCCGCGTGCGCGGGCAGGGTCAGCACCCCGATGGGCAGAAGGGCGCAGACGAAGGCCGCGATGACACGGTAAGACCCGATGAATAACCGGAGTTTCTTCGCGAGTCTCGTGACGTGCGCACGCTCTCTTGTGGGAAACATGCTGGAAAGGTAGGGGTGTTGAGATGAGACGTCAATGAAAGCGACGGCAAGACATCGGATCAATTGCTCAGGCTGTCGAGCTGCGTTCAGGCTCCGGTGATGCGGGCGTTGACGCGCCGCATCCAGTCCCGGTCGGTGTGCCACATGGGGTGGTGCGGGGCCGCGTTGGAGGTGAGTACGACGCCGTGGAAGCCTGCGGCGAGGCAGCGGTCGACGACGTACTCCGCGATGTCCTTGCCGACGGCGTCCTCCTCGAAGCGGGTGAGGAGGGGGGTGTAGCCGACGGCGCTCTCGCCGAGGACGGCGGGGATGCCGCGGTGGCGGGCGAACTCGGCGACGGAGTCGACCCACCGGGCAAGCGTCTCGCGCATGGCCTGTCGGTGCGTCGGATAGTTCTCGTAGAGCCACAGGTCCCAGCGGTCGGGGTCGACCCAGTCGTGGGCGTAGAACAGTTCGCGGGGGATTCCGGTGGCGGCCAGGCGCCAGGGTGCACACGCCGCCAGAGCACGGCACCAACTTCAGCCAGAATCCGCAAATTTTTTGCCAAAGTCGTCGAGTCACGTGCGTGTTACGTGCGTACCGCTGGTTGCAGCCGTCCGTGGACGGATCTACGACCTGCAGGAGGTACAGTGCGTTTCTCGTGGAACATGACGGGGGCCTTCATTATCGGCGGCGCCGTGAGTCTTACGGTCGCGGCTCTCGTCTACCCGGGCACATCGGGTGCCAGTGCTGTCCCCGCCTCGCACGACATCATCATTGCGCAAACACCGTGGGGCCCTCTGACCGAGTCGGACCGGGACTTCGTTGTGAAGGTCCGCGCGGCCGGGCTGTGGGAATACCCTGTAGGCCAGCTCGGCCTGCAGAAAGGCACAACACAGGCCGTGGTCATCGCGAGTCGGCACCTCATTGACGGGCACTCCGCGCTGGACTCTACCTGCCGCAAGATAGCGCCGATGTTGAACATCATGCTGCCCAATGTTGCGAGCCCTCAGCAGCAAGGCTTTGTTTCCTCACTGACGGCAGACACTCGCGAGCAGTTTGATTCGGACTTTGCCAACATTCTGCGAATGACTCACGGATCGATTTTCAACACGGTGGCGAAAATCCGCTCTACCACGAAGAACACACTCGTTCGCGCCCTGGCCGATCAGGCCAACGACACTGTTCTTGATCACATCACGGTTATGGAAAGAACGGGCCTGGTCAACTTCGACCAGACCCTCTTGCGGCAGACCACTCCGCCTAATCTGCCTTCGTACGACCTGACCCCACCGCCTCCGGCCCTTGGTCAGTCGATGACGGTCCTCACCCCGCCGCCTAGCGCCACTTCCACTCCGGTAGACATCGATGCAATCGGCTGAGTCGGGCTTGGGGAAGGTCCCAGCTCGACCTCGCCCAAAATCTGAGAGCCTGTAACAGCGCCATGACCGGTTTATTCTGAGACATTTCAAGCTGGTTGTTGCGGGTTATGGCGACCCGCGTCTGTCCAAAGAGTCCGAGCTGTGCCATCTAAAACTGCCGATCATCGTTGACACCTGTGTCTCCGATCACTTACGTCATGTCGGAGGCCGCCGGCACGTCGCCACGGGTTGCCCGGTAATTCGGCATCAGTCGGCAGGCTTACTGCCTCTGGTGTCGCCACTCTCAAGCCGAGGCATCGAGGTGCTGCGCACTCGCTCGAAGGCGCTCAAGCGCAGCCCGAACGATGCGCACGTCGAGGTCGTAGGGAAGATCATTTACCTCCGCCAGAATTACCCCTTCGGACCCGAGGAGATCGCGATGTACCTCAAGCGGTACCACGACGTCACGATCAGCAAGTCGGGCATGTGGCGGATACTCAAGCGCCGGGACATGGGCCGCCTGCCCGCCTTACAGGGCAATCAGCGCCACGACCGCAGAGGGAAGCGTTATGGGAAGCAACTGCCCGGCCACCGCGTGCAGATCGACGTGAGGTTCATCGAACCTCTCGCTTCCATGCCGCAAGGCCGGCGCGGCGGCCGCAATAGGTACTACCAGTTCACAGCGATCGACGACTGCACCCGGCTGCGGGTCCTGAAGATCCAGCCCGGAATCTGTAGCATCCGCCAGGTGGACGTGGTGATGGGGGCGCTGCCCCGAGGGCTCGGGCTGGTGGAGCGGGTTGTCCGCGGGGAGTTGGATCCCCGAGGCGGGCCCGGTGTGGTCCGGCTGGCGGAGGAGGGCGGGCTGGACAAGGGGCAGGCGTCGCGGCTGCTGCGGGATCTGGTCGAGTCCGGGGTGCTGGTCCGGGAGGGGCATGAGTTCCGCGCCGGCGCGGAACTGCTGGCCGTCGCGGCCGAGGCGGGGCCGTGGGGGGTGGAGAGCCGGGCGTTGCTGCGGGAGCTGGTGATCCGGTTCGGGGCGTGTGCCTACGTGGATGTGCTCCGCGGAGCGATGGTGCTCTCGGTGCGTGCCGAACTGGCGGCCTGGGCCGAGTTCTCCTGGGCGCGGGCGGGGCGGCTGACGCCGGTCTGGTGCACCGGAGCGGGACGGGCCCTGTTGTTCGGTCAGTCCCGAGAGGGAATCACCGAGCTCCTCGGTGGCGAGGACTTCATCGGCGCGGGCGGCCCCTACGCGCCGCGGACGGTGGACGATCTGCTGCTGCGGGTCACCGCCGACGCCGCGCGAGGCGTCGCGGTGTGTGAGAGCGAGTACGACGAGGACGTGCTGGAGGTCGCCGCGCCGGTGCGGGATCCGCGCGGGGACATCGTGGCGGCGGTCAGCGCGGTAGTGCCGCACGCGGCGGCCCGGGACGACCGGGACGAGCTCGTCGCCGCGATCGGTGACGCGGCGTCGCGGTTGGAGCGTCTGCTGGGCTGAGCGTTCAGCCCTGGTCGGCCGAACACAGCGCAGCCGTGAGCCAGTTGCTCCGACCGCTGGACGGACCCTTCACTCCTGGCTCGCCGAACGCACCGCGCCGGCAAGCCGGTTGCCCCACCCGCCGGGCAGAGTCCTCACTCCTCGCCCGCCGAACACAGCGCAGCCGTGAGCCAGTTGCTCCGACCGCTGGGCGGACCCTTCACTCCTGGCTCGCCGAACGCACCGCGCCGGTAAGCCGGTTGCCCCACCCGCCGGGCAGAGTCCTCACTCCTCGCCCGCCGAACACAGCGCAGCGGTGAGCCAGTCGCTCCAGCGGACCACCGATTCGGCGCAGGCCGCGGTCGCGGGCTCGATGCGGTGGCGGGGGCCGACGACCTGGACGGCGGCGACGATCTCGCCGCGGAAGTCCCTGACCGGGGCGGCGAGCGAGTAGAGGCCGGGCTCGGCTTCCTGGTCGACGATGGAGTAGCCCCGCTTGCGGGCGGCGTCGAGCCGGGACAGGAAGTCGCCGAGGTCGGCCGGGGTGTTGGGGCCGTGCCGGACGAAGGCCGTGCGGGAGAAGACGGCCGCGATCTCGGTGTCGTCGGCGTCGAAGAGCAGGGCCTGCCCGGCGTCGCTGCAGTACGCCGGATAACCACGGCCCACCCAGGACACGAACGACGACAGGGCCGGCGGCATCGACTCGAGGACCGTCACGGAGCTGGCGCCTCGCAGGACTCCCAGATAGGCGCATTCCCCGGTGTCGGCGGCGATGCCCTCCAGCGCGGTCCGGCCGTCCCGGCGCAGCCGCGCCTCGGTGATCTGCTGAGCCTGCGCGTACTGCTCCCAGGCAACGGAGTAGCGCAGCGACGCGCGGTCGCGGCGCAGGAACCGGGCGGCCTCCAGGCTCCGCAGTATGCGGGAGACCTGGCTGCGCTCCCGGCCCAGCAGTACGGCGACCTCGGCCGCGGTGTGGCCGCGCGGATCCTGCGGTGGGTGCCGGGCGAAGAGGCTGAGTACGGCCAGGCCGCGTTTGAGGCTGCTGTCGGTGGTCATCGCGTGCCGAGCTTAGCGCCGGGCGTCGGTGCCATCCCGCGCGTTCGTTGCGGAAACATTGCAGGTTCGTGGCAGCACTCGTGCATCATGGACAACAGGACTTGTTTATTACGCACCACTGGATAGTCTCCAGCCAATCCTTCAGAAATCAGGTTCTTCAGGAGTTCCCCTTGCCCGCTCTGCGCCCGCTCGTACTCCTCGGCTCCGCGACGCTGCTCCTGGCGGGTTGCGCCGACCCCTCCACGACGACCGGTTCCTCGTCCGGTTCCTCGTCCGCGTCAGCCGGTGCCTCCGCCGCCCCGATCGCGGAGAACCCTGCACTCTCCGCCAAAGTCCCGGCCGCGGTGAAAGCGAGCGGGATCACGGTCGCCAGCGACGTCAGCTATCCCCCGATGGACTTCTTCGCCTCCGACAACAAGACGGTCATCGGGGCCGAGGCCGACCTCGACAAGGCTCTCGGGACGGTCCTCGGCGTCAAGGTCACCATCACCAACGTGCCCTTCGACTCGATCATCCCGGGGCTCCAGGCGGGCAAGTACCAGCTCGGCGTCTCCTCGTTCACCGACACCGCCGAGCGGGAGAAGGTCGTCGACTTCGTCACCTACTTCAACGCGGGTACGTCCCTGCTGGTCCCGGCGGGCAACCCCGAGGCGCTCAAGGCCGAGGGCGACTCCCTGTGCGGCCGGACCGTCGCCGTGGCGAAGGGCTCCACCCAGGCGCTCGTAGACCTGCCGGCCCGCGCCAAGACCTGCAAGACCCCGATCAAGGTCAGTACGTATCCGGACGGCACCGGCGTGAACCTCGCCGTCACCAGTGGCCGTGCCGACGCCGCCCTGGCCGACTCACCGGTCGCCGCCTACGCCGCCAAGCAGTCCGGCGGCAAGCTCGACGTCGCCGGCGACTCCTACGGCGACGCGCCGTTCGGCATCGCCGTACCGAAGAACAGTGAGCTGACCGGTCTGCTGAAGTCGGCCCTGGCCGAGCTCAAGGCGAGCGGCGGCTACCGGCAGATCCTCGCCAAGTGGGGTCTGGAGTCCGGGGCTCTCGACACGTTCGAGATCAACGCGGCCTCGTGATGGAGGAGTTGCCGATACTCCGGCGCCGCCGGCCCGGCCAGTGGATCCTGACCCTGGTGGTCGTGCTGCTGGCCTCGGCCCTGGTGCGGTCGCTGGTCACCAACCCGCACTTCGGCTGGGACACGGTCGGCGCGTGGCTGTTCAGCCGGACCGTGCTGAGCGGCCTGCTCGCCACCCTGGAGCTCACCGCCGCGGCCATGGTGATCGGGCTCGCGCTGGGCATCGCCCTGGCGCTGATGCGTCTGTCGGACAACACCGTTGCCAGAACTGTCAGTTGGGCGTACATCTGGCTCTTCAGGGGGACACCGCTGCTGGTCCAGCTGCTGTTCTGGGGGTTCATCTCGGCGCTGTACCCGACGCTGTCGCTGCACCTGCCCTTCCTGCCGGCGATCGGCGACGTCCCCGCGAACTCCGTCGTCACGACCTTCACCGCGGCCCTGCTCGGCCTCGGCCTCAACGAGGCCGCCTACCTCGCCGAGATCATCCGGGCCGGGATCGTCTCGGTCGACGAGGGACAGACCGAGGCCGCGGAGGCACTGGGCCTGTCCCGGGCCAGGACCCTGCGCCGGATCATCCTGCCCCAGGCGATGCGCGTGATCATCCCGCCCGTCGGCAACGAGACCATCTCCATGCTCAAGACGACGTCACTCGTGAGCGTGCTGGCCTACGCGGAGCTGCTGTACTCCGTGCAGATCGTGTACTCCCGCACCTATCAGACGATCCCGCTGCTGATCGTCGCCAGCATCTGGTACCTCGCCGTCACGACCCTCCTCAACATCGGCCAGCACCATTTGGAGCGCCACTTCGCGAAAGGAAGCCGCCGATGATGGTCCAGGCCACCGGGGTCCGCAAGTCCTTCGCGGGGAACGAGGTGCTGCGCGGCATCGACCTGTCCGTAGCGCGCGGGACGGTCACCTGTGTGATCGGCCCGTCAGGGTCCGGGAAGTCCACCTTCCTGCGTTGCGTCAACCACCTGGAGCGGCCCGACGGCGGCCGGATCCTGGTGGACGGCTCACCGATCGGGTACGAGGTGCACGGCAAGGGGCTGCGTGAGCTGCGCCCCCGCGACCTGGCCCGGCAACGCCGCCGGATCGGCATGGTCTTCCAGCGCTTCCACCTCTTCCCGCACCTGACGGCACTGGCGAACGTCGTCGAGGGACCGGTCGGTGCCGGCCGTCCCCGCGCCGAGGCCACCGACGAGGCCATGGCCCTGCTGGACCGGGTCGGCCTGGCCGGCAAGCGCGACGCCTACCCCGCCCAACTGTCCGGCGGCCAGCAGCAACGCGTCGCCATCGCCCGCGCCCTGGCGATGCGGCCGAAGCTCATGCTGTTCGACGAACCGACCTCGGCCCTCGACCCGGAACTCGTCGGCGAGGTCCTGGACGTCATGCGCGACCTCGCCGCCGACGGCATGACCATGCTCGTCGTCACCCACGAACTGGGCTTCGCCCGCGAAGTCGCCGACGAGATCGTCTTCTTCGACGACGGCCGCGTCCTGGAATCAGGGCCGCCCGCCCGCGTCCTGACCGCCCCCGAGCATCCCCGAACCCGCGACTTCGTGACGAGAGTGCTGTGACGACCACCTTCCGCGACGCCCTCGCCGCCGGGCCCCTCGTCCTGGACGGCGGCATGTCCAACGAACTCGAAGCCCAGGGCCACGACCTCGGCGGCACGCTCTGGTCCGCCCGCCTCCTGCGCGACGCCCCCGACGCGATCGCGGCCGTCCACCGCGCCTACTAC
This sequence comes from Streptomyces sp. NPDC101776, assembly GCF_044766845.1. Classification (NCBI taxonomy): domain Bacteria; kingdom Bacillati; phylum Actinomycetota; class Actinomycetes; order Kitasatosporales; family Streptomycetaceae; genus Streptomyces; species Streptomyces sp. NPDC101776. The sequence continues at coordinate 22,198 of NZ_JBIWMV010000005.1, read as the reverse complement.
GCGGCAGGCGCGCAGGTCGCCATCACCGCCAGCTACCAGGCCACCTACGACGGCTTCGCCCGCATCGGCATCACCCGCGCCGAGACCACGGAACTCCTGCACCGCAGCGTTCGGCTCGCCCGCGAGGCCGCGGCCGGGACCGGCTGGGTCGCGGCATCCGTGGGTCCCTACGGCGCCATGCTGGCCGACGGCTCCGAATACCGAGGCGACTACGGCCTCACCGTGGCCGAACTCACCCGTTTCCACCGCCCCAGGCTGGAGGCTCTGGCCGAGGCCGCCCCCGACGTCTTCGCCATCGAGACCATCCCCGACCTGCGGGAGGCGGAAGCCGTACTGAACGCCCTGGACGGCCTGGGCATCCCGGCCTGGCTCTCCTACAGCGTCCGCGGTACGACCACCAGCGCTGGCCAGCCCCTGACCGAGGCCTTCGCCCTGGCCCGCAGCAGCGACGCCGTCGTCGCCACAGGAGTCAACTGCGCCCCTGCCGCCGACACGGCCCGGGCCCTCGCCCTGGTCACCGGTCTCCCCGGCGTCGCCTATCCGAACGGTGGTGGGGTCTGGGAGCCCGAGGCGCGCCGTTGGCTGGGCGCCGAGGACGAGATCGCGGACCTGGCCCCCTCCTGGCTCGGCGCCGGCGCGTCCCTCATCGGCGGCTGCTGCCGGGTCGGCCCCGCCGAGATCAAGAGACTGGCCGCCCGCCTCAGCGCCTCAACGGCAGGCTGAGCCCCCGCCCATCGTGGGCACCGGGCACCGCACCACGGCCGACCGCCGGCCCCGCTCCCTTCTCCCGCACACTCCACTCAGGAAACGCCATCCATGGATCAACTCACCTCACTCCCGGTGATCGACCTCGCTGCCCTGGACCGCGACGCGCTGCACCGGGCCGCCCGCGACGTCGGCTTCTTCCACTTGGTCGGCCACGGCATCACCCCCGCCGAGCAGGCCCGGCTGCTCGGCGCCACCCGCGCCTTCTTCGCCCTGCCCGAGGCCGATCGCCACGCGATCGACAACCTCAACTCCCCGCACTTCCGCGGCTACACCCGCATCGGCAACGAGCGGACCCGGGGCCGCCGCGACTGGCGCGACCAACTCGACATCAGCAACGAGCTTCCCCGTCATGCCCCCGCCTCGGGCGAGCCGCCGTACTGGTGGCTGGAGGGCCCGAACCAGTGGCCCACGGCCCTGCCCGAGTTGCGGCAGGTCTCGCTGGAGTGGATGGACCGGCTCAGCACCGTCGCCCACCGGCTGCTGCACGAACTGCTCGCGTTCACCGGCATCGGATCAGCCGCGTTGCGATCCTTGTATCTCCGAAGGACCGTCACAGGGCTCGCCGTAGAGTGATGCGGCATGCGAAGCCTGGCCCGACTGCCGAAGGCGCATCTCCATCTTCATCTCGAAGGCGCCATGCGCCCCGCCACGCTCGCGGAACTAACAGGCGAGCATGGCGAGCAACCGCCGGAATTCGGCGGCTTCAACTCGTTCGAGGACTTCATGTCCTCGTATCGCGTCGCTGCCCGGCTGGTGCGCGAGGGTCCGCGGGAGAACCTTCTGCGGCTGGTGCGCGAAGTGGTCGAGGATGCCGCGGCGGACGGAGCGGTATGGGTCGAGCCGCAGGTGAACCCCCTGACCTACGAGGACGATCCGGGCGCCGCGCTCGACCTGCTGGACACGGTGATCGACGAGGGCCGCCGCACTGCTGCGCGGTTAGGCATCGGCTTCGGCGTCCTGGTGTACGCCCGGCGCAACGCGGACCCGTTGGAAGCGGTCCGGACCGCCCGCCTCGCGGCCCGGCGGGCAGGCAACGGAGTGGTTTCCTTCGGCTTGGCCGGGGACGAGGCTCAATATGCTCCTGAGCCGTTCGCCCAGGCGTTCACCGTCGCCCGTGACGCCGGACTGATTCCGGCCCCGCACGCCGGGGAGTTCGCCGGCCCGGCCGGTGTACGCGCCGCACTCGACGTACTCGGCGCGCGACGGATCGCCCACGGCGTACGGGCGGTTGAGGACCCGGCTCTCGTCGCCCGCCTGGCCGCGGAAGGCGTGGTCCTCGACGTCTGCCCCAGCTCCAACGTCGCCCTCGGCGTCGTGGAATCCCTGTCCGTCCACCCCCTCCCGCTGCTGCTGCAAGCCGGCGTCCGGTGCACCCTCAACGCCGACGACCCTCTCCTGTTCGGCCCTGGCCTGCTGGACGAGTACGAGACAGCCCGCACGACCTTCGCCCTCACCGACCTCCAACTCGCCGCGATAGCCCTCACCTCGGTCGAATCCTCCGGCGCCCCGCGCGCGACCATGGAAGACGCGGCCACACGCATCGAGGAATGGCTGCACACCCCCGACCGGGCGATGCCTCCTCGCTCCAAGGAGTGTGGCGACTGACGCACCCGTAGGCAGCCCCCGGGCACAGGCGGCCAGATACTGGGGACCGATCTTCAGCCTGAGGTTTCGCCAAGTGCTAGCGGGGTTCGGGTCCGGCGTTGGGCAGCCGCTTCTCGAAGGCCGTCTTCCCGCGGGTGTGACGGCGGTGGCGTGGTGTTCGCCCTTGCCCGGCGTCCGGGCCGAGGAAGACGTCGATGTCTTCGGGCCCGGTGGCACCACCCCTCGGATCATCAACCGCACCAAGCGGGGAACAGCCGTGGCAGGCCCGGACCACGGGGGGTGTCCGGGACCGACCTCCCATGGGTGCCGTCGATGCCTCGTCCTGATCGACGTCATGGAAGGCGGACGCGACGTCATCACCGGAATCGCCCACCGGCACAGGAACGAAACCCGCCGCACGGCAGCCGGGACAGGCATCGCAAACAGCGGAGAACAGCCGCCGCCGGTCAAGGAGACATGACTCGCCGCAGCCAGGATCAGAGTCATGACGCAGCCGAAGACCACCCTGGTGGTCGTATGGGGCGTGAAGCTGGACGGCGCTTCAGCGACGCAGTAGGACGGCAACCTGCCCCCGGATGTCCTGTGTGGTCTCCTCGACGCTCAGGGCGATGTTCACGCTCGCCGCCATGCTGAGGAACATCACGGCGGACACGATATGTGCCAGCGTCGCGGCGTCGCCCTCCGTGACCCGCTCGTCTCGGCGCAGTACGGCGGCGATGGCCTCCTCGGACTGCGCGACGATGGCCAGTGCTTCGCTGTGCCGGGGCTCTTCGGGGTCACCGAAGGCCATCTCGCGCAGGTAGGTGCGTCCGTTGTCGATCTGCGCCCGGTTGCACTCCACGATCGGCCGGATGATGGCCAGCACGGCGTCGAGTACGCATGGAACGGTCTCGGCGTCCGCCCGGCCCTGCTCGAGAGCTTCGGCGTACTTGACGTTCTGGACAAGCAGGAGCAGTTCGCCCTTGGTCTTGGCGTAAAGGAACAGGGTCCCGGTGCCGATGTCGGCCTTGTCGGCGATCTGCTGGGTCGTGACCTCGTCGACGCCGTGTTCGGCGAACAGCTCGCCGGCAGCGGCGACGATGCGGTCGAGCTTTTCCTGCTTGTTCCGCTCGCGCCGTCCGACCGGCTGGGAGGCGACAGGCATGGCGGTGTCCTCCAGGAATGAAATATGACTGTACTCAGTTATGATGGCAGTCGTTACCGTGTGGGCTCGGATGTGGCTCCGCTCATTCTCCCATGGCGGGGCGAGGAGCCATTGCTCCATCCGTGCAAGCCACGCACTTCACATCCTCCTGACAAGAAGGAACACCAATGCCCTCTCTCGATGGCTCAGTCGTCCTCGTCACCGGTGCCAATGGCGGTATCGGCACCCACTTCGTCCACGAAGCCCTGGCACGCGGCGCCGCCAAGGTCTACGCCACCGCCCGTTCTCCCCGCACCTGGGACGATGAACGCATCGTCCTCCTGACTCTGGATGTCACCGAGTCCGCGTCGATCGACGCGGCCGTCGCCGCCGCGGCGGATGTCACCGTGCTCATCAACAACGCGGGTGCCAACCCACCGAGCGCGAGCCTGCTGGACATCACCGAGGCGGACATCCGGGCGAACATGGAGACGAACTTCTTCGGACCGGTCTTCCTCGCCCGAGCCTTCGCACCGATCCTCGCCGCCCAGCAGGGATCGATCCTCGTCGACGTGCACTCCGTTGCCAGTTGGTACGCCTTCGGCGGCATCTACAGTGCGGCCAAGGCGGCACTGTGGTCGGCCACCAACTCGCTGCGCGTCGAGCTCGCGCCCAAGGGTGTCCACGTGACGGGTGTGCACATGGGCTACGTCGACACCCGTATGGCCGCTCACGCTGACGGACCCAAGATGCTGCCGGCGCAGCTGGTGACGACGGTCTACGACGCCGTCGAGGCGGGTGCGTACGAGGTCTTGGCCGACGAGCTGACCGCGCAGGTCAAGGCGACCCTGAGCGGCCCGGTCGAGGCGCTCTACCCGGACCTGCCCAGCACGAACGTCTGAACTGGTTGCGCGGTTCCGACGTGATCGCTTCACGTCGCAACCGCGCGATCCATGGCGGTCGAAGGGTTGGCCGGCGTCGAGGAGGCGTGCGCCGTCGCGGTCGTCGAGCCGTCGGCGATGTCGACGGTCGGCCTGGCAGTACCGCACCGCCGTGGTTGAGGTCGACGGCCCAGAGCACATCCGCACCGATGGACGGCATATCGCCGATCTGGCCGGCAGGGAACTTCCTCGGACCGCGATTCCGAGAATTGGCCGACCGCGGCGAATCGGCCGCTACGGAGTGAGTTGCCGGGCCAGGTCGGGGATGTCCGTGGCGATGAGGTCGACCCAGTCCGGCGCCGGTGGCGCCGGGTGGTCGGGGCCCCACTCCAGCGGGCGCGGGATGTATGCGGTGCGCAGTCCGGCGTCTGCGGCAGCACGCAGATCATCGAGATGGCAGGCGGTCATCAGCAGCCGTCGCGGTGCGACTTCGAGTAGTTCGGCGGCCATCAGGTACACCTTCGGGTCGGGCTTGTAGCTGTGGATCAGCTCGGCGGACAGGATGGTGTCGAACGGCAGTCCGCCCGCACGGGCAAGACGGATGAGAAGCGCGGTGCTGCCATTGGACAGGGTTGCCGTGACATGGGTTTCGCGCAGCCGAGCCAGACCGTCGCGGCTGTCGGGCCAGGGGCTCAGGCGGTGCCAGGCACCGACGAGTTCGGCCCGGTCGGTGTCGGTGAACCCGGACAGGCCGTGCTCGGCGAGCACCGTGTCGAGCGTCATCCGGTGAAGTTCGTCCAGCGATCGCCAGGGCACTTCACCCGACACCACCCGTAGCAGCGTCGGCGGATACAGGCTGCGCCACTGGGTGGTGAGTCCTGGCCAGTCGGCCTGTGCCCCGACGCGGGAGCCGACGCGCTGGAATTCGCTCGCGACGCCGGTGCGCCAGTCGACCACGGTGCCGAAGACGTCGAACACCACCGCGTCCACACCGGCGCCGATCCGCCGGCCGTCTTCGGTCGTGGCAGGGCTTCGCGCCATTGTTCCTCTCTCCTGTCGGGCACGGATACGACGACGAACCAGGTGGACGCTGCGGCAAACGAGCACGGCCGCTGCGTTCGTGATCGCTTCCTGACGCGTGTCAGCGTTGCTGGTTGGCGGAGCCGATGTAGTGCCCGAGACGGTATTCGAAGTCGATGCCCGCCTGTTCGGCGACGGCCTGCGTGCCGGCGGCGCGGGTGAGGAAACCGGGAAGGGTGAGGGAGTGGGCGAACTCGCCGTACGCGGCGACCAGATCCGCGTCCGGGGGCAGAGACGCCCGGTTGATCTGGGCTTTGGCCGAGGCGAGTGAGGTGCGGTCGAAGGAGGCGAGCCGGGTGACAACGTTGCCGACGAAGGCGTCGAGTTCGCCGTCGGGAAGGGCCCGGGTGATCCAGCCCCAGCGTTCGGCGGTGTCGGCATCGTAGTCGTCGCTGGTGAGGATGACTTCCAGGGCGCGGTCGCGTCCGATGGCGCGGGGGAGACGTTCGGTCCCACCGCCGCCGGGCAGCAGTCCGCTACCGACCTCGGGCTGACCGAAGATCGCCTTCTCCCGGCTTGCGTAGCGCAGATCGAGGGCGAGGGCGAGCTCGTTGCCGCCGCCGCGGGTGCGTCCACGGATGGCCGTGACGGTGATGTAGGGCGCCCTGGAGAGTGTCAGGACCAGATTCGTCCATGCCGGCACCGCGTCCTGGTCCTCGGGCGCGGGGAAGTCCGCGGCGGCGGCGAGGTCGAAGTGGTTGTAGAAGAAGTCAGGGGTGGCGCTGTCGAACAGGACGACCTGGATGTCAGGGTCGGTGGCCAGTTCCTCGACGATCTCGGTGAGGCGCAGGACGGTCTCGCCGACGATGAGGTTGACGGGCGGATTGGCGAAGGTGATCTTCGCGATCTGCGGCGTGGTGCGCTCGTAGTGGATGGTGCTCTGCTCGCTCATGGTCTGGCTCCAGATGCGATGGGTATCGGATGGCGACGGCGGCGTGAGTAGGGTCGGGATGCTGGGATGGAGGGAGTGCCAAGGGGGACTGGCGGTCCCGCTTCCCACCCGCCCCACCCGCCCTGCTCACTCGTGGTCGAGCGGGAGGCTGTCGCCGTTGGCGCAGGTGAGGGTGCCGGTGACGTGAACCCGAGGCTGACCGAGGCATGGAAGCGCTGGTCGTGGGGGTTTTCGTAGTCGAGGTCAGGGGTGTCGGCGACCTTTCGATCCAGGACGGGATGCTCTGTGTACGCGGTTCCTTCAGCACTCAGGTGCCAGGGGGCGCGGGAGCGATCTCCTGGTCAGGCCGTGGTCATCGAGCGAGGAACTCGACCGCCACGGGAGCGAACTCCTCGTGGTACTGGAAGATGCCGCCGTGACCGGAGTCGGGGTAGATGATCACCTTGCTGCCCTTGATGCGCCGGTGCAGATCCTCCGACAGGACCGAGGGCACCATGCGGTCGTTGTCGCCGTTGGCGATCAGTGTGGGATGGGTGATCGCCGACAGGTCGTCGGGGGCCGAGCGACCCCACTTCTTGATCGCCTTCAGCTGTGTCCGGAACGCCTTGACCTTGATCTTCGCGTCGCGGTCGGCGGTGCGCTCCTCGAGTCGGTTCACGAATGCACGCGCGGCGGGCTTGCCGGCGGCGTTGCGGTTGAAGAACAGGAACTCCTTGGGGTCCGACCGGGTCAAGGTGGCGCGCAGCATGTCCCAGTAGGTGGTGCCGGCGACCTTGTCGATGTCCTTGCCGCCCTTGGGGCCGGTGCCGGTGAGGACGAGCTTGCGGACGAGTTCGGGGTGCTTGACCACCAGGGCCTGGGCGATCATGCCGCCGAGAGAGAAGGAGAAGACGTCGATCCTGTCGTACTCGAGGGCCTTGATGAAGGTGTAGGCGTCGTCGGCCATCGCTTCGACGCTGTCCGGCACCTGGCCGGTGGACGCCCCGACACCGCGGTTGTCGAAGGCGATGACATGACGGCCCTTCGCGATGGGGTCGATGATGCGCGGATCCCAGTTGTCCAGGGTCGCGGCGAGGTGGACGAAGAAGACGACGGGGATGCCTCCCTGCGGTCCCAGCTCGCGGTAGGCGTAGGTGACGCCACCGGCGCTGACGGTGCGGGCCGGGGCCTTCGCGTAGGAGGTGACGACGGCTTCGTTCGGGGTGGTGCTGCTCATGATGGGTTCTCCTTGGGTGTCTTTGTGTCGCCCGTCGCGGTCGCGGCGGGTCAGCTGTTGCCGATGACGGCCTTGCCGCGGATGCCGCCCTGGGACAGGGACTGCAGCGCCTGTGGGGTCTGGTCGAAGCCGACCACCTTCCCCACGAACGGGCGCACAACGCCCTGGTCGACGAGGGTGGTGATCTGGCGGAGCTGGTCGCCGCTGGCGCGCATGAACAGGAATTCATAGGTCACGCCGAGCTTCTTGGCCTGCTTGCGGATCTTGCCGCTCAGGCCTGCGATCGCCAGGCGCAGGAGCGGGTTCAGGCCGGCCTCGCGGGCGAACGCGGGGTCCGGGGGACCGGCGATCCCGATGGCCTTGCCGCCGGGCCTCAGCACGCTCAGAGACTTCTCGAGATTCGCCCCGCCGAGGCTGTCCAACACCAGGTCATAGCCGGTGAGGAGCTGCTCGAAGTCCTGGGTGCGGTAATCGATCACCGTGTCCGCGCCGAGCGCGCGCACGAAGTCCGCGTTGGAAGCGCCGGCGGTCGTGGCGACGCTCGCACCGAGGTGCGCGGCGAGCTGGATCGCGATCGAACCGACCCCGCCGGCACCGGAGTGGATGAGGACCTTCTGCCCCGGCCGCACCTTCCCGCGTTCCACCAGCGCCTGCCACGCCGTGAGCGCCACCAGCGGCAGCGAGCCCGCCTCTTCCATGCTGATCGACGTCGGCTTGAGCGCCAGGTCGCTCTCCGGGACGGCGATGCGCTCGGCGAACGTGCCGATGTGGTCCTTGCCGGGCCGGGCGTAGACCTCATCGCCGGGCTTGAAGCCTCGAACTGCCGTCCCGACGCTGATGACGGTGCCCGCGACATCGTGGCCCAGGATCAGCGGCAGCTCGTAGGGCAGGATCTGCTTGAACTCACCGGCGCGGATCTTCTCGTCCAGCGGGTTCAGCCCGGCTGCCTCCACCCGCACGAGCACGTCGTGCTCGCCCACAGTGGGCTCGCGGACGTCCGCCTTCTGCAGCGGCTCCTTGTACTTGGTGACGACGAACGCTCTCATGGGGCGTCGCTCCTTGCCTTCATCCTGGTTATCCAGGTTTGTCAACAGATCAGCCAATTCTGCGGGTACCTGGGGTCTCGCCTCACTCATTTAATCCGAGTAGACTCAATCATGAGTGCACTCAGAAATATTGTCAAGGGAGGTCCCAGTGAGGCGCGGTCACATGCCAGTCGGGCGCCGCGAGCAGGCAAAACGGGCCAAGCGTGAGCGCATCATGACCGCAGCCCGCGAACTGTTCGTCGAACACGGCGTCAACGGGGTCACGACGCGGCAGATCGCCGACCGGGCCGATGTCGCGATCGGCACCCTTTACCTGTATGCGTCCACGAAGGCCGAGTTGCTGATCATGGTGCAGAACGAGAAGTTCGCCGCCGCCATCGACGACGGCCTCACCGCCGCGAACGCCGCAGTCGGGCATGACGTGCTGAAGCCAGTCGCCGCTCTCATCCGCCCTGTGGTGGAGTGCCTGAGGGAGCACATCGAGAACGGCCGCACATACCTGCACGAACTCGTCTTCGGCGACCCCGCCGAGCCCTACCGGCATGCGGGTCTCGCCCTTGCCGGCCGCCTCGAGGACGGCATCACCGGCCTGCTCACTCGCGACGGCTACATCGATGCCGCCGACGCGGCAACGCTGGCACGGGTGATCACCGCGATCATCCACATCAGCACCACCGCCACCGTGTACCTGCACCGCAGCGACGAAGTCGTCCTCGCCGACATCCGCGACCAGATCCGCGCCACCCTGTCGCCCTGCCACCGTGCCGCATGACCACTCGTTCCACGAGCGAACTGTCGAGCACCCTGGAGAGGAAACGCCTGAACGCAACGATGTCGTCTTCGGTCCGGGCGAGCGGGTCCCCGCGATCGGGCCTTGGGTCAAGGCCCCTGGATCCGTCGACGGGAGGCCAACCGGCAGGGCGCACTCCGTGCCGGTGCCACCGTGATCGACCCCAAGCCCTAGCTGTGCCCATGCTCGGGACATTGCCCAGATGGTCGTCGGCGACAGGTTCGTCTACCGCGACGAGAGCCGCAAGGCGGAGACCTGTGCCGGGGTACTGGCCGCGGTGTTGCAGCAGGAGTTGGGGAAGGTGCGGCTCGTCGGAGGGTGACCCCAGTTCAGTCCAGCAGTGAGGCCGGCTACCGCCACGCCTCGTGCGGTGGTGTGTTGCGTGGAAGATGAAGGCGCAGAATGCCCTGATCGACCCAGAGGCTCACCAACTCGCCGTCCACCACTCAGTTTTCAATCCGAACGCCATCGACCCGGTGAAACCACGGCCCTCAAGGAAGTCACTCGTCGCCGACCTGCGTTCCGATTCGCCTTCGAGGGCCAGCTCATCGCGGTCGACAGGCGAGGCGAAGCGGACAGAATTGAGCACACATTTGACACACTCGCGGTGTGAACATGGCCGGTCTGCCTGCTGGGCCAGGGTGTCGCCCGGCCCGGATCTGGGATTTCGGGAGAGTGCTGCGTGGATGGCCCTTCCGCATGACGTGCGGGGCGTTGTCGGTGGCCGCCCTCGTGTGTGAACGGTCACCCAGCGCACCAGTCGCCGTCAAGCACGCCGCAGCCGGTGGCATCGACTCGAAAGTCGGCGGGGCGGGCCCACTCGGGCAAGCCTCATCGCGACGGCACATTCTGTACTGCAACCACTCGGCCCGCTCGGGCCCCGTGCCTAGAGGCGGCCACCAGGCGGGAGGCGGTGTCGTCCTCGGTGCGTCCGCTCTTGATGAGGTCGAGGATGTCGCAGGGGTCGAAGTAGCGGGACACCGTCTCCAGCCGCTGCATGCCGCGTGTGGTCTGCGCGGCGCTGAAGTCGCGCAGTTCGGAGCCGACTTGGGCCCGGAAGGCGTGCAGGACCTCCTCGACGGGGGAGAAGTGTCGGTAGGCGGCGGCGGTGGTGGCGGTGGACACCCTCGGCGCGTTTGGTGATGTCGGCCAGGCTCACCAGGGTCGGCGAGATCTCGAACAACTCCGCGGCGGCCGCGATGAGTTGCCTGCGATTGCGCTGGGTGTCACCGCGCATGGGTTGACGCCCGGTTTGCGTGGCGGCGGTGTTCACCGGAGGGCCGCGAGACCGTGCGCCGGACGGCGGACGCCCTCGGTGATGGACTCCGTGGCGGCACCGTACGGTAACCGCGGATGCCTCTCGCCCGAGGCGCCGAACTCGCCGCCAGGGCGCACGGCCACGCCGTATGCCGTGCCCCGCGGCCTGGCCGACGAGCCCCCGCCCGCCGGAGTCGGCCACGCCATCGACACCCCCACGACGCGGTCGATGTCCTCCTGGTGGGCGCTGTCCTGGGCACGGTCATCGACCGGCTGCCGACTGCCCCGGCACGCCCGAGGAGATCGGTGCGGCGATCTGGCCGTACGCCTTGCCTGCGCGGAGGTGTCGTTCGCTGTGGCGCGAGGTGCGTCATGAGCGTCTCGCGGGACCCCTCCCGAAAGCTGGATGGACGATCACCGGTGTCCGACGGCGGATTGTTGTACGTTGAATTCGGGCCCATGGTGACGCGTCAAGCTCAACACTGCTGGGAACGGGGATGGTTGTGATGGCGGGCGTGGAACTGGCGGAATTGATAGCACAGTTGCGGGCGGAGCTGACCGAGGCCATGCGGGCCGGTGAGAACGCCGGGCTGCGGTTCGAACTCGGCCCGGTCGAGCTCGAGTTGGCCCTCTCCGTGGCCAAGGAGGGCGGGGCCGGGGGCAAGGTCAGGTTCTGGGTCGCGGAACTCGGCGCCGAGGGCAAGGCGTCCCGCATCTCTACCCAGCGGATCAAGCTGGTGCTGGATCCCCGGCAGGCCGGCGTGCCGGATCGCAGACCGCTGATCTCCGGCGAGGAAGTCGACGGCGAGCGATGAGCGCGGGCGTATGAGTTCCGAGGGCCTCGACCGTGCCCGCGTCGCCGAGTTGCTGGTGACCCACGCGGGCAGGCGGCGCGGCTCGGGTTACCGGGTCACCGTGGACGTGGTGCTGACCGCCGCTCACGTACTGGAGGGCGCCGCATCCGTGCAGGTACGGTTCGAGCCCGACCTGCCGGGGGAGTGGACCGCGGACGCGCTGTCCTGGTCTGTGGACGCCGCCTCGGACATCGCCGTGGTGACCATCGCGCCCCGTCCGGGCGAACCGCCGCCGGTGGCTGCCCGGTTCGGGCGGATCGGGACGCGGGCCGCTCAACTTCCGGTGCAGGCAGTGGGGTTCCCCCGGTGGAAGCTGCGCGGGAACACCGGAGCGGGAGTCACAGGGCCGACGGGACCCGCCGCGGCGACCTGGTTCCGGGACAGCGCGCACGTCGTCGGGTCGGTGGCGCTCCTGTCGCACTGGCGGGAGCGGACCCTGGAGATCGTCGTCACCGCCCGGCCCGCCCTCCTCGCCCCCGGGACGGGCGGCGCGGTGTCGCCGTGGGAAGGCATGTCCGGAGCCGCGCTGTGGGCGGAGGACCGGATCGTCGGCGTGGTCACCAAGCACCACCCGGGGGACGACCTGGGTGTCCTGACCGCCGCGCGGTTCGACCTCGCGCTGGACGGACTCGCCCCCGGAATACGGCAGTTGCTGCCGGTCCCCGAGCGGTCCACCCAACTGCCCGACGTCCTACCCGCCGCCGACCGGGCGGACGAGGAGTTCGCGGCCAGGTACCGCGCCTTCATGGCCCGTACCCTGAACCGCTTCGAGTTCTTCGGCGTCGACCCGCGCGGCATACCGCGCCGTCACACCTTCGCGACGGGCTACGTCCCCCTGACGGTGAGCCCGCGGGACACCGGCGACGAGCCGAAGAACGCCGTGTCCGCCGGAGTCCGCGCCGACCAGGCCCTCGGCGACCAGGAGCGTGCCCTGGTGCGCGGGGTGGCCGGCTCGGGCAAGAGCACACTGCTGCGCTGGCTGGGCGTGCGGGCCGCGCGGCCCGCCGACGACACGGGCGACACGGGCGACCGGGCACCCGTGCCGTTCGTCCTCGAACTGGCCCGGTTCGGCGGCGGCCGGCCGCCCTCCCTGGACCAGTTGATCGCCCCCGTGCTGCGCCCGGAGATGCCGGCCGGCTGGGTACGGCGCATGCTGACGGCCGGCCGCGTGGTGCTGCTCCTGGACGGCCTGGACGAGATACCTCCGCGGGAACGGGTGCACGTCGAGGACTGGGTCGACGAGCACGTGGACGCGCACCCCGGCACCCGGTGCATCGTCACCACCCGCCCCTCCGTCGTGGCCGAACAGTGGTGGGCGGACCGCGGTTTCCAGCGCTACGACCTGCTGCCGATGAGTCGCCACAGCATCGACCAGTACGTCCACTCCTGGCACGACGCCGCCCGCGAGGACCAGCCCGCCACCGCCCTCGGCGACGAGGTGCGCAGAGAACTGACGCGCTGCGAACGCCAGTTGCTCATCACTCTCTCCAACCGCCCCGCCCTGCGCGGCATGAGCGCCAACCCCCTGCTGTGCGGACTGCTGTGTGCACTGCACCTGGAACGCGCCGAGCACCTGCCGGAGAACCGCAAGCAGGTCTACGACGCCGCGCTCGACCTGCTCCTGGTGCGCTGGCCGCATCTGCGGCGCCGGCACCGCGCGGCGGACGACAGCGAGCGGCCCGGTTCCGGGTTCGCGCCGGAGACCGACCCCGAACCCCCGCTGCGCGGTGAGGGGATGACGAAACTCCTCCAGCGGATCGCGTTCTGGCTGGTCACCAACCGCCAGCTGGTGCTGACTCCCGCGCTCGCCCGACGCCGCGTCGAGTCGTCCATGCTCGGCCTGCGCGGCGACGGCGACCCGGAACAGGTGTTGCAGTACCTGGCCCACCAGAGCGGCGTCGTACGCGAACTGCCGGACGGCTCACTGGAGTTCGTCCACCGGACCTTCCGGGACCACCTCGCGGCGAAGGAGGTCGTCGAGGAGGACAACCTGCCGCTGCTGGTGGACAGCGCCGACAAGCCGCACTGGCACGACGTGGCGGTCATGGCGGGCGCGCACGCACGCCCCTCCGAACGGATCTGGCTGCTGCGGCAGTTGCTGGAACGGGGCCGGACCGAACCCGCCCACAAGGACGCCCTCTTCCTGCTCGCGGCCGCCATCCTGGAGCAGACCGACGTCCTCCCGCAGCAGGACGGCGACTCGCCCGATGTACGCGACCAGGTCAACGAGGACCTGGCCGAGCTGATCCCGCCCCGCGACCGGCCCGCCGCCGACCAGCTCGCCGCGGCCGGGCCGTTCGTTCTCGACCTGCTGCCCGACCCGAGAAACGTCAATGACGAGCAGGCCGTACTGGTGGTGCGCGCGGCGGCCCGGATCGCGGCCCGCTGGGAGAATCCGCCCGGCGCCGTGGAGAAGATCCTGCAGTACACCGTGGCCGGCGCCCCGAGACGGATGATCAACGAACTGCTGGAGGCGTGGGGCAGGCACGGGGACTACGAGGCATACGCGCGTGACGTGCTCAGTGAGATCGACTTCAGCCGGTTCGACGTCGAGCTGCAGAACGGCCGACGCATCGACCACATCAACCACCTGAAGTCCATCGTCACTCTGACCCTGCGCAACAGCGTCTTCGATCTGACCCCGCTCACCGCCCTGCCGGACCTGCGACGCCTCACCCTGCGCGACAACGACATGACCTTCCTGCGCCCCCTGTCCGGATGCCGCTCGCTCCGGGTCCTCGTCCTGGACCGGTGCGCCAGGAACGCCGGTGCCCTGCCCGTGGACCTGTCCCCGCTGCGCGAACTGCGGCTCTCCCGGCTCGTCATCGCAGGCATCACCACCCGCCTGGACCTCGCCGGTCTGTCCGGCGTACGGCTGGACAGCCTGCGCCTGGAATCACGCCCGCGCGACCTGGCCCGCCTCCCGGCCGGGCTGAGGGTACGTCATCTGAGCCTGGTGTCCGGTGCGCGAAGTGTCCGGTTCGACGAGGTGGACGGCGTCCGCTCGGTCGTCCTCGACTGGTCGCCGGAAGCGGACCTGCCGGCCATGACCGCAACCCTGCCGGACCTGCGCCGACTCGTCCTGCGCCAGGTTCCGCCGGGCACTTCCGTCCCCACGCTTCCCGGCATCCGGACCACGGTCTGCCCGGCCGTGCGCCCGACGACGGACTGAGGCGTACGGCTGCGTCAGTCCGTGCGTTTCGTGCGTTCCGCCGTCCGATCCGGACCCCCAGGGCGGTTTCAAGGTCCTGGTGATCGCATGAGTGTGCAGGCCACGTCGGTATGGCGGTGCGTGGTCGGCCCGGTCCCTGAACGACGGAGCTCTGGTCCATGCCGGTGACCGATCAAGTCGCTCACCCGTCAGCACCGGTTGACCGGACCGTTGACCCTGTCCGCCCCGGCACCGGCGCGGACAACATCACTAGTTCGTCAGTGCGCGGCTGGTGGCCTGCTCGGCGGTGCCGACCGGAGCCTGATCCTTCGCCGCGATCGGCCCATGGGCAGCGAGTGCCCTGCAGGACACTCTCGCCCGGCTCGGCACCCGCGCCACGACGGTCTTCCATGTGTGCATCGTGCCGAGTGCGGCGACCTTCCGCCGGGTCCTGAACGCCGCCTGCCCCGACGGGCTGGCCGATCTGCTCGGCGCGGATCCGGCTGGGCGACACCCTCGAGGCGGACGGCAATTGCGCCTGCGGCTCGCGCCACGGGGATGTCCCGGCCGCACACCTGCTGGCCGCGGTCACAGGCGCCGGCCTCACCGTCATCCAGGTGCGGGTGCCGCATGAGACGAATGAAATCACCTGTTTCGACGCCTCGTTGGCGCCCGACGACCTGACCGGCGGCACGGTCACCGCGGACGCCCTGTACTGCCGGCGCGATCACCACGGTTCCTGGTCGCCGGTCACGTCGAGGGCAACCCGACTGGCACGCCGCAGGAGGCGTCCTGTCCCCGCCAACTGCCGTGTCTCCGTGGCGAGGTGAGTGAAGCAGCGGTCGGAAGAGCCGAATGGAGCTCCACCGCAGTTACTTTCGGCAGCACCTTGGCCATGAGGACGCAGTCATGCCCCGTGCCGGGCGGGCGGCTGCTGACGGGTCAGGTGGCGGGAACCGCCTGCGGATAGAGCACGCTGGGGTCGGCGGACAGGGCCGCCTTGAGCTGGACGCTGTTGTTGTCGGCGAGGATCTCCATCTTCCCGGCCTCGATACCGTCGAGGGCGGCGCGCACGACGTCGGCGGGGTCGTTCTTCTCCACGTCCCACCCGGCCATCATGTCGGTGTCGGTGCTGGCCAGGTGCAGGCCCGTCACCGTGGTTCCCTGGCCCGCGAGTTCGAGGCGGATGCCGTTGGTGAGGCTCCACGCCGCCGCCTTCGCCGCGCTGTAGGCGTTGGCCCCGTCGTAGGCGAGCCAGGACATCGCCGACAGGACGTTGAGGATGGCCCCGCCGCCGTTGGCGGCCAGGACGGGGGTGAACGCGCGGACCATGTTGAGGGTGCCGAAGTAGTTGGTGTCCATCTCCAGCCGGATCTTCTCGGGATCTCCGGTGACGAGGTTCTGCTGGGTGAAGACGCCGGCATTGTTGATCAGGAGGGTGACGTCCGAGGCCGCGCCCGCCGCGGCGGCGACCGAAGCCGGATCGGTGATGTCGAGCCGCAGTACTTCCGCACCGGGGAGGTCGACGAGGTGGGGGGTGCGCGCGGTCGCGTAGACCTTGGTGGCGCCCCGGTGCAGGAGTTGTTGGGCGAAGTGCCTGCCGATGCCGCGGTTGGCGCCGGTGACGAGGGCGACGGAACCGGTGATCTTCATGGGGAGTCTCCTGGCGGTGTTGAGGTGATTCCTGTGCGGGTTGTTCGCGGGCCACGCTAGAACCTGACATTGACGTCAGAGGCAAGTGATGTGATCCAGGTCACGGGGGATGCGCATCGGCGAGCTGGCCTCAAGGGTGGGCGTGAGCGTGCGGGCACTGCGCTGCTAGGAAGAGCAGAACCTTGCTGGCCTCGCAGCCCCAGCGGCCGGCGGAGGTACCCGGACAGCGCGGTCGACCGAGTCCAGCTGATTCGGCAGCTGTACTCCGCAGGACTGTCGAGCAGGGCGATCCTGGAGCGGCTGCCGTGTGTCGAGACCGGTGACGTGCCCCCTGAACTGCTCGACCGGCTGTCGGCCGAGCGGGACCGCATCGACGCGCAGGTCGGCATCGGCATTCTTGTGAAAACCCGGGACCGGCTCGACGCCATCACCACCACGGCAGCCACGGCCAGGAGTGCGGGCCGGCCCTGCTCTCGTTGAGCAGCGCGCCTTCCCCAGGCGTGCGGCAGTGCTTGTCGCCCGGCCCTTCCCCTCCGGCGCGTCCGGCCCGGTGTCTGTCACCCGCTCGGGTGGGAGAGGCCGATGCCGTGGCTCTGCACGCCCGAGCCGCGCACGGTCAGGTTGGTGGCCTTCGGGGGCGGTCGGCCGCCATGACCGTGCACTCGCCGCCGTCCAGGTCGGTGAAGGCGTAGCTGCCGTTCTCGCCGGTGGTCGCGGTGGTGACTACGTTGCCGGCCGCGTCGATGCGCGTGACCTGCGCGTCGTTCGGTTCCTGTCTCCTCCCGGAAGCCTCCGGTACCGGGTCCGCACCCCGTCCTCCCGTCAACTCCCGTGATCCCGCCGACAGTTCACCTGCCGTGCCGCCGCATCAGCCCGTCCTGGCCTTGTTCACGAGGTTCGACAGCACCTCGCGCCCGCCGGCTCACCCTGGTCACCTCCGGGCTGACCACCCGCACCCGCGAAACGGGGAACTGACACAAGGGGCCGCGCGCCACGGATCACATTGCTGTCGAATCTGCTTCCACAGAGAGGACCTGCGCTTCAGCACGCCGGAAGCGCCCGACATCGAGACTGCCCAGATGGGTGCGGAGAGCAGAAGACGTTGTCGTAGCGGCTGCGTACGACCGGGAGATGCTCCCCGCGGGCGCGTGGAGCAGGGGCTGCTGATCCTCGAACCGGACGGCAGGCGGGGACCAAGTCGGCCATTTCGGTCATGGTGTGTGGATCGGCACGCCCGCGCAGTGCGGGTGCGCAACTCGGAGGTGCTCGCCACGGTGTACGACACCGTGGCGAGCGAAGTCCGCGAGGAGGCTCTGTCGCTGATCTGGAGGTGGTGGCGATCAAGAGGAGGTGGGCATCACCTGGGCGTGGGGGATGTGGTTCGCCTCGCCGACCTTCTTCTTCCGGGGGTTGGGCGTCTGCCGATGCAGTCGTTCTTGGGGACACCGCGGTCCGGCTTACCGTGCGGTCGACGGTGGGGTCGGCCGCCTGTCCGGGATGTGGATGGAGATCCTCGCGTCTGCACTGCTATTACCAGCGGTGTCTGGCGGAGCGTCCCGTCGCCGGCCGTCAGGTGCGACTCGATCTGCGGGCACGCCGTCTCGTGTGCGGTCACGGCAGCTGCGGGCGTCGGACGGTCGCCGAGCAGATACCGGACCTGACGCGTCGACATGCCCGCCGCACAAACGCGCTCACCACTCAACTCACCGACATCGCCTTGTTTCTGGGCGGACGAGCGGGAGCCGATCTGCATGGGCGCCTGGCGGTAACCACCAGCAAGGACACACTGCTCCGCCTGCTGCGCGCACCGTCCGTCCCGGCGCCGGAATCCGTCCCGTGTCCGGGCGCGGATGAGTTCGCCGTGCGCCGCGGTCGGACCTACGCGACGATCCTCGTCGACATGAACACCCACCGTCCCGTCGACGTCCTCGCGGACCGCACCGCGTGCACCTTCGCGGCCTGGCTTCGCGAGCACCCTGAGGTCGAGATCGTCTGCCGCGACCGTGCCGGCTCCTTCCATGACGGCGCCCACGCCACGACGACCGGTTCGGATCGTCGGCCGTCCAGATCCACCGCCTACTGTCCCTGAGCACGGCAGGCGGTGTGACCGCGTTTCCCTGACAACTACGCCCCTGCCTTGTAGGACCTGTGCCCGTCGGTGTCGCGAACGGCGTCATGCCTTCGCGACCACCGGTCGTGCCCGGGTGTCCGTCGGGTCTCAGGCACGCCAATGCACTTTGAACACCCACGCGTACTGCCCCGCCTTGCGCGCAGCCTCGGGGACGTCGATCACCAGGGCCCCGTTACTGAGCGTCCATGTCAAAGGGCGGCCGTGGCCGAGCATCGTCACCTTGTCGCCGGTTCGGATCGGGATCGGCGCTTCGACGGTGAGCTTCGCGCCGGGTTTCGCCAGCGAGTGGATGTAGAAGGCCTCGTCGGGGCGGACCGTGAACCTCAGGTCGTCGCCGAGCTGAGCCATCCTCGACCAGTACGTCGTGTCGTAGATCGCCTCGCCGTTGACGCGCAGCCAGCGGCCGGTCTCGTGCAGCCGGGCCTGCATGATCTCGGGGATCGTGCCGTCGGCCCGAGGACCGATGTCGAGAAGGAAGTTGCCGTTCTTCGACACGATGTCGACGAGGTTGCGCACGACCTCTTCGGCCGTCATGTAGCCGTCGTCGGGGGTCGCCCGGTTGTAGCCGTAGCTGAACGGGTCGAGGCCTCGGCTGGACTCCCACTTGGCGACGACCGTGTTCTCGTACGTCGTGTACTCGGGCGTGGTGAAGTCGTGGAAGGCGATTCCCGAACGGTCGTTGACGGTCACGTCGATCGGACGGCGGCGGTTCCTGGCGTGGTTGAAGTACTCCGCCAGCACATCGAGGCTGTCGTTGGCGCCGCCGATGTCGCACCAGATGAGCTCGGGGTCGTAGCCGTGGATGAGTTCGAGCATCTGCGGGGCCTGATACTCCGTGACGAAGTCCTTGCCCGCGGTGTATCCGGTGTACGGCACCGGCTCCAGGGTGTACGGATTGCGCGGGGCGTGGCCCATCCACGGGTTGTCGGGGTTGAACCACTCCGGCATCGAGAAGTAGAGCCCGCGGTGGAGTTCGGGCGTGTGACGGCGTGAGGCGTCGAAGAGTTCTTTGACCAGATCCCTCTTCGGGCCCATCTTCACGGCGTTGCGGTCGGAGACCTTGGTGTCCCACAGCGCGAAGCCCTCGTGGTGCTTCGAGGTGAGCACGTGGTACTGGGCGCCCGCGTCCCGGAACAGTTCCACCCAGGCCCGCGGATCGAACTTCTCGGCGGTGAAGCGCGGGATGAAGTCGTCGTACGCGAAGCCCTCGCCGTAGGTGTCCCGGTGGTAGGCGTACGTCGGGTTGTTCGGGTCCTGCATCTGGTCCCAGTACCACTCGGCGTACTGCTGCCCGACCGGCGCCCAGGCGGGCACCGAGTACACGCCCCAGTGGATGAAGATGCCGAACTTGGCGCCCTGGAACCAGTACGGCGCCTGGTGGCCGGCGAGGGAGGTCTCGGTGGGCTGGTAGTCGGCGACGCCGAGGGTCAACTGCTCGTGGGAGACCGCCGCTTGGGCTCCGCGTCCGGTCACGGTCACCGTGCCGTCCCGCACGGTGCCGGGCTTGGCACCGCTGCGGATGCCGACGCGGACGCGGGCCTGCTCACCGGGGTCGAGTCGACGGACGCGGGCGGGCTCGACCGTACGGGCACCCTCGGCGTCGACGCGCACGGACACTCCGTCGCCCGCGAGGATCGCGACGGTACCGGCGTTCACGACCGTCGCCTCGATGCTCTGCGCGCCGGACGACTCCAGCAGTGAGTTGGTGGAGTGGGCGTCGCGCAGGGCCAACGCCCTTCCCTGGGCCGCGGGTTGGAGGGAGAGGGCGAAGACGTGCAGGGAAGTACGGCCCGCCTCGGCCGGGTTGGTGACCGGGAGGGTGAGGGCGACGGCCTCGCGCTGCGGGTCGAGCCAGACCTCCGAGGTCCCGATGCCGACGCTGTGCTGGTCCTTTGTGCCGTCCGGCCGGTAGCGGTACGGGGCGAAGAGCGAGCCGCCGGCCGCGTACCAGTCGGCGCCGCCGAGACCGCCGGTCGTGGTGGAGCCGTCGGCGTAGTGGACGGTGGCGTTGCCGGAGACGTTGCCGTAGCTGCCCGAGGTGAGGAAGACGGCCGACAGGTAGCGCCCCTGGGGCAGTTCGACGCGCTGGCCCATCGCGACGACGTTGTTCTTGGCGCCCGCGGCCGAGGAGGGGAAGAGGAAGGGGATGCCGCCGACCTCGACGCGGCCGGTGGGGAGTTCCTCGCCCGGGAAGGTGTAGCCCGAGCCGTCGAAGTCGCCGCCGCGCGCGGAGGCGGTGTCGATGCCGTCGTTGTCGTAGAGGCCGTCGAGCGGGACGGGGACCGGCTCGGGGACGGGGACCCATGGTCCGGACGCGGTGGCGACGAGTTCGGCGGCGTGTGCGGCGGTGGCTGAAGTGAGGGGAAGGGCTGCTGCTGCGGCGACTCCGGCCGCGGTGCCCAGGACCTGACGTCTCGGATACGTACTCATGAGCGGCTCCAATTCCTCGGATGTCTGATGATTGAATGGGGCCGCGATACTGTCAATGGTGCGGACAGCGAGGGAAGTTGGAGAGATTCATAGGATGACTCGACTGCATGTCCTGCTCGGTCGGTTTCTGGTGGATCTCGGGCGTATCACCGCGCGCCATGGCGGAAGGCCCTGCATCCTCGCGAGTTGGACCGGGCCGTTCCCCTCCGGATCCGCCTCTGGCGATGGAAGAGTTCTGTCATCTCTTCAGGAGCGGCCCGCTGGCCGCACGCCGGATTGAATGAGGGGGCGGAGGCGGAAGGCGATGTGTGTCGTGGTGGCTCGGGTGGACGGCATCCGCTCCGGGACACTGCCCGCGGAAACGTCGTACAACGGCAGTGACTCCAGAGAGGACCAGCCGGTGTGGCAGTCGTAGGTGGTCAGCGGGCACGTGCGCGGGCGCAGCGTCGCCTCGTGGGAACCGTCGTGCAGGTTCCCTTACGAGTCTGCGGATGCGGTGTGTGCCTGGCGAGTCGGGGTGATGGGAATTCATATGGGCATGACGATTTCGTCATATGGGGTGATGGTGTGACGGAGCAGCGTATTTACGGGCATCTTCGTGAGTTCCGTGAGGCTTTCGACAAGCCTGAGCCGCTGGCCTGGCCGGAGATCAGTCATGGCCAGCTGCTGATGACGATGAGCTCGAAGAAGCAGCACCAGCTCGTTGCCCATCGCCTGCGTACCCAGTTGGAACCTCAGTTGGACGCGGATCTGGTCCTCATGCTCGAAACCGACATGGAGGATGTGGGGCTTGGCATCCTGCGGGTTCCCGACCTTGTCGTGATCGACGAGGAAGAGGCCACGGCCGACACTGATGCCATCGATCCGCGCCGTTGCCACCTGGTGATCGAGATCGTTTCTCGGTCCAACCCGGGCAACGACTACGAGGGCAAGCTGCGCGACTATCCGGCCATGGGCGTACCGCACTACCTGATCGTCGACCCCCGGGACGGGACCGCTGTCCATCACTGGGCGCCTGTGCGCCGCAATGGCGAACCCACGTACGACAATAGGTAGCACTACGCCTTCGGAGACACCGTCACCATCACGGGCTGGAAGATCGACACCGCTGCTCTCCCTCGCTACACCGCGGACGCCGGACGGTGAACGACACCGCCGTTCTGGTGCGGTCCTGGCGCCAGCAGCGAGGCATGTCCCAGACACGGCTGGCCGAACTCTCCGGGACGGGGTCTGTACGCTCACCGGTGTAATTGATGATCATGGAAGAGACATCAAGTGACTGACACCGTGACCAAGTCCGCGACCGCCGATGACCAGGCGG